>NZ_RHOD01000009.1 GCF_003946095.1 Levilactobacillus lindianensis | reverse complement strand
GTGCTAGTGCGCCACGTTGAAAACGTGATAAAGTAGATGTACCCAAAGTAATCACTCCCTATATTGGTTGGAATTAGCTACTACCATTGTAAGTGATTGCTTTGGGCTTTTTAATTTCTGTTCGGATTAATTATAGAATTTGCCAGATAATCAAAAAGCTTCGGCACTGCCGAGGCTTTTTTTCGGGTTACTATTCAAATGAGAGTTCCACGAGGTAGGTCTTTTCCGCAGTGATGTAGCCGGTGGTAATCCAGACCTCTTGGTAATCTAATTTGGAGCTAGTAGTGCGCTCAAAGAAGTCGGCCAGGAGATCGCCGTTCTTTGCCAGGAAGTCGTCATCCATCCGGCTAACCAAGAGGTGGTTAGCGGGGAAGTAGATTTCGGGGTCCGATACCGTTACGGAATCGGGGACACCAATGGCGACAACGTTGCTATTGACCTGTGGAATGAAGGTCACCTTTTGTGGGTGCCGATGAATATAGGTTAAGACATTATAGATTGAATCTGAATTACTCGCCACGGTTCGATTACTCCCTTCGGTGTCTTCATTGTAACAAATATTTGGGGCTTTACCAGTGTCTAGTTTGTTTCGAAATCCTGTATTGCAAACGGATTTCAGGCGAGTATAATTATCGCATATGTAGTTTATAGAGTTACTCGATTGTCAATTAAAGAAAGAAGGCCAAGATTCAATGATACGACTTGCCCGAAAACATTTGGACTGGTGGGCGGTATTCCTGGCAGTGGCATTTATGGTGGTTCAAGTTATCTGTGATCTGTCATTACCCACGCTGACCTCTGATATTATCGATAAGGGGATTGCTCAAAATGATATCGGTTATATCTGGTCAACCGGTGGACGAATGTTACTGTTAAGCTTCATCGGTGTACTGGGTTCCGCGGGGAACGTTTACTTTGCGGCAACTCAGTCGCAGAAGATGGGGCAACGCATCAGATCGTCGATCTTTAAGAAAGTGACGTTCTCCTCAACCGAAGAGTTTGAAACGGTGGGGAATGCCTCTCTGATTACCCGGACCACCAATGACGTGGTTCAGATTCAAAACGTCATGGTGCAAATGCTCCGGATGATGTTAATGGCGCCCATTATGTTGATTGGTGCTGGGGTTCTGGCTTACGTCAAGAGTCCTCAACTCACCATGGTTTTCCTGGTGGCATTGCCTGTATTGGCAGTGTTTACCGGTGCGATCATGTATTTTGCCGTGCCATTATTCAAGAGCTTACAAAAGAAGATTGATCGCATTAACTTAACCTTTAGAGAAGGGTTAACGGGGGTTCGTGTTATTCGTGCCTTTAACCAAGATCAATTTGAACAAGATCGGTTTGAAGAGGCTAACCAGGACTACACGAAGACTGGGATTAAGGTCTTCATGATTGTTTCCCTGATGTTCCCCGTGATCACACTTATTATTAGTGGAACTAATATCGGAATCGTCTGGTTTGGGGGACAATTGATTGCCAACCAAACGATGGCGGTGGGGAACTTAGTGGCGTTTATGACGTACGCAACGCAGATTCTGATTAGTTTCATGATGGTTTCGATGATCTTCGTCTTCGTGCCGCGGGCCCAAGCCTCAGCTGCACGGATTAACGAAGTCATGGATCTGAAGTCTAAGATTAACGATGCCGATCAACCCGTTAGCTTGAAGGACAGCAAGTCGAGCCTGGAGTTTGACCACGTGAACTTCCGCTATACTGGGGCCGAGGAACTCGCCCTAAAGGACGTGAACTTCAGTGCCACAGCGGGCCAAACGGTCGCCATTATTGGGGGAACCGGGTCAGGTAAGTCCTCACTGGTTAACCTGATTCCGCGGCTGTTTGATCCGGAGAGTGGTCAGATTCGGGTCAACGGGACCGCGCTAACGGCAATTAGCCAACACGATCTCCATGACGTGGTTTCAATTACCCAACAGAAGGCGGTGCTCTTCTCCGGAGATATTCGAGAGAACATGACCTACGGGATGGCTGATGCTACGGATGACCAAATTTGGCATGCCCTGGACGTTGCCCAAGCTAGCGACTTCGTCAAGGAAGAGGGCGGCCTCGAGGCCGTTGTCGAACAGGATGGGGCGAACTTCTCTGGTGGTCAACGGCAACGACTCGTCATTGCCCGGACGATCCTGAAGCGCGCCAGTGTCTATATCTTTGATGACTCCTTCTCCGCGTTGGACTTTAAGACGGATTCCCTGTTACGACAGGAATTACGCAAGGATCAACAGGTTCAAGACGGGGTGACCGTCATCGTGGCGCAACGGGTCTCAACGGTTGCTGATGCCGACCTAATTTTAGTGGTCGATGAAGGTCAAATCGTGGGTCAAGGCACGCACGATGAACTGAAAGCAACCAACAAGACTTACCAAGAAATTCTCGAATCTCAATTGCGGAAGGGGGATGTTGTCGATGCGTAATGGACGTGGATCGGCCATGAAACAACGGCCACAAAGTTTTTGGAAGACGACGTTCCGCTTATTCCGCTATATGAAGCACTGGTTGCTTGGGATCTTCATTGTCCTAGCCTTTGCCGCAGTTGCGGTTATTTTGCAGATTAAGACCCCTAAGATCTTAGGGAAAGCGACGACTGAGTTATTTAAGGGCGTCCTGAAGGGCCAAGCTGAACTGAAAGCGGGGCTACCAATTCATGGTTTCCCCGTTGACTTTGGTAAGATTGGTCAAATCTTACTGGTCGTTGGAATTATGTACGGGGTTGCGGCAATCTTTAACGTAATTCAGTCGATTATCATGAACTGGATCGCCCAAAAGGTGGTCTATCAACTGCGGAGTGACCTGAAACACAAGATGCAACGGTTACCAATCAGTTATTACGACACCCATAGTAATGGGGACTTGATGTCCCGGATGGCCAACGATATGGATAACATCGGGGGAACTTTACAACAAACCCTGTCACAATTGGTGACGAGTGTTCTGACCTTCTTTGGGGTCTTATACATGATGCTCACAATTAGTGGTTGGCTAACCTTAGTGGCCTTACTTTCCGTGCCACTGAGTCTGGTGGTTGTGATGATTGTGGCCCCTAAGTCACAACGCTTCTTCGCGGGTCAACAAAAGAACCTGGGGCTGTTAAACAATACGGTTGAAGAAACGTATGCTGGCCATACCGTGGTTAAGACGTTCAACCGGGAACAAGCCACACAGGAACAATTTGAAGAACATAACAAGAAGTATTATCAATCGGCCTGGAAGGCGCAATTTGTCTCCAGTCTGATCTTCCCATTGATGAACTTTGTAAAGAACTTGGATTACCTGGCTGTCGCCGTTATCGGTGGGATTCAGGTGGCGCATGGTCAAGTAAGTTTGGGGAACGTGCAGGCCTTCCTGCAATATACTAACCAATTCTCACAACCGATCACGCAGATGGCCAACTTGACCAATACGATTCAAGCGACAATTGCTTCCGCAGAACGGGTTTTCGCCGTGCTGGATGAGGATGAGATGACCGAACCGGAAACGACACCTTTGCCAACGGCTACCGCGGCTGGCGACAGTGTGATCGAATTTGATGACGTTGCCTTCCAATACAACGAAGAGAATCCGTTGATTGCGGACTTCAATCTGAAGGTCAAGCCGGGTGAGATGGTGGCCATTGTCGGACCTACTGGGGCCGGAAAGACCACGATTATCAACCTGTTGGAACGTTTCTACGACGTTAACTCCGGTCAAATCAAGTACCGGGGCCAGAATACGCAGACGGCCAAACGATCGGACCTTCGCCGGAACTTTGCCATGGTGCTCCAAGATACCTGGCTCTTTACCGGGTCGATCTTCGACAACATCAAGTATGGTCGTGAGAATGCCACGGAAGACGACGTTTACGCCGCTGCCAAGGCTGCTCACGCCGATACCTTTATCCGCCAATTACCGGAAGGGTATGACACCATCTTGAATGAGTCTGCAACGAACATCTCACAAGGGCAACGTCAATTGTTGACCATTGCCCGGGCGTTCGTAGCGAACCCAGATGTTTTAATTCTGGACGAAGCGACGAGTTCCGTGGATACGCGGACTGAAATGTTGATTCAACACGCCATGGAACGGTTGTTAGCCGGCCGGACCAGCTTCGTGGTGGCCCACCGACTCTCGACGATTCAGAATGCCGAGAACATTGTGGTCATGAATCATGGGCACATCGTTGAAACGGGTAACCATGACAGTCTGTTGGCTGCCAATGGATTCTACGCCGACTTGTATAACAGTCAATTTACTGGGAACAACCTAGCCTAATTTAGTCAATTGAAATGAAGGGAGTGAGACAAAAGTCTCACTCCCTTTTTGGACTGCGAGCGTCTACAGTCGAAACGTGCGACAAAAGGCAGTCAACTCCGCTTAACGCCGATAGACCAACCATCCAAGACCGGGATTCTACGTCGATCGACGTTAATACCCATTGACTAACCACCTTATGGCACACGCTCCTTTTGGTAAGCATTTGGTAAAGTTCTACCCTTCAATCGGAGACACCGTTGCATTCGGTGACGGCAGATGGGTAGAATGGGAGAAAGAAACAGGAGGTGGCAAGATGGGTTATCCACAAACGAAGGCGGCCCTTCAACGGCTCGTCACGGAACACGTGGTGCCGGGGGTTAGTTATGCCCTGATCGACGGCGATCGGGTCGAGACCGGTCAGATGGGGGTGGCTGCACTGGTTCCTCAGCTTGAAGAATTACGGCCAGGGATGCAATACGACGTGGCCTCCCTGACGAAAGTCGTGGGAACCCTGTCGGTAACCTTACAACTCCTGGCACAGGGTCGGCTTAGTTTAGAAGATTCGATTACCCGGTGGCTACCAGAATGGGGAGATTCGCGGGTCACGGTGCGTCACTTGTTGACGCATACCTCCGGAATTACGGGGTACATTCCTAACCGGAACAAACTACCGGCTGATGCCTTGAAGACGGGATTGTTGGGGCTCCATGTGGGACCAACATTTAATCAAAAGATGGTTTACGCCGATGTGAATTACATTTTTATGGGGTGGATCATCGAACAGATTCTAGGGATGCCCATCCAAGCGGCCATTACCCAACGGGTGTTGGAACCCTTGGGAATGCGGCACAGTACGTTTACGCCTAGTGATCCGCGACAGTGTATTCCGACAGCGGTTGAACCCGGGCGGGGACTAGTCAGGGGCATTGTTCACGATCCCAAGGGTTGGGTGTTAGGCCGTCACTGTGGTTCGGCTGGTCTGTTCAGCACCGTTGATGACCTGGTGCTCTTTTGCCAAGCCTACCTGCATCCCGAGACGGCGGCCGGGGTATTGCCGCCGACACTGGTTCATGACTTACTCCGGGACTGGACACCCACCGGTCATGCTGGCCGATCCCTTGGCTGGGCGCTGACCGCAGCCGCCTGGCCCCAGCCACATCGGGTGCTGTGGCATTCCGGGTTCACGGGGACCTATCTGGTTTTGGATCCCGTGGCCGATCAGGCGATGGTCTTTCTTTCCAACCGGGTTCATCCCGTGGCCCCGAATGAACCCTATCTCGATCAGCGAAACGCGGTGATCGGCACCTACTTAGCTGAGAAGACGCGTTCATAAAAATGATCATAAAAATGCCGCTTCGAGAAATATTCTCGAGGCGGCATTTGAATTAAAACTTAGAAGGTTGCGGGAATCGGTAAGGCTTCCTGTTGGCTGAAGTCAGCCGTGGGGAACTTTCGTTTCAGAGCAGCAACCAAGAGGTGTTTGGCGATATCACCGTTCCGGGTCAAGATCGGGCCGTGGAAGTAGGAGCAGTAAACATTCTTGTAGATCGCCCCTTCAGTACCATCCTCGCCGTTATTGCCCTTGCCGGAGACCACATTACCCAAGGGGCGTTCGTCGGTTCCGAGGAACGTCCGACCCTGATGGTTTTCAAAACCGTGGTAGGTTTCACCGGTCTCTTGATTCTTGATGACGATGTTGCCAATGAACCGGTTGTGGTCCTGGGCCAACGTATAGTGGTCGAGGGCGCCGATCCCAGGCAACTTTTCACCATCAGCCCCAATGTAGTAGTGGCCGAGGAGTTGAAAGCCCCCGCAGATGGCCAACAAGGGACCGCCAGATTCGATGAACTTAGTCAGTTCAGCTTTTTTGGTTTGGATATCTTGGGAAACGATGGTCTGCTCGAAGTCTTGGCCACCTCCGAAGAAGGCGAGGTCGTAGTCATCGGCATGGAAGTCTTCTTCCAGGCTGACTACCTTAACGTTTAAATGGACGTCCATTTGTTTGGCATAGTAGTTTAACGCCAGAATATTCCCGACGTCGCCGTAGGTGTTCATGAGGTCACCGTACAGGTGAGCCACGTTTAATTCGTAGGTCATACGCCCAATCCCTCCTTGATGTAGCCCTTGGCAGCTAAAATCTTACGCATCTGTAACATGGCCGTGTAGGTGGCCAGAACATAGACCCGTTCGGTTGGGACCTGCTTGATCTGTTCCACAACCTTTTCCAGGTCGGGTTCCACGATGTGGCGGCTGTCCGGAATTCCAGCTACCTTGAGGCGGAAGGTGATGTCCTTGTAGCGTTCACCACCGGTAATGACGGTGGGAATATCCAGATCGGCCAGTTGTTCAAAGTCACCATCCCAAATCCAACTCGTATCAATCCCATCGGCATAGTTGGCGTTGAGCAGGCCCACCAGTGAAAATTGATGGGTATCTGTGCCAATCATGTGGAGGACTTGGTCTAATCCCACAGGATTCTTGACCAGGATAATTGTGACCTGTTTGCCATCGACATCGATGACTTCTTGCCGACCAAAGACTCGTTCGTTAGCGGTAAAGGCTTGAGAGATCTGATCGGGTGAAACCTCAAGGAAACGACCCACGGCATAGGCTGCCAGGGCGTTGTAGATGTTATACGTGCCGCCGACCCCTATCGTGTAGGAATGGCCGTCTAAGTCAAAGGTTGATGATGTTGGTGTCTGTTCGCCCAACTTGGTCAAGCGATAAGTCAATTCTGGCCGGTGAAAGCCACAGTTGGGACAGAAATACTTCCCTTGATTGCTGTAGGTTAAGGAATGATAGTGTAGGATGTGTTCACAAACGGGACAGAGAACCCCGTCCGTGTTGGGCTTGGCCTTGAAGTCACCGTCTGGTTGGTCGTCAAAGCCATAGTATTGAATGGGGTTAGGGAGTTCCTTAGAGTTAAAGATCGGTGAATCCCCGTTGGCGATGATGGTGGCGTTGGGTGCGAGTGCCACACCATCTAAGATTTTCTGATAGGTCGTGTAGATCTCGCCATAGCGGTCCATCTGGTCACGGAAAATGTTCGTGAAGACAAAAGCCTTCGGTTGAATGTACTTGGTGACCTTGATCACGTTAGCCTCGTCGACTTCTAAGACGGCGATAGGCCGGCCAGTCTTGGGACGCTTGGCATTCAGAAAGGTCGTGACAATCCCTTGTTCCATGTTGGAACCGGTAGGGTTCGTCAGAATTGAGGGGTACTTCTGACCCAACACGGAGACGGTGAGGGCCGTGGTCAACGTCTTTCCGTTGGTCCCGGTGATGACGATGACGTCGTAGTTGGCCCCCAGTGACTTCAGAATGTTGGGGTCGAGCTTTAGGGTAATTTTTCCTGGGAGAGAACTGCCCCCGTGAAGGAAGGTGTGGAGAAACCAATAAGAGGATCTCCCCGCAAAGGTAGCAAAGCCGCTTCTCAATGACATGAATTGTCGCTCCTTAATCGCGCTAATTTTTTAAAATTGCCGTTTCATTAATATTCAAACATTCATTTTAGCATTTTTTCCGTAAATAGGGGAGCAGCGGGCCTGAACTTTGTTAAATCGCAAGGAAATTTTGCGCCGTCTAAGGTCGAATTTTCAGGTGTAATCAGCTATAATAGATAGAAACTGTCAAAAAGGTGGGAGTAACGTGGCACAGCTATTTTTTCGGTACGGTGCAATGAACAGTGGGAAAACGATCGAGATTCTAAAGGTCGCACATAACTACGAGGAGCAACACAAGCGGGTCATCATCATGACCAGTGGCCTGGACACCAGAGACCAGGTTGGTTACATTGCCAGTCGAATTGGGCTGAAGCGAGAAGCCCATCCAATTTTTTCGGAAACGAACTTATATGATGAGGTTAAGCGAATCGACGAACATGCCAACTGCGTGTTGATTGATGAGGCGCAGTTTCTCACCAAGGATCACGTGTTGCAACTGGCGCGTGTAGTTGATGAGTTAAAGATTCCCGTCATGACGTTTGGCTTAAAGAATGACTTTAGAAACGAACTGTTTGAAGGATCCAAGTACCTGTTACTGTATGCAGATAAAATTGAAGAAATGAAGACCATCTGTTGGTTCTGTGCCAAGAAGGCCATTATGAATCTGCGGTTCCACGACAATCAACCGGTTTACGAGGGCGAACAGGTCCAAATCGGGGGCAATGAAGCGTACTATCCCGTTTGTCGGCGGCATTATTTCAATCCACCTTTAGATCAGATCGGTAAATAACGAAACGAGGTTAAGTAGAGAATGGACGAGATGTTTGACAAATTGCAAGCTGTGGCTGACCGCTACGACGAGCTAAATGAATTAATTAGTGACCCCGCTGTCATTGCGGATACCCAGCGTTTCATGAAGCTTTCGAAAGAAGAAGGCGAGTTACGAGAAACGGTGGACAAGTATCATCAATTCGAAGATGTCACCCAGCAGATCAAGGACGACGAGGACATGTTGTATGAAAAGTTAGACGACGACATGGCCACCATGGTTAAGGACGAATTAAAGGACCTGGAAGCGCAAAAGGAACAGTTGGAAGAAGATATCAAGCTGTTGCTCCTGCCTAAGGATCCCAACGATGATAAGAACATCATCATGGAAATCCACGGAGCAGCCGGTGGGGATGAAGCCAGTTTATTTGCGGCCGATCTCTTCAGCATGTACTCCAAGTACGCCGAACGCCAAGGTTGGAAGATTGAAGTTGTCGATGAGAATGCCACCGAAGTTGGTGGATTCAAGGAAATTGTCCTCATGATTACTGGGGATAAGGTTTATTCGAAGCTAAAGTTTGAAAACGGTGCTCACCGAGTTCAGCGGGTACCCGCGACTGAATCAGCCGGTCGGGTGCATACCAGTACGGCGACGGTGGGGGTCATGCCTGAGGAAGAAGACGTCGATATCGACATCGATCCTAAGGATATTCGGACCGACGTTTACCGGTCTTCCGGTGCCGGGGGTCAACATATTAACAAGACCTCTTCGGCCGTGCGAATGACCCACTTGCCAACTGGGATCGTCGTGGCCATGCAAGACGAACGGTCACAACAACAAAACCGGGCTAAGGCCATGCAGATTTTGCGGGCCCGGGTCTACGATTACTACAAGCAACAGGAACGTAGCGCCTACGATGCCGAACGGAAGTCCGCGGTGGGGACGGGTGATCGGTCCGAACGGATCAGAACCTACAACTACCCACAAAACCGGGTGACCGATCACCGGATTGGATTGACCTTGAATAAGCTTGACCGCATCATGAACGGGGAACTCGATGATATCATTGACGCCCTGATCCTATCCGACCAAGCAGCAAAATTGGAAAACTTAAAGAACAATGACTAATGCCCACACTTACCTGACGGCATTGCGGTGGGGTGAGGACCAGTTACAGGTGACGTCGGCCGATTCGGTTGCAGCACAATACCTGTTACTGGAGAGCCATCAGTGGTCATTCACCCAGTTGGTCCAGCATTATCGTGAGCTAATGCCGAGTGTCGAGTGGGAGACGTATCAGAAACAGATTGCCCGGATCGCGGCCGGTGAACCGGCCCAATATGTTTTGGGACAGGCCCCGTTCTATGGACGAGATTTTCGGGTCACGTCAGCCACCCTGATCCCCCGCCAAGAGACGGAGGAGTTGGTGGCCTGGATCTTAGACGATGTTGTCGCTTCCGACTTACACGTTTTAGACGTGGGTACTGGGAGCGGCGCCATTGCCGTGACGCTTAAGGCTGAGCGACCCGAGTGGACGGTGACGGCTACGGATATTTCGGCAGCGGCCGTGGCGGTGGCTCGTGAGAATGCCACGACGCAACATGCCGACATTCAATTTGAAGTGGGGGATCTATTGGCCCCAGTGGCTGGCCAACGGTTTGACGTGATCGTGTCTAATCCACCGTACATCGATCGGTCTGAGACGGCCGTGATGGATGACAGCGTGAAACGATTCGAGCCCGACCAAGCCTTATTTGCGGCGGACCACGGTCTGGCATTTTACCAACGATTTGCCGCGACATTAGCTCAATATTTAACGCCGAACGGTCAGTTCTTTGCGGAGATTGGCTATCGCCAGGGAGCCGCGGTACGAGCTATCTTTGAGACGGCACTACCCGCGGCAACCGTGACGATTCGCCAAGACATCAACGGACAAGACCGAATGGTTCGGGTACAGCTCTAACTTTAGGGAATGGGAGAGAAGAGACGGAATGGAAACTAAGATTTTTAAACCCAATCAAATTAGCGAAGCGGCCGCTGCCATCAAGGCAGGCCAACTCGTGGCCTTTCCTACCGAGACCGTGTATGGTCTAGGCGCGGATGCCACGAATGAAGCCGCTGTGAAACAAGTCTATTTGGCCAAGGGACGTCCCAGTGATAATCCATTGATTGTCCACGTGACGGGTCAAGCGACCGTAGAACAGTATGCCGAACCCTTATCAGATAAGGCTAAGGCCCTCATCAAGGCTTTTTGGCCGGGTTCACTGACGTTGATCTTCAAGTTACAACCAGGGGTGTTATCACCAGCTGTGACCGGGGGATTGAACACCGCGGCCTTTCGGAATCCGGATAATCAGGTGACGCTGGACCTTATTAAAGCGGCTGGCGTGCCGTTAGTCGGGCCATCTGCCAACACCTCGGGCAAGCCTAGTCCAACCTTAGCCAAGCACGTTTATCATGATTTGAATGGTAAAATTGCAGGTATCTTGGATGATGGTCCAACCAGAGTGGGGGTCGAATCGACAGTCTTGGACATGTCGACCGACGTCCCGACCATCTTGCGTCCGGGAGCCGTAACTGAGGAAGAACTCGAGGCGGTGATTGGTCCTGTGCGTTCCACCCATCATAAGGTTGGTGCGACCGAAGTGCCTAAGGCGCCGGGGATGAAGTACAAGCATTATGCCCCCAACGCTCAGGTCTACATTGTCGACCACGTGACGGACTGGGCGGCGGCTCTTAAGTGGGCCGGCGAGCAGGACGCCGCGATTGGGGTCATGGCGCTCGACCACACCTTGAGTGGCTTAACGTTACCCCAAAATGCCGAATTCTTCTCACTGGGTCGCGACTTACCAAGTGCCAGCCACCGGCTATTTGCCGGATTGCGGCATTTTGACCTGGAGTCACCCGTCAAGGGGATCTTAGCCCAAGGCTTCTCAGATGAAGGTTTGGGAGCCGCTTATATGAACCGGATCAATAAGTCTGCGGGCCAGGTTCACTTCACAAAAGATCAATTATTATAAGTTTGATGAGCAAGGCGGTCCCGCCAGAGCTGAAAGTTTGGTAAAATGAAACCAACTACAGTTCAGGAGGGACCGCCATTGAATTTTAAAGAACAGGATCCAGCTTTATGGGGCGCCATTGCGCATGAGGAACAGCGTCAAGAGGATACGATTGAATTGATTGCCTCTGAAAACATTGTCAGTCAGGCCGTTCGTACGGCTCAAGGCTCCGTTCTCACCAACAAGTATGCCGAAGGTTATCCAGGCAAACGGTACTACGGGGGAACCCAGTACATTGACGTCGTGGAACAGTTGGCAATTGACCGGGCTAAGAAGCTCTTTAACGCCGAGTACGCTAATGTGCAACCCCATTCCGGTTCTCAAGCCAATCAGGCGGTCTATGCGGCCTTTTTGAAGCCTGGGGACACCATCCTGGGGATGTGTCTGGATGCTGGGGGCCATTTGACTCACGGCGCCAAGGTCAACTTCTCCGGGAAGCTCTACCAAGCTTACAGCTATGGCTTGAATCCAGAGACCGAACTTCTTGACTACGACATGATTCGTGACCTCGCCTTGAAAGTGAAGCCACAATTGATTGTGGCCGGGGCTTCGGCTTATTCACGCACAATTGATTTCCAAGCCTTTAGAGATATTGCCGATGAGGTTGGCGCCTACCTGATGGTAGATATGGCCCACATTGCTGGTTTAGTGGCGGCGGGACTGCACCCATCGCCAGTGGGAATTGCTGACGTGGTCACCACAACGACACACAAGACTCTTCGTGGGCCACGAGGTGGTCTCATCCTGTCTCAGGCAGAGAATGCTAAGCGAATTAACTCCGCCGTCTTCCCAGGCACCCAAGGGGGTCCTCTGGAGCACGTGATTGCGGGGAAGGCTGCCGCCTTCTTTGAGGATCTTCAGCCAGAGTTTACGGACTATGCCCAAGCCATCATCGATAATGCTCACGCCATGGCCGATGAATTTAACAAACTGCCAACGGTCCGGGTCGTTTCTGGCGGAACTGACAATCACCTGATGACCTTGGATCTTTCCGCGACCGACCTCAATGGAAAACAGGCACAAGAACTATTGGATAGTGTGATGATCACAACGAACAAGGAAGCCATTCCTAATGAAACCTTGAGTCCATTCAAGACCTCGGGTATCCGGTTAGGAACGCCAGCTATCACGACGCGGGGCTTCAATCCAGACGACTGCCGTGAGGTGGCACGACTGATCGTGAAGGCCGTTTTGAATCCTGATGACCAGGCAGTTCTGGCCCAAGTTCGTGAACAGGTTGCAACGTTGACCGCGGCTCATCCACTGAGTGCGTTAGATTAATTAGCGAAAAAACGTTTTCATTTTAAATTAGTCCGTTGCAATGGCTTAGATAATGGTACAATTGTAAGAAATCACAAAGGAGCGTTTATTCATGGGGAAGTTTCAAGTACTTGACCACCCGTTGATTCAACACAAGTTAACAATTATTCGGAACAAAAACTGCGGCACTCGTAGTTTTCGCGAGGTTGTTAACGAAATTTCGACGCTGATGGCATACGATGTTTCACGCGATATGCCACTGCAAGACAAGCAGATTGAGACGCCAATGGGTCAGATGACGGCAAAGGAGTTATCTGGTAAGAAAGTTGCCATTGTGCCGATCCTGCGTGCCGGTATCGGAATGGTCGATGGCATCCTAGAACTGATTCCAGCCGCTAAGGTGGGTCATATTGGGATGTACCGTGACGAAAAGACCTTACAACCCCACGAATACTTTGTTAAGTTGCCGTCTGACATTGACCAACGACAGATTTTTGTTGTCGACCCAATGTTGGCTACCGGTGGTTCTGCTATCATGGCAATCGATGCCTTGAAGAAGCGGGGGGCTAGCAATATGAAATTTGTGTGCTTAGTATCAGCACCAGAAGGCGTTAAAGCCTTACAAGAAGCCCATCCAGACGTTGACATTTACACGGCTGCTTTGGATGATCATTTAAATGAAGATGGCTACATTGTTCCGGGATTAGGCGATGCGGGAGACCGTTTGTTTGGGACAAAGTAAACTTAATTTTCAAGTCTGACCGAGTCCCCGGTCAGGCTTGTTCTTTTTATGAAAATATGATGAGTAAGCGACCAAATCGGCGGTCTAATGGGCTCTGACTGGAAGCGTTCTCATTGTTTTCACAGCGCTTTTTGCAAAGCTATGAAAGGAAATGATTTTCTTCGTGAAAAAAGGGAAATAGGCTTTGTCTTTTACCTATTTTGGTGGTATCATTTTTATTGTGTTTGAGCACGCTTTCTTGCGCTCAAAAATTCGCAACAATGGTCTTAAATGATTACAGGTTGAAAGGACCAGGCGAAAATGTCTTTGAAAAGAGGTGATATTAGGTGGGAAGTGGTACAGTTTCAACCTTTCAAATTTGGAAGTTAACATTTAGTACTGCTAATGTGTTGTCAGGTTTGGTGGTGTTCATCCTGGCATTCGCAGTTATCTTCTTTACGTCTCGACATGTTTCGATGCGGCCTTCAAAAGGCCAGAACTTTCTCGAATGGTTAATTGACTTCACCAATGGTATCTTAAAAGGGTCAATTCCAGCCAAGGAAGTTAGTGGATTTGGACTTTGGGGATTCACGTTATTCCTGTTTCTCTTTCTTTCAAACCAACTTGGTTTATTCTTCAACGTTGCAATCAATGGTTCTGCAATTGTTCGAAGTCCAACATCTGATCCAATTGTAACGTTGACGATGTCAATGATGACAGTTGTTTTGGCTAATTATGCTGGTCTCAAAAAATGGGGAACCAAGGGGTACTTGGCAAGCTTTGTTAAGCCATCGCCAATGTTCTTAGCATCGAACTTGTTTGAACAAGTCTCAAGTTTTCTGACTCTCGGTCTTCGTATTTTCGGGATTATCTTCTCTGGTGAAGTTTTACTGGAAATGGTTTGGTCTCTGGCTGAACTAAAAGGTATCCCTACGTTGATCGCGGCTGTACCAATTGAAATGGCTTGGCAAGGACTCTCAGTCTTCTTGGGCTCCATTCAAGCATATGTTTTCTTAACACTATCTTCAGTATACATTGGTCGACAATTAGAAGGTGAATAGGCAGTAAGCCTATTCCAAATTCAAGGAGGAAATATTAATTATGGGTGCATTAGCAGCAAGTTTTACTATGATGGCAGCAGCATTAGCAGGGGCATTCGGTGACGCGATCGTTATCGTTAAAACCCTTGAAAGTATGGTTCGTCAACCTGAAATGGCCGGTCAATTCCGTACCACGATGTTCATTGGTGTTGGGTTAGTTGAAGCTATGCCAATCCTGGGCTTCGTTGTCTCACTGTTGTTGATGAACAAGTAATGTTCCAGGTTACTTTGGATTCAGCAAAAGTTGACAATGAAGGAGGTGTCAATAGATGCTCTCACATTTAGTGATTGATGCAACTCTCTACAACGGTGATTCGATCTTTTACGTTGTAACCTTCCTTCTGTTAATGTGGCTCGTCAAGATTTTCGCTTGGGGTCCCATTACGAAGATGATGCAACAACGGTCGGATAAAATTTCCGATGATATTGACCACGCCGAGAAGTCACGGGCCGAAGCTGCTGATTTAGCAGACCAACGTCAGGAAGCCCTAAAAGGTTCCCGCGTTGAAGCCCAACAAATCGTCAGCACGGCGAAGAGTGATGGACAGGAACAACGGGGTCAGATCATCAATAAAGCCGAAGCCGATGCACAGGCCTTGAAGGCCAAAGCCAAGGACGACATTGCCCAAGAACGGGAAGCCGCTTTGGTTGGTGCACGGAACGATGTGGCGGATTTATCTATTGAGATTGCTTCCAAGCTAATTCAGCGTGAATTGAATGCTAGTGATCAAAAAGAATTGATCGATTCTTATATCGAAGGGTTGGGGAAGCCACATGAGTCTTAATCGAACAACTGCAGCGAAGCGTTACGCCAAAGCATTGTTTGAACTCCTGGCCGAAAAGGACCAGTTAGACTCCGGTTACAGTGATCTTCAACAGCTTCGGCGAATCTTCGAAGACAATCCTAGTTTGAGTACGGTACTTTCGAATGCTAGTTTAGAATTGGACAAACGAGAAGCCATGGTTGCTGATTTAAAGCGCGATGCTTCACCTTATATCCAAAATTTAATTCAAATGGTCTTTGACTATGATCGTATGGACATCATGGTCGCCATTATCGAGCAATTTCAAGTTTTATATGATGAAAAGCAACAAATTGTCTATGCAGATGTCACGACTGCTGTTCCGTTGGCTGGAAACCAAGCCGACGTCCTCAGCCAGACATTTGCCAAGCGCGTTGGGGCCAAGAAAGCAATTTTGCGGTGCCAAGTCGACGCTTCTATTCTGGGCGGAGCCATTGTTAAGTCTGCCGGGATTGTCTATGATGGCAGTCTCCAGACCCGCATGAACCAGTTGCGGCAACGACTTTTAGCTTAGATTCTATGGAGAAAGAGGTGAAACTTTCATGAGCATTAAAGCTGAGGAAATCAGTGCTCTAATTAAACAACAATTAGAAAACTATACAGATGAACTCTCAGTTGAGGAGACTGGTACAGTAACTTACGTTGGTGACGGGATTGCCCGTGCCCACGGTTTAGACAATGCCCTTCAGGGTGAATTGTTACTGTTTGATAACGGGGTTTATGGGATGGTCCAAAACCTCGAAGCCAGTGACGTTGGTATCGTTATCTTGGGTGATTTCACTGGAATCACTGAAGGCGACACCGTTAAACGGACTGGCCGAATCATGGAAGTTCCCGTTGGTGATCAATTGATTGGCCGAGTTGTTAACTCATTGGGTCAAGCAATCGACGGTAAAGGGGACATCAAGACCGATAAAACGCGACCAATCGAACATAAAGCACCAGGTGTTATGGAACGGCAAGGGGTTAGTGAACCCCTACAAACCGGGATCAAAGCCATTGATGCCTTGGTTCCAATTGGCCGAGGTCAACGTGAGTTGATTATCGGTGACCGTAAGACTGGTAAGAGTTCCATTGCGATCGATACCATCATTAATCAAAAGGGTCAGAACATGATCTGTATTTATGTGGCAATTGGTCAAAAGGACTCAACTGTGCGGTCACAAGTTTCCACTTTGGAAAAGTTTGGCGCCATGGATTACACCATTGTCGTCAGTGCCGGACCATCTGAACCTGCACCATTACTGTACATCGCACCATATGCCGGTGCAGCCATGGGTGAGGAATTCATGATGAACGGCAAGCACGTGTTAATCGTCTATGATGATTTAACCAAGCAAGCCGATGCTTATCGTGAACTTTCCTTGATCTTACGGCGGCCACCAGGCCGTGAAGCTTACCCTGGGGATATTTTCTACACCCACTCTCGTTTACTCGAACGGGCAGCCAAGTTGAACGATGAATTAGGTGGCGGGTCTATGACCGCGTTACCAGTTATCGAAACTAAGGCTGGGGACGTTTCTGCTTATATTCCAACCAACGTTATTTCCATCACCGACGGGCAAATCTTCTTGAATAGTGATTCCTTCTATTCAGGGATTCGGCCAGCCATTGATGCCGGGACTTCAGTTTCTCGGGTTGGTGGGGATGCTCAAATCAAAGCCATGAAGAAGGTTGCCGGGACCTTGCGGTTGGACTTATCCGCTTATCGGGAACTGGAATCATTCGCACAATTCGGTTCCGACTTGGATGCCGCTACCAAGGCCCGTTTGGACCGTGGTGCTCGGACCGTGGAAGTCTTAAAGCAAGGCTTGCATGAATCGGTACCTGTTGCCAAGGAAGTTATCATTCTTTACGCCTTGACCCACCGGCACCTTGACAAGCTCGAAGTGAGTGACGTTTTACGTTACCAAAACGAATTGTTTGCGTTTATGGACACGTCTTACAAGGCACTTGAAGATGAAATCACCAAGACTGGTAACTTACCAGAAGGCGATGCATTGGATGACGCACTTGCTGAGTTTGATAAGACTTTCCAACCGACCAAGCATAATGCTGAAGCGGACGACGATGATTCAGCAGAAAACTAGAATTGCTTGAAGGAAGGATGGTGAGAAAAAATGGCTGAATCTATCCATGACGTTCAACATCGGATTTCGTCAACCAAGGCAACCCGACAGATCACTGCCGCGATGCACATGGTGTCGACTGCGAAGTTGAACAAGATTCAGAAGCATACGGCTGGCTATCAAGAGTACGTCTCAAAGATCAAGTCAGTGGTCATGCGCTTATCTCAGTCTCAACTGTTTGATAATTCCTCAAACAAGTTACAGGCAGACCGTCCAGTTAAGAAAACGGCTTATTTAGTCATAACTTCTGACCGCGGTATGGTGGGGAGTTATAACAGTAGTGTCTTGCGCGAAGCCAATGAATTCATTGACAAGCAGACACCCAACCCAGATGACTATATGATTCTGGCTGTTGGGGGTACCGGTGCAGACTTCTACAAGAACCGGGGCATTAACGTGGCTTATGAATATCGTGGTGTTAGTGATGTTCCTGAGTTTAACGAAGTCCGGGAGATTGTAAAGACTGTGACGACGATGTTTGATAACGAAATCTTTGACGAACTCTACGTTTGTTATAACCATTTCGTTAACCGCATTACGTCGTCATTCCGGGGTGAAAAGACATTGCCAGTGGACCGTGAAACACTTGCGGGTGAAGCTGTTAGTGAGACGCCTACGTCCAATCTTGCCAACGATTATGAAACAGAACCTTCAGCGCAGGAGGTCTTGGATTCTATCCTGCCACAATACGCTGAGAGTCTGGTTTATGGTGCTATTTTGGATGCCAAAACTGCTGAACATGCATCAAGTTCCAATGCGATGCAGTCAGCCACTGACAACGCTGACGACCTGATCTCGGATCTGCAATTACATTACAACCGGGCTCGGCAAGCAGCGATTACGACTGAAATCACCGAAATTACTGGTGGTCAAGAAGCCTTAAAGAATTAATGACGGGAGGAATTAACGAATAATGAGTACTGGTAAAGTTGTTCAAGTTATCGGACCAGTTGTCGACGTTGAATTCCCATTAACTGATAAATTACCCGACATCAACACCGCCTTAAACATCAAGCGTGATGATGGCACTGTCCTTGTAACCGAAGTTGCCCTTGAACTGGGTGACGGGGTTATGCGGACGATTGCCATGGACGGTACTGATGGTCTTCGCCGGGGCATGGAAGTTGAAAACACAGAGTCTTCCATTTCTGTTCCCGTTGGTGACGACACCTTAGGTCGAGTATTTAACGTTTTGGGCGATCCAATCGACGGTGGTGCCGAATTTGGGCCTGATGCCCAACGGATGCCAATTCACCGTGACGCACCAAAGTATAGCGAATTGAACCCTACGACCGAAATCCTAGAAACTGGGATCAAGGTTATTGACTTACTCGAACCTTACGTTCGTGGTGGGAAGATTGGGTTGTTCGGTGGTGCCGGTGTTGGTAAAACCGTTTTAATTCAAGAATTAATCCATAACATTGCACAAGGCCATAACGGGATTTCCGTCTTCACCGGTGTTGGTGAACGGACTCGTGAAGGTAACGATATGTATTGGGAAATGAAAGGCTCCGGCGTTCTGAAGCAAACGGCCATGGTTTATGGTCAAATGAACGAACCTCCTGGTGCCCGGATGCGGGTTGCCTTGACTGGTTTAACAATTGCGGAATACTTCCGTGATGTTAAGGGCCAAGACGTTCTGTTATTTATCGATAACATTTTCCGGTTCACGCAAGCCGGTTCTGAAGTTTCTGCCCTGTTAGGTCGGATTCCTTCAGCCGTTGGTTACCAACCAACGTTGGCTACTGAAATGGGTCAGTTGCAAGAACGGATCACGTCAACGAAGAATGGGTCGATTACCTCGATCCAAGCCGTTTACGTGCCTGCCGATGACTACACCGACCCTGCTCCTGCCACGACTTTCGCCCATTTGGATGCCACGACTAACTTGGAACGTTCTTTGACGCAACAAGGGATTTACCCAGCCGTGGACCCACTGGCTTCAACGTCAACTGCCTTGGCTCCTGAAATCATCGGTCAAGAACACTATGACGTTGCAACCGAAGTTCAACACGTTTTGCAACGGTACCATGAATTGCAAGATATCATCTCGATCTTAGGGATGGATGAACTTTCTGAAGAAGAACAAACGATTGTTAACCGTGCACGGCGGATTCAATTCTTCCTGTCACAACCATTTACTGTGGCTTCCCAATTCTCTGGTTTACCAGGGAAGTACGTGAAGTTGGAAGATACCATTGATGGATTCAAGCAGATTCTGGAAGGCAAGTATGACAAGTTGCCAGAAGATGCCTTCCGTAACTGTGGTGGCGTCGAAGACGTCGTGGCTAAGGCCAAGGAAATGAATGACGCCGTCGCCAACAACTAGGGAGGAATTCTAATTGGCTGATAAACCAGTTTTATCCGTTAGCATTGTGACTCCCGATGGTCGGGTCTATGAACAGAAGGGTGACTTTCTGATTGTGACCACGTCCTATGCGCCGATGGGGATCTTGCCAAATCACGTTCCCGTCCTTGCGACGTTGAAAGTTGATGAGGTTCGTTTCAAGCATGACGGTGAACAAGACCGGATTGCCGTTAACGGTGGATTCATTGAGTTCTCCAATAACGTGGCAACGATTGTTGCCGACAGTGCCGAACGTCAGGCTGACATTGATGTCAGTCGGGCGCAAAGTGCTCAGGAACGGGCTAAAAAGGCGATTGAAAAGGCAAAGGCCGAGAAGGATCCCGATACCTTAGCACGGGCTGAAGTGGCATTACGCCGGGCTATTAACCGGATTAACGTTGCCAATCACTAAGCACGATGCGAGACAATAGTTCTGAATAGAACTCAGAAGCAACTTTCCTCTAGGGGAGAGTTGCTTTTTTGTTGCCATCGATCTCATTCTTTGGCGTTTTAAGTTGGTCGAATGAGCGTTACATATCGGCCAAAGTGGGGTAAAGTTCCTGGCTGATCGGCTTAAAAAACAAATTAATTTCCGAACGATAGGTGGCTTTTTAACTTGAAAATAGTGGTGACGATTCGCGGAGATCAACCGCTGTTTTTGAAATAGTTTCACGACGTAAAACCTTTTAGGTCACCGTTTGGTCGGTCACCGGTCACAAACGGATGAAATGTAATATTACAAACGCCGATTTTACAGGAATTTCGGGGACAACCATGAAAAATTATGATATAGTGAGTGAGAATGTTTAGAAAGGATTGGGCGAATGAAACTCATTGGGTTACAGGGAATATTAACGATTATTAGCCATTTAGCCTTTATTGCCCTCGCGTTTTGGGCAATATCAGCGTTACACATTGAACGGTTAATGACGTTTTACCCGCGTCAGTCACGAGTGCTTATCGTGATGCTGGCGGTGGCCATTGGCTTTGGCTGCAGCTCATTCTTCCTAGACTTCATTAATAATGTTCGTAATCTGGGCTATTTACTTTAAAGCAGCAAATGGCTCATAAAATTCTTTGGAGGTATCCCATGGAAAAAATTATCGTTCATGGTGGGAACCGCTTAACTGGTGTGGTTCAAATTGAAGGGGCTAAGAATGCGGTTCTTCCAATTTTGGCGGCGTCAATTCTTGGCCAAGATGGCCTCACCCACTTAGCAAATGTTCCGGTTTTATCTGATGTTTATACGATGAATAAAGTCTTACGCTTCCTGAATCTCCGCGTTGATTTTAACGAAGAACAACGGGAAGTCACGATTGATGCGACACGCCAAGTCTCTAGTGAAGCACCTTTTGAATACGTTTCCAAGATGCGTGCCTCAATCGTTGTGATGGGTCCGCTTTTAGCGCGGTTGGGTCATGCTCGGGTTGCCTTACCTGGTGGTTGTGCCATCGGGACACGCCCAATTGACTTACACTTGAAGGGCTTAGAAGCCTTGGGTGCCCGGATCGAGCAACACGATGGCTATATTGAAGCCTTCGCTGATCGTTTAGTCGGGAGCCACATTTACTTAGACTTCCCTAGTGTTGGGGCCACTCAGAACATTATGATGGCCGCTTGTTTAGCTCAAGGAACGACGGTGATCGACAACGTTGCCCGCGAACCTGAAATTGTGGACCTGGCCAACGTCTTAAACAAGATGGGGGCACACGTCCGCGGTGCCGGAACGGAAACGCTCCGAATCGACGGGGTAGAGAAGATGCACGGGACTGAACACAATGTGGTTCAGGACCGGATCGAAGCCGGAACCTTTATGGTCGGCGCTGCTCTGACTCACGGGAACGTCTTGATCAAGGACGGTATCGTTGAACACAACAAGCCACTGATCTCTAAGTTACAAGAGATGGGTGCCACGGTTACGGAAGAGCCAGAAGGTATTCGGGTCATTGGTCCAGAACAGTTACAACCAACGGACGTGAAGACCCTGCCTTACCCTGGGTTCCCAACTGATATGCAGCCACAGATGACCATTTTACAGTTGGCCGCTGCTGGCACGAGCACCATGACCGAAACCGTCTTTGAGAACCGCTTCATGCATCTGGAAGAATTACGACGCATGAACGCTCAGTACCAAGTGAATGGCCGAACTGTTGTGATGCACGGGCCAACTGACTTTAACGGGGCTGAAGTCGCCGCTACCGACCTGCGAGCCGCTGCGGCACTAGTCTTAGCCGGTTTGGTTGCGGACGGGTACACTCAGGTTACCAATCTGAAATACTTAGATCGTGGCTACTATGATTTCCACAAGAAATTAACGGCATTGGGCGCACAAGTTGAGCGCGTCACGGTCGCTGATAATGACACTGTGGTGTTAAAAAATTCACACGTAAATAACTAGACAACGAGGGGTGGCATAAGGCCACCTTTTTGTTTGATCGAGAAATCATTTAGAGTTTAATGAGAGTATGTTATAATGATATGTTGAAAATTGGCATTTAAAATCAGGAGGGCACATAAGTATGGCGAAAGATATTGGAATTGATCTGGGGACTGCGAACGTTTTAATTTACGTGGTCGGCAAGGGTATCGTATTAAATGAACCATCCGTCGTAGCAATTGACACGAAGACGGATAAGGTCCTGGCAGTGGGTTCAGAGGCTTACCGCATGGTGGGTCGGACTCCAGGGAATATTCGGGCAATCCGTCCCTTGAAGGATGGGGTCATTTCCGATTTCGACATCACTGAAGCCATGCTCTCCTACTTCATTAATAAGCTTAGTGTTAAGGGGTTCTTGTCCAAACCAAACATTATGATTTGTGCGCCAACCAACATTACCGAGATTGAACGGAAGGCCATCATTCAGGCGGCCGAGAAGTCCGGTGGGGCGAAGGTTTACTTGGAAGCCGAACCTAAAGTCGCCGCATTAGGTGCTGGGATGGATATCTTCAAGCCTAGTGGTAACATGGTTATCGACATGGGTGGGGGAACCAGTGACATTGCCATCCTGTCCTTAGGGGACATCGTGGCGAGTCGCTCAATTCGGGTCGCTGGTGACCGGATGAACACCGAAATTGTGAACTACATGAAGCATGAACACAATTTGATTATCGGGGAACGGACTGCGGAAACGATCAAGATTAAGATCGGGACGGCTTACCCAGAACCTGAAAATGAACAAAAGACGATGGCCGTTCGAGGCCGGGATTCTGTCAGTGGGATGCCAACGGAAACCACGATTACGGCTGCGGAAGTCGAGATTGCCATTCACGACTCCGTTGACCAAATTGTGGCGGCTGCCATGTCTGTGTTGGAGACCATTCCACCTGAATTGGCTGCGGACATCATTGACCGCGGGATCATGCTGACTGGTGGGGGTGCCTTGTTAGATGGTATTGACAAGCTCTTCTCAGAACGTTTGACGGTTCCCGTCATCATTTCCGAGGATCCCTTGGACAACGTGGCTAAGGGTGCTGGTGTCCTGCTGGAACACATGGATACCAAGACAGCCAAACAAAACAACGACTAGCAAACAGGAGGTGGCGTGATGCGTTGGCTATTGACGACTTTAGTACGTGGTTACCAGCGATTCATTTCGCCGCTATTTCCACCGACCTGTCGGTACTATCCGACTTGTTCGACTTACATGTTGCAGGCGTTAGCAAAGCATGGGGCGCTTAAGGGCGGCCTCATGGGGATGGCTCGGATCCTACGGTGCCATCCATTCGTGCGGGGCGGGATTGATCCCGTGCCGGACCACTTTAGCCTCCGTCGTAACACGAAAGCGGAAGCAGAATACCGAGCGGCGATGCATCTGGATCAGCTGCCGCCCACTAAATAAAGGAGAGTTGGCATGAGTAAACGAGAAAAAGCAGTGCAAGTGACCATTGATGAACAAAAATTACCAGACGGGCAGACGATGTCCGTTTTGAAAATTGGTTCAGAGACGATCGGAACCGTCACACCTGACGACGACCGGTTCTCGGCCCAGTTAAATGACGGTGATGTTTATCGCGTGAAGACGGTCGACGAAGGCGTCGAGCTGTTGCTACGCGATTACCACTTACACCGGGGATAATAAATTTTCGTAAAGTTGGCCGGAGTGCGACGTGTTCGTCCACTCCGGCCTTTATAATAAAGACAAATCTTAGTTTGAATTAAGGAGCAATCATAGTGGCAAAGAATGCGACAGAACAGCGGACCGAGACCGAGTCGCGTATCGACTGGGGGATTATCTTTTGTATCCTCATGTTGGCGTTGATCGGACTCGCCTCTATCTATGTAGCGGCGACCCACGATAGCGGGTCGACTAGCATTACTTCTGCGGTGGTTTCCCAATTGGTGTGGTACGTCATTGGGACCGTGGCAATTATTATTATCATGCAGTTTGATTCCGAACAGCTTTGGAAGGTGGCCCCCGTGCTCTATGGGTTAGGGATCTTCCTGTTGATGGCAGTGCTGGTCTTTTACAGTCGGACGTACTTCGACAACACCGGTGCTAAGAGTTGGTTTGCGATTGGGCCTTTGACCTTCCAACCTTCGGAAGTTATGAAGCCAGCCTTCATTTTGATGCTGGCACGAGTGGTGACGGAGCATAACAATATCAATCCGATTCACACGATGCGCACCGACTGGCAATTGATTGGGAAGCTAATCCTTTGGACCTTGCCGGTGGCCGCTCTCTTGAAATTACAAAATGACTTTGGGACGATGCTGGTGTTCTTTGCCATCGTTGGTGGGGTTCTGTTGGTTTCCGGGATTACCTGGAAGATTATCGCACCGGCTTTCTCCATCATTGCCGTCGTCGGTGGGAGTGTTCTCGCCCTGGTTACGACGGACGGTGGACGCAAGATCCTTGAGAAAGTGGGCTTTCAGGCCTACCAATTCTCCCGGGTTGACACGTGGTTGCATCCGTCGGCAGACACCTCCAATCAGGGTTATCAACTCTGGCAGAGTATGAAGGCGATCGGGTCTGGTGGAATCTTTGGGACGGGCTTTAACGTTTCACACGTCTACGTTCCCGTTCGCGAATCCGATATGATTTTTTCCGTTGTGGGAGAAAACTTTGGCTTCATCGGTGGGTGTGTCTTGATTTTCCTGTACTTCCTGTTGATCTACCAAATGATTCGGGTCACGTTCGATACTAAGAATGTGTTTTATGCCTACATCTCAACTGGGGTTATCATGATGATTCTCTTCCACGTGTTCGAAAACGTGGGGATGAGTATTGGTCTATTACCACTGACTGGGATTCCCTTGCCTTTCGTGAGTCAAGGGGGGTCCGCGTTGATCGGGAACCTCATTGGGATTGGCTTAATCATGTCGATGCGGTATCATTATAAGAGTTACATGTTTAGTCGAAACGAGTCTTTCGAATAAAAAGGAGCGGTTAGTATGGCTGAAATGGTACAGTATTTTTGGACGAAAAAGGTGGCTGATGGTACGCGAATTGGGCTGACCAGCGAGGGTCAATCCGAATTAGGCACGATCAGTTTTGCCAAGTTACCCGCTGTTGGCGACCACGTCGCTAATGGTGAGAATTTATTGAGTGTTGAAGCGGATAAAGCCGTTTCTGACATTCCGAGCCCCATCACTGGCACTGTTACGGCGGTTAACCCCGCATTAGAGGCGGATTTTGACGCCCTGAACGGGTCCGATACGGTCGCAGCGTGGTTCGTCGATGTGCAAGAAGCTTAAACTAATTATTAAGGTGACCGACTCTTTGCTGGCAAAGGGCCGGTTTTTTAGTGGTTTCCTAGTCAGTCGGGTATAATAAGGATAGTTGACGTTTAGGGGGGCGGTGTGCGCCGCCTGGCTAGACCGACCAAATGGGAAATGGAGTGAGTCCAAATGAAAGAAAAGAATGTCGTTCACATGAACGGGTATCTCGGACTACTGTTAGTCTTGGCGTTGATTGCCTTCGCTGGCTGGTTGATTGTCATGGCGGGGATGCTGGTGACGGGAACGGTCCTTCTGATTGTGGCAGTTCTAGCTGCCAGCAGTCTGACGATCATCAGTCCCAACCAATCCAAGGTGCTGACGTTCTTTGGTCAGTATATTGGAACGATTCGTGAGTCGGGACTGTTCCTGACAATTCCACTGACCAATAAGGCCACGGTGTCCTTGCGAGTTCGTAACTTTAACAGCGCGATTCTCAAGGTCAACGACCTTCAAGGGAACCCCGTCGAAATTGCCGCAGTGATTGTCTTTAAGGTTGTGGATACCAGCAAGGCGCTCTTCTCCGTTGAAGATTATGAACAATTCGTGGAAATTCAAACGGAGTCGGCTGTGCGTCACGTGGCTTCGGAATATGCCTACGATAACTTCGGTGACGGTGAGGCCTTGACCTTGCGGAGTAATCCCACCGAAGTCTCGAACCGGCTGACTCAGGAACTCCAAGAACGGCTCGACGTTGCCGGGGTAGAAATCATTGAAACTCGGTTGACACATTTAGCCTACGCGACGGAGATTGCCTCAGCCATGCTGCAACGGCAACAGTCACAGGCCATTCTATCGGCTCGGAAGATTATCGTCGAGGGGGCCGTCTCGATCACGGAGGGTGCGATTAGCAAGCTCGCCAACGAGACAGATTTGCAGTTAACGGACAATCAAAAGATTCAATTAATTAATAACATGATGGTTTCAATTATTAACGAACGGGGCTCACAACCGGTGCTCAATACCGGAAAGATTGAGTCTTAGTCGGATACTCAGGAGGCTTATTTGATGGATGAACAGATTGGGACGCTACAGAAACAACTGGCGGACCTCAATGCGGAATTGAAGGCGGGACAGGTATATCAGTCCCTGGGTCATCGAATTGGGATGGTTATGGATGGTATTCACCGGCGTCGGCGAACGACCGTTACATTACCGGACGATGCGGATGGCATTCAGGAACTCCTGGACCAACTCAATGACCAGCTTACTCATCAGAAAAAGTTAGCCCTGACACCGGCCAATTTGCAGTTTCTCTTACGCCATCTGGCATCGCTCGATCCTAAGATTCGATACAATGGGGTGAACTTTACCCTGTATGACGCCTTGCAGCAGGATGCCATTGGTGAGCAGGGGATGCGGCGGCTAATTTCAACGCTTAGCAGTGACCAGGTGCTCTTTAACCACGTACTGGAACCCATGAACGTCGCGGTCTTTGGCCGGGCCAGTGCGGCGTCGTTACTGGCCGTGGTTCTGCACTTTGTAAATGAACAGACGACACCATTAGATCTGAACTGGCATCGGTTGGTGATTCAGGTCGCCACTTATATCAGTGTCGAGACGGACACTCGCGGCTTCGTCAATCAACAGGGGTGGGCTCACGCTTACGCCGCTATGGTGGACCTACTGGCCGTGTTGGCGGCTAGTGACCAGCTGACGCGAGCGGACAAGCTCTTTTTGCTGGTGACCTACATGGAACGGCTTAAGCGGGTGACGACGCCACTGATTTATGGAGAGAACGACCGGATGGCGGCTTACCTGGTGGAACTGACGAATCGTCACAGCCTGTATGAGACGGCCTTTCTGGACTCATTGAAGCGGTGGCGGCAAGAAGTGGCCAAGCGACGACGGCCAGATAATTTGGCTGGCTGGAACCAGTTCTTCAATCGGAAACGTCTCTTAGACGCCTTGCGGTTGAAGGCGGGACTATCGCCTGCTATTAAAAAATATTTAAATTCAACTATCGATTTTTTAGGCTAAAAAATATACGCATTTTTTTTGAGAAATGGTATACTGAAGGCTAACCGAAATCTATACGATAGGATGAGTGACAAACAAGATGGAGAAGAAAACAAAGTTACACGTAGGTCTACTATTCGGTGGAAATTCTTCGGAGCATGACGTTTCCAAGCGTTCGGCCCACAACATTTACGATGCGATGGACAAGTCCCATTATGACGTTAGCCTGTTTCTGCTGACGCGTAGCGGTTTTGTTCTGAGCGACGCTGCTTCACGGCGCGTATTTGATGGCGAGGACGAGGCAACGGTCGCTGCAGAAGAACTCACCAAAGTAGATTCTTCCAACCCCTTGGCACCCATTTGGAATTTATCTCAGGCAAAGGACATTGATGTTTTCTTCCCAATTATTCATGGTAACTTGGGTGAAGACGGTACGATCCAAGGGCTTTTCCGACTTTTGAAAAAGCCTTTCGTGGGGAGTGGCGTCTTAGCATCAGCGACGTCTTTTGATAAGGACTTAACGAAGCAAGTGTTGACGACGCACGGTATCCGGAACACCAAGTATGTGGTGATTACGCCGGACAACCGTAACGAGAACGACTACGAAACGATCAAGGCTAAGCTGGGGTCTAATGTCTTCATTAAGCCTGCTAACCAAGGATCATCCGTGGGGATTCACAAGGCAACGAATGCAACGGAATACAATGAAGGCATTGCCGATGCTTTCCGTTACGACTTTAAGGTATTGGTTGAAGAAACCATTGCTGGTCCGGAAGAAGTTGAGATTTCCATTTTGGGTAACGAGAAGCCACAAGCTTCCCGTCTGGGTGCCATTCGGGTCCCAGAATCCGATGTCTTTTATGATTACAACAACAAGTTCGTGGATGCCAGTGGCGTGACCTTTGAAGTGCCAGTCGATCTACCAGCCGATCTGACCACTGAAATCACGACGATGGGCCTGCGGACGTATGCGGCTCTGGGCTTAAAGGGCATGGCGCGGATCGACTACCTGGTTTCAAAGGATGGCGTGCCATATGTTGGTGAAGTCAACACCTTACCAGGGTTCACGAACATTAGCCTTTATCCACAGCTGTGGCAGGCTTCCGGGATCAGCTATGCTGACCTGATTGACCGATTGATTCAGTTGGCTCTTGATGAATTTGATTATCAAGACGAATTGGCTTATGACTTTATTCCGTTGGACAACGCGTCAGCGGCATCGACCTACAAGCCTAAATCAAAGTAATTTTAAACATCGGTGGGCCACGGTAACGTGACTTGCCGATTTTTTTATGGGAGGATTTTCTTGTGCGACGGTATCGACACCAGTTGAATCGAATGTGGCGACTGAGTCTCACGCAACCCCAGCTTTTAGCGGGGTGGGGGCACTGATCAGTTGCTTATTAGGGGTGCGCTGGCTGAGCAATCGGCCGGGCTGGTCGGTGGCTCTAAGTGTGAGCGTCATTGTCCTGGGATTGACCTTAGTCTGGCAACTCACGCGGCTGGCAGCTGCTAGCTTTGGTAAAACGATAACTTGGATAGCAACCTGGCACCGAATTTGGCAGCGAAAATGGGCATGGTTACTAAGCCTCTTGGTATCAGTGGGGGTGGCGTTGCCATTTGGCTTGTGGGGCTTAGGCAGCCGCTTCTGGGCCCGGCTGGTTCTACCGGCGCCCCTGATTAATTTCGTCACGCTCAATCGTCGACCGGTGTTGCTGGTAGTAGGGGGACTCTATCTCCTGCTGGCCGGAATCTGTTGGTTGTGGGGTTCTCGTTGGTGGTTTCGACGAGATACGGGTAACCACGGCGGTTCACCGCGTCAGATTGGCGCAGCCTTGAGTGTTTGGGGTAGCCTCGTGGTCCTCTGGTTCGTCGGAAGTGAAGGGTTTGTGGCCCTCCTCCACGTGATGACTGGCCGAATGGCGTTGACCATGGCCGTCTTCGTGGTCCTGTTCGGCTTCTGTCTCATGACGATTCTAGGGCTGACTACGCTGGTCTGGGCCTGGTGTGGGCAACCTCACCAACCGGATAGCAGACGCCAGGCTCAGGGTCAATCCTGGGCGCTGGGGCTATCAGTTGTTAGCCTGATATTGATGGGGCTGGTAACGATGCAGACGGTTGACCCACAACCCACCTGGGGATCGACCACGCTGATTAGTCACCGCGGTGTGGACCACGGCCGGGGTGTGCAAAACACGGTTGGGGCCTTACGCCAGGTGGTGGCCCACCACCCGACTTACGTTGAAATGGATCTGCATGAGACCCGCGATCATCAGTGGGTGGTCTTACATGACGAGAATTTGCAGGCGTTAGCAAGACGACAGGTGACCCCTCACGATCTGACCCTCAGCCAGCTGCAACAGCTGACCCTTCATGAAAATGGCCAGCGAGCGCGGCTTAGCAGTTGGCCGGCCTACCTGCGCGTTGCCGAGGCGCATCATCAACGGCTAATGGTGGAGATTAAAACGACCCCGCACGACTCGCCGGCGGCCATTCAGAATTTTGCAACCACTTATGGCACGCGTTTACGGCGTGATGGGAGTGTCGTTCATTCACTGGATTACCGTGTCGTTCAGCAGTTGCGTCGGTTACAGCCCCGGTTAAAGGTGGGGGTAATCCTCCCGTTTAACTGGGTCAACCCGCGGTCACTTCCCGCCGACTTTTACTCCTTTCAACGGCTGTCGGCGAGCCAGCAGTTCATTGCGGCGGCTCATCAACAAGGGGCGGCGGCTTACCTGTGGACGCCGGATACCACGGCAACTATGACGCGGATGTGGGCGTTAGGGGCCGATGGCCAGATTACCAATGAATTGTCCCGTTTGCGGTGGGTCACGCGCCAGTCGGTAGCGACCACACGGTGGGCAATCTTACAGAATTTTATTTTGAGCTATACATAGGTTGTCGGGTCAGCAGCTTAATCGATTATTTACGTACGATAGAAACTACGACGGACAAGTTGTCCGCCTTTTTTAAAATTAATTATTACGATATTTATATAAAAATGAGTGAATGGACTAGACAGATTAGATTTTCTTAATGATATCGCATATTGCTTGTAATTCTCTATAAATCGCCTATTATTGTAATTAACGATAAACAGGCCGAGTCTGGCCAGTCATTACCAGGGGCTGAATATTAACGGCTGCAATAACTTAAGTGTCGGGGAATGGTCGTTAGTCACGTTTTGAGTAATGTTCGGTTTTATCATGTTGACGGTACCTAACGTTACGACTCGTGAGGGAGAGATGAGATGCGTTTATTAGGGAGTAAAGTTAAACAATATCGGAAGCAGAAGAACTTGTCACAACAGGAGCTGGCCGAAGGGATTTGTACCCAAGCCACGGTCAGTTTGATGGAAAAAAAGAACAAAGTACCTAGCATCAAGATTATTTTACAGATTTGCCGGCGGCTCAACATCTCATTGAATGATGTTTTATCCGGCCTCGGGAGTGGGATGGATGAACAATTCGATGATGTTGCCGGGGCGATCCGTCGCGAAGACTATGCACTTGCGGATGATCTGCTGGGTAAGGTTAATATGACGAATGTTCAAAATGCCTTTGACCGCGAGCGGTATCACTACTACCGCGGCTTTGTGGAACTTGGTGCTCGTAATCGCCCGGACGAAGCAATCTTTCACTTCAACCTGTTGCTTCATCGGGCCTACCGGATGCCGTGGGATTTGTATGCCATTGTTGGTAACGTCGGTATGGCGACGGCATACCTCAACCGACAGGAACTCGACAAAGCCCGCTTTTATTTGAATGCGGCGGTCGGTTACCTCGATGATTTCGAATGGCACGATGAGGACAACTTCAAACGACTTATCTGGGCTCGTTATCAGATTGCTCAGATGTACCTGAAGTTGGAACAGCCCCAACTGGTGATTGATAACGTGGAAGCCGCTTTGCGGGCCGTTAAGCACCAGGGGTCACTGTATCTGATCGATGTCCTGTACGAGATGAAGGGGGAGGCTGAGAAGGCCTTGTTGGCCACAACGGCTTCCAAACGAAGCTTGACCATTGCCCGGACCTTGGCTCTGGTAACGCACAACGTTGCCTTGCAGGAACGCCTAACGCCTCAGGTAGGTAGCACCATTATTGCCGAATAACTTAATCATATAAAAAAGTCGTTGTCCCAAAGGGGGCAACGACTTTTACTGGTTAATGAGGCTTAGTTTTCTGGATGAGTCTTCTTGGCGGGCTTGTTGTCTAAATCAGTCCGAACCACGATAACGTCGCAGACAGCCGTCCGAGTAACATATTCGGTAACTGAACCAATCAAGAGACGTTCAACGGCATTTAGCCCCGTTGCCCCAATCATGATCAAGTCGGTATCGTTATCCCGGGGAACATCACGGGCAATGATCGTCTTCGGCGCACCATACTCAATTGCGTAGTCAATGTTGTCTAGGCCAGCAGCCTTAGCATCGGCAACGTATTTATCAAGTGTCTTCTTCGCCGTTTCCGTGACTTGTTCAACCATGCTGGTATCGAAGCTGGAAATGTTTTGGAAAGCCCGCGTATCAACAACGTGAACGAGATGTAAATCAGCATCGTTACGCTTAGCCACAGCGACCGCTTTCTTGAAAGCTAATTCTGCTTCGTAGGAACCGTCGACTGGTACTAAAATGTGCTTATATTGTTGTAACATATTGTTCACCTCTCATTACTTTATACTCTTATCATACGTTATTTATGAGCAAATAAAAAGCAAAATGGCAGAAATTCTTGGATAAAATGAAACCGGTTACGCCTTGGGCAACCACCGAACCATTAAAATTTGGAGGGCCAAAATGAGGATAATGCCCGCTAAGAGGGCAATGATGATAAGGATCGTGTTGTTCAGAGCGGTGGCAATTGCTGATAGAATACCGACCAGCAGGAGTAGAATGCCACCAACCTTCAAGATGGTACTGAGGGCCGCGTTTTCTTCGGGATGAAAGACCAGAAATGGTCGGTTACGGTGGCTATAAGCCCCCCAACCGATACCGAGGGCTAACACGGTGTAGCAGATCATTAGAATAGTTATAAGCACGGGGAGTTCCTCCTTAAATTTGAAAAGAAAAGGACCATTCAATGGAATGGTCCTCAAAGCTGAGCTTTGGTTGATCTAAGTGGTGCCGTTAATTGTCCAGTCATGTTGACCCGCGATGACAATGCAGGGGGGAATGTCTGTTGGAGTGTCTGACTTCCAAGTGAAAAGGCCTGCCATCTTCTCCACCATAGAACATTCCCATATATAAATTACTTGTTCGGCAACTTGTAGTGAGACAACGCGTACACCTTAGAACCACCTTGATATTAGCATATTATAGGGTAAAGTTCAATTTATCACTGCCGATTTGCCTGCCGGAGTCGTTGATATTGTTCAGCCAACTGACTTTCAAAACGACCGTTCATTTTAGGGTGGTAATACTGCGCTGACTTGAGGCTGTCCGGCAGGTACTGTTGCTTGACCCAGTCGTTGGGAAAGTCGTGAGGAAACTGGTAACCATTGCCGTGTCCCAGTTTCTTGGCGCCGCTGTAATGTGCGTCCTTGAGGTGTTCAGGCACGGCGCCGTTGTGGCCACCCATGACGTCTTCCAGGGCGTCGTCGATAGCGGCAATCCCCGAGTTGGACTTAGGAGACAGACAGAGCTCGATGACGGCGTCTGCGAGAGGAATTCGCCCCTCGGGTAGGCCCAACTGTTGGGCCGCTTGTACGGCTTGTACGGTACGTCCTGCGGCAGGCAAGTTAGCGAGGCCGATATCCTCGTAGGCAATGACCATCAGCCGTCGACAGATCGACGGAAGATCACCAGCCGCCACCAGTTGGGCCAGATAGTGGAGGGCGGCATCGGTGTCACTCCCTCTGATGGACTTCTGAAAGGCAGAGATGACATCGTAATGCGCATCCCCGTTCTTGTCACCCACCAGAGCCCTTCGTTGCAGGCAGGTTTCCGCAACCTCGCGGGTCACGTGAATCTTACCGTCCTCGGCTGGTGGGGTAGATTGGGCGGCCAGCTCCAGGCCATTTAAGGCACTGCGGAGATCCCCATTGGTAGCCCCGGCAATGAAGTCTAGGGCATCGGTGGCAACCTGCAGGGGTAGCTCACCGAGTCCACGTTCCTTGTCGGTAATGGCCCGATTCAAAGCCACCTTAATGTCAGCTAAGGAGAGGGGATGAACCTCGAAGATCTGGGTTCGACTCCGAATGGCGGGGTTGATGTTGATGTAAGGATTTTCAGTGGTGGCCCCGATGAGAATGATGCGGCCGCTCTCCAGGTGGGGCAATAAGAAGTCTTGCTTGGTTTTGTCTAATCGGTGAATTTCATCGAGTAACAGGATTACCGTCCCGCTCATCTTGGCTTCGGCCGCGACCACCTGAAGATCTTTTTTGGAGTCCGTCGCGGCATTCAATTTGCGGAAGGCATATTTGGTGGATCCAGCGATCGCACTGGCAATGCTGGTCTTCCCAGTTCCTGGCGGGCCATAGAGAATCATGGACGACAGGAGCTTGGCTGCGACCATGCGGGCGATAATCTTGCCAGGTCCCACCAAGTCTTGTTGGCCCACGATGTCTTCGAGTCGTTGAGGCCGCATACGATAGGCTAATGGATGTTGTGCCAAAGTGAAGTTCCTTTCTTTAGTGGTGACCGAAGAGGCGGGCTAACCAACCAGGTTGTTTAGCTGGCGGTGTGGCCTGAGTCTTGGCCGGAGTTGTGGGATATTTAGCCGTTAAGCTAATGGGATTCTGGTCGATCGCGTGGTCACTAGCGACGACGAGTCCCAGATCCGTGGCCTGATGGCCGTAGAAGTCATCTTGGCGAATCGTAAATTTTAAGTTGTGTTGACCGGTGGCCTTGAGATAAGGGGCTAGGTCACTCTGGTCGATGTGGCCGTTAAAGATTACCTGCAGGTCCGGATGGGCATTGATTTCACGCGTGAAGGCTCGAACATTCTGGGCGTTGGTAACCTCGGCAATCGTCATGGCGAGGGAGACACGTTCGCGAAATGTCCCCAGGTAATGGCGTTGTTCATCGGGGTGAACTAGCGGTGTGCCATAGACTGAATTCTGTAGATGTTGTTCCATTTGATTCTTCTCAGCCATGAGGATCCCTCTTTTCAAGTTAGTTCTATTAGTATAACATGGAATTTAATGAACGTTTAGAAGGGGGATTAGGTGATGTACGAGGACCAAGATTTCCGAGTATTTGCGGACCCAACGTTGCCTGGACGGCTGGGCAAGATTAGGGAACGGATTGATCCCAAATTTATGGTAACGGTAGCAGATCTCCAACCGGTCTTTGCCACGTTAGCCATGCCAATCTACGATCACGTTTCCAAGCATTTGCGACGGACCAAGAACCCACCAACCGATACCTGGGTGGCTTTCAGTACGTCCAAACGAGGCTATAAGATGTTGCCACATTTGGAGATTGGTTTTTGGGATGACCGCTTCTTCATCTGGCTGGCTGTGTTACAGGAGGCCAAGAATCGTCAGGCCTTGTTGAGTAGCCTAAAGGAAGATCTCGTCATGGCCTTGCCTAGTGATTTCGAGTGTGGTGACGACCATACGGATAAGGATTCCGGGGTGCCTTTAACGTGTGAGGCTTACCAGGCTCTAATGGCGACCCAGACCGATCGACATGCCGAATGGCAGGTTGGCCGGCAGTTCCATCGCGGGGATGCCTTCTTTACGTTGACACCGGCGGCGCAGGCAGCCACAATTAGAGAGATTGTGACGGCATTGTTGCCGGTGTATGACCAATTGATTCGAATTTAACGTGATAAATTAGAGGAGGAGTTCTTGTGATTGCATTTCTCAAACGGACCTGGCAAAATCCGTTGACGATGACTTACATCGCCTTAGTCTTATTAATCTTTATTGCCTGGCAGGTCCGTTCGTTTCTGTCGTTAGCCTTATTTACGGTGATTTTTATTTACCTGGGAAACGCCGCCATTGTGGGAATTGAACGACATTTACATCTGCATCACCTGTGGGCGACCTTATTGGCCTATATCCTGTTTCTGGGGATTCTAGTAGCGGCCTTTTCACGAATTATTCCGCCGCTGGTGTCAGAGGCATCGAACCTCCCGCACACGATTGATAAATTAATCGATACTTACCCCCAACTTCAGAGCCAGCTGACCAAGATGGTTAAGAATCTCTCGCAAAATGCGTCGGTTATTAGTAATGGCAAGACCTTATTGACCAGTGGGATTGGGCAACTTTCCCGACTGAGTTCTGGCGTAGAAACGATTCTTTTGGCGTTCTTCTTCAGTTTTATTTTCAATCTGACCAAGGTTCAGCTCCAGACGTTTGTCCACGCCTTCACTCGGAGCCGGTTTGCTGGCTTGTTTGTCCCCATGGGCCAGCTGATTATGAAGTTTGTCCACATCTTCGGGACGGTCATCGAAACCCAGTTACTGATTTGCACGATTAATACGGTTTTGATGGTCTTGGGCCTGTGGGCCCTTGGCATGACTAGCTTGTTAATTCTAGGGATTATGGTCTTCTTCCTAGGACTAATTCCTGTAGCTGGGGTGTTGATCTCATTGATTCCCTTAACGATTGTGGCCTTCGTGACGGGCGGATTAATCCGCGTGATTGCGGTGCTGGTGCTGGTCATTTTGATTCATATGTTTGAATCCTACTTCCTCCATCCCCGGTTAATGGCTAACGCGACTAACTTGCCAATCTTTGTAACTTTTATCACCTTAATTGTCAGTGAACAGGTCCTGGGAACTTGGGGATTACTGGTAGGTGTTCCCTTGATGGCCTTCTTCCTGGATGTTTTCGATGTTCAGTTGAAGCCACATCGCGTGACGTCGGAAGACGCGGACGTAAACTCATAAATAGAAAACATTCTTGAAAGGAAGCGGCGTGATGAAAGAAAAGAAACAAGGCTGGTTTACCAAACAGTCGAAGTGGCTGTGGGGAGGTCTCATTGTCTTGGCCTTAGTTGGTACCTTCACGCCATTTGTCCCGAGTAATGCGGTTCGCCTGAGCATCCTTCAACAGGGGCATCCTATCGCGGCTTTATTATCAGGACCTTGGAAGGTGTCGAAGTCGGCGGTTAAAGATTACGCCGGGAGTCCCAAGTCGCAATACTACCAAGTCAGTGCGCGTTTCTCCAACGACAGGTCGGATGTTCACGTGCTGACGGTTGATAAGGTTTCGGGATTTCATATCCTTAATCGGTATGTGGCTAAGCCTGCTACGCAGAAGAAGTAGTTGGGAAGGCAATAATTTTAGATATAACAAAAGCAGTCGCAAGCCACTTGGAGTGGGGGATGCGACTGCTTTTGTTATTTATTTCATACTTAGTTTGACAATTCGGCACATAACAAAAAAGACTTGCCACAAGGACAAGTCTTTCTGTGAACCGAAATAAGAACTGCGTCTTACCGGTTGTAGTATTCAACGATAAGAGCATCGTCGAGTTCTGCATCTAATTCTTCACGTTGTGGCAAACGGGTAAGGGAACCTTCCAGCTTGTCAGCGTCGAATTGAACGTATTGTGGACGGCCAACAACGGCTTCCACAGCACCCTTGATAACAGCTAAGTCCTTGGACTTTTCACGAACGCTGATCACTTGACCAACTTCAACTTCGTATGAAGGGATGTCCAGACGCTTGCCGTCAACAGTGATGTGACCATGGTTAACCAATTGACGAGCTTGGCGACGAGTAGTAGCCAAACCTAAACGGTAAACCATGTTGTCGAGACGACGTTCGAGTAAGATCATGAAGTTAGTACCATGGGTACCTTCAGCGATCTTGCCGGCACGCTTGAACAAGTTGTAGAATTGACGTTCAGTCATGCCGTAAGTGAACCGGAGCTTTTGCTTTTCACGCAATTGCGTACCGTATTCAGATAACTTTTGACGACGACCTTGACCATGATCACCAGGTGCGTAAGGACGACGGTTTAATTCTTTACCAGTGCCGGAAAGGGATACCCCTAAACGACGGGAAATACGCCAGCTTGGGCCAGTGTAACGAGACATAGATAGTTCCTCCAATAAAATATTATTTGGAGTAAAATAAGCTGTATATAAGTTTAGTATTCGTGCAGATTGCTTTGCAGGTTTCACCGTATGCAGCCGCAGGTTACTTCCTGAACCAATGTAACGGCAACAATCTGTTGACGAGCTTACCACTTATCGCTGCATTATTTTACACAAACGCCATTATACCCAGGTTAACTAGGCTTTGTCAATGTGTTTCAGCAAAACCCGGGCGAATTCCTCGAGAACCGCCTGATCGTTGGTCGTGAAATGCCCCTTGATGGGGGAGTCAATGTCGAGGACACCTAACTTGGTGCCATCGGCTAAGGTAAGTGGAACGACAATCTCGGAGTTGCTGGCGGAGTCACAGGCAATGTGACCGGCAAAGGCGTGGACGTCAGGGACCAACTGTGTTTCCTGTGTGGCTAGGGCAGTGCCACAGACCCCATGACCATTCTCAATGTGGACACAAGCCACGTTGCCTTGGAAGGGACCAAGGATGAGGTCATCGCTGGCCGGTTGGTAAAGGTAGAAGCCAGCCCAGTTGATGTCGGTCAACGTTTGTTTCAAGAGAGCGGAGGCGTTGGCAAGGTTCGCCACAAGATTCGTTTCTTCATATAGAAGTGCATCGAGTTGCTCGGTAAGTAAGGGATTAATTTGGTCACTCATGAAAAGGCCTCCAATGTGATAAGAATAAATAGTCGCGTATAGGTAAAAAGGTTAAGAGAATCGTGAAAACGTAGTGAAGCCTAGGCGTGACTTATGCTATAATCGAGATTAGATTAAATTGTAAGATGAACCGAGTGATTTTGCAACTCGTTAAACGTTGAAATGTGGATGAAGGATGGGGTCAATATGGTAGCTGTGCTAATTGGAATTGTCATACTGGCGATTATCGTGTATGCCGGTGTGCTGGTTTACCAGCAACGAATTCGCCGACAAGTCACGGCGTTAACCGCAAAAAAAGAAGCGATGGTGGAAATTCCACTAGAAGAAGAGCTCCATTTAGTGGGGCAACTCAGCCTGACGGGGCAATCGGCTGATCAATATGATCAGCTGAAGGCCGATTTTGTGGACATTAACGACAATCGATTTGTGCGTATTGACGAACAGTTGACCCAATTAGATGCCAACTCACGGGGGATGAACCTCCTGCAACTCAATCAGCAATTGACTAAGGTGACCACTTTAGTCGACCAGACCCAGGAACTCATTCAAACGGTCCAAGGCCAGTTGACCCACTTACAAGAGGTCGACAAGCAACATCGCCAGGCCGTTAAGGAACTCGAACAAGAGTACCAAGGTTTACGAAAGACGTTACTGGCTAAGAATTTTGCGTTTGGACCCAGCATTGATGGGCTCGAGGAACAGCTGAGTCACATTGAAGATAACTTCGACACCTTCTCTCGGCTGACCGATGAAGGGGACCATGAACGGGCCGCCGATGTTTTGACCCAATTACAGGAAGATACTGAGAACCTGAAGGCTCTGATCAAAGCCATTCCACCGGTCTACAAGGACTTGACCGTGGTCTTCCCAGACCAAGTTAAGGAATTGCGAGCGGGTTACGATCAGCTAACGGCGCAAGATTTCAAGTTTGGTGAGGCTGATGTTCCGGCTTTAATCAAGGCAATTGAGGACCGGGTTAAGGAAAACTTAGATACCTTGAGTCAGTTGCGTCCAGACGATGCCAAGGTAGTCAATGACCGTATTGCCAAGCAGATTGACCAAGTCTACGATGTGATGCAGACGGAAATTGATGCCAAGGATCCGGTTGAAGCCAACCTGGATGGGGTTGCAAAGTTTATCGCACACGCCCAGAATCAAAGCCACACGCTATTGAGTGAACTGGATCGGTTGGGTCAGAACTACACGTTGGACCATCAGGAATTGGAAACGGCGCGTGAATTGAATGAGCAGTTGCGGTCGATCGATGGCATCTATCAAAAGGATGTTCAAGATCTGACAGCTAAGAAGGCAACCTTCTCGCAAGTGTTGGCCCACCAGCAGCAACAACAAAAAGACGTGCAACAGATTGAAGAGCAACAGGGTCAGATTATGCAGAGCGTGGCCGGGTTAGCCGACGAAGAACGACAGGCACGAGACACGTTACAACAGTTTGATTTCAACTTACATAGCTTACGGCGTCAGGTCGAAAATATTAACTTGCCGGGAATCCCTCAAGATTATCTGGATTACTTCTTCGTTGTTCGCGACGAGGTGGCCCAGCTGGCCAATGATATGGACCAGCCCCAGATTGATATGGAGCGGATTACGAAGCAATTGTTGATTATTCAGACTGATTTAGATACCTTACAGGAAAAGACCGATGATCTGATCGACAGTGCTGAACTCGCTGAACAGCTGTTACAGTACGCGAACCGGTATCAGACTAGTCATCCGAACGTTGCTTCTGCTAGTAAGGAAGCTTCCGAGTTGTTTGAAATGAAACACCAATATGCCAAAGCTTTGGAAACCATTGCCACGGTATTGGATGAGGTTGAACCTGGGTCGTACAAGCGTCTGGAAGATGCTTACTACCAGAGCAAGGGGAAGACGGCTCCCCATCGTGGCGAAGCCAACAATTAAATTGTGGATGAAGAGCCTGGGGCGACCCGGGCTCTTTTTTTCTGGTCAGAGTTTTAGCCAGTAACCCTCGGGTGAAACCGCAATCACGAGGCATGGGGCTTGTGATCGGTGAATTTTGTGTTTATAATTAGAAAGAATTTCTATCGGAGTCGAACCAATAGAAAATAGAATAAGAGGGTTCAGTATGATTTATTTTGATAATAGTGCCACGACCAAAGCCGCACCGGAAGTGGTTGATACGTACGCCAAAGTTAGCGCAAACTACTGGGGAAATCCTTCTAGTCTGCATAAGTTTGGGGAACAGGCTTTTAACCTGCTGGAACAATCGCGCCAACAGATTGCCGATCTCGTTGGGGCCAAGCTCAGTGAAATTCTTTTCACGAGTGGCGGTACCGAGGGCGATAACTGGGCCATCAAGGGAACAGCGATGGCTAAACGTGAGTTTGGTAATCACCTGATCACCACCGAGGTTGAACATCCAGCGGTTCACAATTCCATGGAACAGTTGAAGCAGCAAGGCTTTGAGGTCACTTACCTCCCAGTCGATGAGAATGGACGGGTCTCTGCTGCCGATTTGCGGGCGGCGATTAAGCCCACCACGATCCTGGTCTCAACCATGGCCGTTAACAATGAAATCGGGGCGGTTCAACCACTTGATGAAATTGCCGACGTCATGCGCGACTTTCCACGGATTCACTGGCATATTGATGCCGTTCAAGGAATTGGGAAAGGCTTAGCTGACAAGATTTTTAATGATCGGGTCGACTTTGTGACTTTCTCTGGCCATAAGTTCCATGCTCCACGAGGCATTGGTTTTATGTACAAACGCCAAGGGCGTCAAATTACGCCGTTAATGGCTGGTGGGGGTCAGGAACGGAATTTGCGTTCCGGAACCGAGAACCTACCCGCCATTGCTGCAATGGCTAAAGCCTTGCGGTTACTGTTAGACGGTGAGGATGCTAAGGTTAAGCGTCAACGTGAGATTCGTTTAGCAATCTTACATCATGTCGCGGCTTTTCCTAATGTCACGATTTTCTCAAAGGATTTACCAGTATTTGCGCCGCACATTCTGTGCTTTGCCATTGCCGGTGTCCGCGGCGAAACCGTCGTGCACGCCTTTGAGGAACATGATATCTACATTTCAACGACCAGTGCTTGTTCATCGAAGAAGCACGTGGAATCCAGCACGTTACAAGCCATGAAGATTGACGATGGCATTGCTACCAGTGCCGTTCGGATTTCCTTGGACGAACACAACACCATGGCGGAAGCCGAAGAATTTAACCGCGTATTTGACGAACTCTATACGCAATTTGAAAAGTTAGCCTAACTACGAAAGGGGTCGCGCAATGGAATACAGTGAAATTATGGTCCGTTACGGCGAGCTGTCGACGAAGGGGAAAAACAAGAAAGACTTCATCAAGCAGCTAGGCCAAAACGTTCGCAAAGCTCTTAGCGAATTTGACGGAATAGAAGTCCGCGCACAACACGACCGGTTACACGTCACACTGAACGGGGCAGATTCCAGCGCCGTCATGGACCGCCTCAAGGGCGTTTTTGGGATCGAAAACTTCTCACCTTCCGTGAAGGTTGATAAGGATCTCGACACCATTAAAGAAGCCGCGGTGGCCATGGTCAAGGAAGTCTTTGAACCGGGGATGACGTTTAAGATCAACACACGTCGTCAGGACAAGGAATTCAAGTACGATACTTACCAAATGAATAACATCATGGGTGACACGATCTTGGACAACGTTCCCGGAATCACTGTCCAAATGAAGCATCCTGATATCGAACTTCGGGTCGAAATTCGAATGAACGGCGTCTACCTATCCGGTAAGACCATTCAAGGTGCCGGGGGCTTACCCGTCGGAACTGGTGGTAAGGCCGTGATGATGTTATCTGGTGGGATTGACTCGCCGGTCGCCTCCTACTATGCTATGCGTCGTGGCGTTAAGATTGATATGGTACACTTCTTCAGTCCGCCATACACGTCCGAACAAGCCCTGGCTAAGGCCAAGGAATTGACGGCTAAGTTGGCCGGTTATTCCGGTGGCATTCAGTTCATTCAAGTGCCTTTTACCAAGATTCAGGAAACGATCAAGGAAAAGGTGCCCGAAGGTTATCTGATGACGGTTCAACGGCGCTTGATGCTCCGTTTGACCGTAGCTGTGGCCGAAATGCGTCATGCCAAGGGAATCTTCAACGGCGAATCTCTGGGGCAAGTTGCCTCGCAGACTCTCGATAGCATGCAGGCCATCAATGATGTGACGACGATGCCGATTCTGCGGCCATTATTGTCGCTGGACAAGACGGAAATCATCAAGGTTGCCGAGGATATCGACACCTATGATCTGTCAATTCTGCCATATGAGGACTGCTGTACCATTTTCACGCCGCCGTCTCCTAAGACGCGTCCGGATCTGGAAAAGACCCGGAAGTATGAGGGATACATCGACGTTGAAGGCTTGATGAAGGAAGCCCTCGATGGGATCGTCATCTCTGAGATTCGTCCTGGAGATAACTACTTGAATCAAAATGAAGATGTGTTTGCCGAATTACTTTAATTTAGATGGAACGCTCTGGGATTTGGCCCAGGGCGTTTTTCACATTCTGTTGGCCCTCACCTGGTCGGTTAGGTGACTAAACTTGAGTTTTTCTTGATTTTATAGCAAAACGCTTGTCATTGCCCCCCTAGTTGCGGGATAATTAAAACAGATATCGGTTCTACCGATAAACATCTTGAAGGGGTTGATCTGCGTGGAAGTTACACGGCTCGGCAATACATTTTCTCTCTCCGGCACGCTGCCAGAAGTAGGGGATCAGTTACCAAAGTTTAAAGTTTTTGATCAGAAAGATGTCAAGGTTAAAACGGCAAATTTGATTGGTAAAGTGACATTGATCAGTGTTGTTCCGGACCTTGAGACGCCAGTTTGCACCTTGCAAACACGGAAGTTCACCCAGCAGGCGGACCACTATCCAGCTGCTCGGTTTGCGACGATTTCGAATAACTCGATCGCTCAACAGACCGGTTGGTGTGCCGCCCAAGGCGTTGAAAACGTCGACCTGTTATCCGATGAAGAACTTTCCTTCGGTTACGAAATGGGTCTGTACGTGCCTAATTTGGGTAACTTGGCTCGTTCAATCTGGATCATCGACGAGACGGGTAAGATTGTTTACCGTCAGATTGTCACTGAACAGTCCGACGAACCCAACTACCTAGAAGCCATCGAGGCTTTGGAAAAATTAGTCCCACGAGTTGATCTTTAGGTCAAAATTGAGTAGACTAGTTAAAAATAGCTAGGAGCAAGTCAGTAGCGTTTGAGGGACTGTGCAGAGAGCCGGGGTGCTGAAAACCGGTCAGTCGTGAGACGTGAACGTAGCTTGTGAGCTGATGACCTGAACTTAAAGTAAGGTCATTCCGGAGCACTCTCCGTTAACAAAGAAGTTAAGTGGGGCATAAACGCCCAATTTAGGTGGTACCGCGAAGAACTCTTCGTCCTAATTTTTAGGATGGAGAGTTTTTTTGTGTCACCAACGCGTAGCTTAAGCACAAGAAAGGAAATGATTCTGATGGCAGACAAACAAGTTGATATGCCAACCAAGTATGACCCAACCGCCGTCGAAGCCGGCCGTTACCAGACTTGGCTTGATGAAGATGTTTTTAAACCGAGTGGGGATAAGAAAGCCAAACCTTACTCGATCGTTTTACCACCACCAAATGTTACTGGGAAGCTGCATTTAGGCCATGCCTGGGACACGACCTTACAAGACATGATCATCCGGCAAAAGCGGATGCAGGGCTTTGATACGCTCTGGCTTCCGGGGATGGACCATGCCGGGATCGCTACGCAAGCCAAGGTGGAAGCCCGCTTACGTGAACAAGGGATTACCCGTTACGACCTCGGCCGTGAAAAGTTCGTCAACAAGGTTTGGGAATGGAAGGACGAATACGCCGCAACCATCCACAAACAATGGGCCAAGATGGGGTTGTCCATGGATTACTCCCGCGAACGGTTTACCTTAGATGATGGCTTATCTGACGCCGTTAAGAAGGTCTTTGTTGCCTTGTACAAGAAGGGCCTGATCTACCGTGGTGAATACATCATCAACTGGGACCCACAAGCCCGGACCGCGCTCTCTGATATTGAAGTTATTCACAAGGACGACAAGGGTGCCTTCTACCACGTTAAATACCCATTTGCTAATCCAGATGACACGTTTAACGGCAAGCACTACATCGAAATTGCCACGACGCGTCCTGAAACCATGATGGGGGATACGGCCGTTGCCGTTAACCCCGATGACGACCGGTACAAGGAACTAGTTGGCAAAAAGGTTATCTTGCCACTGGCTAACCGTGAAATTCCAATTATTGCCGATCAATACGTCGACATTAACTTTGGGACAGGGATGGTGAAAATTACGCCAGCCCACGATCCTAACGACTTCTTAGTTGGGAATCGTCACAATCTCGAACGAATCAATACCATGAACGAAGACGCCTCCATGAACGAACGCGCTGGCAAGTACGCTGGCATGGACCGTTTCGATGCCCGTAAGGCCATGGTTGCCGATCTGGACGAACAAGGGTTAATGATTAAGATTGACCCAATTGTTCACGCTGTTGGACATTCTGAACGGACTGGGGTTCAAGTCGAAGCCCGGCTCTCGACGCAATGGTTCGTGAAGATGAAGCCACTTGCTGAAGCAGCCATCAAGAACCAAAAGGGTGACGACGCCGTTGACTTCGTTCCTAAGCGGTTCGAAGATACCTTCTTGCAATGGATGGAGAACATTCATGACTGGGTTATCTCCCGTCAACTTTGGTGGGGACATCAGATTCCAGCCTGGTACAACAAGAAGACTGGCGAAGTCTACGTTAACGAAGAAGCCCCTAAGGACATTGAAAACTGGGAACAAGATCCTGATGTCTTAGACACCTGGTTCTCCAGTGCGCTGTGGCCATTCTCCACGATGGGCTGGCCAAATGTCGATGCGCCGGATTACAAACGGTACTTCCCAGTAGATACCTTAGTAACTGGTTATGACATCATTCCTTTCTGGGTTTCTCGGATGATCTTCCAAAGTCTTGAATTTACCGGACGGAGCCCATTCAAGCACGCCTTAATCCACGGGTTGATTCGGGCCGAAGACGGGCGCAAGATGAGTAAGTCTTTGGGTAACGGGATTGACCCAATGGACGTCATCGACAAGTACGGTGCCGATGCCTTGCGTTGGTTCCTGTCCACCGGTTCAACGGCGGGGCAAGACGTTCGATTCAGTTATGACAAGATGGACTCCGCTTGGAACTTCATCAACAAGATTTGGAACGCCAGCCGGTTCGTCATCATGAACTTGGGTGAAAACACCAAGCCCGTGGTTCCCGTAGCCGACAAGTGGGACCTGACCGACAAGTGGATTCTGAGTCGCTTGAACGACACGGTTAAGCACGTCACCGAAATGTTCGACAAGTTCGACTTTGGTGAAGCTGGTCGTTCCCTGTACAATTTTATCTGGAACGACTTCTGTGACTGGTATATTGAAATGAGTAAGGAAGTCTTGAACGGCGACGATGAAGCCGCTAAGGCAACTAAACAAGACTTGCTGGCCTACGTCTTAGACCAAACCTTGCGTCTGCTCCAACCAATTATGCCATTCGTGACCGAAGCCATCTGGCAAGCGATGCCACATGACGGCCAGTCCTTAGTGACGGCCGCTTACCCAATGGATCACCCAGAATTTAGCAATGCCAAGGCTGAAAGCGACATGACCAGCCTGATTGATTTGATCAAGGCCGTTCGGAACATTCGGGCCGAAGCCAATGCGCCAATGTCCACGCCAATCGACTTGCAGGTTAAGACCAGCAATGCCAACTTACAGAGTGTCTTCGAAGGCAACCGTGACTTCATCGACCGGTTTGTTCACCCGAAGAACTTTGAAATTGGTGCTGACCTGACCGCACCTAAGTTATCTATGACGGCTGTGATTACGGATGCCGAGGTTTCCGTACCATTGGCTGAATTGGTTGACTTGAATGACGAAGCGGCACGTTTGGACAAGGAAGTTGCAAAGTTTACGGCCGAAGTTCAACGCGCTACCAAGAAGTTAGGCAACGAACGCTTTGTGGCCAACGCACCAGAAGACGTGGTTAACGCGGAACGTGAAAAGCAAGCTGACAACGAAAAGAAGTTAGCAGCGACGCAACAACGTTTAGCCGATATCAAGGCCCAACTTTAAGCTTAAATCACGTGAGACTGAAACAGGGTCTTAATAAATCACCATCTCCGTTGGGGGATGGTGATTTTTTTCAACTGATCCCCTTACTAGTACTAACGAAAAATGACGCTGATTTGACGCATGTTTTGAGAGAACCTTAAGCTTTCTTAAGAAGTTCGGCCGACTGGACTGATTTCTAATCGGTGATCGTGCAATTGCGGCCCACTTCCTAAAAAATCTGCTACACTAAGAAATAGTGATTTAGCGGGAGGGTTTTATTTTGGTAAAAACGTACGACGAAGCCTTAGCGTTCATCCACGGTCGCGATCGCTTCAAGAAGAAGCCAACACTTGATCGGATGCGGGAGTTCATGCACATCTTGGGTGATCCACAAGAAAAGTTAGACATGATTCACGTTGCCGGGACCAATGGTAAGGGGTCCACGGTGGCTTACTTACGAGATTTATTCATGGCCGAGGGCCAGACGGTGGGGACCTTTACCTCACCATTTATCACCCGCTTTAACGAGCGGATCAGTACCGATGGCCAGCCAATTCCTGACGACGATCTGCTGGCAATGGTCAATCAGATTCAACCAGTCGTGGCGCAATTAGACCAGGAGTTAGGGGCCGAGGGACCCACCGAATTCGAAATCGACACGGCCCTCATGTTCTGTTATTTTGCCAGTCATCCCGTGGATATCGTGATTGTCGAAGTCGGGCTGGGTGGTCTGTATGATTCGACGAACATCATCACACCAGCCGTGTCCGTCATTACCACGATTGGCATGGATCACATGAAGATTTTAGGTGACACCATTCCCAAGATCGCGACGCAAAAAGCCGGGATCATTAAGGCTGGCATTCCAGTGGTCTGCGGTCGTTTAACGCCGGATGCCTTAGCGGTGATGGACGAGACCGCCACTCGCCAACACACGGATGTGCGGGCCTTAGGACGCGACTTTACCGTTAAGAATCGGCCAGAGGACGGGTGGGGTGAACGCTTTGATTACCACTGGGGTGATCGGCGTTGGCGCCACTTGGAGATTGACCTGCTGGGAGAATATCAGATCGACAATGCAGCCACGGCGTTAACGGCCTTTACCACCTATCATCAGTTGCGACATCTACCGATGCGGTTGGTAGATATCCGTGAAGGCTTGCGACACACTGCCTGGCCAGGTCGTTTCGAACGGCTGAATGCGGAGCCTCTGATTGCGATCGACGGGGCGCATAACGAACCGGCAATGCTGGAGTTGGCCCACCTGTTGCGGCAACACTTCAAGCAACATGATATTTATATTGTTTTGGCGGTATTGGCAGATAAGCAGTACGAGAAGATGGTTCAGACGTTACTCACCGTGCCTAACGTGCACATTGTCGTGACGCAGTTCCAGGGACCGGGAAAGCGTTCTGCGGCCACGCCACAGGCATTAGAGGATGCTGTGGCGTCACACAAACGGATCACGATGGCACCTGACTGGCCGAGTGCTCTAAAAGAAGTGTTGTCGAGCATTTCCGCCGATGACCTGGTGCTTTTGACGGGGTCACTCTACTTTATTTCGGAAGTTCGGCACTATTTTAAGGATACCGACGAATAAGCCGGCTCGCTTTACGGAGTTACCCGTAAGGAGCTGAGGCAATATGCGGCAAGAACAGGTAACGAGTCAAAATGAACGGCAACTATTGGGACGCGTGATGCGTCATTTAGGATTAGCAGAGACCAGTGAGGTTGAGCGGTTCTTCCGTTACTTTCACAGTCTTGCTAATCTACGGTATGCGAGTCGTCAACAGTGCCAACAGTATGTGGCGGGTTTACCGCGCCGCCGAGCTCTTTTGACGGCGATTGATCTGGGACGTTGGGTACAACGTGCGCCGCGACCACTCCTGGGAGAAGTCCTGGCCAGTGGTCAGATGGGGCAACGCCTAATGGCCGACTTGCGTTACCTGCCACAGGAGCGAGTCGAGGTATTTGTGCTCGATGCCAAGCACCGTATTTTAGAACGACAGACGGTGTTTCAGGGGACCCTGACCAGTTGTCCCGTTCATCCCCGGGAGATCTTTCAACTCGCGGTAATGAGTGGGGCGGCTGGCGTGATCATCGCACATAACCATCCAAGTGGATCGGCCGAGCCATCTCCGAACGATCTGGCTTTTATGCACCGCTTAGCGGCGTGTGGTGAACTGATGGGAATTCCGGTTCTGGACGGCTTTGTCGTTGGCCTACAAGCCTACTTCAGTCTCCGTGAGGCCGGGATCTTGCCACTGCCACCTGCGACGAATAAGACAGAACGTTTAAAATCTGATTAAAATCAGTTTTAACTATTTCTTTCTCGTTAAAAGTTCGGTATTCTTGTCAGTGACGACGTGTTCTCACGTAGATAGGTATGTTATAATACGTCTATCAATGAATAAGACAAATAACTAAAAAATTTTGTTGACAATGAAGGGATGAAACACTGTGTTCGGATTAGGAACGAAAAATATTGGGATCGATCTTGGTACCGCCAATACGATTGTGTACGTTGACGGTAAAGGAATCGTTCTACGCGAACCTTCTGTTGTCGCCAAGAACACAAAGTCTGGGGAAATTGTGTCCGTTGGTGAAGATGCTCGTGCCATGATCGGCCGTACGCCAGCAAGTATTGTTGCCATTCGGCCAATGAAAGACGGGGTTATCGCAGATTACGATACGACCGTTGCCATGATGAAGTACTTCATCGAAAAGACTTTGGGCCGTTCAAACGGCAAGCCTTACGTAATGGTTTGTGTGCCAAGTGGTGTCACAGAAGTTGAAAAGCGAGCAGTCATCGACGCAACTCGGGTTGCCGGTGCGCGTGACGCTTACGTTATCGAAGAACCATTTGCTGCAGCGATCGGTGCCGGGTTACCCGTCATGGACCCAACTGGTAGCATGGTTGTCGACATGGGTGGTGGGACCACAGATGTGGCCACTATCTCATTAGGTGGGATTGTCTCAAGCCGCTCCATTCGAGTTGCCGGTGATAAGCTGGACGAAGCCATTGCGACTTACGTTCGGTCGAACTTCAATCTCTTGATTGGGGAACGGACCGCAGAAAAATTAAAGATGGATATTGGATCAGCCTCAGTTGACGCTGCTGAAAAGATGGACGGGTCCACGATTCGTGGACGTGACCTGGTTACCGGGTTGCCTAAGGCCGTTGAAGTTTCAGCCGTTGACGTGGCCAAGGCCATTCAAGAACCCGTTCAAGACGTCATCACCGCAATCAAGGAAACGTTGGAAGAAACGTCTCCTGAAATTGCTGCCGACGTGATTGATCATGGGATCGTCTTAACCGGTGGTGGTGCTTTACTGCAAAACTTATCAGAAGTTATTGCTGATGCCACTAAGGTACCCGTTTCGATTGCCAGTGATCCTTTGGATTGTGTGGCTGCCGGAACAGGTGAATCATTAAAGAGTATCGATGTCATGAAGAAGAAATAGGGACTAGCGGGAAGGCAGCTTCCCGCTTCTTTATTGTGACGCTAGAGTGTTTCGGCACAACTGGCGAACAAGATGGAGGTCAAACATGCAGAAATTTTCTTTCAATCGGCGACTGGTGATTATCATCGTCTGCCTGATTGTTAGCTTTGCTTTGATGACGGTATCCGTGGTGATTCGTAACAAGCGGTCTACGCCACCTTTAATTCAACAGTTCGGTAACGATATTGTTGGTTTAGCGGACCGGGTAGTGGCCCTCCCTGCCAATGGCTTAAGTGGTTCAGTTAGCTCCGTTTCGGAGTTATTGAACACCTATCAAGAAAACCAACAGTTGAAGAAGCAGGTGAGTGAACTTGCCCAGACCAAGGTGCGGGATCAAACCTTAGCTAAAGAAAACAAACAACTGAAACAACAGGTTAAGCTAAATGATTCGTTGACGGACTACACCGCCGTTTCGGCCGCCGTTATTACGCGGACGCCATCATCTTGGCAAAACCAAGTGGTCATTAACAAGGGCTCATCAGCTGGCGTGCAGAAGAACATGCCGGTCATGTCCGGATCTGGCCTGATTGGCCGGGTTGCCGAGGTGAACAAGACGAACTCTAAGGTTGAATTGATTACGGATAATAACGATTCCGCTAACCGATTCGCCGTTCAGATTACCACGAAGTCTGGGGCCACGGTTAACGGGGTTCTGAGTGGTTACAAGTCCGCAACGGGACAGATTACGATGAATAACATCACCACCAAAGCCAAGATTCACAAGGGCGACAAGGTCGTTACGAGTGGGCTTGGTGGCGTGACGCCTAAGGGCTTGTACGTCGGAAAAGTTGCCGAAACTGGCGGCGATGACTACGGGTTGTCAACGAAGCTATACATCACGCCAGCGACCGATCTGACCGACTTAAACATCGTCACAGTCGCTGTTACGAAGCAGTAGGGGGGCTAAGACGTGTATCGATTATCAAAGTTACGTTTTGGTTTTCCGATTGGCTTACTGATTATGCTGCTGCTGGATGGCAGTTTAAGTCATATCTTCAGTAGCCAGATGTTTAATTATCCCACGGTCATGGTGAGTCACCTGGTCGTGTTGTGGTTAGTCACGGCTGTTCTCTATGAGGAGAATGTGACGATGCCACTGGGCCGCTGGGCCATTGTGGCCGGGGCCGTCTTTGATTTGTACTACACGGGGATCTTTGGTGTTTACATTTTCATCTTTCCCTTAGTCGTGTATGTGACGCGGATCATGGTGACCTACATCAGTCCCAACTTTCTCAGTGGACTATTAATTTATTTTATTGATATTACGTTAGTTGAGGGACTAGGATTTTTGGCTAGTCGGGTGGTGCATATGACCGTCATTTCCGGGAGTTCTTTCCTGGTGAATACCTTAGGTCCGACACTGGCTCTTAATCTCGCGTTGTATGTCATCTTATATTTTCCGATTCGTTGGGTGTATAATTGGTTAAACTAGGTGAAGGGAACGAACGCTATGCAAGCTGCCGTATTACGGGGAACGCAAAACGGCTATGATCTGGTGCTAAAGCAAGCGGCCAGTTTTGAACAAATTCTAGTCGATCTGAAGGCACTGTTAGAGAAACTCAAGACCGATCCTAAGGCATTGGAGACGACCAAAGTGTCGTTGGATGTGCTGACTGGGGATCGTCTCTTGACAGCCGATGAGAAAGCTCAAATTGAAGAGATGGTTGGGAATTATCCACGCTTTGAAATCCACAAGATTGCGGCTAACGTCATCACCGTTGATGATGCCATTCAACTCCGCGAACGGGAGAACGTTCACCTGTTGAGCAAGGTTATTCGTAACGGTCAAGAAGTTGCCATGCAAGGGGATGTTCTCTTCTTGGGAACGATCCACGAGGGTGGTAAGCTCCGGACGACGGGCAACATCTTTTCAATGGGCGACGTGACCGGTATCTTGCAAGCCGGCTATCCCGATGATGAATCCAAACTGATTATGGGAAATCTTCAGACTGCCCAACAGGTTCGTATTGCCGAACAGTTCGACATTATTGAATCGGAACAAGTGACCGATTCCCGTCAAACGATCGCGTATGTGAACGATCTTCACGTGTTGTCATACGGTAAGCTGGCGCAATTAAAGAAGATTAATCCGAAGTTATATAACCAGATTGGAGGAATTTAGTTATGGGAAAAGCAATTGTCATCACCTCTGGTAAAGGTGGGGTTGGAAAGACGACCACCAGTGCCAATATCGGAACGGCGTTGGCTTTAATGGGCAAACGTGTGTGTCTGATGGACCTGGATATCGGTCTGCGAAACTTGGACGTGGTTTTAGGTCTCGATAACCGCATTATTTATGATATCGTTGACGTCGCTGAAGGGCGGGCTAAGCTCCCCCAAGCCTTGGTCAAAGACAAGCGGTTTGACGACAAGCTCTACTTGTTACCAGCCGCCCAAAACACCGACAAGAATGCCTTACAACCGGATCAGGTTAAGGAAATTGTCGATGAATTAAAACCAGAATATGACTATGTTCTGATCGACTGTCCTGCCGGCATCGAGCAAGGTTTCATGAACGCCGTTGCGGGTGCCGATGCTGCCATTGTGGTGACGACGCCAGAAATCTCCGCCGTTCGGGATGCCGATCGGGTCGTCGGTCTGTTGGAACAACATCCACTGACCGAGGCTCCACGCCTGTTAATCAACCGGATTCGTCGGAACATGATGCAGGACGGGTCCATGATGGATATCGACGAGATTACCCATCACCTGGGTATCGAATTGTTAGGGATCATCTTTGACGATGACGCCGTGATCACGACGTCTAACCAAGGGGAACCGATCGTCATGCAAACCGATAATCCGGCTTCTCAAGGTTACCGGAATGTTGCGCGGCGCCTGGAAGGCGAGACCGTCCCACTGATGAAGATTGAAGCCGAGGCTCCAACTGGGTTCTGGCATAAGGTCAGTGGCTGGTTCCATCGCGGGTAAGCGTTGTAACCGACGATAAAGTTTTCAATAAAGCTTGACGGCGATTGAAAAAGATCGTAGTATGTTGTCAATGAATGAATAACGTTGAACAGAAGAGTAGGTCACCAAAGTCTCAACAGAAAGCCCGGTCGATGGAAACGGGTGTCCTTGGTTAACCGAAACACATCTGTGAGTTGGTCGTCTGAATCTAGTAGGATGACCCGGGGTAGTCCGTTATCGCTGGAGTTGCTAGCAACTCGCTGAGGTTAGACCAGTGATGGTTTAACAAACAGAGGTGGAACCACGATGTGATCGTCCTCTTAGGTCTTTGGACCTAAGGGGACTTTTTTTATTTTTGTGGCGGCGGGCAACTCCCTGAGTCGGTGTGGCGTGAGCCCATCGAGTACATGAGGTGGAACCGCGGTCGAACGCCCTCTTGAGAGTTAGTCTCAAGAGGGCGTTTTTTAGTTGAAGAGGAGGATGATTGCCATGAATTATGTGAGTCAAATTTTACCATCGTTAATTTCAGGAACCGGCACGACGTTGTCGATTTTCTTCTGGACGTTAATTATTTCTGTTCCCTTGGGAATTTTGGTGGGGTTGGGGATGATTACCAATTTCAAACCCTTAACCTGGTTGATTGACGTTTACGTGTGGTTGATGCGAGGAACCCCACTGTTGTTGCAACTCATCTTCGTCTTCTACGGACTCCCGATTATCGGCATCGTGTTCCAACGTTATGATGCCGCTCTCTTCGCCTTTATCTTGAACTACACGGCGTACTTTGCCGAGATCTTCCGGGGTGGCCTCCAAGCCATCCCCGTGGGGCAGTACGAGAGTGCTCGAGTGTTACGTCTGACAAATTGGCAGACTTTGCGGAAGATCGTGATTCCTCAAGTGGTCAAAATTGTGCTTCCCTCAATTGGTAATGAGGTTATCAATTTAATTAAGGATTCGTCACTGGTCTACGTCATTGGACTGGGAGATCTCCTTCGGGCCGGAAACGTGGCCATGGCTCGAGACGTTACACTGGTTCCGATGGTGTTGGTTGCCGTTATTTACTTGCTACTCACGGCGGTCTGCACGGTGGTCCTGAAGCGATTAGAGAAGCACTACAGCGCCTGGCGTTAGAGAAAGGGTGACAGGATATGCTAGAACTTAAAAATATTACGAAAAGATTTGCCGGCAAATTAATTTTGGATGGCGTGAACTTAACCGTTAATGATGGTCAGATCTTGACCATCGTGGGGCCCTCGGGTGCCGGTAAGACAACCCTGTTGCGGTGCATTAGTGGCCTAGAAGAAACCGATAGTGGGGACTTCTTCTTGGATGGTCAACCCTTTAATCCGGTTACCAACCGCAATAATGACACGGTGATGGGTGTGGTTTTCCAAGATTTTCAACTGTTTCCCAATCTGACGGTGCTCCAGAATGTGACGCTGGCCCCAACCATGGTGCTCAAGCAGAGTAAGGCCGAGGCTGAAGCCACCGCACAACGGCTATTGAAGCAATTGAATCTGGATGGCAAGGCCGACCTGTACCCCTACGAATTGTCCGGGGGACAGAAGCAACGGGTGGCCATCGTCCGCGCGCTGGCCATGCGACCTAAGCTTCTGTGCTATGATGAACCAACGTCAGCATTGGATCCGGACCTACGTAAAGAAGTTGAAGAAATTATTTTAAAACTGAAGGCTGAGGGGATGACGCAGATTGTGGTCACCCATGATATGCCATTTGCGGAATCAATTGCCGATCAGATGCTACGGGTCGAAGCGAAGAGTTAGGAGTGAGTAACTATGAGAAAAAGATTGGGACGATTGGCCGTGTTACTCACGGTACTGCTGACTCTGGGGACGGCGTTGGCTGGGTGTGGTCAGTCCGCGAAGCAAGCCGACAACCGGGATACCTGGTCACGGATTCAGCGGCGAAAAAAGGTCGTCATTGGTCTCGACGATAGCTTTGTGCCGATGGGCTTTCGGCAGAAGAGTGGGAAGCTGGTCGGCTATGACATCGATTTAGCACGGGCCGTGTTCAAGCAGTACGGGATCAAGGTTGATTTCCAAACGATTGACTGGTCCATGAATGCCACGGAATTGCGTAATGGCACCATTGATTTGATTTGGAACGGGTACTCCATCACGCCGGAACGAGCTAAGAAGGTGGCCTTCTCGCAAACGTACTTGAATAACGACCAAGTGCTGGTGACGTTAAAGAAGAGTGGTATCACCAGCTTTGCTGGGATGCAGGGTAAGGTTTTGGGCGCGCAAAGCGGTTCCTCTGGGTATAATGACATTGAGGATTACCCCAAGATCTTTAAGAGCCGGATCAAGAATCACGCTGCCGTTCAGTATGATTCCTTCACCAACGCCTTCATTGACCTGAACGCTGGTCGGATTCAGGGGCTACTCATCGATAGTACCTATGCTAATTATTACATCAAACACCAGCAACATCCGGAAGACTTCAAGGTCACCGTGGGGAGTTTCCCCAAGGAACAGTTTGCGGTGGGCATGCGTAAGGGGGATGTGACCCTCCGAAACAAGATTAATCGGGGGCTGGCGCGGACCGCTAAGGATGGGCAGTTGGCCAAGATTAATCAAAAATGGTTCGGCGGAAACGTCGATACACCGTTACTGAAAAAATAAATTGGTTTGTTGAGGGCTCGAGACGGTTGTCTGGGGCCTTTTACCGTGTTTTCGGACTTGGCAGCGGGGCGCGACCGATCAAAACTCAGTGAAAATGAAAGTGGTTGCTTGTATTTACCGGTTCGTTCCCTTATCATTAAACACCGATTAGACTTTTGTCAGAGGAGGATTCTGCGCGTGCATTTTCGCATAAAAAACGGGGTAACACTCGATCTGTTACCCACTAAACAATTCAAAACTGTCGGCATTAAAGTGGACTTCGTGGCGCCGCTCCAAGCGACGGCCATCACAGCCAGAGCCCTCTTAGCTCAGGTGCTCGAGACAAGCACGGAACAGTACCCAACTCAAACGGCCTTGGCTCGTGAGTTGTCTCGACTTTATGGGGCAACGTTCGGGATCAGCGTTCTGAAGCTCGGCACCAAGCACGTCATTCGATTGACTTGTTCGGTAGTTGATGAGCAGTACCTGGCAAACTACGCGGACGATATGCCCTTATTTGAACGGGGGATGGACCTGTTAAAGCAGGTGTTATTCGCGCCATTGTTGCCAGGAGGCAACTTTGACTCCGCAACCTTTACCCAACAACGTCAGAATCTTTACACGGCAATTAAATCACTGGACGACGACAAGCAGTACCTGGCTAATCGCCGTTTACAGGAACTGCTTTTCACCGGACAACCCACGCAAGCGATGAATGCCCTGGGGGACCTGCACGTCTTGAGTGGCTTGTCGGCAACTGATATCTTGGGAACTTATCACGAGATGTTGGCCAATGATGCCGTTCATGTGGCCGTGATTGGCGACGTGACGGCCGAACGGGTTCAGTCGACACTGGCCCAGTGGCCACTCAATGACCGGACGGAACCCACCAGTGATCCTTACTATCATTGGGACGCCCAACCACAGGTTCAAGTTGGCGATGACCTGGCACCGGTGGTTCAGGCAAAATTAAACTTGGGGTACCAGTTACCTGTTTATCGCAATGACGCAGACTTCATGGCGGCAGTTGTTTTTAATGCGGCCTTTGGAGGCAGTCCGCTCTCACTTCTCTTTACGAATGTTCGTGAGAAGGCTAGTCTGGCCTACTACGCCAGCAGTGGCTACAATCCTTTTAACGGGACACTGACGGTGCAAGCCGGGATCCAAGCGGAGAATCAGCAACGCGTGGAAAACATTATCGGCGAGCAATTAGCCGCCATGCAACGAGGGGAGCTGCCAGCTAGCCTCTTAGATGAAGTTAAAGCGAGTCTGTTAAATGCCCGTTTATCGGCACTCGACAGTCCGCAACGCCGGCTGACCGGCCTACTCAATGTCCAATTAACCCACCTGAGTGAACCCTTAGCAGCTTGGCAAGAAAAACTGATGGCAATTACCGCGGACGATGTCGCCCGAGTTGCCAAACGGGTGACGTTACAAGCCACGTACTGCTTACATGGAGGTGACCAAAGTGCTGAATAAAGAAAGTTACGACCGCTTAGGTGAGAGTATCTATCAGACGACGCTATCCAATGGTCTCCGAGTGATTTTGATGCCTAAGGCTGGGTTCCACAAAACTTTTGCCATCATGACGACGGATTACGGTGCGGTGGACAATGCCTTTGTTCCCCGTGATCAGACTGAACCCGTGCGGTTACCCGATGGGATTGCGCACTTTCTGGAACATAAACTCTTTGAAAAAGAAGACCACGATGCCTTTGATTTATTTGGTCAGTACGGAGCCTCGGCGAATGCCTTTACCAGCTTCACGCAGACCAGCTATCTCTTCGCGACGACCAGTCACTTGAAAGAAAATCTCGATATTCTGCTGGACTTCGTGCAACAGCCGTACTTCACGGCAGCGACGGTCAATAAGGAAAAGGGGATCATCGGCCAAGAAATTAAAATGTACGATGATGACCCGGGCTGGCAGAGTTACTTTGGGATGATTGGTAACCTGTATCCTAAGGAACCCCTGCACATCGATATTGCCGGGACCGTTGACTCCATTGCAAAGATTACGGCTGACGACCTCTATACGGCTTACAACACCTTCTACCACCCAAGTAATATGAGCCTGGTCGTGGTGGGGCAATTGGATCCCGAAGAAACGTTGCGTTGGATTACTGCTAATCAGGACCACAAGACCTTTGGTCCAGCCAGTCCGATTCGACGCGTGGCTAGCCCGCAATCGTTACCAGCAGACATTCCGGCGACGCAGACCCGACATTTGGCTGTGACACGTCCCCGAGTTAATGTCGGCTTACGAGGCTTCGATACGGTACCGGCTGGCCGAGCTGGCTTAAAGTACAGTGCGGCCATTTCACTGATGTTTGACCTGTTATTCAACGACAGTGGGGATAATTACTTACGTTTGTATGATGCAAACATTATTGACGACAGCTTTGGCTACGATTTCCAAGTTCAACGGGGCGCTCACTTTGCCCAGTTGACTGGGGATACTGATCAACCCGAACAGTTTGCCCAAGAAGTGACGGCTATTTTACAGGATGCGCCAGCCCAGTTAGAGGCTGCTAATCCGCAATTTGTATTAGTCAAGCAAGAGGCAATTGGACGGATCGTCGGGGCCATGAACTCGGTGGAAGCCATTGCCAACCAATATGACGGACCGCTGTTCTCGGGGGCAACTATTTTTGATGAATTGGCAATTCTGGAAGACCTCACGTTTGCCGATCTGCAAGAAGCTTCACAAGCCTTCTTGTCGGCCAGTCAGCAGACGGTTCATACGATCTTGCCTTAAGGGGAGGTTAAGAATCGTTTAAATCCAGATTTATCGGCCCTCTAGCTAAAAATGCGACAGCGCCTATGCTATACTGCTAGTAGAGAAATTTTGAACAGGTGGAGAGTTTATAATGAGTGAAAATAAAATAACTTTGGGGAAAACGTTACGCGACGCTCGGATTGCCAAGGGGTTTACCTTGGACGATTTGCAGCAAACGACGAAGATTCAGAAGCGCTACCTCATCGCAATTGAAGACCAAAACTTTGACGAATTGCCAGGGGACTTTTATGTTCGGGCATTCATCAAGCAATACGCGGACATGGTGGATCTGGATGGCGGCGAGCTATTAAAGCAATTCGACAGCACGTTACCAAGTACCCAGACCCAAGAATATGTCGACAAAGTTAATGAGAATAATCCAGAAACCCGTTCACAACAGCGGAAGGTCGACGACCGTTACGTGAAGTTACGACGCACGGTGCCAGTGATTGGGATTGTGATCGTGGTTCTGGCAGTCCTACTCGGTATCTGGATGGCAGCGGCCCACAGTGGTAGCTCAACCAAGAAGGATAACGTCGACAGCAGTTCCGTCAGTGTTTCTGGTAGTTCCGAAAAGAAGACAAGTAGCTCGGCTAAGAGCAAGTCTTCTTCGAAGAAGGCCTCGTCCAAGAAGGTGACGAAGACGCCGGTGTTCAAGCAATTGAGTACGACGACCTCTGGTTCTACTTGGCAAGTGAAGAACGTTGCTGATAAACCTAAGCTGAAGTTGTCCGCCTCATCAAGTGCGTGGATGTCCGTCAGTGTTGGTGGGTCGACGATTTGGCAGGGAACTTTGTCTGCGACGACGTCGCACAGCATGCGCATTCCAAGTTCCGCAACTAGTGTGACCTTTAACTTTGGGAACGCTCCAGCAACTAAGGTTAAGGTTGATGGCGAAACGTTCCACTTCAACTCTGCAACGAGTACCAGTGCTGCTTCAAGTACGTCCGACTCAACATCGACGGACACGACAAGTTCCAGCACGACGACATCATCGCAGGTTCAAGCAGTTACCCTAGAATTTAAATAAAGTAGAAGCGGGTCGGTCCGTGGCGACCGACACGCTTTTTTGATGAAAAGTTTCGGTATTTGAAGGAGGAAATTTCTGTGAACGTCCCAAATCGTTTGACCATTATTCGGATTATCTTAATCCCTGTTTTCTTGCTGTTACTGGTGCTCCCACTGGACTGGGGGACGGTGACTTGGCTAGGAACCGCAATTCCGGTCACCCAAATCTTGGGGGCCTTGGTTTTTGCTGTGGCTTCCATTACAGATTTCTTGGACGGCCAGATTGCTCGGCGGCAACATTTGGTGACCAACTTTGGTAAATTTGCCGATCCACTGGCTGACAAGATGATCGTCATGACGGCTTTCATTCTCTTAGTGTCGATGGGGAAGGTTCCGGCTTGGGGTGTAGCGATCATCGTCTGCCGGGAATTAGCCGTGACCGGATTGCGGCTGATCGTCGTGGAAACTGGTGGCCGGGTCTTGGCTGCCGCCTGGCCAGGGAAGATTAAGACGACCACCCAAATGGTGGGGATTATTCTCCTCTTGCTTAACAACATTGGCTTTGGGGCAATCAACGTGCCAATGGCCCTGATCTTCTTCTACATTTGCCTCTTCTTTACCATTTATTCTGGTATCGATTATTTTGTACAAAACAAGCAGGTCTTCGCGGAATCTTCCGACGAATAAGGCCGGCGAGCCCCCGTGAGTTTTTTTACGGGGGTTCTTGTGTCTAAAAAAGATCATTTGCGACGAATAAACGCGGGTATTTTACGGAATTAACTAAGTCAGCATCGGAGGGATAGTATGCAGGCAGAAATTATTGCAGTGGGTACAGAGATTTTATTGGGACAGGTTGTCGACACTAACTCGGCGTTTATCGCGCGCGGATTGGCTTCAGCCGGGATCGAGGTTTACTACCACTCATTAGTGGGTGATAATGCCGATCGATTGACCGCCGTGGTTACGCAGGCTCGGTCGCGTAGTGATTTGGTCGTGATTAGCGGGGGCTTAGGACCGACTAAGGACGATTTGACCAAGCAAACTGTGGCCCATCTCCTGGGCGTTAAGTTAGTTGAGGATGAAGCTGCGATGGCAAAGATTCACCAGCACTTTCTGACGACGGGGCAAGAATTAACCCCTAACAATCGCTTACAGGCACTTTACCCGGATGGTAGCCTCCCACTGAAGAATCGAACGGGAATGGCTGTGGGGGCCTTCTATCAAGCACCTACGGGGGCAGATGTGATGCTACTCCCTGGGCCACCTAGTGAATTGGAACCGATGTTTCGTGAAGAGGCGCTACCAGTTCTTAAGCAGGTTTACCGGCGAGAAGAGTATCTGGTCTCAAAGGTCCTTCGTTTCTTCGGAATTGGGGAGTCTCAGCTGGTGACAACCTTAGGTGATTTGATTGCTAAGCAAACTAATCCGACAATTGCACCGTATGCCAAGGTCAATGAGGTGACCCTGCGCTTGACCGCGACGGCTAGCAGTGAGGTTGCGGCGAGTGAACGCATTGATGGCCTGGTGACTCTGATTCGCCAGCGGGTTGGTGATTATCTTTATGGTTATGGTGACGATAACAGTCTGGCCAATGTGGTGGTTCATGGGCTGATTGACCTCCAGCTGACGATTACGGCGGCTGAGAGCCTGACCGCTGGTGAATTTCAGAGTACACTGGGGGATGTTGCCGGCGTTTCGGCGGTATTTCCGGGGGGCTTTGTGACCTATGCCAATGAGGCTAAGCACACGCTCTTAGACATCCCGAATACGATTATTGATGCCGAGGGTGTGGTGAGTGCGGCCACGGCGAAGCGCATGGCCGAGGGTGCCCGACAACGACTGGATACCGATCTGGCGCTCAGTTTCACCGGAGTGGCTGGTCCGGACATGCTGGAAGGGCAACCGGCCGGCACTGTTTGGCTGGGACTGGCTCAGCGGGGGCAAGACCCACAAGCCAAATTAGTTCATCTGACAGGTGATCGCGCCAAGATTCGGGCCAGGACGGTTCTTCTGGGGCTGGACTGGATTCGGCGAACACTGGGAATTTAGTTTAGGGGAACTTTTGTTCTGTTTTTGCTTGCAATTTTAGATTGAAGCCGGTATAGTGTTACTAGAATATGAAGCACTCAAGGAGGATTCAAATGGCTGACGAACGACAAGCGGCGCTGGATAAAGCGCTGAAGAAAATTGAAAAAGACTTTGGTAAAGGGTCCATCATGCGGCTAGGAGACAATACGAACATGCAGGTGGAAACCGTGCCTTCTGGATCGTTAGCCCTGGACGTGGCATTAGGTGTTGGGGGATATCCTCGGGGCCGAATCGTTGAAATTTATGGACCTGAATCTTCCGGTAAAACGACGGTGGCCTTACACGCCGTTGCCGAGGTCCAAAAACGCGGGGGTACCGCCGCTTATATCGACGCTGAAAACGCGCTGGACCCGGCTTATGCAACGGCTTTGGGTGTCGACATCGATAGCCTGCTACTCTCACAACCAGATACTGGTGAACAAGGGTTGGAAATTGCCGATGCTTTGATCTCCAGTGGGGCCGTGGACATCGTGGTTGTCGACTCCGTTGCCGCCCTGGTTCCCCGTGCCGAAATCGAAGGGGAAATGGGGGACGCCCACGTGGGTCTACAAGCCCGGATGATGTCACAAGCTCTCCGGAAACTTTCTGGATCAATTAACAAGACGAAGACGATTGCCCTCTTTATCAACCAAATTCGTGAAAAAGTTGGGGTTATGTTTGGTAACCCTGAAACCACGCCTGGTGGTCGTGCACTGAAGTTCTACGCTACGGTCCGTTTGGAAGTTCGGCGTGCTGAACAGATCAAGGACGGGACCGATGTGATCGGTAACCGGACTCGGATTAAGGTTGTGAAGAACAAGGTGGCCTCACCATTCAAGCGTGCCGAAGTCGACATCATGTATGGTCAAGGGATCTCCCAGACTGGTGAGCTTTTGGATATGGCGGTTGAAAAGGATATCGTGGATAAGAGTGGGTCTTGGTACTCATACGGTGAAGATCGAATTGGTCAAGGACGTGAGAACGCCAAGCAGTACCTGGCCGATCATGCTGACATGATGGCTGAGATCAACACCCGGGTCCGTAAAGCTTACGGTGTTAACGTCGATGGTGACGAACCAGAGACACCGGCTAAAGACAAAAATCAAAAGGCCTCTAAGGATGGCAAGACAACGTCTAAGAAAGGGTCACAACAAATTGAATTAACCCCCGACAAGCCACAAGGTAAGTAGGGATTAACCATTCACGCTGGTGCAGAGACGCCAGCGTGATTTTTTGTGTTCGCAATCAATGAGTTTAGTTGACAGCGTTCACGGCAACCATTAAAATTGAGGTTGTGTCAGTAATCATAACAACATCTTGAAAAGTCTGATTTTAAATTAGTCATTTTTGATGATGCGGAGGTGGAATCATGAGTGGAATCATGACTGTTCCAACTATAATCCTCGCAATCATCGCTATCGTTGTTGGTGTTGTGGGCGGGTATTATTATCGTAAATCTGTCCACGAACGCAAGCTAGATGCCGCTAAGTACACCGCTAAAGGTGTGCTAGCGGAAGCGCAGAAGCAAGCTGAGACGGCTACTAAAGAGGCCTTGTTAGAGGCCAAAGAAGACAGCCACAAGTATCGGGCGGAAGTCGAAACCGAGCTGAAAGAACGTCGTGCCGAAGTTCAGAAGCAAGAGGACCGTTTGATTCAACGAGAAGAGTCACTGGACCGGAAAGATAACTCTCTGGAAAAGCGAGAGAACTCCTTGAATCGCCGAGACAAAAAGCTCAGTGCCGAAGAACAGAATTTAGCGAAGAAACAACAACAGGCAGACTCACTGATTGAAAAGCGACAGGCAGCGGTCGAAACCGTTGCGGCGTTATCCCAGGAAGATGCACGCGACCTGATCATCTCAGAGGCTAAGACCTCTCTGGCCGGGGAACGGGCAAAAATGATTCAAGAAAGCGAAGAGACGGCTCGTAAGACGGCCCAGGCTAATGCGAAGGACCTGATTGTCTCTGCCATTCAACGGAGTGCCGCTGATATGGTGACTGAAACAACGATTACCGTTGTGACGTTGCCTAACGACGACATGAAGGGCCGGATTATCGGTCGTGAAGGACGGAACATTCGGACCTTGGAAACGTTGACCGGGATTGATTTGATTATCGATGATACGCCGGAAGCAGTCGTCTTGAGTGGCTTTGACCCCTTACGGCGAGAAGTTGCCAAGATTGCATTGGAGAAATTGATTCAAGACGGTCGGATTCATCCGGCACGGATTGAGGAAATGGTGGCAAAAGCCAAGAAAGAACTGGACGAACGTGTCCGGGAGATTGGTGAGCAAACAACCTTTGATCTCGGGATTCACTCGATGCATCCCGAATTGGTTAAAGCAGTTGGCCGCTTGAATTTCCGAATTTCTCATGGGCAGAATGCTTTGGCCCATTCAGTCGAGGTTGCCAAGATCACTGGGGTATTGGCTGCTGAATTAGGTGAGGATGTTACGTTAGCAAAACGTGCAGGATTATTACATGATATTGGCCGTGCTGCGGAACATGAGGACGACAATTCGTACATTACCACAGGGATGGAACTTGCGAAGAAATATCGTGAGAGCTCTGTCGTGGTGAATGCCATTGCCGCTCAAGCAGACGGAACGGCTTCGCAATCTGTGATTGCGGAACTGGTAGGGACTGCCGACATTATCTCGGCTACCCGTCCAGGCGCACGCTCAGACACATTAGAGAGCTACATTCATCGCTTAGACAAACTGGAAACCATCGCCAATTCATTTGACGGTGTCGACCATAGTTTTGCCATTCAAGCGGGACGTGAAGTTCGAGTCATCGTGCGGCCAGAGAAGATTTCCGATACGGATGCCGTTGTCTTGGCACGAGACATCAAGAAGCAAATTGAGGGCGACTTGGATTATCCAGGTCACGTCAAAGTTTCTGTCATCCGGGAAGTCCGGTCAGTTGAATATGCGAAATAAGTCAGAGAAGCTAGGCCAATTGCGGTCCTAGCTTTTTTACGTCATTGGGGTAAATCCATGGTAAAATAGACCGTATGCAATTGACAGAATTAAGCGAAGTGGTTCGCGTCGGCCCAGCCGTGGTGGCTAGGTGAGCCGAACCGACTTGAATAGAATGAAAAAATGATCGGATTGACCGGTCAACCAGGACCCATAGGGGTCATAGATAGGGGAACGAAGATGCGTATTCTTTTTGTTGGTGACGTTGTTGGAAATATTGGTGTGGCTATGATTCATGAGTACCTGCCGCAATTAAAACGGGACTTAAAGCCCCAGGTCACCATCGTCAATGGGGAAAACTCAACCCCAGTTGGGCGTGGTATCAGTCAGAGTATTTACAAGCAGCTGTTGAAGGACGGGGCCGACGTGGTCACCATGGGTAACCATACGTGGGATAACGCGGAACTCTACGATTTTATTGGTAGTGCCAATCGTCTGGTGCGGCCCGCCAACTTTCCTGGAGATAACACCCCGGGGCAAGGTTGGACCAAGGTTAAGGTTAATCAGCAAGTCTTAGCGGTGGTCAATATGCAAGGACGGGTCTTCATGAATCCCATGGATGATCCCTTTGCGACCATGAAGGATCTCCTTCCCCAATTGGATACCGACTTTGTTTTTGTCGATTTCCATGCCGAGACAACCAGCGAGAAGCGGGCCTTTACTATGCGCTACGACGGTCAGCTCTCCGCGGTGGTGGGGACTCATACCCACGTTCAGACCAGTGATGCCCAAGTGTTGAAGCACGGGACGGCCTTCTTGACGGAAGTCGGGATGACCGGTCCGGCCGACAGTGTTCTTGGAATGCAGGCCGACAGTGTGATCGAACGTTTTGAAAACCAACGGCCGACACGTTATACCGTTCAAGAAAAGGGCGCAGGACTCCTATCCGGTTGTGTCATTGACTTGAACGATAAGACTGGTCACGCCTCACGAATCCGGCCGATCTTAATCAGCCCGCAACACCCGTACCAAAGCTAGAGTTACTGAAAGGATGAACCAATTTTCATGACGAAAACGACGCCCATGATGGCCCAATATCAGAAAATTAAAGATCAGTACCCGGATGCCTTTTTATTTTATCGACTCGGGGACTTTTATGAAATGTTCAATGAGGATGCGGTGAAGGGGTCTCAGATCTTGGAGCTCACCCTGACGACTCGAAGTCACAGTGCGAAGAACCCGATTCCTATGTGTGGGGTGCCCCACAAGGCGGTTCAGAGCTATATCGACATTCTCGTGGATCAAGGCTACAAGGTCGCCATTTGTGAACAGATGGAGGATCCCAAGTTAGCTAAGGGTATGGTGAAGCGTGAGGTCATTCAGCTGGTCACACCGGGTACTCAAACCGATACCGGTGCCGCTGGTGCCAAACGGAATAACTATCTGACAGCGCTAACGATGACTAGCCAGGCAAACTATGGTCTGGCCTATACGGATCTCTCGACGGGGGAACTTAAGGCCGCTGAGATTCAGGGCGACGATGCTGTGGTCAATGAACTCATGGGCCTGCAGACCAAGGAAGTCGTCGTGGATGAGACGGTGCCTGAGACACTGCGAGATCGCTTGAAGCAGTTAGGCATGATGATTTCTAAGCAGCTCGAGGTTCAGGAGAGCGCCGAATTGAGTTACGTTCAACAAGACCTAAAGACAGCTCCGCTCAAGCGCGTGGTGGCGGTCTTGGTGACCTACGTGACGGTGACACAGAAGCGGAGCCTGGCGCACTTACAACGGGCGGTGGCCTATCAACCGGCGTCATTTTTGAAAATGGACCATTCTTCACAGACCAATCTGGAAATTACTCAGAACCTGCGGACCAAAAAGAAATCTGGGACGCTGCTCTGGTTACTGGATGAGACCAAGACGGCCATGGGGGGACGACTCCTCAAGCAGTGGCTGGATCGACCATTGATCGATCGGAAAGCCATCGAAACACGACAAGCTAAGGTTGGCGTACTGTTAGATCACTACTTCGAGCGCAGTAACTTGCAGGCCGAATTGGTCAAGGTTTATGATTTGGAGCGCTTGGCCGGTCGAGTTGCCTTTGGGAGTGTCAATGGTCGGGACCTGATTCAGTTACAGACGTCTCTAGAACAGGTCCCACAGATTGAACACACGATTGCCGATTTAGGTGAAAGTGTCTTTGACGAAACGCTCGCACATCTGGATCCCGTCGAGGACGTGGCCGCGGCAATTCGTGCGGCAATTGTCCCTGAACCTCCCTTGTCCGTGACGGATGGGGGCGTTATCCGTGATGGCTATAACGCACAGCTAGACCGATACCGTGACGCTATGCGGCACGGCAAAACTTGGTTAGCCGAGTTAGAGGCCCATGAACGCGAGGTCACGGGAATAAACAACTTGAAGATTGGCTACAACCACGTCTTTGGTTACTACATTGAGGTCACCAAGGTGAACCTCAGCAAGCTACCGAAGGACCGTTATGAACGGAAACAGACGTTGACGAATGCCGAACGCTTCTCAACGCCAGAGTTGAAAGACAAAGAACGCCTGATCTTAGAGGCCGAAGAAAAGTCGGTCGCCTTAGAGTACCAACTCTTCGCCACCTTACGTGAGACGGTTAAGCAGGCTATCAAGCGTCTGCAAAAGTTAGCAGCGATCATCGCCAGTCTGGATGTTCTCCAAAGCTTTGCGGTAGTCAGTGAGGACTATCATTTCGTTAAACCTGAACTGGTACCTGGTCACGACCTCGAGATTAAGCAGGGTCGGCATCCGGTTGTTGAGAAAGTCTTGGGTCGTCAATCTTACGTTCCCAACGACGTTCGCATGAACGATGACACCAATATTCTTCTAATTACTGGGCCCAACATGTCCGGGAAGAGTACCTACATGCGTCAGCTGGCGCTCACGGTCATCATGGCTCAGATGGGGTGTTTCGTGCCAGCCGAGGCTGCACAGATGCCAATCTTTGACCAGATTTTCACGCGAATTGGCGCCGCCGATGACCTTATTTCCGGACAAAGTACCTTCATGGTGGAAATGCAAGAGGCCAACCGAGCGCTTAGCCACGCTACCGCCAACAGCCTCATTCTCTTCGATGAGATTGGGCGGGGGACCGCGACCTATGATGGGATGGCCTTGGCTCAAGCGATTATTGAATATGTTCACAATCGCGTCCATGCCAAGACGCTGTTCTCAACCCACTACCATGAATTAACGGCGCTAGAAGATTCCTTGAAGCAGCTCCGTAACGTTCACGTGGGGGCTGTCGAACAGGACGGTGATCTGGTCTTCTTACATCAAATGCAACCAGGTCCCGCCGATAAGTCCTATGGGATTCACGTGGCTAAACTAGCCGGGATGCCCGAACAACTGTTGAAACGGGCGGATGTCATTTTGACCGATCTCGAAGAATCCGCAGCTGAGAAGCCGGTTGTGGCAACGTCAGCGGCGGTCACTACAACCGTCGAGACCGCGCAGAAACCGGAACCGGTTACGGCATCGGCTACCAGTGAGGAAGCTCCGGCACCAGCTGATGGGGATGATCAACAGCTGTCACTCTTTACAGACGAACCCGAGGTTACTCCAGCTCAGGCCAAGGTGATTGACCAGATCAGTCATCTAAACCTGATGGGGATGACACCGATGGACGTCATGAGTCAAGTCTATAAATGGCAACAAAAACTCTCAAAATAGCGATGAAAGGAAGGAACGCTAATGGCTAAGATTCATGAACTGGCTTCGGTATTGGCCGATCAAATTGCGGCGGGTGAAGTGGTTGAACGGCCAGCATCTGTCGTTAAAGAATTGGTGGAAAACGCCGTGGATGCTCACAGCACGCAGATCGATATCACGGTGGAAGAGGCCGGGCTAAAGCGCATTAGCGTCGTCGATGACGGGGATGGCATTGCGGATGAAGACACCGAGATGGCCTTCAAACGACACGCTACCAGTAAGATTACCGATCGACGAGACCTCTTTCGCATCAAGTCTTTAGGGTTCCGGGGTGAAGCTTTGCCTAGTATTGCCTCTGTGGCCGATGTGACGTTGACGACGTCAACCGGCGGGGTCGGGACCATGATTCATAATGTTGGGGGTATCATCCAAGACCATAGCGCCGCCGAAGCTCGCAAGGGGACGACGGTCACGGTCAAGGATCTCTTTGGTAACGTGCCGGCACGCTTGAAATATCTCAAGTCACCGGCTACCGAATTGGCACGGATTACCGATATCGTCAATCGATTGGCCTTGAGCTATCCAGAGATTGCCTTTTCACTGGTTCACAATGGCCGAGAACTAACCCGGACGGCGGGGCGCGGTGACCTCCAGCAGGTGATTGCCGGGATCTATGGCGTACAAAGTGCGCGCAAGATGGTAGCCATTAAGGGTGACAATTCAGACTTCAAGGTGGCTGGTTACGTCAGCCTACCAGAACTGACCCGGGCTAGTCGGCAGTACATTTCGATTCTGCTTAACGGACGGTTCATTCATAACTTTCAGTTGAGTAAAGCCTTAATAGCCGGCTATGGGTCGAAACTCATGGTGGGACGTTATCCCATTGCCGTTCTGACGATTACGATGGATCCCCTCTTAGTGGACGTGAACGTTCATCCCACGAAACAAGAAGTCCGTATCAGTCAGGAACCCGAATTGACACAATTGATTCAAAAGACCGTGTTCGATCGGTTCTCACGGGAAAACTTGATTCCGGATGCGTACGGAGAGTTACCGCAGAAGAAGCGGGAAGACGACCACACAGATCAACTGATTATGGCCTTAAATGATGCCTCAACGAAGTATCCGTTACATGCCGCACCAACGCCGGCGGAACGAGCGGAATCGACGCTCACCGCATCACCTAACCAACCAACGGTGTCAACACCGGCAGATAAGGGGCCACAACCCTTACAAACACCGGAAGAGGTGCCAGTAGAACCCGTGGTGGTCCACCAACGTTCGGACTTTTCAACACCAGAGCTGAAGGCCTTTGACGAGAAGTATCGACAGGAACAACCGGCGGCGCCACTAGGTAGCGGTCATTCGGCAGAACAGCCGGTGGCGAGTCAGCCCTTAACAGCGCCGGAACCCGATCCCGACGTGCCGCGCTTTCCTAAGCTACGGTATTTAGGACAGGTTCACGGGACCTATCTGTTGGCGGAGGCCGATGAGGGACTCTACCTGATTGACCAACATGCCGCTCAGGAACGCGTTAATTACGAGTACTATCGCCAGGCGATCGGTGAGGTCAGTGATGATGAGCAACGGCTACTCGTGCCGATCGTCTTGGATTATCCCACGACTGATGTCTTGGATCTCAACGCTCATTTGGAAACGTTAGCCAGTGTCGGGGTGCGGTTGGAATCGTTTGGACCGAATAGTTTCATCGTTCACGAGCATCCAACCTGGTTCAAGGCGGGACAAGAGGAAGATACGATTAAAGAGATGGTCGACTGGGTCCTAAAGGATGGGAAGATCTCAGTGGCAGCCTTTCGGGAGAAGACGGCTATCATGATGAGTTGTAAACGGGCCATCAAGGCCAACCACCATCTGGACGATCAGCAGGCACGGGCCTTACTGGTTAAGTTGGCAACTGCCGAGAACCCGTTTAATTGTCCTCACGGCCGGCCAGTTCTGGTTCACTTTACGGATCAGGACTTACAACGACTCTTCAAGCGAATTCAAGATCCGCACCACAGTGGCGACGACTGGGGGGAATAACCCTGCCGCAGTTGCCGACAATGTGGTACAATTTGAGAAGCAAACATATGTTTCCTAAAGGAGAAGAGACGCCTCATGTATGAATACCTTCATGGCACCATCACGGCGGTCACCCCGACACACGTGGTTATCGACGTGAATGGCGTTGGCTACCTAGTCAATACCGCCAACCCATACCGTTATCAGGTGGGAACGACCCCCGTGACGGTCTACGTTTACCAGGCGGTGAGTGATTCGGCCCAGACGCTGTATGGTTTTGCCGATTATGATGAAAAACAACTATTCTTGAAATTAATTAATGTTAATGGTATTGGACCCAAGAGTGCCTTGGCCATCTTGGCTAATCCCGACCACCAAGGCCTGATGCAAGCCATTCGGACCAATGATGTCAGTTTTCTCACGAAGTTTCCTGGAGTGGGTAAGAAGACGGCCGGGCAGATTGTCTTGGACCTGCAGGGCAAGCTTGACGATCTGGCCGCACCAGCTAGCCAAGATCTCTTTACCCCAGAGGTAGCGGGTGATGGCAACGTCAGTCCAGAACTCAGCGACGCTTTAGCGGCCCTGGATGCTCTGGGCTATCGGGCAGCGGCGATCAAGAAGATCACGCCTAAGCTCAAACAATTTGCGGGAAGCAATACCAACGATTATCTCAGTGAGGGCTTACGCCTGCTGACCAAGTAAAACTGAAAGGAGGCCACGAACATGGCTGATGATGACGAACGACTAGTCTCACCGGAACCCGCCGATGAAGGGGAGGATTCGATTGAAAAGTCTCTGCGTCCCCAGACCCTGCAACAATACATCGGTCAGGATCCGATTAAGCATGAGCTCCGGGTTTACATTCAGGCCGCTAAACAACGGGAAGAGTCATTGGACCACGTCCTGTTGTACGGGCCTCCTGGACTAGGAAAGACCACCATGGCGATGGTGATTGCCAACGAAATGGGCGTGCAGATTCGCACGACCAGCGGACCGGCAATCGAGAAGCCAGGGGATTTGGTGGCACTCTTAAATGAACTCCAACCTGGCGACATTCTCTTTATTGATGAAATTCACCGTTTGCCGAAGATTGTTGAGGAAATGTTGTACTCGGCAATGGAAGACTTCTATATTGACATTGTGGTTGGTCAGGGACCAACCGCCCATCCAGTGCACTTCCCGTTGCCACCCTTTACCTTAATTGGGGCAACGACACGGGCAGGTCTCTTGTCGGCGCCACTTCGGGATCGATTTGGGATCGTGGAACACATGGCTTACTATCGCACGGAGGATCTTCAGGAGATTGTGCAGCGATCGGCCGCCATCTTTAACACCACGATTGCCACTGAAGGGGCACACGAGATTGCTTTGCGTTCTCGAGGGACGCCACGGATCGCCAACCGCTTGTTAAAGCGGATCCGTGACTTTGCCGAGGTGTCGCCCGATCACTCGACGATTGATGTGGCAATTGTTGATCACGCCTTGAACCTACTGCGTGTGGATTCGGCGGGGTTAGACAGCACGGATATCAAGTTACTGCGCACCATGATTGACTACTACGACGGCGGGCCCGTGGGCCTTGGAACGTTAGCTGCCAACGTGGGTGAGGAGACAGAGACCGTGGCCGCAATGTATGAGCCGTACCTCTTACAACGGGGTTATTTGAAACGAACGGCGCGTGGGCGAGTTGTCACCGCTGCCGGCTATGAACATCTCGGCATTGAGATGCCCCATCGTGATTGATCGGGTCAGGGAAACCGACCAATTGTGGTTCTTTTAGAAATAATTGGACGGAATCTCTTGATTCTGGTAGAGTTGTTCAATAGAGATGAAATGAAGGAGTGAATGAGTGTGTTTGGAAATTTAACAGTTGCTGCTGCTAAGGGCAGTTCATTACCAACCATTGCAATTTTAGTTGTATTTTTAGTTTTGATGTACTTTATCATGGTGCGTCCACAACAAAAGCAACAAAAGAAGCACCGCGAAATGATGAGCCAATTAAAGAAGGGTGACCACGTCGTTACCATCGGCCGTTTACACGGGGTTATTGATGAAATCAACGACACCGACAAGACCGCTACCCTTGATTGTGACGGGATCTTCTTGACGTTTGACCTGCGGGCGATTTCTGCCGTTTCTGCACAAGGCCCACAAGCCGTTGCAGCACCTGCAGCCAAAGAAGCTGAAGAAGCCCCAGCAGAATCAACTGATGCTGAAGCCAAGACTGACGATGTTGAAAAGTCTGACTCCGACAGCGACGCTGAATAAGCACTTCTAACGACCCCGTTTAATTGGAGGTCGTTTTTTTTCGCCTAAAAATCCCAATGGTGACAAACATTTTCATTGCCGGCAAACGTATGTTTGGATATAATTTAAGTATTAATACACCGATCTGAAAGGGGGAATTCGAATGGAACCGACCGATCAACAGAAGCAACGTAAGATTATCCACGTCGACATGGATGCCTTTTATGCTTCGATTGAGGAGCGGGACCATCCCGAATTCAAAGGCCACCCCCTGATCATTGCCCAAGACCCCCGTAAGACCGGGGGCCGTGGGGTAGTGGCGACTGCCAACTATGTGGCACGGCAGGCCGGGGTCCATTCCGCGATGAGTGCGAGTGAGGCCCTTAAGCTGAGTCCTAAGGCAATCTTCCAGACGCCCAACTTTCCGTTATATCGGCAGGTGTCGGACCAGATTCACGCCATTTTCCATGAATATACCGACAAGATTGAAACGGTGGCCTTCGATGAAGCCTACCTGGATGTGACCGAGAATAAGCATCATTTACATTCGGCGGTTCAGGTGGCGCATGCCATTCAGACGGAAATCTTTGATCAGACCCATCTGACCTGTTCAACGGGGATTTCCTACAGTAAGTTTCTGGCTAAAGAGGCTTCGGACTTTCGCAAGCCGGTGGGGGTCAGTGTCATCATGCCCGAAGAAGCCCATGACTTTCTGATGGCACTACCGATTGAACGGTTTCGGGGCGTGGGGAAGAAGACTGTGCCCAAGATGTATGATCTCGGCATTCACAATGGCGCCGACCTTTACCAGCGCAGTCAGCTGAGTTTGATTCATGACTTTGGTAAATTCGGCTATATCCTCTACCAGCGGGTTCGGGGAATCGATGACCGACCGGTTGAATATCAGCGGGAACGCAAATCCATTGGCAAGGAGCGCACCTATGGCCCGCCCCTGACCACTTTGGGCGAAGTGGAGGCGCAGTTACAATATCTCGCCAATCTTGTGGCCGCAACCATGCGGCAGAAACAGCGGCATGGTAAGACCCTGGTACTGAAACTGCGGGATAGTGAGTTCAATACGGTGACACGGCGGGTGACGCAAGCAGACTTTATCGCTAATGATGCCGAGACTTACTATGACTTGGCCTTAGAAATTTACCACGAGGTGGCCCGATCCGATGAGGAAGTTCGGCTCCTGGGAATTACGTTGACGGGGCTAGCGCCATTGGCCTTCGAGAACATCACACTTCCCTTATTTGACGATCATCCGGTAAAATGATCGACTTCCTTTGATATTACCCCGTAAAACTTGTATACTGAAACGCGGTATCGACGCGATTAGGTCGACAAATCGGATAGAGAATGGGTGAACATTTATGGCTATTGAAGCTGCCATCTTAGAACAAATTAAAAAATTTAAAACAATTATTATTCACCGTCATCAACGACCAGATCCCGATTGTATCGGGGCTCAGCTGGCTTTACGGGACATTCTCCGTGCTAGTTTTCCGGAGAAAGCCATCTATGCGGTGGGCAAACACTATCCAGGACTCGACTGGATGGGTCAGGCCGACCAGGACGTAAGCGATGACGTCTATCAGGATGCGTTGGTTATTGTTGTGGATACCGCCAATCAACCACGGGTCGACGATGAACGCTGGCAGACTGGGGCTGAGGTGATTAAGATTGATCATCATCCTAATGAGGATGCCTTTGGAGATCTTCAATGGGTCTTAGACCAGGCGTCTAGCACGTCCGAAATCATTTATGACTGGTTCGCCGTTAATCAAACTGATCTGGTTATGCCAGACGATGCCGCTCGACTACTGTATGCCGGCATCGTCGGGGATACGGGACGTTTCATGTATCCCGCCACTTCAGCAAACACGATGGCCGTTGCGGGTAAGCTCATGACCTATGACTTCTCCGCAACGACGGTCAACCAAGCCGAAGACGAAGTGTCACCGGCCGTGGCTAAACTATCGGCATATGTTTATCAGAACCTAACGATTTTACCGAGTGGGGCGGCTTACCTGAAGCTCAGTGACGAAGTGGTGGAACCCTTCGGCCTGGGCACCGGGGACTCAACGTCTGCGGTGGTGCCACTGCCGGGTAAGATCACGACGGTGGTTGCTTGGGCAATTTTTGTCGAATCAAAAGATCATACGTACCGGATTCGGTTACGGTCTAAGGGCCCATCTATCAATGGATTGGCGAAGGCTCATGGCGGGGGCGGACACGCGCTAGCCAGTGGGGCTTCGGCCAAGGACCAAGCCGAGATCGACCAAGTTATCCATGAACTCGATGAGTTAGTGGCTAACGATAAAGGAGAAAATGAATGACCGCAAATTTTAAGCAATTCAACTTGCAACCGTACTTGATGACGGCCTTGCAAAAGATTGGTTTCACCGAGCCAACACCGGTGCAAGCTAAATTAATCCCCGTAATCGCTTCGGGGAAAGATGTGGTTGGCCAATCCCAAACCGGGAGTGGTAAGACCCATACCTTTTTACTGCCAATTTTTAATCAATTAACGTCAGAAAACCAAGTTCAAGCCGTGATTACCACGCCGAGCCGGGAACTGGCTTACCAAATTCACACCGCGGCGGAACAATTGGCCGCCGAAGCCCCATTTGAAATTCGAATTGGGAACTACGTCGGGGGAACTGATAAGCAGCGTCAAGTGAATAAATTACACCATTACCAACCACAACTCGTGATCGGAACTCCTGGACGAGTGCAAGATTTAATCCAATCACAGGCCTTAGATGTCCACACCACGCGGCAATTCGTTGTCGATGAAGCCGACATGACGCTGGATCTGGGATTCTTAGACCAAGTTGATAAGATTGCCAGTCGGATGCCAAGCCACCTTCAAATGATGGTGTTCTCCGCAACGATCCCACAACGACTCGATCCATTCTTGAAGAAGTACATGAATCATCCCGTTATTGAAGAAATTCCAACGGCGACGGTGATCTCATCGACGATCGATAACTGGTTAATTTCAACCAAGGGTCAAAACCGGAATCAATTGATCTATCAATTGATCACGATGGGGGAACCCTACCTGGTTCTGATCTTTGCCAACACCAAGGATCGAGTGGAACAAATCCATGACTTTTTGAAGGCCCAGGGTCTGAAGGTCGCCATGATTCACGGGGGTATCAAACCCCGTGAACGAAAGCGGGTCATGCGTGAAGTGAAGAATCTCCAGTACCAATTCGTTGTCGCAACCGACTTGGCTGCTCGAGGAATTGATATTGAAGGGGTCTCCCACGTGATTAACGATGATGTGCCAGAAGATCTGGATTTCTTTGTTCACCGGGTTGGCCGGACCGGTCGTCAGGGGATGCCAGGAACGGCGATTACCCTGTACTCACCAGATGAAGAAGCCAAGATTGCTGAGATTGAAAAGATGGGCATTAAGTTCCAGCCTAAGCGGATCAGTAACGGTGAAATTGTTGATTCCTATGACCGAAACCGGCGGACACAGCGGCGTAAGAGTACGCAAAAACTGGACCCATCACTGATTGGTTACGTGATGAAAAAGAAGAAGAAGATCAAGCCTGGTTACAAGCATCAAATCAAGCAAGAAATTCATCGTCGTAAGGACCAGGAAAAGCGGGTTGCCGCCCGTCAGAGTGCCCGAAACGAACGGAAGCGTCGTAAGCGTGAGTCAGATCGTTACCAATAAAACTAACTGGTAACGCACGGGTGTGTGAATCTATAGGTAAGACGGTGGCGTTGGCGTAAAACTTTACCGTTATCGAAGTAACACACCGTGTCAGCCGTAGGGTTGGTGAACATGGGCTCAGCTGTGGGAATTCGCTTAGCGGTTTACCGCTTAGAGAATTGGTGCCCTTGAGACTCGGTTTTGGAGGCTTAAGGGCAAGTTCAGAGACCGCACTTCGGCTCTGGGCGTCCTCCAGCCCATGTTCACCAACCCGAAGGCGCTGGACAGAGACAAACATATTCAGTGTCGAAGATTGACAAGGCGACGGTGGCCACCTATAATTTCAAATGGACAACAATTAAATAAACTTTTGAGGATATGCCATGTCTGACCGTCTTTCAGAAACGTTTTGGCTGCTGTGAAAAACGATTCGGTTTGATGCTGGTGCTCCCTCGGAAACATCGCGACTCAGCGTTATGAGTTTAAGAGGTAAACGATTAGAACATCGTTGCAAGTAAAGTGGTACCGCGCTTCGGCGTCTTTACGGGCAACGGTGTTTTTTATACTTTTTTGGAGGTATTGAGAGATGAAAGACCTAAGTAGCAGTCAAATTCGCCAGATGTACCTGGACTTTTTCAAGTCTAAGGGCCACACGATTGAACCCAGTGCATCGCTGGTTCCTAAGGATGATCCGTCGTTGCTGTGGATCAACTCTGGGGTTGCGACCATGAAGAAATACTTCTCCGGCCAAGTTGTGCCAGAGAATCCACGGTTAACCTCTTCACAGAAGAGTATCCGGACCAATGATATTGAAAATGTGGGGAAGACTGCCCGGCACCACACGTTATTTGAAATGCTCGGGAACTTCTCCGTGGGGGATTACTTCAAGAAAGAAGCGATCACCTGGGCGTGGGAACTTTTGACGTCACCTGACTGGTTTGGTTGGGATCCAGATAAACTATACATGACCGTTTATCCCAAGGACACCGATGCCAAGGCTGATTGGGAGGCTGCCGGCGTGGCACCCGACCACATCATCGCCGTGGAAGATAACTTCTGGGATATTGGTGAGGGTCCTTCGGGTCCTGATTCCGAAATTTTCTATGACCGGGGCGAAGATTTCAACAACCTGGCCGCCGATGATCCTGAAAACTATCCTGGTGGGGAAAACGAACGCTACCTTGAAGTTTGGAACATCGTCTTTTCGCAGTTCAACCATGAGCCAGATGGGACCTACAAGCCATTGCCACGGAAGAACATTGATACGGGGATGGGGCTCGAACGGGTTGTTTCGATTTTCCAAAATGCGCGGACTAACTTTGAAACCGACCTCTTCTTACCAATTATCGAGAAGACCGCAGAACTCAGCGATGGCAAGAAGTACGGTGCCAATCACGAGGACGACGTGTCCTTCAAGGTGATTGCTGACCATGCCCGGGCCATTACTTTTGCCATTGGTGACGGTGCTTTACCAGGTAACGAAGGCCGAGGCTACGTGATCCGTCGTTTAATTCGGCGGGCCATTGTTAACGGTCAAAAACTGGGGATCGAAGGGGATTTCTTAGACCAATTAGTGCCAGTGGTTGGGAAGATTATGCAATCTTACTACCCAGATGTGCTCAAACAAGCCGACTACATTGCCAAGGTGGTTCGTTCTGAAGAAGACCGCTTTGGGGAAACGTTGGATGGCGGATTAACGCTGTTGAACAGTCTGATTGCTGATTTGAAGAAGCAGGGTGGCAACCAGATTGCCGGCCCCGACGCCTTCAAACTCTACGACACGTACGGCTTCCCGGTTGAATTAACCGAAGAATATGCCGACGATCAAGGCATTACGGTGGATGTTGACGGCTTCAAGGCCGAGATGCAGAAGCAAAAGGATCGGGCACGCAACGCCCGGGGCAAGCAAAAGGCGATGGGCCTGCAGCACGACTTGTTAATCAACGTGACAACCCCGAGTGAATACGTGGGTTACACGCAATTAGCAACAACCAGTACGTTGACTGAGTTGGTCGTTGATGACCAACTGGCCGATGAAGCCACGACTGGAACGGCCGAAGCCATGTTCGACAAGACGCCGTTCTATGCCGAAATGGGTGGTCAAGTTGCGGATAAAGGGGACATCTTGGATGAAGCCGGACACGTGGTTGCTCACGTTGCCGATGTGCAACACGCGCCTAACGGCCAGAACCTGCATACACTGACGGTCGTTGCACCTTTGAAGAAGGGCGCAACTTACCAGCTCAAGGTTGACACGGTCTTCCACAGTAAGGTCGAAAAGAACCATACCGCAACCCATTTGTTGGATAAGGCCTTACGTGACGTCTTTGGTGAGCACACCCAACAAGCCGGTTCCTTGGTTGAAGGGGACTACTTGCGGTTTGACTTTACCCACTTCGGTCAGGTTGATCCTGCCGACTTGGCCAAGGCCGAAGCCATCGTTAATGAGAAGATCTTTGCGGAACTTCCCGTTACGACGGTGGAAACCGACATTGAATCTGCTAAAAAGATGGGCGCCATTGCTCTCTTTAGTGAAAAGTACGGTAAGGTCGTTCGGGTAGTCAGTGCCGGCGACTTTGTGACCGAATTTTGTGGTGGGAATCACGTAAAGAACACGAACGAAATTGGGCTGTTCAAGATTACTTCCGAATCTGGTGTGGGTGCCGGGGTACGACGGATCGAAGCCGTTACCTCAGCCGCTGCTTATCGCTACTTACAGGGTCGGAGTGAAATCTTAGACGCCGTAGCTGGCGATTTAAAGGTCACTCAGGACACTGAAGTGGAACAGAAGGTCCAGAGCCTACAAGCTCAAGTTAAGGCCTTAGAACAGAAACAAGCGACCTTAGAAGGCAAGCTGGCAAGTCAAGAGGCCAGTGCCGTCTTTGACCACGTGGTTACGGCTGGAAATTACAAGCTGATCAGTGGGACGGTTCAGGTGTCCAAGATGGACCAATTACGGGCCCTCGCTGACACTTGGCGTGACCAAGCCCTTTCGGATGTGTTAGTATTGGGAGCCGAAGTCAACGGTAAGGCTAACTTGATCGTCGCCGTTAGTGCCGACAAACAGAAACAGGTTAAAGCTGGCGATTTGATCAAAGCCATCTCACCAAAGATTAATGGTGGTGGGGGTGGACGGCCAAACTTGGCCCAGGCCGGTGGTAAGAACCCAGCTGGGTTACCAGATGCCATGACCGCTGCTGAAACTTGGTTAGCGGATCAGGACTAAGCCATTGAATTAAGTTAAAATGCGACGCGGGGGAGCAGTCCAGAATTTAGGGCGGCTCCCTTGGTAACAGCAGTATTACGAATAGATTACATTAGGTGGCGGTCGTTGTAGTTTGCCAGCTGATCGAGTAAAATTGAGGCTAAGTGAGGAAGTACGGGGGTGTTTCATAGTGAGTTCATTAGACAAAACGATGTATTTTGATTTTGGCGCCAACCAGCCGAAGGACGTGCACGATACCCTGGTAACGGTGTACCAGGCACTTGAGGAAAAGGGATATAATCCCATTAATCAGATTGTCGGGTACCTACTATCAGGCGATCCTGCGTACATTCCACGTATCAATGATGCGCGGAATCTCATTCGTAAGCATGAACGCGATGAAATCATCGAAGAATTAGTCCGGTTCTATTTGAATCAGAATGGACCGGTGAAGCCATCATGAAGTTAATGGGATTAGATGTGGGATCACGAACGGTCGGCATTGCGATTAGCGATGCCTTAGGCTGGACGGCCCAGGGAATTGAAATCATTCGGATTAACGAGGACGAGGAGATCTTTGGGATCGACCGCGTGGCCGAATTGGTTCAGGAGCATGATGTCGGCGGTTTTGTGGTCGGCCTGCCCAAGAACATGAACAATTCTTTAGGGCCTCGGGCCGAGGCATCCAAGCGTTATGGTGATATGTTGACTGAGCGTTTCCACCTGCCAGTTGACTTCGAGGATGAACGATTGACAACCGTTGAAGCGGAGCGTATGTTAGTGGAACAAGCGGATACGTCTCGCCGTAAACGAAAAAAAGTAATTGATAAATTAGCAGCCGGGTTAATCCTGCAGAACTATTTAGATCGGCATGGAAAATTAACTCGAGAAAAGTGAGGTTTCGCATGAACGAAGACCAAGAACAAATCACGTTAGTTGACGAAAATGGTAACGAAGAGTTATACGATGTCCTGTTTACCTTTGAATCCGATGACTTCGGTAAGTCATATATTTTGATTTACCCGTCTGGTAAGAGCGAGGATGAAGAAGTCGACATCCAAGCCTATGTCTTACCACCTGAAAACGATCCAGCTAACCCAACCGGTGGAGATTTACAATTAATCGAATCCGATGAAGAATGGGATATGATTGAATCCGTATTGAACACTTTCCTTTCCGACGGGGAAATCAATCCTGACGCTGGTAAGAAAAACTAGTCATTAAGATCCAAAAAAGGGCGGAGATCTCCGCTCTTTTTTATTTGGGACGAAACGACGACCTATTAGCGGGTGAAAGGCGTGCAACGTTCCCCGGATCAATGGTAAAATAAAGCGTTATGCAAAACAGGGGGAATATCGATATGACGGAACAGACACACCGGTTCAAGGCCATGATTGCCGGGAAAACCTATACGATTGTGGGCCAAGCGACTGACGAGCACATGCGTGCCGTCACGACAGTTTTGAACCAACAGTTCGAACAACTGAAGACTCTTTCACCCAAGATGAGCAAGGAAGATGCCGCCATTTTGATGGCCTTCAATGCGATCTCGGATCAACTTAAGATGGCTGACGAACAGCCTGACAAGCCCACGGATTCCACGGAAACGGGGAATTAGGGTGATATTGAGTCTGATTATTATCAGCCTACTGATCCTGGGGTTTCGACGAGGCTACCGCAGAGGACTCTTGCGGCAGATTCTCAATACCATCGGGTACTTCGTCGTCTGGATTGCGGCCCGGCTTTTGTCACGGCCGTTGGCCACCGGAATCGGCCAATTCGTGAGAAATCTCTCGTTGGATAGTTCGGCGAGTGTGGCAACCGCGAGCCAGAGCAGTTCATTTTTCCTCAACGGACTGGCTTTCTCGGCCATCTTGACGGTGGGTTTCTTCATTGTTCATCGCATCATCGAGACGGTTAACCGGGCTACTAAGCTTCCGGTTATCCACCAGGTGAACGGATTGGGAGGCGGTTTAATCAACCTCTTAGTACGTTATGTGGTGATCTTTTTAGTTTTAAATCTACTCATTCTATTACCAATGACGACATTTCAGAATAGTTATCAGGCTTCGCCCGTGGCCCAGTGGATCGTTAAAGAGACCCCACTGTTGTCAGAACGCCTTGTGCACTGGTGGCTCGCGGCATAATGCCTGACTGTTCGTGAGAAAGGAACGTCTTATGAATCAAAAAACCTTAAAAATTATGGAATACGACCGGATTAAGCAAGGCTTGCAAGGCTACTTAGTCTCGGCTGCCGGTCAACATGAATTGAGTCAGCTTCAGCCAACGGCGGATGCCAAAACGTTACAGATCTGGCTGTCTGAATCTAAGGATGGCGCGGATATCTATCGTTTGGAGAACGGAATCCCGCTACCTAAGCTTGATGATATTCGGCCTCACTTGCATCGCTTAGCGATGGATGCGGCGTTGAACGGTCTGGAATTGGCTCAGATCAGTCGTGTGCTGTGGACTACCGGGTCGGTGGTGAAGTTCTTCCGAGACTTAGCTGAAAAGGAAGTCGACTTACAGCGTTTGGATCGGGTGGTTAAAGAACTTGTCACGTTGCCAGAGGTGACGCGGCGACTTCGGACGTCTCTGGAAGGGGATGGCCATATCACGGATGAGGCCTCACCAGCTCTTCGTCAGATTCGCCAGCACATCACGCAAACCGAGGCAGCCATCCGGAGCACCATGGATCAATATACACGAGGGAAGGATGCCAAGTACCTCAGTGAAACCATCGTCACGATTCGTGATGATCGGTACGTGATTCCGGTACGGGCAGAATACAAGCAACGTTTCGGGGGCATCGTTCATGACCAGAGTGCTAGTGGTCAGACGCTGTTCATTGAACCCCAGGCCGTCGTGGGTCTGAACAACCGGTTACGGCAGAATCAGATTGATGAACGGCATGAAGAACAGCGAATTCTTGCTGAATTAACGGCCCTGCTGGATCCTTATCAGGATGAAATTCTCCGGAACTCGGAAATTCTGGGTCACTTCGACTTTATCAATGCCAAGGCTAAATATGCGCATCACATGAAGGCCACGGAACCCAAGCTTTCTCTGGATAATCAAGTCGACCTGCGGCAAGCGCGGCATCCCTTGATCGATCCCCACAAGGTTGTGGCCAACGACATTGCGATTGGTAAGGACTACAAGGCCATCATCGTAACGGGACCCAACACCGGTGGGAAAACGATTACCTTAAAAACACTGGCTTTAGTTCAGTTGATGGGGCAATCAGGACTCTTCATTCCAGCCAACGAAAATAGTGTCATCGGGGTCTTCGATGACATCTTCGCTGACATTGGGGATGAACAATCCATCGAACAGAGTTTGAGTACCTTCTCTGGTCACATGGAAAATATCGTGGCCATTCTGAAGCATGCCAACGATCGAAGCCTGATTGTTGTGGATGAATTGGGTGCCGGGACCGATCCCCAAGAAGGGGCAGCACTGGCGATTGCTATTCTCGATGAGATTGGGACGCTTGGGAGCTATGTAATGGCTTCAACCCACTATCCAGAGTTGAAAGCCTATGGGTATAATCGGCCAGAAACGATCAATGCCAGCATGGAATTTGATGGTAACACGCTTCAACCGACTTACCACCTGTTAATTGGTATTCCTGGACGGAGTAATGCTTTAGATATTGCGGCTCGATTGGGCATGCCGGAACAGATTGTTTCTGCGGCCCGGGGCTTGACGGATCAGGATAGTCAGGACTTAAATGCCATGATTAGTGATCTGACTGAACAGAAACGACGGGTGGACGCCGATGCAACGCAACTCAGTCAAGAGTTGAAGGAAGCCGACGAGTTACACGATCAATTACAACAACAGTTTGAACAGTATCAACAACAGAAAGATCACCTTATGGCCGATGCCAAACGAGAAGCCAATCGCTTGGTTGATGAATCTCGTAAGCGGGCCAATCAAATCATTGCGGACCTTCGTAAGAAGCAGCTGGCTGCCGGTCAGAGTGTCGTCAAGGAAGATGAATTGATTGCCGCACAGGGGGCGTTGAACGCCCTCCAGCAGGACACCAAGCTTAAGAAAAACCGGGTGTTGCGGCGGGAGAAGGCTAAGCTGGACTTCCACAAGGGAGACAGCGTGCTGGTTAAGTCTTACGGTCAAGTCGGGGTCCTCGTGGAACAACTTGATGACAGCAATTGGGAAGTCCAATTGGGTATCTTAAAGATGAAGATTGCGACGCGTGATATGGAAAAGGCCAAGGACCCGGCCAAGAGTGCCAAGCAGCCGCGAGCTACGGTTCGCCGAACGGGTTCTAATGGCATGTCACCAACGCTCGACCTGCGGGGGCATCGTTATGAAGAAGCCATGGCTGAGGTTGACCGTTACATTGATTCGGCTCTGTTGGCAGGTTATCCCTCTGTCACGATTATTCACGGTAAGGGTACTGGGGCCTTGCGTAAAGGAGTCACCGAGTACTTGAAACGTAACAATCGGATTAAGAGTTTTGGCTTTTCGCCGGCAAATGCTGGTGGGGATGGATCCACTGTGGTCCGGTTCAAGTAAGCCACTAATTAGTTGTAAGCAACTTAGTTGTGATTTTAACTCAGTCTGTTAGACTGGAACTTGAAGTTAAGACCAGCGGTTGAGTTTGACCGCCATGACGAAAAAAGGGAGGCAATACGATGGTTACAGAAACAACAGATAAAACCTTCGAAAATGATACGGCAACCGGCGTGACGCTGACAGACTTTTGGGCAACTTGGTGTGGTCCTTGTCGGATGCAATCACCAGTCGTTGAACAATTGGCTGAGGAAATGGATAACGTCACCTTTAACAAGATGGACGTTGATGCCAATCCCAACACACCGCAATCCTTTGGTATCATGAGTATTCCAACCTTATTGGTTAAAAAGGATGGTAAAGTGGTCGACTCAATCGTGGGTTACCACTCCAAAGACCAATTAAAGAAGATTTTAGATCAATATCTCGAAGCTTAATCAAAAAACCATCACCAGTTTTCCTGGTGATGGCTTTTCTTTTGGATTGATTTCAATTAGTCTTTTGCGTCGTCGGTGGCTGGTGGTGTAACCAAGTCGAGAGGCTTCGGTGCATCAAAGTCAGGGATGAGATCATCCGGATCGGTGTAGACGTCGAAGATCACGGCTTGCGTTCGCAGCTTCCGCGGGGTTTCGGTCAATTCGGCTTCTGTAACCACGCCAAGTTGTTGGGACATCATTTCGGCAAGGAAACCGGCCTCAAGGGTGAAATCAGCTTCGGCGCCCATCTTGAGCCGTAGTTGAACCGGCTTGCCAGCGAGTTGCCAACGCGTCATCTGGGCCGTCTGCTTTTCTAAGGTTAGGGTACCAAAACCCGCCTGGGCGAAGAAGATGGCGGCATCACTGGGATTACCAACGGGGAACTTTCGGGCCAATGATTTGCCAGCCCAGTAGCCGATGGCACCTTGATCATCGCCGAGGAGCTCTGGCAACAAGGCGTCGCGGAGAATAAATTGGGGGAGACAGGACGCACCAGCGGCATCTCCCATGACAGTTTCGTAGAGGTTTTTCACGAGGGTTGACTCCTTTTTCCGTTTAGATTCTAATTTCATTATACCTTAAAATAATGGGAACGCTGGACCGCAACTAAATTTAAGGCTTTTTTATCCCCCGGATCTGAGTTTTAGTGGGGGTGTTGCTTGAAACCGGTTCAGAAAAAGGCGATAATATAGATTCAAGCAATGACAAAGGAGCGTTGATTCATGCAAAATAGTCCAATTGGGTTAATGGATTCAGGAGTCGGCGGCTTAACGGTACTTAAAGAAGTACAGCGCTTGTTGCCCACCGAAGACACGGTGTTTTTGGGGGATCAGGCGCGTTTACCTTACGGCCCAAGAACGGTCACAGAGGTCACCACATTTACTCGCCAGATTGCCCGTTTTCTGCAGCGAGAAGCGCACATTAAGATGCTGGTGATTGCCTGTAATACCGCTACTGCAGCGGCTTTAACCACCATGCAAAAGGAACTGGATATTCCCGTTGTTGGTGTGATTGCCCCGGGGGCGCGGACGGCAACGCAAGTGACCCGTAACCATCGAATCGGGGTGATTGCTACCACTGGAACGGTGAAGAGCGATCAATACCGCCAAACAATTTTGGCTAAAGATAACCGAAACACGGTGATTTCAGTAGCCTGTCAGGACTTGGTGACGTTAGTAGAAGCTAATGATTTGACCTCAGACCATGCCAAGCAAGTGGTAGCCACTGATTTAGCGCCGTTACTGGACCAAGACATTGACACCTTGGTTATGGGCTGCACACATTTTCCACTGTTGCGACCGCTCATCCAAGACGTCATGGGAGACCGGGTCACCTTGGTTGATCCAGGAACTGCAACGGCCAATATGGCCACGTCGCTCCTAGATTACTGGAACCTGGCTAATCCGAAGACCGGGTCATCAGCCATTTACTACACTACTGGAAATGCAACAGACTTTAACAACTTGGCCGATCATTGGTTGGACCAGACACCGGTTCAAGCTATTCACTTACCGCTCAGCGAACTTACCACAACCTTGGAGGTTAACGACAAATGACAAACACGATTGTAGTTGCGACGAATAATCCGGGCAAGGCCCAGGAATTTCGAGCCATCTTCGAGCCTAAGGGATTGACGGTTAAAACGTTGGCCGACTTCCCAGATCTGAAGCAGGTCAATGAGACTGGCAAGACCTTTACGGAGAATGCTGAATTAAAAGCCACCTCAGTGGCCCAAGAGACCCAGTTACCCGTCTTAGCCGATGATTCCGGTTTGATGGTGGATGCCTTAAATGGTGAACCAGGCATTTATTCCGCCCGGTATGCTGGCGACCATGACGATGCCAAGAACAACGCCAAATTACTGGCAAACCTAGCAGGCGTCCCAGCTGAGAAGCGAACGGCGGCCTTCCATACCTCACTGGTGCTGATTAAGCCTGATGGTAAAAAGTTGGTCGCTACGGGTGAGGTTCGTGGCGTGATCTTGACGGCGCCACGGGGCCACGATGGTTTCGGTTATGATCCCTTATTCTACGTGCCGAGCGAAGGCCAGACATTTGCCGAGATGGGATTGGCGAAGAAAAACCAACACAGCCATCGTGCTAAAGCAACCGCTGCGATGTTACCGAAATTTGACGAATGGTGGGAGGCCTAGCAATGAGTCGATGGTTAGTTGTCAGTGATAATCACGGAGATACAGCCATTTTGTCGACACTGCGAGACCAACTGAAGCCCGACGTGATCTTTCACTGTGGGGATTCCGAGATGCCAGCCAGTGATCCTTGGTTTAAGGATGCCTATGCGGTGGGTGGAAACATGGATTTCGATGCTAAATTTCCGCTGGTCTTGACGCCTAAAGTTTCGGGTCGCCAGGTCTTACTCACTCACGGGCATCATGACGCCGTGAACTATGATCTGACCCAGTTGGATTTACGAGCCCAAGCGGCGCAGGCCAACATTATCTTTTACGGTCACACGCACCGACTAGCTGCCGAACAAGTTGATGGCCGGTTGTTCGTTAATCCTGGTAGTATTAGCCAGCCACGAGGCGAATACCGCTATTTAGGCGGTACCGCAGCCTTAGTCACGGTGACGGCGACCCAGACGGTGGTCCAATACGTCGATCGGCATGCCCAGCCAATTGCTGATCTCAAATTTACCTTCGACCACGCAAACGCGTAGAAAGGATGATTCTAGCTCATGATTGATACTGCTGTAGAGCAGATGCTTTTGAAAGATACCAGAAGCTATGTCATTCCCGCCGACGTGGTTGCCAATGTCACGGCTAGTAACACCCTGGAACACGCACTAATGGTGCTTTCCAAGGTGGGGTATAACCGGATTCCAGTGTTGGCTGCGGACGATCACTTGCAAGGGATGATCTCTCTAGCGGCGATTACCGACAAGCTCTTACAGGTTCCCGGAGCCGCGGTTGATCAGCTGAGCCACTACAAGGTGGCGGATGTCATGTCACCGGTTGGCCATTGGGTCAATGATCCGAAAAAATTAGAAACGATCTTGAACTATTTAGTAGACGATCCCTTTATTCCGTTGGTCGATGAGGATCAAGTTTTTCAAGGGATCATCACCAGACGAGAACTATTAAAACGAATTAATTATTTGGCACATAATCTACATGTCAATTACGATGTGACCCCCAAGTTGACGACGGAAGCGTCGCTACACAGCTCGAGCCACGCTTAAGATCAAATCAAGCCAGGACGGCGATGTCCTGGCTTGATTTGATCTTATGTTGTTAGACTTGGGTCGGCGTATGTGCTGGCAATTTGATGCCGGCTTGACGAATAGCCTTGAGATAAGCCGTGAGGAAGATAGCCTGTAACGAGAATTGGGTGCCACTCTCGCAGACGAGGCTGACCTGGTAAACCAGTTCTCCGGTGGGCAAGGTAACCACCCCAGTTGGCAGAGGCGTTCCAATGACGCCAGGATGCTTTGGTAAGAGTTCTTGATCGACTTGTTCGATGATGGGTCGCAGCTGTTCGACGGGCGTCGTTGGTGCGATAGGAATATTTACCGTGGCTCGCATGTTGTTTCGCGAGCGGTTAGAAACGATGGTGATGTTTCGATTGGGAATGAAGTTAATGGTTCCATCGGCACTGGTTACCTGAGTTGTTCGCAAGCCGATTGCTGTGACGACACCCTCGATAGTTCCAATTTTGACGGTTTCGCCGACGTCAATTTGCTGTTCCAGAAGAATCGAAACCCCAGTGACCAGATCGCTCACGAAGCCCTGTGCACCGAGGCCTAAAGCCAAACTGAAGATTCCGGCACCAGCGATTAGTGTGCCAACCGGAACGCCCAGGGTGGAGAGCATGGCGTATAGCCAGAAGAACAAGATCGTATAGTGGAAGATATTCATGGACAGCATGCTGATGGTTTGCAGTCGATTGTTCGCGGTTTGCTTAGGGTTTAGGTAACGTTTAAAGCTCCGTTTAAGAATGGCCTTGCCAACCAAGTTCACAAAGAAGAAGAGCACGGTTAGGAAGAGTAGGGTGAGGAAGCGACTGGTAATCAAGTGCCAGAGGTCCTCCCAGTTAAAGGTATTCAGATAATGTTGTAGTCCCTTGGAAGTCGGGGCTATCGTGGCTATTAAGGCCGTCAAGGAACGTGCCTCCCTTAGATTCAGATTTTAAAACGCTGTTTTTAGTTTAGCAGATTTTCCTAATAAGACCAGTATCCGCGGAGAAAAGCCGGGATAATTCGGGGTTTTAATTGCACCGGACTGGTGAGAATGCTATTCTATTGGTAAGTAACTGAGTACAAGGAGGGGTTGTCATGACCGGTGGACAAGTAGCGGGCCTAATCGCAGCGATTGCGTTTTTGATTCTGGTCCTCTTCATTGGCATGTTCTTAGTAAAGATGAATAAAACGTTGGGTGAGGTTAATAAATCAGTGAAGACCATGACGTCAGACATTGACGTCATCAGTCATCAAGCTGAAAATATTATGGCCAACGCGAATGAATTGTTAGAGGACGTCAACCAGAAGGTCGCCACGATTGATCCAGTCTTTCAGGCCGCTGCTGACTTAGGTGAGAGTGTGTCAGATCTGAATACGGCCACCCGTAACCTGACGGAGCGCGTGAGTGACACAGCCAAGACGACCGCCAAGACATCACTGGCTGCCCGGATGGGTAAGACGGCATTTGATCTCTACAGAAATCATAAATCTAAGGATTAAGATACAGAAAGGGAGTCATTAGAATGTCAAAACACAAGTTATTAGCAGGGTTAGTTTTAGGTGGAGCCGCTTATGCAGCCTACCATGCGCTTGACTTGGAACAACGTGAGGCCCTGAAGGGTGCCGCACGTGACCGGTACAATGCTCTCAAGGATCGGGCAGTCGATTATGCCTTTTATGCTGCGGACGCCGCAGACGACTTCAAGGAGGCCTTAAACGACCGCTTGGAGGCAAAGGATGATGCGCCAGCCTGGCAAGCAGCCGCAACCGCCGATGATGATCCGGCGGACGATATCGTTTTGAGTAGTGATGAGGTTCCTGACTTAACTCCCGACGATGCTGAGGCAGACAGTAGCGACGACGAATCAGACGAGAATCCGGAAACGGATGCAACTGACTCTGATGCTGAATAAATAAAGCCAAAAAGAAGCCCCGGCATCGCAGATTGCGAAGTCGGGGCTTTGTCATGCCTAGGCTAATTTGGTTTAGCCGACGTAAGTTAAGTCTTTTGAAGTGTGTGTGAAGGGGAGGCTCCCGTCTTCAGTGACGTGAACACAGTCTTCAATCCGGACACCAGCGACACCGGGGATGTAGATGCCCGGTTCGATGGAGAAGCACATGCCGGGTTCGAGAACTAGGTCGTTTCCAGCCATGATGGATGGAAATTCGTGGTCGCTCATCCCCATACCATGGCCGAGACGGTGAATGAAGTATTCGCCGTAGCCGGCCTTGGTGATGATGTCACGAGCAATCTTGTCGAGCTCAGCGGCGGTCATGCCGGGTTTAACAGCGGCTTGCGCTGTCAGTTGGGCATCAAGACACACATCGTAGATTTCCTTTTCCTTAGCGGAAGGCGTGCCGAGGGCCACCGTCCGAGAAGCATCGGAGATGTAGCCATCGTAAACCGTCCCTAAGTCAAAGAGGACGAGTTCGTTATTTTGGAACTTCGTGGCGTTAGTGGCACCATGGGGTTCTGCAGCGTGAGCACCGGCCTGAACCAGACTCCCGAAAGACATCTCCATGATGCCTTCCTTCATCAACGCGTATTGTAATTCAGCAACTGCAGATTGTTCCGTCTTGCCAGCCTTTACGGCAGCGAATCCGTGTTCGAAGGCGAAATCATCCCATTTACCGGCAATTTCAAGTTTCTTGATTTCATCTTCGGACTTGATCAAACGCATGTGATCGATGAAGCTGGTCAGATCTAAATCAAAGTGGGGGTTGCTGAATTGTGCCGCTAGGGCTTCCATTCTGGCAACCGGCAACTGGCCCTTTTCCAAAACGATTTGGGTAGGGTTGACGTGGCGGGCTTTGACTTGGTCACCGATCATTGCCCAAGGATTTTCGTGGTCAAGGTAACCGATGACGGGGTAAGCCCATCCGGTAGCCTTGATGACTTCGACCTCCAGGGCGGGGGCGAAGATGAAGGGATCTTGGTCAGGGAAGATGACCAAGGCTAAGACCCGTTCAATGGGGTCGCTCCCAAATCCCGTGAGGTACTGGATGGTTTTGGGATTGCTTAAATAGGTCATACTAGCATGGTGTTCCGCTGTCCACTGCTGAATCTGTTCGAGTTTCGTCATGAAATCACCCTTTCAAATTAATGGTTCAATTATACCATCAAATATTCTAATAATTAGTAAATCTGAAGGGATCTGTCTTGAAAATTACATGAAAATAAGGTATTCTTTGATGTGAAAGCGTTTTCAATCTTGCGTCGACCTCGGAGTTTCTGTATACTAGTCAAGTTGCTTGAAAACGAATGAAAACAAATCAAAACAGGAAAGAAAGGGCTATCACAATGGAAAAACAAACTGTAACGATCTATGACGTGGCCCGGGAAGCATCCGTGTCGATGGCTACTGTTTCCCGTGTGGTCAATGGGAATCCCAACGTCAAACCCGCAACTCGTAAGAAGGTGCTCGAAGTTATTGACCGCCTGGATTACCGGCCAAATGCTGTTGCCCGAGGATTAGCAAGTAAGAAGACCACAACGGTGGGGGTTATCATCCCCGATGTCACAAATATCTACTTCTCTTCATTAGCTAGAGGTATTGATGACGTGGCCATGATGTACAAATATAATATCATCCTGACCAATTCCGACGAAAACGGCGGTAAAGAGGTTCAGGTACTAAACACGTTAATGGCTAAACAAGTCGATGGGATCATCTTCATGGGGAACCAAGTGACCGATGAACTTCGCGAAGAATTCCGTCGTTCCAAGGCGCCAGTTGTCTTAGCGGGTTCTGTTGATGCTCAGAAGACGCAACCCAGTGTCAACATTGACTACGTTGCCGCTGTGGCGGAGGCCGTTAAGAGTCTGATTGATCACGGCAACCGTAAGATCGCCTTTGTTTCCGGCTCCATGGACCAAACGATCAACCACGACTATCGGTTGAAGGGTTACAAGAAGGCTTTGAAGGACGCTGGCATCTCTTACGATGACAAGCTGGTCTTTGAAACAGATTACACCTACAAGGCTGGTCAATCACTCGAACCTGCTTTGGCCGCGGCTGGTGCTACGGCAGCCTTTGTCGGCGACGATGAATTAGCTGCGGGTGTGATGAACGGGCTCACCGATGCGGGCGTCTCCGTTCCAGAAGATTTCGAAGTCATTACCAGTAATGACACGAAGCTGACGGAATTGGTTCGGCCTAAGATGAGTTCGATCACCCAGCCCCTCTATGATATTGGGGCCGTTGCCATGCGTCTGTTGACGAAGTTGATGAATAACGAAAACGTTGATGAGAATACGGTCATCCTACCTTATGGCTTGATGAAGCGGAGCTCAACGAAATAGATGAGATACCGTCGGGCCAGTTGGAACGGCGGTATTTTTGATCCACGACGAGTTGCCAGATGTTTGACAGTGGTTTAATGAGTGGCAAAGGTAGAGTGTGCTACAATGGGTAACAATTAAAATTAAGAATGGAGGGGATGCTCATGAGTGCAAATAGTCGAATGGCCCGCTATCACTCGGAGGAAGCGGAGAACCCGCAGCCTCAAGCAAGTCCCAATCAGAATGGCTATCAGCGTCGGCCTGCCTTGGCCCGCTGGGTAGCCGTGCTCATCATGCTCCTAACAATCACGGTTGGGCTACGTTTTACCGTGTTCAATGCCAACTATACCGCTGGCGTTATCTCACGCGATAGTACCGGACAGAAGGTCGTTAATGATTTGAACAACGATCTCCTGAGTCTGGGGATCAGTGGGAATCCTGTCACATCAGGGTTGGTTCAACCTTACCTAGAACAGGGGATTGCGGAGATTTATGGTGAATCAGGCGCTACCGTTGATGACACCGACCTAAAAGCTGCCATTGCGGCCCAGGCGCAAGCCATGGGCGTGACCGCCAGCGATTCTTTGCAAACGTCATTAGCAAAACAGGCACAAAAGACCGTGAAGCAGGCTGTTCAGACCGATACCATGATGGCTGCCGGTACCAAGATTCGGCGGGCCCGCCAGCTTGACCTTTGGGTAATTGTAGCCGTGGCCATGCTGTTGATTGTGACAACGGTTTATGCTTTTAGCGTGCATCACGTCTTTGGGAGCCTAGGGCCCGGGTTAGCAGTCGGGGGACTGTTGACGATTATTTTGGGCGCTGTCGGTTACTTTGGACTCCCCGTTGTTCTGGCTGGTATGGCCTCAGCCGTCAGAACCGCTGCGACCACGGTCGGCCACAGTGGTTTGGGGGTCATTATCTTCGTTGGTGCTGCTGAGATCGTGTTGGGACTCCTGGTGTTGCTGGGGCATCGAACCTTCCGTAAGTCTTAAACAACAAATGAGTGACTTCTAATATGAAGGCAAAAATAGTTAGTTATCAAAATGGGTTACCCCCTATTTTAATTATTCGGGGGTAACATCGTTGTGATGATTAACTTTTTTTTTAGTTATTGATTGACCGCGAGTCAGGTTTCGGTATAGAATATGAGAATAATCGGTTTATTGTGTGAAATAGGATTAGTCCTCATTCGTTGGCTATTTGGTAATGTTTTAAGACTAACTTGTTACCACAAACAAGAATTAGTTGCGCTAGATAAATTAGTGACTAAAATAAAACTAAGAGTACGGAACCGCTGTTCGGAATATTTCGGTACAGCAACTGGGGTGACTAGCCCGGTCATTGTGAGAGGAGCAAGCGACGATGCAAGCTAAACAGCATTACAAGATGTACAAGAATGGCAAACACTGGGTCTTTGCCGCGATTACTGTTGTTGCAGTGGGACTAGGCACTGCAATGGCTCAAGATCAGAGTACAGTAGCGCACGCGGATTCAGGGGATGCCGCTGATACGACCACTGCGGCCAGTGAACAGCCGGCAAGTGGGGCTGATAAAGTTGTGTTAGCAACCGAGGCGAGTTCTGATGCGGAGGTTTTAAGCGAGGCCGCGGTTAAAGAAGCCGCTGCGTCAAGTGCAACAGCCTCTAGTGTCGCAGCCTCCAGTGCAGCAGCTTCAAGCGCCGCCGCAAGCTCCGCTGCTGCAAGTTTGGCCGCGGCTAAAGAAGCCGCCGCTTCAAGTACGGCAGCTGAAGAAGCAGCAGCCAAAGCCGCCTCAGAAGCCGCTGCTCAAGAAGCGGCAGCAAAGGCCGCAGCCTTGCAGGACGCTACGAATGGTGCTTCGTTGTCTGATGCGACGTCAACCGTTGAGACCACGAGTCTTGATGTAACGCCTTCGTTGTTTGCTGCTCCGATGGCCGCAAGCCTATACAGCGCCAAAGTGGCGAAGGTGTCTTCAGATGTGACGGATGCGAGTTACTTCAAAGCCACTTTCGATGCGACCACTAAAGAAGCCACCATTACGGGATTGACTAAAGCCGTCAATGGGATTTTAACGATCCCAACGACCATGATTAATCCCGATGATGGGGATGTCTACAAGGTTACCAGTATTGCAGATAACGCCTTTGTTTCCTATAATGCGGATGATCCCAACAACTTATCGATTGGGATTACAGGGGTGGTCATTGGGGATGGCGTGACGACTATTGGCAGTGGTGCCTTTGCCTTTCTTTCAAATTTAAGAACTTTAGATCTTAGTGGTAATACGACGCTCACAACGATTGGTGGGAGTGCGTTTGCCAGTGATAAACTGACGTCATTGACCTTACCGAATACGGTCACGACAATTGAAGATTCAGCATTTATTTACAATCCAATTGAATCGCTAGATTTCGGCCAAAACACTGTATTAACTTCAATTGGTAAGGATGCGTTTACCAGTGCACAAATTTCAAATCTGGTTTTACCAACCAGCATCCAAACGATTGGTGACGGCGCCTTCCGTTACAATTCAAACTTAGCCACAGTTAACTGGGGTGACTTAACGAACCTGCAAACAATCGGCGATAGTAGTTTTGCCAGTGACACTAGTTTAGGCAGTGCAACCTTTATGGGAGGTCTGACCAGTATTGGTGACGGGGCCTTTAGTTCCGATAGCGCACTGTCAACGTTGAACTTTGATGCGGCGACTAGTTTGACCAGTATTGGTAACGAAGCCTTTGAATACGATGGTAATCTGACCACACTCGCCTTGCCGGCCAGTTTGCAGACAATTGGGAATTATGCCTTTGCGGCTGATACCAAAAAAGACTCATCTGGTAATACCGTTGGTGGGTTGACGACGGTTAACTTTGCGCCGGGTAGTCAATTGATTTCAATCGGTGAAGGGGCCTTCGTGTACAACACTTGGTTGAGCTCGGTGACTTTACCGGATAGTTTACAAACGATTGGAGCTTCAGCGTTTCTGGATAATACGGCCTTGACGTCGATTAAATTACCAGTGGGATTGCAGAAGATCGGTGATTTTGCCTTTACCTATGATGGCAACTTAACGAGTGTCGACATGACTGACGCTAATGCCTTAACCGATATTGGTAATGGGGCCTTTGAATACACCGGGTTAACCGGTAACCTGAGCTTACCAACAAACTTAACAACTATTGGGAATCAAGCCTTTGCAGGGGACCATATCTCAGAGATTACGTTCAATCCTAGCTTGACTACGATTGGCGAAGGGGCCTTTATTTACAATGAATTGACGGGTAACATCGTTCTGCCTAATAGTATTACAACCTTGGGCAATCAGGCCTTCTTCAGTAACCAATTGACCGGTGTCAGCGTTGGCCCAGATACGGCAATTGGGGACCAGGCTTTCAGCTATAACCGGATTACACAGCTGACAACGAACCAGGAGACGCCTGACATTGCTTCAACACAGTATGCGGCTATCTTTACGGATACCGCCCATGTCTCCCTGAACGACCTTTTTGCGACGTCTGTGGGGTCCTTAAACAATACAGACCTAAAGGTTTCCGACATTGAAGTCAATGGTGCGGATTCTGGAAATCAAGTGACCTTCGATCAAGCTACCGATACCTTCCAGGTAGCTAAAGGCGTCACCCAGTTTACATTTGCTTGGGCTTTAACCGATGCTACTGGCCAGAACATTTATAACGGAACTTATCAGGTTGTTTTGAATGATCCCAATATCCAAGTTGTGAATACAGCCATTTGGTATGGTCAGAGTTGGACACCAGCGGACAACTTGTTCAATATTGAAGATACAAAGTTATCGCTGGATGACCTGGCTATCACATTGGATGGCCAACCTATTAAGCCTGATGATGTGATCAATGATCTGAGTGTTGGAACCCACAAGGTGATATATACCTACGGCAACGATAGTGAAACAGCCCTGGTAAAGGTTAGTCAACGGCAAGGATCATACTGGATTACCGGTTCACAAACCGCCACGTATAATGGCACAACACCAACTCCGGACGCTTCAAATTATCAAATTCATCTAACCGATGGTTTCTTCTATGATTTGAAGGATGGGGATCTTGTGTTAACGCCGGTTAATGGTCAAACCGCCGATGCTGGCAACTATGTCGTAACGGTCAGTCCAGAAGCTCTCGACCGGGTCTTATCCCAGAGTCCAGATGCTGCTTCGTATGTGTGGACACCGGACACTGATCAAAATTCGGCCACGTTGACGATTGATCCGGCAGTTATTGTCGCGACGGTCACTGGTCAAAAGACGATTGGTCAAGCTGACCCAACGCCAACGGTAACTGTCGACGGACAGGCTGTTAACCCAGCTGATTACGGCATCACAGTAGACCGAGTCGATGGTGAAAAGGTTGGAACCTATGCTTACAGTTTATCGTCGAGTACTAATCCTAACTACAGTGTGTCACTGAGTACCAATAGCGTATTGACAATCAACAAAGCAATACCAACCCTGACTGGAAGTAACTACACGATGACAGCCGGTGATGCTGCACCAACTGCAGCCGATTTCAAGCCACAGGGGACCGATAGCAACGCTGAAGCCATTGATGCAGGTAAGGTTACCCTCGATCTTGGGGATGCCAAGCTCGATACACCAGGCACTTACACGGTGACGCTGAACTATTTGGGTGCAGATGGGTTGCAAACGACGACTGTGACCTTAACGGTTGTCGCCCCATCGACCGGTGGTGCCGGTGACGGGGGCGTCGATCCAACCGATCCAGTTGATCCGACAGATCCTACGGACCCAACCGATCCGACCGACCCGGTTGATCCCGTTGACCCGGTTGACCCTAAGCCAAATCCAGGGCCAAATAACGAACACGAAGTCATTAGTGATGGTGGTGTTCCTGCCCCTGATTTGACGGACAAGACACCAATCATCAGTGGTCAAGCGGCCATGCCACATGAAACGATCCTGAAGACCGCTTCGACGAAGTCAACAACGTCGTCTAAAGAAGCTACGTTACCACAGACCAATGGGCAACAATCCCCTTGGTGGGCTGCCATTGGTGTTCTGCTAGGGAGCTTGGGCGTCTTCGGTATTCGGAAACAACGTCGTCATTAATTAATGAGTCGCTAAAAACACCAACTCGCAATTGCGAGTTGGTGTTTTTGCTTGCGCTTAGTGTTAAGGATTACATGAGGATCTTGGATAAGAAGTCCTGGGCCCGTTCTGTTTGAGGATCGCTGAAGAAGGATTCAGGGGTGTTGTTTTCTTGAATGAAGCCGTCGGCCATGAACCAGACCCGGTCGGCCACTGACTTGGCAAAACCCATTTCATGGGTTACCACGACCATCGTCATTCCTTGATTGGCGAGTTCCTTCATAACGTTGAGAACTTCGCCGACCATTTCGGGGTCCAAGGCTGACGTTGGTTCGTCAAAGAGCATTACCTTGGGGTCCATGGCGAGGGCTCGGGCGATGGCCACCCGTTGGGCTTGACCACCAGATAGGCTACTAGGAAAGGCGTCCGCATGGTCGTCCAAGTTAACTTGTTTAAGCAATTCGTGCGCCCGTTTGGTGGCGGCAGCGTCATCGACAGCCTTAACTTTCATGGGGGCAAGCTTAATGTTTTCGAGAACGGTCATGTTGGGGAAGAGGTTGAAGTTTTGAAAAACCATCCCCATCTGTTCACGCAGTTCGTTAACTCGCTTAGGGTCGAGGGTGGTGAGGTTTTCACCGTTGAAGTCGACCTCGCCACTCGTGGGCGTTTCGAGGAGGTTGAGACACCGTAAGAAGGTACTCTTCCCACCACCGGAAGGCCCGATAACGACGATGACTTGGCCAGGATCAACCTGTTCCGTAATATCCTTTAAGACGACGTTGTCGCCGAAATTTTTGGCGAGGCTCTTAACCTCGATAATTGGTTTAGTCATGTTGCATTCTCCTTTCAAAGAAGTTCAAGATCCGTGAGGCGGTAAAGGTCAAGATGAAGTAGAGAACCATGATGACTGCGATAGGGGCAACCCCACGGTAAGTGTCGGACCGAACGATGTTGCTTTGGAAGATCAGTTCGGAGACCCCGATGATGGAGACGATTGAACTGTCCTTGATTAAGGTAATAAATTCGTTGCCCAATGATGGCCAGATGTTCTTTAAGGCTTGTGGGAGAACCACGTAGCGCATGGTGTAACCACGAGACATTCCCAGGCTCCGAGCGGCTTCGGTTTGACCCTTGTCCACGGAGTTAATCCCACCACGGATGTATTCGGCCACGTAAGCCCCAGAGTTCAAGGAGATGGCAATAATCCCAGACATCAGGGCGGGTAGGTTAACGACTAAGCCGAGACCAAAGTAGACAAACATCACTTGAACCATCATTGGTGTTCCCCGAATGAATTCGACGTAAGCCGTAGCTAACCACCGCAGACCGGTCATCAGTGGGCCACCCTGGGCCATCCGTGCCAGGGCTAAGAGTACCCCGAGGATGAAACCAAAGAAGACGGAGCAGACCGTGATGATCAGGGTGTATTCGACCCCTTTAAGGAAGGCCTTCCAGTAGTGCAACATGCTGGTGTTAACGGTGTTGGTCTTTAAGTACTTCCCAGCTGCCGGGAGGTAATCCTTGTTGACGAGGTTTTGATTCTTAATCTGGTCGACGGATTTGTTGGCGGCGTTGACCAGAGAAGTGGATCCCTTCTTGAATGCAGCGGAGGCACTGGTGTCGGAGGCACTCAGGTCGAAGTCACTAGGAATTGAAGCCAGTTCCTTATTATTGGAAACGTAGGCTTCGGCAGAAGGCTTTTCCATGGCGACCCCTTGAAGCTTGTGACTTTGAAGACCCAGGATAAGGTCAGAAACGGAGGTCATCCCTTTAACGGTTGTGTCAGTCGTTTGCTTCTTGGATTCGTTATACATCGTAGAACCGGTTTGGGCTCCGATGGTTTTTCCTTTAAAGGAATCTTTGTTCTTATAGATTCCCTTGTCGGCCTTGTTGATGACGATGCTGTACCCACCTTGATAGTAGGTGTGGGTGAAGTCGACGTTCTTTTTTCTGGCCGGGGTAGGATTCATCCCTGAGATAACCATGTCGACTTTACCGGTCTGAAGGGCAACTAACAGGGAATCAAAGGACATTGACTTGACCTCTAGTTTGACGCCGAGGTCTTTGGCAATCTTTTCCCCAACGGCAACGTCCATGCCGACAACTTTCGTTTTGCCGTGGACGGTTGCTTGAAATTCATAAGGTGGATAGTCCGGGGAAGTCCCCATGACCAGCGTCCCTTTCTTTTGAACTTGGGCGAGTGAATCGTCGCTAGCAGCTTGCGCTGTGGTCCCTGTCATCATGGCTCCTGTGAAGAGAGCGATGACCAGGGCTAAAAATAGAACCCATTTTTTCTTCATATGTGTTTGCTCCTCTGTTTTGATGATGTTTTAGAGTATAGAGTAGTTCGTTTATTTATACAAGTTTTATTTTGATAAATTTGTTTTTATACAGCAATTATTCAGTTAAACATTGGAGTAATCCCTTTTAGACGGCGAAGTCCACTAAAAAATATACATTTTTGATGAATAGCGGTTTTTCCAGTCTAAGCAATTGAATGGTGGGGGTGTAAGTGCTAATATAAACAGTGTCTGTTTTATACGGATATCTATAAAATTTTAGAAAAGAGGAGTTACGATGTCAGGACATTCTAAATGGCATAACATCCAGGGCCGGAAAAATGCTCAGGATGCAAAGCGTGGAAAAATCTTCCAAAAAATCTCACGTGATTTGTACCAAGCTGCAAAAGCAGGTGGTCCTGATCCCGACGGTAACCCTCAACTTCGTTTGGAAATGGACAAGGCGCGGGCAGCTAACATGCCTAAAGAAAACATCAAGCGGGCGTTAGATAAAGCTTCTGGTCTTGGTGGCGCTAAGTTCGAAGAAATTACCTACGAAGGCTACGGTCCAGCCGGGACAGCGATCATGGTTGCTGCTTTGACGGATAACAAGAACCGTACGGCTGCCGCTGTACGTTCTGCCTTCACCCACCATGGTGGCTCACTTGGTGCGTCAGGTTCCGTTTCATACATGTTTGACCGGAAGGGTTACATTGTAATCCTGCGTGATGGTCTGGACACGGATGAAGATACGATGTTGATGGATGCACTCGATGCCGGGGCAGATGACTTACAAACCACGGACGACGAGTTTAAGATTTTCACGGATGCTTCTAGTGAAATTGCTGTTCGTGACGCATTACAAGCTAAGGGCTACAAGCTGGATACTTCAGAAGTTCGGATGTTCCCACAGACGACGACTGAGGTTCCAGAAGCTAAGGTTACCCAATACCAAGGCCTCATTGATGAACTTAACGATAATGATGACGTCTCAGACGTTTATGAAGCTGCTGTTTTACCTGAAGGGGTCGAATAGAAAGCTTTTGAGAGAATTCCAAATGGAATTCTCTTTTTTTGGCTCTCTGTCAAATCCTGTTGATAGATAGTTTTACAGAACTAGAAGCTAAGCGGCTTCTAGTTCTGTTTTTGTATT
>NZ_RHOD01000008.1 GCF_003946095.1 Levilactobacillus lindianensis | reverse complement strand
TACCAAAAAGCTGGTCGGGAGAAATCCGAAGATTCCTCTCAACCAGCTTTCATTTTGGAGACTTATGTCACAGCCTCTTTTGCAATCGTCTAAGCCTTTAGTTTGTGCGGCCAGCCGGTGTCTGATAACGGGCTCTGACTCCATTGATATCAACTCTTTGAATGCCAACGGCACGGTTACGGTAATACATCACACTCTTGGTAGATGGGTTGTGGGCTAATCCCATGGCGTGACCCAATTCATGTTCGGCCACGTGGATCGCGTCGGACCGTGAGTAATCGTATTCCTTAATTAATCTGGCATTTAGAAGTGAGTTGACCGAGACAAAATAATTATCCCGGGCCCAAAATTCGGTTAATCCGACATCGTTACCCATTTTCTTGGATTCACTCTTTGAAGCGATTCCCAAGGTGATCTGGGCCTTGCTGCTTGAACTAGACTTAAATTTGAATGCCCCAGTTGCGTTCCAGGCATCGATGGCAGACCGCCAAATCGACTTGTAATAATCCGATTTAGTGGTAATCACATAGGTCGCATGGTCTTTCGCGAACCGCTGCGCCCCGAACGGTGTGGTTGTTGCCGCCGAAGCAACAATCCCACCGATTTGGCTGACAAAAAGACCCACTGTTACTAACGTCGTTAAAGCTTTACGGTACCATGCACTTCTTGTCATGCAGAATCCCTTCTTCTCTAAGGGAATGTGCCTAACGGCTACCATCGGTCAGTATTATAGCAAGGTCGGGTTTTTTTCCGAAAAAAAACGCTTATTGAAGAATAGTTTCTTCAATAAGCGTTTAATCTCAATAATTTAAGCGTTAAAGGCTTCAGTCAATGGTGGCACAACTTGCTTCTTCCGGGAAACAACACCAGGAAGACTAGCACGGTTGTCAGCCAGCTTCGTGTTAAAGGCCTTTTCAACGACATCCTTAGGTTCACCAGCAACGATGAGTTCGGAGTCACTGTTCAACACGTTAGTTGCTAAGGTAATGAATAAGTCGTAGCCTTCGCTAGCGATTTCGTCTTGCATAGCTTTTTCCAAGCCAGCTTGACGAGAGATCACGTCGTCCAAGTCAACGGTGTTGATTTGGCCAATACGTACGCTGTGACCATTCATGTCAAAGGACTTTGCGTCCCCATCGATTAATTCCTTGTCGCTCTTAGCAGCCAGATTAGTACCAGCCTTAAGCATGGCAATCCCGTAACTTTGAACGTCGACATCAGCAATTTCTGCTAAGGCGCGAACGGCTTCGCGGTCTTTGTCAGTCGTGGTTGGCGATTGTAATAACAAGGTGTCAGAAATGATAGCTGAAAGCATCAGACCTGCTAACTTAGCAGGAATTTCAATCTTAGCTTCGTCGAACATTTCCGTTAAGATCGTGCTGACACAACCCACTGGTTCTGCACGGTAGTACAGAGGGGCATCAGTGTGGAAGTTGGCAATCCGGTGATGGTCAACGACGAAGGTTACTTGAACCTTGTCTAAGTCCGAAACACTTTGTTGCGCTTCGTTGTGGTCGACTAACATCACTTGGTCGACTTCGTTAGAAACCGTCTTAACGACCCGTGGTGCTGGTTCGTCGAAATGGTTCAAGACGTAGTTGGTTTCCATGTTAGGTTCACCTAAGGCAACCGCTTCAACGTCATAACCACGTTGCGTTTGGTAGTAGGCAAAGGCCTTGGCGGCAACAATGGCATCTGTATCAGGATTCTGGTGACCGAAAATTAAGGCTTTACTCATTGAAAAAACTCCTTTAACAAATAGATTTTTAGGTTTACTTGTTACGCAAATGTTTAAGGCGTGAAATATAGTCCTCAGCTTCTAAATACTGATCGAACTGCGCCAGGAAGTGACTGATTCGGGGAATCTCCGCCTTCCCTTTACGGAAGACGAACGCCAAATCAAATCGAATGTTGGGGTCAAAGTGTGCTGTCCACGTTTGGGGCAACGATTCTTGACCAACCATAAACGAGTTGGGTAACGCTGTGGACGCCTGGGTCTGCATCGAGAAATGCAGGAGCTGCGTTGGCGTGGTGAAGTTGGCGACCCCTTTCGGGAAGTCAGCCAGCTGGTTCTTATAGGCCTCGTGAATGGTCTGATTCAGATAGTAACCATCGGGATACATGGCCCAAACCTGATCAGTAGTGTCTTTGAACTTGATTCGCCGTTTCTTAGCGAGTCGTTCATCGTGGTGAATAAACAACAGATCATCGGAAATAATCTTCTTTGACTCGTATGGCTTCCAATTCTTAATAGAATCGTCCGGTAGGTACATAATGGCCAGGTCAATCTTATTGTTTTCCAAGCGTTCCCAGATTTCTTTACGGGTCAGCATGTGAAACGAGATCTTGACGTCCGGATTCTTCTGATAGGACAGAATTGCAAAGTCCTCGAAGACGGCATCTTCCATCGAGGCCAGGAGACCAATGTTGATCTCCCCTTGCGTTGCGCTGGTTGACTGCTGGATCTCATCGGTAGCTTGATTCAGAATCGCATAAATCTTATGCGTGGCGTCAAGCATGGTGTAACCGGCATCTGATAGGCGAAGTTTCTTACCTACCGAATAGAACAACGGGGCGCCCACCGTACGCTCCAACTTCTTAATCTGTTGGGTTAACGCTGGCTGGGTAATGCCCAGAATTTGAGCAGCTTGCGTGTAATTCATGGTTTCGGCAAGCTGTAGAAAATACGTCAGGGTTTTAGAAGAAAAGATGCTCTCTTGTTTCGTCTTCATCCGCGTTTACTCCTTCTGACTGGCGTGGCGTACGACTGGCGAACACTACTTCAGTCTAATGGTTACTATTAAAGTATATAATAGGCTGTTTCCATTGAAAGCGCAACGATTTTCGCTCAGAAACGGCGACTAGGCCTAGTCCAGAACCAATTCTGTTGGTTTGAGACGTAGGGAGATTGGCGTCCCTTCGACGTCGGTATCAACCACGAATGAACCGTTGGAATAACGCCCGCTCAGAGGATGATCGGTTGGCATGACGTCATGGGTTCGTTCCCGACTGGTGATAATTTCCAGTGGCGGATTGCCAGCTGGAATCGTCATGAAGTCCACGACTCGGTGCGGATCGCGCTTGAGTTCGTGGAGTACTAAGACCCCACGACGAGCGCGACTCGTGACGGAAAGCTCCTTCATCGCGAGTCGCTTGAAGGCCCCACGCTGGGTAATCATGGCAATAGTATCCTTATCGGTAACCAGGGCTAAATTAACGACCTGGTCGTCGTCACGGAGATCCATGGAACGAACCCCAGTGGTCCGGGCCCCATTGATGGAAACCTCGTCGATTGGATATCTCAGGGCATAACCATTTTGTGACAGGAGTAAGATTCCGGTCTGATCGTCAGTATCCGTGAGGTATTTGACCTGAACGACGCTGGCTTCGGGATGTTTAAGTTTTTCAAAGACCATGGCCCGGCGCTTGTACGTCCGACCTGGTGTAAGGTCGCTGAAGGCCGTTTGCTTGATGTAGCCATCGCTGGTAGCGATGAGGAAACGGCCGGGCTCTTTGAGCGTCTTAAAGGCAAACGTGGCCACAATCTCCTCGTCGGCAGCTAAGCCGATCGTTTGGGAGATATGTTCCCCGGTTTCCTTCCACTTGACGTCCGAAATCTCGTGAACGGGTCGATAGATGAGGTTCCCTTTGCTGGTAAACATCATCAGATGGTTCAAGGTACTCAACTTCTCCAAGAAAATTGGATAATCTTCGTCCTTCAACCCATTGTCCTCGGGATCAGAAGCCGTGTAAGACCGCACGCCGGAGCGTTTGAGATAACCGTCGTGACTGACCAGAACGATCACGTCCTCGTCGGCCACGGTGACGGTCGTCTTGATCTTGAGATCCTCAATTTCGTCCTGAATCTCGGTCCGTCGAGGGTTGCGGTAAGCCTTGGCGACTTCCTTCAGTTCCTTGCGGAGCACGGCGTTTAACGTCTTCTTTTCCGCCAAGATCTGGTGATCCCGTTCGATGGCGGCCGACAGTCGTTCGGATTCAGCTTCTAACTGGGTCACGTCGGTGTTGGTCAACCGGTAAAGCTGTAAGGCCACGATGGCATCGGCTTGTTTCTCGGAGAAGTCGTAGCTGGTCATCAAGTTGTTCCGGGCATCACGCCGGTCCTTGCTGGCCCGAATGGTCGTGATGACTTGGTCCAGAATGGACAAGGCCTTGATTAGCCCCACCACAATGTGCTGTCGGTCCAAAGCCTTCTGGAGTTCGTACTTGGTCCGTCGCGTAATCACATCGCGTTGGTGTTCCAGGTAGGCACTCAGGATGGTCTTCAAGCCCACGTGTTCTGGTCGCATATGGTTAATGGCAACCATGTTAAAGTTATAGGTAATTTGCAGCTCGGTGTTCTTGAACAGATAGTTCAGAACCCCTTGGGCATCGGCGTCACGTTTCAATTCGATCGCGATCCGCAGACCATCACGGTCGGTTTCATCGCGGACTTCGGCGAGGCCCTCAACCTTCTTGTTCAAGCGAATCTCATCAATCTTCTTGACCAATTGGGCCTTGTTAACTTCATAAGGAATTTCGGTAACCGTGATCTGACTCTTGTTCCCACGTAGGGGTTCAATGACCGTCTTCGAGCGCACGACAATCCGGCCTCGACCGGTCTCATAGGCCTTGACGATGCCGTCTTTTCCTTGGATAATCCCGCCAGTTGGAAAGTCGGGCCCCTGAACAAAGTTCATCAGTTCAGGTAGCGTGGCCTTGGGGTGGCTGAGCAAGTAGATCAAGGCATCCACGACCTCACCCAAGTTGTGCGGTGGAATCTCCGTGGCATAACCTGCAGAAATCCCGGTAGCGCCGTTTACCAGCAGGTTCGGAATCCGAGCAGGTAAAACGGTGGGTTCGTATTCCGTATCATCGAAGTTGAGCACCATTTCCACGGTGTCCTTATCAATGTCGCGGAGCATTTCCCCAGCCAGCTTACTCAGACGGGCTTCGGTATATCGCATAGCGGCAGCGGGATCGCCGTCCATTGACCCGTTGTTCCCGTGCATTTCAATTAAGGGTTCGCGGACCTTCCAGTCCTGACTCATCCGCGTTAACGCCTCGTAGATCGAACTGTCACCATGGGGGTGAAAATTACCCATGACATTTCCGACAGACTTGGCGGACTTACGGAAGCCCTTATCATAGGTGTTACCATCTTTGTTCATGGCGAATAGAATTCGCCGTTGAACGGGTTTTAAGCCATCACGAATATCCGGCAAGGCCCGTTCCTGAATAATGGATTTTGAGTAACGGCCGAAGCGGTCACCCATCACTTCTTCTAACGTTAGTTCTTGAATCTTCTGTCCTTCACTCACGAAATGATGTCTCCTTTCACCGATAATTGGTTTACTTTTCGGGATCGGAGGATTCCAACAGACTCGTGTTGTCTTCCTCTAGCGTGAATTGAACGTTGTTTTCGATCCACTTCCGGCGGGGTTCAACCTTGTCCCCCATTAGGGTCGTCACACGGCGTTCGGCCAGTGCGGCATCGTCAATCTGAACCCGAATCAGAGTTCGATTGTCGGGATCCATGGTGGTTTCCCAAAGTTGTTCGGCGTCCATTTCCCCTAACCCTTTGAAACGTTGGAGGTTGTAGCCGTGGTTGGCAATCTTTTTAGTCTTGGCTGCCAACTCGTCGTTGGTCCAAGCATATTCAATCTGTGATTTCTTGCCGGTCGTCTTGATACGATACAACGGTGGCAAGGCGATGTAGATTCGCCCAGCGTCAATCATTGGTCGCATGTATTTATAGAAGAAGGTGAGCAAGAGAATCTGAATATGCGCCCCATCGTCATCGGCATCGGTCATGATGATAATCTTATCGTAGTTGGCATCTTCAATGTTAAATTCCGCGCCGACCCCAGCCCCAATCGTATAGATCATGGTGCTGATTTCTTCGTTCTTCATGATGTCGGGTAGCTTAGCCTTTTCGGTGTTCAAAACCTTACCTCGAAGGGGCAGGATGGCCTGGAACTTCCGGTTACGGCCCTGTTTAGCCGATCCGCCGGCGGAATCCCCTTCGACCAGGAACAGTTCGTTCTTGGCGGCGTTCTTGGATTGCGCTGGGGTCAACTTACCAGATAAAAGGCGTTCGTGTTTCTTGTGACGCTTACCACTACGGCTCTCGTCACGGGCCTTTCGGGCGGCTTCTCTGGCCTGACGGGCTTGGGTCGACTTACGGATCAACATCTGACCGAAGTCCCCATTTTCCATCAGGTAATACCCGAGTTGTTCGCTGATCACGTTGTCGACAACAGTTCGTGCTTCTGGCGTCCCCAATTTTTCCTTGGTTTGGCCTTCAAATTGTAGGAGATTTTCTGGGATCCGCAGGGAGATGACCGCAGACAAGCCCTCACGAACGTCGGTGCCTTCCAGGTTCTTATCGCGATCCTTGAGCAGGCCCACCTTGCGGGCATATTCGTTGAAGGCCTTGGTCCAGCCACTACGCATACCCACTTCATGACTCCCACCGTCCTTAGTCCGGACGTTGTTGACGAAGGACAGCAGGTTTTCGGTATACCCGTCGTTGTATTGAGCAGCGACTTCAACTTCAATCCCATCCTTCTTGCCATCGAAATACATGATATCTCCAAGGGTATCCTTGTCTTCGTTTAAGTAGCTGACAAATTCCTTGATACCCTCTTCGTAATGGTATTCTTCGGCGCGTTCCTGGCCGGATCGTTCGTCAGTTAAGGTGATTTTGACACCCTTGAGCAGGAAGGCTGATTCCCGCAGTCGTTCTGAGAGCGTATTAAAGTTATAAACAGTCGTTGTAAAAATTTTAGTGTCGGGTTTAAAGGTCAGCGTGGTCCCATTGTGTGCCCGCGTGTTGCCCTTCTTCACCAGGGTCCCTTGGGGGTGGCCACCGTTAGCGAATTTTTCTTCGTAACGGACGCCATCACGAACGATGGTGACGGTGAGTGCACTGGATAAGGCGTTCACAACGGAAGCCCCGACCCCATGCAACCCACCAGAGGTCTTGTAGCCGCCTTGACCAAACTTACCACCGGCATGGAGGACCGTCAGAATAACTTCTGGCGTTGGAATCCCTGAAGCGTGCATGCCGACTGGCATACCTCGCCCATGATCGACAACGGTGATGCTATTGTCCTGGTGGATAGTAACATTGATTTCCTTACCGTAACCGGCCAAAGCCTCATCGACGGCGTTATCAACAATTTCGTAGACCAAGTGATGCAAACCGCGGCCATCAGTTGACCCAATATACATCCCAGGACGTTTACGAACAGCTTCCAATCCCTCCAACACCTGGATGGAGGAATCGTCATATTTTGCTTTTGCTTTCGCCATGCGTAAATCCCCTTTACTTTTACTAGTTTCTTTTCGTTGGTATGCCCCTAGTTTACCACGATACGAACATATGTTCAATGAAGCGAAAGCGTTCGCGCGGCTAGGGGTTTCAGTAACCACATTATCATACCACAGGAAAACAAAGCGTGGCTAGTTTCCCGAGATAATTGGCGTAATGGGTAAAACATGCTAAAATAGTGAACAGCTTATAAACACGATCTCGATCGGATTGGGCTCGTGTTGCGAGGAAGAGCGGAGGAATTACCTGTGAAATTAATTGGTTTATTAATCGTGGCCTACCTTCTGGGGGCCATTCCCAATGGGGTTTGGGTAGGCAAAACATTTTTCCACACCGATATTCGACAGTCAGGTTCGGGAAACATCGGGACCACCAATACCTATCGGGTCCTAGGACCTTATGCCGGGACCATCGTCATGGTGTTAGACATTGCTAAGGGCACCGTCGCCACCTTACTCCCTACCTGGGGTCATGTGACCACGATTCTCGGGACGGCTACCCCCCTCTTATTCGGGTTGATGGCCATCCTGGGCCACACCTTCTCGGTCTTCGACCACTTCAAGGGTGGCAAGGCCGTCGCCACGTCAGCGGGAATGCTACTGGCTTATAACCCCATCATGTTCGTCATCGCGGCCGGCCTGTGGGTCAGCCTGATCTATTGGACCAGCATGGTGAGTCTGGCCAGCATGATTGCCTTCTCGTTGATCACACTGATCTCCCTGGCCTTTCAGGACTGGTACTTAACGGGAATTGCCCTAGTGCTTACGGTGTTTGTCTTTTACCGGCACCGCGCTAATATTGCCCGCATTAAAGCGGGCACCGAATCCCTGGTGCCCTTTGGCCATGGCTATCATAAACGTTCACACTAAGAAGCGAAAAAGCTTCCGACGGCTATTTCTAGTCGTTGGGAGCTTTTGTTTTGTCTAAAAGTAAGTGACTTGGTAGTGCGCAGTGAAGGCCTGGCCGCCTGCGAGGCTTTGCAGACCAACCTTGTCGGTAAATTGACCCGAGGCCTGCACGTCATCGGCCAGTCCCCACCACGGCTCCAGGCAAACGAATGGCGCCTGCTTGGGGTATGGTGACCAAATGCCCAGATACGGTGCGGCGACAGTCAAGGCTACCCCGTGATCGTCGGCAGTTGTGCTCAGCATAACCGTTGTTTCGTGGTTGTCGAGCGTTAGGATTTGCGCATCGTGGTTGAATAATTCGTGATCCAGCGTCAGGGGTTGGGTGAGAGCCAGCGGCACCGGATGCTGACTGTCGCTGGAAGAGCCTACTAAGGGGATGCGCTGGTAGGTCTTCTTAGGCGACACCGTGACCTGATAGTCGGTGAAATCGGCTAACGCCCCACCTAAAGGCACGTTGAAACCGGGATGGGCCCCAATGGAGAAGTATAAGGTGTCTTCCGCGGGGTTCGTTACGGCTAAATCAGTCCGTAACTCGTGGTCCTTCAGTTCAAACGTTAGGGTCAGCGTGAAATCGAAGGGATAAACGTCACGGGTCCGATCGTCACTCGTCTGTTGGAGCACGATGCGCGTGGCCGTTTGGTCCTGAACCGTGAATGGCCGGTCACGAGCAAACCCGTGCTGGGTCATGTGGTAGCTATGATCCTGGAACGTATAGTGATCCTGATTCAACCGACCGACGATTGGAAAGAGAATCGGGGCGTGGCGTCCCCAGTACGCGGCATCGGCCTGCCACATGTACTCGAGACCACTCTCGTTGTCCCGGACACTGCTGACTTCGGCGCCTAACGGATTAATCTTGACCGTTAGGTAGTCATTTTTTAACGTTAACATCGAATCCCTCCCACAATGATAAGAGCTGTCTTTATGATACCGCATTCTACAAAAAGGACCAAGGTCGTCTGCCCTGGTCCTTTACGCTGTGATTAAAGAATGTAACGTGATAAGTCTTTGTTTTGTACGATGTCACCGATCTTGTCGTTGACGTAATTCTCGGTAATCGTGACGTCGCCGGTTCCCATGTCAGGTCCTTCGTAAAGGAGATCTTCGAGGAGCTTTTCCAAAACTGTCTGCAAACGCCGCGCCCCGATGTTTTGGTTCTCGTGGTTGAGTTCAAAGGCGAGTTCGGCAATCCGTTCGATGGCTTCCATGGTGAAGGTCACCTTGACGTTGTCGGTACCAATCAAGGCAATGTATTGCTTGATCAGTGCGTTGTTGGGCTCCGTTAGGATTCGGACAAAGTCATCCTTGCTGAGGTCATTCAATTCCACTCGGATTGGGAAACGACCCTGCAGTTCGGCAATGAGGTCGCTAGGCTTAGACTCGGCAAAGGCTCCGGCAGCGATGAAGAGAATGTGGTCGGTGTCGATGGTCCCATACTTGGTCTTAACCTGCGTCCCTTCGACGATTGGCAAGATGTCGCGTTGAACCCCTTCACGGGAAACGTCACCGCTGTTTTGGCTACTGCCCTTGGCAATCTTGTCGATTTCATCGAGGAAGATAATCCCGGTGTTTTCGGCCCGTTGAATGGCGTCGTGATTGATGTCGGCGTTGTTGACCAGCTTTTCGGATTCTTCACTGACCAGAATTTCACGAGCTTCAGCCACTGTGACCGTCCGCTTGATTTGCTTCTTGGGCATGATAGCACCGAGGGTGTCGTTGAGGTCGATGCCCATTTGACCCAACATGTTGTTATCGGTGGCATTGGCCTGTTGCGGGTCAGCCATTTCGATTTCAACCTGGTGGTTTTCGAGGAGGCCTTGGTTCAGTTGTTCAGCCAATGACAGGCGTTCGTTTCGCAAGTCGTCACTGACCTCTTCTTGTTCACTTGGGGCCGTTGGCGTCTGGCCGTTTTGCATTTGACTAAACATGTTCATCATGTTGGCGAAGTCGTTGTTATTCTTGTTAGCCTTCTTCTTGGCGGGTGCCAGGAGTTTGACTAATCGCTTGTTGGCTGCCTGAACCGCGTCGTTACGGACCTTCTTGAATTGATCCTGCTTCTCCATGCTAACGGAGACTTCGACGAGGTCTCTGACCATGGACTCGACGTCTCGGCCGACGTAACCGACTTCGGTGAACTTGCTGGCTTCGACCTTGGTAAATGGCGCATGAACAATCTTGGCTAAGCGCCGGGCAATTTCAGTTTTCCCAACCCCAGTAGGCCCGATCATAAGCATGTTTTTAGGTGAAATTTCTTCTTGCATGGCGGCATCGAGCTGCATGCGCCGGTACCGGTTGCGTAAGGCAATGGCAATGGCTTTCTTGGCTTCATCTTGACCGATGACGTATTGGTCAAGTAGGGCCACAATCTCTTTTGGTGTTTTATTAATAGCGTCCACGGTGAGGCCTCCCTTTATAATTCTTCAGAAATGACGTTTTCGTTGGTAAAGATATCGATTCCGCCGGCGATATGAATGGCACTCTCGGCAATTTCCTTGGCGCTCATGTCGGTGGCATGGTGATGCAACGCCGTGGCAGCGGCTAAGGCAAAGTTACCACCGGAACCGATGGCTAGAATGTCATCGTCGGGGGCAATGACTTCACCGGAACCGGACACTAGAAGCATCTCGTCTTTGTCCATGACGATTAACAAGGCTTCCAACTTCTGTAAGGCTTGGTCGGAACGCCACTGCTTGGCGAGTTCTACGGCGGCCCGCTGTAAATTACCGCTGTATTCGTTGAGTTGACCTTCGAATTTTTCTTCTAGGTTGAAGGCGTCGGCAACACTGCCGGCAAAACCGACAACGACTTGGTTGTTGTAGATGCGGCGAATCTTATGGGCGGTCCCCTTCATGATGACCTTTTCGCCCATGGTAACTTGGCCATCGCCGGCCATGGCGTTATGGCCATTGTGCCGAACCGCGCAGATGGTAGTGGCTTCAAATTTTACTGGCATAGTTGATAATCTCCTTATTTGGTTGATGGTGACTGGTGATCCGCTGTGGCGCGTGGAAAGAACTGACGGTAATCCCGTTGGAGGTGTTCTCGCGTCACGTGGGTATAAATCTGAGTGGTTGAGAGGCTACTGTGGCCCAGAAGCTCCTGAACGGAACGAAGATCCGCCCCGTGATTCAGGAGATGGGTGGCAAATGTATGCCGCAACATGTGGGGATGAATCTCCCCCGTCAACGTGCTACGTTTGAACATTTGATTCAGGAGGTACGTGACCCCCGCTGACGTGAGTTGTTCACCATGGGCATTGACGAAGACGAAGTCATGCTGATGATGAAATTGCGTCATCAAGGGTGTCCGGGCAGCCTCGAAGTAAGTTTTCAGAGCATCGCTGGCGTAATGGCCAAACGGCACGTAGCGTTCCTTGTTTCCTTTCCCGTGAATCAACATGAGGCGGTTGTCGAAGTCGATGTCGCCCATGGTTAAGTTCACACACTCACTAACCCGAATTCCGGTGCCGTAGAGCACTTCGAGGACTGCGGAATCACGTGTCGCGAGTTGCGCGTTGGGGTTGGCCCCCGCCGCGGCGAAAAGCGCCGTCATCTCGCGCTCATAGAAGAACCGTGGGAGATGATTCTGATGCCGTTTGAGTTGAATGTAGGCAAAGGGGTCATCGGCAACCTGACCATTACTCACCAGAAAATTATAGAAGGAACGTAGCGAGGAAAGCTTGCGACCGATGGTTGTCCGCGCGTAGTGTTGGTCGTAGAGATGACTCAGATAGACCTCCACGTCGAGCTGATCAACCTTATCCCAAGGTTTGGTCCCGCCAGTCTCTTTCAGAAAAGTGGTGAACTCCGTCAGATCCTCCCGATAGGCCTTGACCGTTTCAGGTGAATACTGGCGTTCGCCGCTCAGGTAACTCATGAATTGTTCAATCGCTGTTGCCACGGCGCTCACCTCCTATTTCTTTACGAGTTAATGCTAGCAAACACGCTCTAAAAACTCAACTAACTCATCAAAAAGGCTGTGGGTGGGCTTGATAGACTGGTCGCCGTTATGGCGTGGTGAATGATAACGACTGGTGTTCAGAGACTATGTTTATGATAACGGCAAACATGTCCTTTAGCGACTTGATGTGCTTAAACGTGATTGAAGCCGTGATTATCGTCCTTTTTGCTTGCTGACGATAAAATAGTTGTTGACAGAATTGATAAACATTTGTAAAGTAGATGCAATTGGAGGGATGAGACATGAACTTAGTTGATCTGACAGTAACTGAAATTAAACAGGGCTGGCATGAAACGGCTGAAGCCTATATTTGTAATACTTGTGAGGCGACGTTTGCCAAGGACCAAGTCTTTCCGGAAGATGATAAATTCTATCCGGCAGCCACGATGATTCAACGGCACCTGGCGGCTAGTCACCCCAATGCCGTGGTTGACCTGATTCGAACTGATAACAAATACAATACACTGACCGCCCGGCAGCGTGACCTTCTATTGGCATTTGCCCAGGGCCATAAGGATGCAACTATTGCTGAGAAAATGGGTGTGGCGGCGGCCACCGTGCGGCATCAAAAGTTTACCTTCCGCGAGAAGGCCAAGCAGGCCAAACTTTATTTGGCTATTTATGAACAGGTTTTCAATCAGCCAGCGCCGGTCGAGCAACTCGTCACGTTCCCTGAACAGCCCGGAAAAAAGGATGCGCGTTTCACCATGACGACCGCCGAGTACGACGAGCTGGTCACGAAGTACTTTACGTCCATCAACCCTTTGACATTAACGCGGTGGCCTAGACACCAAAAAGCCATCTTAGCGATCTTGACGCGGGTCAGTCAGACCTTGCCCATGACCCAGCATCTGACGGAAGTGGAGCTTACAGCCAAGTTGAAGCCGATCTATGCTGACTTCCCCTTACTGCGTCGCTACTTAGTTGATTATGGGTTCCTGAAGCGGACGGCGAGTGGTAGTGAATATTGGCGGAACCTTGATGATAAGGAGCAACAAATGAATCGCAAAGAAATCATTCAAAACTATAAGGCGGCACCGACCTACTACGGTGTGATCCAGATCAAGAATAACCAGAACGGCAAGACCTTCATTGACGTCGCCCGGAACATTCACAATCGCTGGGGTTATTATCAAACCAACCTCAACGAGAATTTCTACCACGATACGGCCTTACAGGCAGATTGGAATGCCCTCGGGGCGGACGCCTTTACCTACAGCGTTCTCTGGAAGGCCGATACCGCCGACGTCGATAATCTCCGGCAGACCATGAAGGATCTCAAGGCCAAGTGGCTGGAGAAGTGTCAGCCAGCCTACAATTAAGCAACCAGAAAGGGTTTCACATGGCAAATTTAAACACGCACAGCACCCCGATCAACCTGGCCACTTGGTCACGACGGGAATACTTTTATTACTTTACCAAGATGATGCCAACGGGATTCACCCTCACCGTTGATCTCGATGTCACGGCTACCAAAGAATGGCTTGCGGCCCGTGACTACAAGTTCAATGCGGCCTATCTCTACCTGGTCTCGAAGGTCATTGCCCAGACACCAGAATTTAGGGTGTCGCGGGACGATGCTGGGCAATTGAAACGCTACGAAGTTCTTCACCCGTCTTACTCGGTGATGCATGCAGATGACCACAGTATTTCTAGCCTGTGGACGGCCTACGATCCCGACTTCAAACAATTCCATCGCAACTATCTGGCTGATTTGGCTGAATACGGTGATCAGCGGACACCGATGCCTAAGGCTCCTCAGAGTGCGAATACCTATATGATCGGCAGCATTCCCTGGACGCACTTTACCAGCTACACGCCCCTGCCCTTCACCCCGTTAAACACGTTCTTCCCAGTCATCCAGGCGGGAAAGTTTGAACAGAAAGCCAAGCGTTGGCAAATGCCCCTGTCCTTGACGATTCATCATGCGGTTGCGGATGGCTATCACGTGAGTCAATTCCTGGAACGGCTCCAGTTAGCCTTTGCCCATCCTGAGATTTGGTTGGCCAGTTAGCGCTTATTTTAGAAACGACAGCCCGAATAGGTCTGTCGTTTTTTTGATGCCGCCAACAGACAGTCTTAACGATACCGTTGGGGATGTACCATTATTTGATTGAAACGATTTTTCCCAAAATAGTGCGAAAAAAATGAGTGTTTTTACGTTAGTAATAAGTGAAGGGGCAAAAAAAGCGTTGACCCCCGAGAGGTCAACGCCAATGAAACGAAATTGAGATTTAATGGTGAGAACTTACTTCTGTGGCGCTTCTTCGTAGTCACCGTTAGGACAAACAATCTGCGAGCCGCCACGAATCTTCTTGGCAACCAGGTAGTGACCATCCTTAGGACAATCACGACCAACGGGCTTGTCCCATGAGACAAAGTCACAGTCCGGATAACGTGAACAACCGTAGAAAATCCGGTTCTTCTTGGACTTACGTTCGATGACTTGACCCTTGTGACAAACGGGACAGATGACGCCGATTTCCTTAACGATCGCCTTGGTATTCCGGCAATCTGGGAAACGTGAACAAGCGTAGAACTTCCCGTAACGCCCCATCTTGATGACCATTGGGGCCCCACAGATGTCACAGTCGAAGCCGGCTGGTTCGTCTCTGATTTGGATCTTTTCGATCGCATCTTCGGCGTGTGCCACTTCGGTTGAGAATGGCTTGTAGAAGGTGTCAATAACCTTGACCCAATCCTGCTTGCCTTCTTCAATTCCATCCAATTGCTCTTCCAGACCGGCCGTGAATCCAACGTCCACGATGTCCGGGAAGTACTGGTTGATGATGGTATTGACGATATCTCCGAGCTCAGTCGGTTCGAAACGCCGACCGACTAATTTAACGTAGTAACGCCGTTGAATGGTATCCAACGTTGGGGCATAGGTTGATGGCCGACCGACCCCGTTTTCTTCCAAAGCCTTGATCAAGTTGGCTTCGGAATAACGTGCAGGTGGCTGGGTAAAGTGTTGTGCCGGATCGGTCTTGGCTAAGGTCACGTGATCGCCAATTTCGAGATCAGGGAGGAGATTATCCTTTTCTTTACCACCCTTGTAAATCTTCAAGAACCCTTCGAACTTCATCTTGGAACCATTGGCTCTGAAGGTTACGCCGTTTTGGTCCAACGTAACAGCCATGGTGTCCATGATCGCGTTCGTCATTTGACTGGCAACGAATCGGTTCCAGATCAATTGGTAGAGCCGGAATTGGTCCTTGGTCAGACGTTCTTTCAGGCTAGCCGGTGTCCGGAAGACGGACGTTGGCCGGATAGCTTCATGGGCATCCTGAGCCCCTTCAGGCAACTTTCCCTTGATTGGCTTGGTCGCGGCAAATTCTGCGCCGTACTTTTCATGAATAAACGTTGAGGCTTCGTGCTTAGCAATGCTGGAAATCCGAGTGGAGTCGGTCCGCATATAGGTAATGAGCCCTTGCGTTCCTTCCTTACCCAGGTTGATCCCTTCATAAAGCTGTTGAGCGGCCATCATAGTCTTTCGCGTCCGGAAGTTTAACTTCCGGTTAGCATCTTGTTGCATGGAACTGGTGGTAAATGGTGGCTGTGGGGAACGTTTCCGTTCCTTACGTACGACGTTGGTAATGTCGAAGTCACCCTTGCGATCCAGCTTACCCAAGACGGCTTGAACGGCGTCATTGTCCTTCAAGTCAGCCTTCTTACCGTTTAAGCCATAGTAGCTGGCGCTGAAGGTGTGGCGAGCTTTCTTGAAGTCGGCGTCGATCGTCCAGTATTCTTCAGGTTTGAACGCCTTAATTTCATTTTCACGAGCGATAATCAGGGACAGTGCGATCGATTGCACACGACCGGCACTCAGACCCTTCTTAACCTTTTTCCACAACAGAGGTGAGATAGAGTATCCCACTAACCGGTCTAAGATCCGGCGGGCCTGTTGGGCGTTGACCAGGTCCATATCGATGGACCGTGGTGTCTTGAAGGCTTCCTTGACGGCGTCCTTCGTGATTTCGTTAAAGGTGACCCGGTTCTTAGCGGTCACATCCAAGTTAAGGACGTGGGCTAAATGCCAAGCGATGGATTCCCCTTCACGGTCAGGGTCAGATGCGAGATAGACGGCTTTGGCCTTCTTAGCTTCCGAACGTAGGCCCTTGATCACATCACCCTTCCCCCGAATGGAGATGTAGTGTGGGTCATAGTCGTTATCGAAGTCGATCCCCATGGAACTCTTAGGCAGATCCCGGACGTGTCCCAAGCTGGGAACGACCTTGTAGGTCCGACCTAAATACTTCTCAATGGTCTTGGCTTTCGCTGGTGATTCTACAATCACTAATTTTTTTTGTGGCTTTCGCCGTTTCTTAGCTGTCGTTTTAGTTTTTGCTTTAGTCGGCAATGCACATTACTCCCTCGAATAATAGGCAACGAAGCCCCGCTGGGCGGGAATCCCCGTTCCTATCGACTTGTTTTAACTGCGAAACAAAAGTTCGCTAAATATTTCACTATAATCCCACACATGATATTTCAAGTCAGGGTAGCTTGTCAACTAAAAGTTCTTCCATTATATGTTCAGAATTCAAGATTGGTTTTGCTCCGGCGAGAATTAATTCATTGGTGCCGACCGAGTTTGGTCCGTCGATTGTCCCGGGAACCGCAAGGACGTTTCGGTTCTCCTGAAGTGCAAAATTAGCCGTGATCAGACTCCCCGAATGGTGAGCCGCCTCGACCACGAGAACACTCTGTGAGAGACCGGCGATGATCCGGTTGCGTTCCGGAAAGTGATGTCGGGCACCACTTGTTCCCCAGGGATATTCGGAGAGCACGAGTTGTTGGTGGGCCAAGGTCTCCATGAGGTCACGGTTGGCGGCGGGATAACATTTATCTAGTCCGGTCCCAATGACCGCTACCGTGTGTCCCCGATGGGCCAAGGCGACCTGGTGACTGAGCGTATCGACGCCCTGCGCCAGACCGGAAACGATACAAATATGGGCCTCGACTACGGCCGGTAGTAATAGGCGCATGGCTGTTAAGGCGTACTTGGTCGGGTGTCGTGAGCCCACGACCGCCAGCTGGGGTCCCTGGAGAATTCGGAGGTCACCTTGAAAGAATAAGGCCACCGGTGGCGTATAGATTTCTTTAAGCTGCGGTGGATAGGCTTGGTCGACAATGGTGAGACACCCACTGTGGGTGAGATTTTCGGTTATTTGTTGGTTCATGGCGTGGCTGAACAATTCCAGATGAAGTTGCTTGAGTCGCTCGGCGGGTAATGATAGCTCGACACCTAATTGGTCGAGAGTGGCAGTGGTGATGGCTTGAATCTGGGGATGAGCCATTAACCAGTGCCAGCAGGCCACACAAGTCTTGGGACCGATGCCGGTAACTAAGGGTAAGCGCATGAAAAAATCACGAAGTGTCAGTTGCATGTCGCAACCTCCTGTCCTCTTTAGGACTAACTCCGTGATTCATTGGCGATTATTTTCTGAACGGGTGAAAAAGTTCGGCGGTGAATTGGAGTGACACCCCGATCGGCCAAGCCGTTCAGGTGTTTGGCGGTCCCGTAACCGGCATTTTTGGCAAAGCCGTAGCCGGGGTAAAGGCGATCGTAGGCTGCCATTAAATGGTCCCGGTAGACCTTAGCGACGATACTAGCCGCCGCAACGCTGGCACTCTTGGCGTCCCCTTTGATTAGCCGGGTCTGCGGAAGATCCACCGGAATCTGCATGGCGTCGACGATCAAATGGTCTGGGGCCACGCCGAGTCCGAGAACGGCTCGTTGCATGGCCACCCGCGTTGCCTGATAAATATTAATCTGATCGATGAGTTGCGGGCTCCCAATCCCAATGCTAACGGCCGTGGCCTGGGCCAGAATCTTTGGGTACAGGGCTTCGCGTTCCTTGGGTGTGAGTTGTTTGGAATCATTCACCAAAGGAATATCAAAGTCGCTGGGCAGGATAACTGCCCCAGTCACGACTGGCCCGGCCAAGGGACCCCGACCGACTTCATCGACGCCGGCAACCTGTTGACCAGCTGCCCAGAATGGTCTTTCGTAGTGGAGGCGATGTTGAAAGGCTTCCTCAGCGGCCTCACGACGCGCAAGCTGACGTTTAAGCTTGGTCAGGAGTTGCTGGGCCCCTTTACGGGGATCGACGGCTAGCGCCTCCAGACGGGGGTCTGAAGCCGACGTTACATCGGTCAACTGTTGGCGGAGTTCGGCTAGGCTAACGGGCTTAGTCCTCATGGTCCTCACCCGCTTGGGGTGCGCGGTCCCAGGTGAACCCACCCATCTTAGAACGGCGAGCGTCAAAGATGAGGCGTTCGCTGGCCCGTTCGTAATCTTCACGCATGCCGAGTTTGGCGGTGATTTGCATTAACAGATCAACGTCAGACAGGTCGAAGTCTTCGTCTGCCAAATGATACCGTTCCTGTAGCGCAGCCTGATGATATTGCCGGAAGAATTTCAACTCAAATAAGGCAACGTCATCCTTGGCATAGAGCTTTTCCTTGATGGCTCCGGTCAACGCAAGCTTCAACGCCACGTCCTGATCCTTGAACTTAGGCCAGAGGATTCCGGGTGTGTCTAATAATTCTAGGTGCTTGCTGGATCGCAACCATTGTTGCCCTTTTGTCACGCCAGGGGTATCCCCGACCTGAGCGGCCTTGCGGCTCACTAGATGGTTCAATAACGTGGACTTCCCCACGTTAGGCACCCCAACGGTCATGGCACGCATTGGCCGTTCCTTCAGACCCTTTTCTTTTTCAGCCGCGAGCTTGTCGGCCAGAATGCTGGCCGCAATCTTGGTGATTTGCTTAGGGGTCACGTTGGCCCTGGAATCAATCGAAATGGCTGGCAGGTTCTGTGATTGGTAATAACGCATCCAAGCGGCGGTCTGTTGCGGGTCTGCCAAGTCCTTCTTGGTTAAAATGATTAGATGTGGCTTGTCCTTTGCGATCCGGGTAACCTCGGGGTTACGGGATGAAGCAGGAATGCGGGCGTCGACTAATTCGAAGATAATATCCACGAGGTGGACGTTTTCTTCCATTTGACGAATTGCCTTGGCCATATGGCCTGGGAACCATTGAATGGTACTCATAGTGTTCTCTCCTTTGATGTAGCAACGTTTGTAGCTTGTCAAGATTCGTATTCTAGAAAAGGTGCCCAAAGATGGCCATATGTCCAGGGCGGTTTGGACACCAGAAGTTTTGTAAACTATGCTAGTTATTTTAGTAAAAAGATGATTACTTCTGTTCGAAAGTCTAATTCAAAATGGTCGGTTGCTCTTTCGTGGAAAATCACATGATTATTCTAGGAACTACTTGTGTTTCCAACAATCTATCAAGATATGGGATCAGATTAAACCCAGTTTGCACTTTTATGAAGATTAAGATCATAAAAAAGGTAGAACGGAATTTAATCAGCGTTTCCATTCTACCATTTTATGAACGATTTAAGATAGTCCGTGTTTCAATCGATGCTTAAATGTCCTCTCCGCACCTACTTTATCTGAATGTCATTCGTTTTGAAGTTGTGTTCCACTGTTTTAAAGCTACCAATGGCAGCTGAACAACCGTCAGATTGTTGCAGGTTGCTTCGGTCAAGGACCTCATAATAACTATGCTGGTTAAAAATTCATTCAGGGGTTCTCCGTATGCTGACTTGAATCACAGCCAGTTCCTGTTGCGATTACCAGTTGAAAGGTAATTCATGTTAGCCGATCGACCATAATCCATAATCGGTATTGGTCGATTTCGATTATAGTAATCGGAAATCTTGGCAATTTGTTATCGACTGTGTTTAGAGAAAATTACAACGATTAATGAACGAAATGTGGGTGTGGGTGATTAGCCCCATTTTGCGTAGGTAAATTGTAGTCAGATAAATCAGAGCATCATTAGTCTGATTTATCTGTGTATGAATTATTTTTACCATACTGATGGCATAGGACCACCACCGGCACTGCCTGTTCCCACTCGTGCATCAAAATCTTTTTTTAATTGTGATTTGGCTTGAGTCTTATTATTCTTAGGCTTTGAATTGTTGTCGTTATTGATTGTCTTAGCCTTCTTCGCTGATTTAACCTTCAAATCAGACTTCTTAACCCAGCCAGCCGCCTTATGCTTTGACGTGGTCACATAGTAGTATACAACCTTCTTTTTGCCAACCCGGTATACCTTGGTTTGCTTCGTGCGTTTCCAAGTTGATTTAGTATAGTTCTTCAGGTAATGATTGGCTTTCAAAGTTAGTTTCTTTGAACTACCTTTGAATTTATAAGTCTTACCTTTCTTGTTTCGCACCTTATACTTGGTATGTTTAACTTTTACAATTTTGGTGCGCCGATACTTGGTGCTTGCATCAGCTGTGGTTGCTGGTGCTAAGCTACCACCGAGCATCAACATTGCCGCAAACGCGGCAATGTTGATGCTCGTTTTTTTCATTTTAAAAAACTCCCTTCATAGTAATTAGAGATACTGACAGTTTGTCATTGACTGTGTTTAGAAACACTTACAATGAGTACATGAGTGAAATGGATGTGGGTCGGAATTAGCCCCCAATGTGTAGCGATCCGCGTAGGCAAATCACTAGCCTAAAAAGTCTACCTTTTGGCCGATTGTTTAACTTGTATGACAGCTGTTGTGGCTAAGATATGAAGTTAAAATAAGTTGGCTGAGTCTACTTGTATGAACTGATTGATTTTTATAGAAAATACCCACTTGAAAATGGCAATAGCTCACCTTCAGCATCTGTATTATCACCATCGCGAACAAGTTGGTAATACTGATTACGTTGCTTTTTAGTCAATGTACGATACCACGTATCAAAATCAGCATACGTATACTTGATCGCTTTATGTGTTTTGATAGGTTTCATATCCGTTAACTTGACCCAGCCACCCGTATGCTTCTTCTTTGTAATTGGTTTCATATAGTAATAAACTATCCAATTACCCTTATGCTTGATTAAGGTGCTATTGGTTCGAATCCATTTGGTCTTTTTATAATTCTTCAAGTAATGGTTAGTCTTCAACTTAATATTTTTAGCCTTGTCAGTCATCTTAAAAATACGACCATTTTTATTCTTAACCTTATATTTGTCGTGTGCCAATGGCGTCTTAAATGTTCGACTGTAGCCGGTCTTCTTAGCTGCCGAAGCTGTCACATTCTATACAGCCGTGTTGCCCAACATCGTGAAGGCCGTCAGGGTGGCTACTAAAATACGATTCAATTTTTTCATTCTAAAAACTTCCTTTTGGCCGACTGCTTAAATTACAGTAGACTTATTTAAAAAACATAGACAAATAAACAGTTTGAGAAGGGTTTCCTAATGCATCAAGAGCTGCGCCATCAGTACTGTGTGCATATTGGTTGCGACCCTTTTTATTGAAGGTTCGATACCAGGTGTCAAAATCAGCCTCCGTATGCTTAGTTGCCTTATAAGTCTTCACAGGCTTCATATCCGTTAACTTAACCCAGCCACCAGCATGTTTCTTCTTGGTAATTGGAATCATATAATAGTAGACCATCCAACTACCCTTATGCTTGATTTGGGTAATCTTGGTTCGAGTCCATTTGTTCTTCTTATAATTCTTCAAATAATGATTGGTCTTCAACTTTACATTTTTAGTTGTTCCAGTCATCTTATAGGTTTTACCTTTGGTATTTTTGACCCGATATTTGGCATGGTTCCATGTGCTTACTTTTCTAATCCGACTATACCCAGTCTTCTTGGCAGCAGATGCCGTCACACTCGGAACAACGGTGCCACCCATCGTAGTAAAGACCATGGCAGTGGCTACTAAAATACGACTCATTTTTTTCATTTTGAAAGCTCCTTTGGTTTTGACACGCTACAGGCTTAAAGACCGATTTCTTAACTTGTATAACAGCTGTTGTGGCTGAAATATGAAGTTGATAAATTGGTTGAGTTTACTTGTTTTAACTGAACAAGACATATTGTAACCACCCTGCGTATGATGATAATTCATGTTCGGCATCCGTGTTATCGCCATCGCGAACAAGTTGATAATACTGATTACGTTGCTTCGTACTTAACCCCCGATACCATGTGTCAAAATCTGCCATAACATATTTACTTGCTTTATGCGTTTTGACTGGTTTCATATCCGTTAATTTGACCCAGCCGCCAGCATGCTTTTTCTTAGTAATCGGTGTCATGTAATAGTAAAGCATCCAATTACCCTTATGCTTGATTAATGTACTCTTCGTTCGAGTCCATTTGGTCTTTTTATAATTCTTCAAATAATGATTGGTCTTCAACTTGATATTCTTAGCCTTACCAGTCATTTTGTAAGTCCGACCCTTGGTATTCTTAACCTTATACTTAGTATGTGCCAATGAGGTCTTTCCGATCCGACTGTAACCAGTCTTTTTGGTAGCAGCCGCAGTGACACTCGGCACAACCGTGCCGCCCAACATGGTGAAGGCCATCATTGTGGCCACTAAAATACGATTTACTTTTTTCATTTTAAGAACTCCCTTGATTTGCTGTTTTTACACGAATTAACACGGGGTTGCGAACTTACTCCACTGGCTGGTCGTTAGTGACCGACCAAATTTTGAAGCTGGACACTAACTATGAGCTATCCCAGATAAGCATCTGAATCACTCCCCTAACCCTTCAAACGACGATGACCATAGTCGAATAAGACCACTTGAAAACTAGGCACACCGGTCACGGTGTTATACCGTTTTGAAATCGTTGTCGTTTCAGTTGGCACGTAAATAACTTTTCGGTATTCCCGCCTGGATCTATTTGATCTGAATGCCATCCGTCTTGAAGTTGTGTTCCGTTGTTTTGAAGCTACCGACAGGTTCAATCGAGGAATTATCATCTGTGTCTAATTTACTAATATTGATGTTCCCCTTAGAGTCATACTTAAGTTCAGTCAACCGTACATTGTAGATTTCAGGCTTGGCATCCTCGTCATCCTTATCGATCACGGTGTAGAGGGTATCAACCTCTAAGAGTTGCGTACCGCTGAGATCAGCATCGCTGTTGATGGTAACATCTTCTTCGAAGCCGTTATCATCATTATCAGTATATGGGATGAGATACATGGCCTTGAAACTATTGGCGTAATTTCCAAACTCATCATCGGCCGAGTATTCCTTGTCAATCAAGGCATCGCTAAGTTTTTGAACGGCTTTGACATTCTTGAACTTAGTCAATGGTTTAAGACCATGCACCTTTACCGTGAAGTAGTGTTTTCCTGTATAGGTCTTGCCATCGTTGTTGAAGAAGTCTACAGGGGCTTGAATCTTCACCTTATCCCCGTTGGAAAGGTGACCATTGTTGGTAACTGTCAAGTCATTTGCGTCCTTCCAGTCAGCACCCTGACTCTTGATCACCGTTTGACCACGACCGTTAAAGCCAGTGAAGGACACCTTCAGCTCCTTGAAAACAGAACTCGTAGCGATGGTCTTGATCTTATCCAGGCCTTTTACCTTGAAGGTTTTACTTTCCGGCTTAATGGGATTGGACTTGTCATTGCTCGTGTCAACCTTCAGAGTCACCGTGTCACCATTACTGAGATCACCAGATTTAGAGGCGGTCACTGAGGTTTCTTTATACCATTGGCTAATCTTGGCGAGCTTCTCGCTATCTCCGGATGACAGTCCAGTTTCATCGTCCTGCCAGTTCTCAATATCATCGGGTCTAGCTGTGAGCTTATTGGCCCAGTAGTCACCGAGCTTGACGCGCTTGACCATGGTTTTCATGATGATATCTGCGGAATCGAAGGTGACGTTACCGGAACCATTGTAGCCGGTAAAACGGACATTTGACGCGTTGTGACTGAAAACACTAATCTTGCGGTGATTCCAGAAGTACGCCCCACCAAAAATTAAAATTAAGATTACGGCGACGATACCAACGCGGGTCCAGGTTTTCTTTGAAACTTGTTTTAGGGCATCCATATTGACCTCTCCTATATGTGGTTTGATTTGGCTAGCTAAAATAAAAGCCCAGAACCTTGGACGCCGAAAATAAGCTACTGATCGTAGCCATTCGGCGTCTGATAAAGTTCTAGACTAATAAAGTGGAAGTCATTACTTCCGGGTGTTGAATGCCGTAAAGACATTAGCCGCAGCGGAAATCGCCGACATCTTATTCGTTGACTGGCTAACGGCAAGATTTTCTTGTTGCAGAGACAATTGGTCGTTCTGGAAGTCTTGTGTTTCGGCAACGTTAAAGGCTTCCTGCAACGAGGTTGCCCGGTTTTCGTTAATCAAATGAATCAAACGATCGATTGTCCAAAAGCTGTAGAACTTGTCAGGAAAGTCAGCTTTACCGTCGATATAGGCTTGCTCTGACATGGCTTGGGTGACCTTTTCATTGGCCTGTTCGACAACCTGTGCGGCTGCTTTCTTCTTCTGGAAATAGAGAATGACGGCGTAGATCAGAGCACCCCACCAGGCAAATATTCCAATTAATCCAATGATATCCCCAAGAATCTTGGCAACCATACCGACCACAATGGGGGTCAGGAAAAATCCCCCAACAGCGATCCAGATTGTTTGTCGTTTGAGCGACTTGGTCTTAGCCTCGAAGGCCTGTTTGGCCTCATAGGCGTCGTGGCGCGCATCTTGAACGCCGGCAGTTAAATCACGTTTTGCAAATAAGTAAGTTAAAATTTCTTCTTTTGTCATGATGTCATCTTCTTATCTTTTTATGTGAGACTAATCTTCGAGGGTATATGTCAAACCTGCGGCTACTGCACCCGAACCAGATCCAGAGGTGACCTTGAATGATTTGTGATCATCAGCCAGCTTGGCGTTAATCGCGGTACTATCGAGGTTGAAATTCAGGTCCTTACCATCAATCTTGTAAGTTCCTGTGGCCCCCTTCTTCCCATCCTGGTATTCAACGACCTTATTATCACGGGTGAATTTCAATGTATCTTTCGACTTGATAAATAAAACGGTGACCTCTGTAGAATAATTGCCGTTTAACTTTTTAGGCTTTAGTGCAATAACACCAACCACAATGACAATAAGTGCGATTACAATTCCAATGATCCATGCAGGCTTAACACCTGACAGCTTTGACTTCATCCTCACCACTCCAATTTCGTTATTATAATTTCAGAATACAAGGATAACCTATACTTTATACAGATTATACTAGCAAATATAGGACAAAGTATCAATATCAACAGGCATAAGTATGGGTATAATATGTATTTATGATTGATTTATCTGGTAAAAGTGAGGAGATTGCCCGCTAGACTGTCCAATTGACGAAAATTTAAGGCACTGGTAAAAATCGTTTCCAGTGTGGCAGTCAACTTGGGTCAAAATAAAAAGCCTATCCGCAGATAGACTTTAGTCGTTGCCATTTAATTTCATGAAGCTTAAGCCAGTGATGCCAAGTAGAGTTGCCAGGCATCATCAAAAATAGTCATGGATGGCAGGTATGGCGCATTTTCTTCTAAATATTTGGACAAGGGGTCAAATTCAGTCTCTTGTTTAGGAAAGGCGCTATCCAGAAAAGCATTGTTCGCAAAATTAGCGAGCGGCTCAAAACTCTCTGGGTTACGTTGCGTCATGAGAAATTGATAAAACGTCTTAGGCATACAATTCCTCCTTTATTTTTTCGGAATCCGAGCTTGGAAGACGAACTTCCCGGCACCGGACATGTCGATCTTCTTGGCAGCGTAGGATAACTTCTTGCCATTGCCAATAGCAGTCAGATGTAGCGTCATGGTGCTTTGCCGCGTATCCATGGCAACCCATTTGGGTAGTGGATAGTTCTTGGCGATGTAGCTCATCACGAAGCTGATCGGCACGGGCAATGACCCCACTGAGAGCTTCTGTGCCTTCAATTTAACGTCACCAGAGGGCAACACTGTGGGCTTTAAGAGTAACACGAAGTTCACGTTAGCACCTAAAACTTTAGTTGAACCGGTAATCATGGCGTGATCCGTGACCTGGAACTGATACTTAACATCTTGCCCCTCAAGGGACTTATTGACATAGTAGTCTGCCAAGGCATTCACCTGGCGTTTATTCAGAGTCACATTGATATTGGTGGTATCCGTGTCGGGCTTGGCCGTAGAGGCCACCTTAACGCCGGACGTGGCCTTGATCCCCATGACCACAAGAATAATGACGAACAGGCTAACTAGCCCGATAAAGCCCCACTTCCACCAGTTGGTCGAAGTGGTTGTCGCGTGTCGTTTCATAAAAGATGGTGCCTCCTTACTTCATTAGCCACTGTTGGTGGGCTTGCATTTTCTTGAAGACGTAGTCAGTCATCAAGCGATACCCCTTGGCATTGGGGTGAAAGTGGTCGACGGGTGACAGATAATCATTCAGCTCGTCAGTCGCACTGCTAGCTAGGATTTGCTTCTGAAAGTTCTGTGCCGAGAGTTGCCCGTCGTTGGCCTTCTGAGCGGTGCGTTTTAACTTCACCTGTTGGGTGACTGACTTGAACTGGCCAACGGATAAGGCACGGTTGATATCGACCATGTAGAGTTGCTTAAACTTATCGGCCGTCTGTTCCGTCGCGTCGTTCCAATCGTCGACGGCATTCGTAATCTGCGCCACATCGGCAAAGTAAACGTAGATGGGATTGTAGATTGAGTAGAGATAAATTGGTGCACTAGGATTGTAGTGTCGCACCGTGTCCAAGAGATGCTTGAGCTTCTGTTGGTAGGTGGTTTCTGCGGAGTCCAGTTGCGTATTGAGGCGCGACTGTTGGTTAATGGTGACATTCTTTGTCAACGTCTGTAGCAGGTCATTACCCCCAACAGTCATCACGACTGCCTGGGCCTTTCCTAACTGCCGCTGCATGCTGGAACTCTTGACCAGCCGCGCTTCAATCTGGTCACTACGATCACCGGACTTGCCGTAATTATGCATGACGACCTTGACGTGATCCTTTTGGCGAATCATGGTCTTGAGACGGCCGGTATAGCCGCCCTGCTTGTCCTTTTGTGGATCGCCGACCCCTTCGGTCAGTGAGTCTCCCAAGGCCACGACCCGCACAACTTTCCGGTGCTGGTTAGCGGTGCCACTCTTTGTCGTCCGGACGCCGGGGTGCCAGTAGGTCAAGGCAGCCAAAACGATGAGTACCAGGAGTAAAGCGACCCCAATCACCTTACTGAGTCTTCCGATTTTCTTCATTTTAAAGTCCCCCTCGGGATAAATAAAAAGCGGTGGCTATGCCACCCCTTTTTTGTCGATGGTGTTATTTAGTTGGATCGGTGTAGTACATCAGAGCAAAGGCCCCAGGTCCCCCATGGGTGGCGATGATGGGTACCGTTTCTCTGACCAGGACATCTTTGTCCGGGAACATCTCATGCAGGTGACCCTGAATCTTGTCAACGGATTCGAAGGCCTCCACGTGAGAAATGCCAATCGCTTTGATATCTGGAATCTGTTTCATCTGTTCGTACACTTTGTCAAAGTAACGGTCGATAGTCTTCATACCCCGGCCCTTAGCTCTGATCTTCAGTTCGCCCCCAGTGACCTGGAGCACGATCTTAATGTTTAACAAAGCCGTTAGCATACCCGCAGCCCGGCTAAGGCGACCACCCTTGAGAATGTTCTCAAGCGTTACGATGCCCATAAAGAGCTTGGTGTGGTCACGGACAGCCACAGCCCGGTCTAAGATGGCTTGCTTATCGGCACCCTCTGCCGCTAACTTGGCAGCCTCGACAACTTGGAAGGCCAACGCCTGATCGGTGTATTGGCTATCCACAACGGTGACGTCGGTTTTCGATAGTTGTGCGGCCTGTTCGGCGGTGTGAACCGTGCCACTGATGGCGGCTAACATGCTGAAGCAGATGACGGAACTGCCGTCTGCCCCGAGCTTGTCGAAAGTCTCAACGAACTTACCTAACGGCGGTTGGCTCGTCTTCGGTAGGGTCTTGGACATTTTCATTTTTTCAATAAATTCTTTGTTTGTGATGGATTCCCGTTCAACGTAAATGGTGTCATCGATCATGACCGTCAACGGGATAATGGTAATGTTATAGTCTTGGATTTGCTGATCGGTTAAGCCAGCAGATGAATCCGTAACAATTTTAATTTTAGCCATGGATATCCCACTCTTTCTGACCAGAGATTTGGTTTATGCTACAATATGCGTAATGAAACATACGGTAATAGTATAGCAGAGTTACTGAATTTTTTCAGTAGTTGTTGCTAACTCACCGGGCCAGTTTGTTAAAAGTTTCAAGACTGGTCACTTAAGGAGGAGTTTGCTTGACACAAGAACGCAGTCACACCTATCAAATCGTTAATGAAGTGCTCAATGCCGTGACTCACGGCATCGGCGCCGCGCTGAGTATTGCCGGTCTGGTAATCCTAATCTTACAAGCTCATGGTAAAGGTGGGCAACTACGGATGACCACCTTCCTGGTTTACGGGATCATCTTAGTGCTATTCTACTTAGCCTCAACCCTCTTCCACGGGTTGTACTTTACCCGTGCCAGCCATGTCTTTCAAATATTTGATCATTGTGCCATCTACCTATTGATTGCTGGAACCTATACGCCATTCAGTCTATTAGTGGTTGGTGGAACCTTGGGCTGGGTCATGTTCGGGATCATCTGGGCCATGGCCATCGCCGGAGTTATCTACAAAGCGATCTGGCTAGGAAAATTTCAAAAACTTTCCACGGTGATTTACGTCGTCATGGGCTGGATGTGCTTGATGGGAATTTCACCCCTGTATCGTGGCCTCGGACCGATTGGGTTCAGTTTGCTGGTTGCGGGCGGCGTGGCGTTTACCTTGGGTGCCGTCATCTACAGCTTTAAAGGGATTCCCTTCGGCCACGTCATCTGGCATCTCTTTGTGATGCTAGGAACCGGATTGATGTACTTCTCGATCTTGCTCTACGCTTAAAAAAACGAAAAATACTAGGGAATGTTAGCCACTCAAACCAGATACGGTCATAGAGGGATCTCATTAGTTGGTTTTTAATGCACAATGTGCCCACAGACGACTGTAGGGTATTCAGGAAACATATATCCTGTCTTACTATCCTTCAACAACCCCTGTCTGACTTGCGGATTAAAGCATAGATTTCAAAAAAAGATATTAAAACGCTTGTAACCAGTTCTATGAATATCGTTGGATACTGAATGATAGAAAAAGCCGGAAAGATTTATTGGACTGGTACATACCAATTATTCAAAAGACGGTTTTGCTTTTTTGATCAAGTAGAAAGCACGTCTGTACCAATCGTACAGGTATAAATTATGGATAAATACTAAAGGAGCCTATAAGTATACATTACGATGTATGTATACTTATAGGCTTTTTGAATGCGAACGTTTCGTCCTTTGCATGTCTAAACAACTTCTGTATAGTTACGAAGTGCGGAGATAAGTGACCTACTTAGGGAGTAATACCGTGTGGAACTGGAATCTCGATGCTTATCTCCGGATTACCATGAAACATAAGTCAATAATTAGATTGGAGCACGTCAGTTGTTAACTTTATGGCATCGGCTAAATAAACGGACACTTTTTTCGATATTTGTTATCGCGTTACTTCTTCCAAGCATTCAAGCTTATCCAATACTGCAACAATTTACCCAACAATCTAATTCTTTTCACTCTTCCCCGTACACATTATGGATGGGAATTGATAGCTTTCATTTTGCTTCAATTGCTTATTACCTGGTCTTACCTCTAATAGCGGCATTGCCAGCAGCCACTTTGCTAAAAAAGGATCTAAGTAATGGTTTTTTCATGCAGGTGAAGTTGAAAAATACGTTGAAGCAAGTGCTTCGAGATTACTACGTTTTAGCCTTTCTACTAGGTGGTTTAATTGTCACACTGCCATTATTAGTCAACTTTACAGCAATTGCATTAAAGGTGCCTAGTACCTTCCCAGATAATCTATTAAACCAAAATATTTTAGTTATTAATCGAAATACCTTGCTAGTATCACTGTATTACACCCATCCATTTGTTCATTATTTGCTGAACTTAATCATGGTGTTCCTTTGGGGAGGACTATACGCCTTGTTTACGACCGCAATATCATTGAATTTGAATAATCGCTTTTTCTCCCTGAGCGTCGGATTGCTGATCCAAATGTCCTTACTGTTATTCCAAGGCTTGCATGTTACACCGTATAGCCTATCACCCGCAGACTTTCTTAAACAAACCGCGATGTCAGATATCAGTCTTGGGACAACCTTAGCCACAACCATTGTATCCATTGGATGCACAATGATACTTCTACGGTTAGGAAGGGAAAAACTCAGTGATTTATAACGTCTTTAAACAGCAGGTACATTATATTCCCCTTTATTTCAGGGCATTGGGAATTGCCAGTACCGTGATTCTCTTGATTGTTGCCTCTAAATTTATAACTATTATGAGCGAGCCAGCTGTATTCACCGGTGACGCAATGATGTTTACCACGGTATATACACAAATGTTTGGCAAGTTTGCAATCGGCCTTATCTATTTACTGGTTACCTCTTTGATTGCGATATCACATATTACCTACCGGTCCACTGACTATCTAACCGTTGGAACACGACAGACCTTATTTTACCAGATACTCGTTCAGTCTCTTCTAATACAGTTTCTCTTATGGGCGCCGTGGGCGACGTTAACGGTGGCAAGTTTCGCGAGTCTAAGAACGATTACAGATTTTCAAACTTTAGTTATTGTCTTATTAGGCCTTGTTCAGGTCTACTTTGCGCAACTTCTCTTAGTACTTATAGCTTTAATTGGATTCATGTTAACTAGAAAAAGAATAATTGGCATTTTCGTCGCCGTCTCACTCAACCTACTTTTTTTTAGTCTACATCAAGTAGGCGTTAGTCTCCCATTTTGGAAATTTATGGATTTTGAACCACCATTAGTAAAATTGATTAATTGTCTTAGTTTGTTGCCAATGCTTGGGGTTATTTCCGCGATTTTAAATGCCATTGTAAAAGGTAGGGATTATTAAGTGACCAGATTGATGTATGTACAATTCAAATACTTAGTGTCACATGTGCTTCAACGTTTTTTATGGCTTACTGGCATTTACGTCGCGACAATTATTATCTTGAAAGTACGGTTTCATGCTTATAATTCCATTTTGGAAGCCACGACGAATGGTCCAAGCTTTGAAATGATTAAGGCCGGACACCCCTATCTCCCTATTTTCTGGCTGCTACTATTAATGCTGCCCTTATTTATCATCGGTGACAGTTTTAATCAAGTTCACCAAAAGTTACTGTCGCAAATTAGAAGCCAGAGATTCACCAAAATGCAGGTAGGATTAATCAACTTATCCTTTTTAATCTTGCTAGTCTTGGGTTACATGGGGATAATCCAATTAACCACAACACTAGTTGATCTCAGTTCCCTAGGATTCACTGGTTTTTTAAAACGCAATTTACTTGAACAGTATTTGGTATTTAACTTTATCTTGTTTCTATCACTGCTAGCTATTCTTGTCGTTCAGCAGTTGTGTGGCTGGATTAACAGGATCTTCCTGTTACTGGTGCCAATCCTTTTTGTTGTCTACACTGCATTTTCAATAAATAAGCTGAATCCTTTAAATCTGACAATGGCTACAAGAAGAACGGCAATGCCTCAGGCATCAATTGTTGAGCTGATAATTTGTTCCCTACTGTTGTGCGTTGCGTATGTGTTAATCTATGGAAAATTTGAAATGAAATGAGAGAGAATAATGAACTTAATCGAATTGACTAATGTCAGTAAAGTCGTAAAGGGTCGAACATTGCTAGACAATGTCTCCCTAACCGTAAGAAAAGGTAGCATAACAACTTTAGAGGGAATCAATGGCTCTGGCAAAACCTTGATTCTAAAATCCATTTTAGGATTAATTAAAACGACTGGTGAAGTTAAAGTTAAAGGTGAACTGGTATCAGTAAGCAGTCGATTCCCGGTTAGATCTGGTGCATTGATTGAATCTCCCAGTATCATAGAAGAATTTTCAGCATTTAAAAATCTTGAACTCATTGCGAGATTACAAGGCGCCGTCAATGAAGACAGTTTACTAAATCTACTGACTAAATTTGACTTGCCTACTGATAAAAAGAATCGGGTTAGAAAGTTTTCGCTCGGCATGAAACAAAAATTGGGTATCGCGCAAGCAATGTTAGGGAACTGTGAATTAATTGTCTTAGACGAACCCACAAATGCGCTGGATGAGGAAAGTATCCAGAAACTAACCACCTACATTCGTGAGATAAACTCGATGGGATCAACATTTTTAATTACATCTCACGATCGTGAATTTTTAGAAGACATCACCTCACAGCGAATAAAGGTAAAGGCTGGCAGAATAGATGAAGAAGCGTAATTTAACAATTTATAGCCTCATAATCCTCGCAGCTTTGAGCTTAATCAGCCTAGGCGTTTGGCAATATACAAGAATAAATAGTGGGTCTAAGCATCCTGTTAGTGAAAAAATATTTTCTCAAAACAAGTGGGTAAATGCCCCACAAGTTAGGTTCAAAGTTTTAAAAGTTGTGACCTCAACCAGTGCCGATGAAAAACGCGCCACGGTTACGATGCAAATTAAGCAATTGGCCCCCGGAAATTATGGGGCAATAAAAGGAAACTCCAACATTCTCAATAGTATTTGGATTAATGTTCCGTATGGTTTTAGTAACATGAGTCAGTGGATGAAACATGTCAACGGCACTCGCTATACGATAAAAGAACTGAGCGATGGGAAGAGTAAGATCGCAAAATTCTATTTTACAACCCCTTCCTTTAATTATAAATACAGAAATGCACCTGCTCGATTAAGTATTTTGATACCAGATAATGATAAATTCAAACACTTTACAAAGTATTCTATGCTTGTGAATTTGTAAGATTCAAGCGACGTAGATGAAATGAACCCCCTGAACTGGAGAAGATCCAATTCAGGGGGTTCATTTCATTCCGACGTCATTTAATTGGCTTATTTCACGGAGCGGCGCTGGTACTGTTCGAATCGATAATCGTAAGGATTCTTCTCATTTCGGACGCCCGGTTGGGTCGCAGTCAACTCGAACTGACTGTAATCGATGGTGGGCATCCAGGTATCCCCGGCAAAGTCAGCGTCGATTACCGTTCGGTAGAGTTGATTAACGTCAGGTAGTAAGGCCGTAAAGATTTGGGCCCCACCCACGACAAAGAGTTTATCCTGGCGATGGGTCGCGGCATACTGCTGGACGGCATCGATACTTTCAAGCACGATGACCTCTGCCGGGAAGTTAGTACGATCCTGATGCGTAATGACGATGTTTTGGCGATTGGGCAACGGCCGGCCAAACGAGGCATAGGTTCGTGATCCCGCCAAAATGGTATTGCCGGTCGTGACGGTCTTGAAGAAGTGCATGTCAGCAGGTAGGTGCCAAGGAAGCTGGCCATTTTGGCCAATAACGCCCTGGTTACCCTCTGCCCATAAGAAGATCAGCATAGGTGGGTCCTCCTGTCTTAGACGGCCACTGGGGCCTTAATTGCGGGGGCTGGGTCGTAACCTTCAACTTTGATGTCGTGCATGTCGTAATCGAAGATGCTGGACTTATCCGGATTCAACCACAGTTTAGGTGCCGCTTTCGGTGTCCGGGATAATTGTGTTTTGACTTGTTCGATGTGGTTGCTGTAAATGTGGGCATCACCTAAGGTGTGAACAAAGTCGCCAACCTCAAGTCCGACTTCTTTGGCAATCAGTGACGTCAACAGCGCGTAACTGGCGATGTTAAAGGGAACCCCTAGGAAGATGTCACCACTGCGTTGATAGAGCTGACAGCTCAATTTACCGTCATTCACATAGAATTGGAACAGCGTGTGACAAGGTGGCAAGGCCATCGAAGGCATGTCGGCGGGATTCCAAGCTGAAACGATCATCCGTCTAGAATCGGGGTGCGTCCGTAGTGTCTGAATCACGTTGGCCAACTGGTCAATCGTTTCGCCGTTGTGTCCCTGCCAGGCGCGCCACTGGCTCCCGTAGACCAAGCCGAGATCACCATAGTGGTCCCCGAAGGCCTGATCGTTTAGGATGCGGTCATCAAAGGCCTTCTTTTCAGCTTGGTACTGGTCGTTAAAGGCCGAATCGACCAGTGAGCGTCGCCCGAAGTCCGTCATGTCAGGGCCGTGGTAGTCGGGGCTTTCGATGAAGCGTTGAAAGGCCCATTCGTCCCAGATGTGGTTATGATGTTGAAGGAGAAAACGAATATTGGTATCCCCTTTTAAAAACCAGAGCAATTCTGATTTGATGAGGCCAAAGGGCACTTTCTTCGTGGTCAAGAGTGGAAAACCCTCCTGCAGATTGAATCGCATTTGATAACCAAACAGACTGATGGTCCCAGTCCCCGTTCTATCGGTTTTTTGGTGACCTTCCGTCAAGACTGTCTTGGCGAGATTGAGGTAAGCCGCTTCTAACATGCTAGTCGTCTCCTTAGTCGGCGTATTCGCTGAGGTATTCCCAACGCGCCATCTTATCATCGAGCTGTTGATCCAATTGGTCTAGTTGTTGTTGGAGGTCGGCCAACTTGTCATAGTTGGCGCCGTTGGCATTCATAGCGTCCTTGACCTGTGACTTCTGGTCTTCCAAACCGTCGATGACCCCTTCGATGCCTTCCCATTCCTTTTGTTCGGCATAGGTCAGCTTGACCTTCTTCTTAGGTTTGTCAGGCGTCTCCTTCGCGACGGTCTTGGGCGCCTTCTTTTCCGTTGGTTGGGCTTTATCGGCCTTCAAACGGTCATTTAGATACGTGCTAAATCTGCCAGAATACCGGTCAATCTGCGCATTCCCATTGAAGATCAGGAGCCGATCGGCCACCTTATCCAGGAAGTAACGGTCATGGGAAACGGTAATTACGGTCCCCGCAAACTGCGAAATGTAATCCTCCAACACAGTCAAGGTTCCAATATCGAGATCATTGGTCGGTTCGTCTAGTAGTAAGACATTGGGCTGTTCCATGAGGAGCTTCAATAGGTAGAGCCGACGCTTTTCCCCACCAGATAACTTCCGAATCAGGGTGCCATGCATGAATCGTGGGAACAGGAATTGTTCCAAGAGATCCGTGACACTGACGGCGTTTCCATCCTTGTCGGTAACCGTTTGTCCAACTTCGGAAAGGTAGTTAATCATGCGCTTGTCTTCGGGAATTGGTTCGATCTGTTGCGTGTAGTAAGCCATCTTGACCGTCTCACCGATTGATACCGTGCCGGAATCCAGGGGTAGCCGCTGGGCGATGACATTTAAGAGACTGGACTTACCGGCCCCGTTGTCCCCGCTGATCCCGATGCGTTCGCCGGCCTGAATGAGGTCGCTGAAATCATTGAGAATGTGGTGCCCTCCGAGATCCAGCGTGGCGTCTTTAAGCTCAATGACTTTCTTCCCTAAGCGTTGTTGCCCCAAAGAAATGGCAACGTTGTGTTGCACCTGACGCGTCCCTACATTATCTTCCAGATCGTTAAATCGGTTGATCCGGGCCTGTTGCTTGGTCGAACGCGCTTGGGCCCCGGCCTTCATCCAGGCTAATTCCTGCTGGTAGAGCCGCTGTTGTTTCCGATCGGCGACGGCCTCCTGATTGACCCGTTCGGCCTTTTCCTGGACGTAATCCTGGTAGTTTCCGGGATATTGGTAGAGTTTCCCAAAGTCGAGTTCCCAGATCTGGTTAGCGACCTGATCCAAGAAATACCGATCATGAGTGACAACGAGTAAGGCGCCCTTGTAGGCACTCAGATACTGTTGGAGCCAGGCGATAGAATCGAAGTCCAAGTGGTTGGTCGGTTCGTCTAACAAGAGCAAGTCTGGCGATTGGATCAGCACTTGCGCTAGACCCACCCGCTTGATCTGACCTCCGGACATGGTCTTAATCGACTGTGAGAGGTCCGTAATTTTCAGTTGAGTCAGGATAGTTTTGACGTCACTCTCGGCCGTCCAGGCGTCCTCTTCGTTCATCTGGGCCTCGGCATCCAGATAGCGTTGAAGTGCCTTCTGATCCTCTGGATGCGCTCCATAAGTCGCCAGAGCGGCTTCGTAACGTCGAATAGTCTTAAAGACCGGCTGGTCACCAGAGAAGACGGCGTCCATGACCGTCAAATTCTCATCAAGAGCGGGCTTTTGCGTGAGGTATCCGATGCTGTATTCTTTAGGGGTGTCGATTACCCCGGTTTGGTCATTGCTGACGCCAGCTAAGGTGTCCAGCAATGATGTCTTCCCACTCCCATTGACCCCAATCAGGCCGATACGGTCGTGTTCGTTAATAATGAAATTTAAATTGTCAAAAAGGACCTTTTCACCATAAGTTCGGTGTAAATTTTCTGCGCGTAAGGTTTGCATACTGTCTTCACTCTCTTAGTTTAGATTCAGTTGGTGGTGATTTGATGAATTAGCGCGGAGGCGTCGTTGGGCAACTGTCCCGTGACGACTTGGAATTCGAGATCGCCGAGGGTTGCCCCCAACTGTGGTCCGGGTTGAATCCCGGCTTTGATGAGATCGCGGCCAGTCACGGCCAATTGTTTTTTATCATGAATCGGTAGTGCGGCATAGGCTTGGGTCAATTCAGCCTGGCGATCAGGGGCGCCGAGAATGACGGCGACCTCGTTGGCCCGCGTTAAATTAGCCCCACCTTGGTAAAGCTGCCAGGCATTGAGCGCGCCTTGGCGGAGGTGTTGTGCCGTCTGGCTGGCGTTTTGAACGGTGGCGATGGTCTGGTTGGCCGTCTTCCAGTGCTTCAGAAATGGGGAGATGGCGGCGGCTGCCAGGTCGAACTGCGTTGCCAGTAGTGTCCAGGCTGTCTCCGCATCACTTACCCCCTGGGTCAGACGTTGAGTCAGATCGTTTAACGCGTCCTCGTGCACCGCAAAGTCAGGACAATGTTTCCATAAGCCCGTCGCCATGAATGGTTTCAGACCGCGTTGCGGTGTCTGACCGGTGAAGAGCTTGAGTAGCTCCATCTGAGTGCGTTCAACGGCAATCTTGGCGAGTAGCTCGGCATGATCGGTGATGGCCGTTAACGTCGGTTCGACAATGGTAAAGTCGAGTTGACTAGCGAAACGAACGGCCCGCATCATGCGTAAGGCGTCTTCGTGGAACCGTTCCTGAGGATTGCCCACCGCCCGAATCTGATGGGTCTTCAGGTCGTTGAGGCCATCAAAAAGATCGATGATTTCGCCATCCTCCCTCATTGCCAGGGCGTTGATGGTAAAGTCCCGCCGCTTGAGGTCTTCTTCTAAGGAACGAACGAAGGTTACCTGGTCCGGTCGTCGGAAGTCGGTATAGGTTGATTCCGACCGGAAAGTTGTGGTTTCATAGCCGGTTCCGTGGTCTAAAATCATAACCGTTCCGTGTTCGATACCGGTATCGACGGTGCGGTGAAAGAGCCCCTTAATCTCGTTGGGATAGGCACTGGTGGCGATGTCAACGTCGTGAATAGGTTTCCCTAAAATAGTGTCACGGACACTGCCACCAACGAAGTAGGCCTCGTAGCCCGCGTGCTCGATGGTTTGTAAGACGGGCCGTGCCAGCTCGAATTCCTGTGGTAAGTGGTTCAATTGCATGTTTTCCGTCACCTTTCCAGCCGATAGTAGTCGGTAATGCTCTATATGCCAGTCTAACAGATTCGGCCGCAGAATTGAATTCAAAGACGGCGTCCTTTTGGACGAACTGAATTGATTGTTGACTAGGGGTTGCAACCGCGGGTTTTGCGGTTGTGATTCGAAGAATGTTATAAGTTAAAGTAATTATTGTGTTCTAACTTATTAAAAAAGATGACCCCGTGGTCACCTTCCTCGTGTGTTAATCTTCCTGATAACCCTCTAGCATTAGCGCCATCTCTTCATCATCTGGCACAACCTTCAGGTAAGCCGTTAGCAACTTTACCACTTGGTCAGTGGCCCCTTCTTCACGGTAGAAGTAGATGACTGGTTTTAAGAAGTCAGCCTGGTCCATAAAGAATGGTGTCGCGGCATCGTAGTACTTTCTCGCCGCATCGTAGTCCTCTTGGTGCTGCGCCGTCACTGCCAGGTTCCAGTACAGTTGTGGGTCGGCATCCTCACTCGCCAGATATGGCTTGGCCAGTTCGGCATTCTCGTCCCAACGTTCCTGCTTGACGTAGAGATTACTGAGCTGAATCACGGCTCCTAAATCCTCGCTATCCAGTTCGTGTCCCTTCTTCAGGTAACGTTCCGCAAGCTTCTCATCGTCCAATTTCGTCGCCACATGCGCCGCCTGGAGCCAAAGCTTCTCGTTATACTGGTCGACACCTAAACCTTCCTGGAGGCTCTTCAGGGCCTCAGGAAGCCGGTTCTCATCCTCCAGTGCCTGTCCCAGATAAGGATAGAGTGAGGTGTAATGAGGATCACTGTCCTTCAGTTCGTCAAATAAGGTGATTGCTGTCGTCCGTTCCTTCAGCTGGAGGTAGGTAAACGCCGTTTCAAATTTGACGTCCGGGGTCATATCGCCCGGATGAATCTGTTTAAGATAGCCGATCGCCTGTTCAAAACGACCCGCATTGGCATAGGCCACACCCAAACGTTCAACCAGGTTCACCTGAGAAAGTGTCGTCGTTCCGCTGGTGATCAGGTCAAGGTATAAAGGAATGGCCTTCCGGAACTCGCGCATGGTAAAGTACAACTCGGCCAAGGCAAAGGTGATCACAGGCTCGTCCGGCGCTAATTTTTTAGCCGTCAGGAGCTTCTGCTCACTCACCTCAAAGAGTTCTTGGGTCTGATACAAGTCGGCCGCAACCATCAAAGATTCCACATAGGCTGGGGAATCCGGATTGACTTGGTTCAAGTAGTCCAGGGCCTCATCATTCTTGTCTTCATCGATGGCAATATCCGCTAGGTTGGTCCGCAATTCATCTTCGTCCGGGTACTTCTTCAGCAGCTTCTCGTAGATTCGCCGCGACTGGTTCAAGAAACCCAGTGAGTAGAGTTCCTCCGCCAAACTAAACAGGGTATCATCGTCGTCATGGCGTAGCGACAAGGCATACTGCTTCTTAAAATCCTCAAGCTGCCCCTTTTCCAATTGGTCAAGTGCCGTTTGTGCGTAACTCATAACCCGCCTCCATTTAATCTGCTCATTAGGTGCAGCCCTGTCACAGCCACCCCTATTTCGTTAAATTCACTAAAATTCACAACGCATTTAATTATACGCAATCCCAGCAAACATGGAAACCATAAACACTCAGTCCAGCGCAAATTTTGGGTAATAAAAAACCAGACCGACAAGAGTCGACCTGGTCCTTTACCGATTAAATAATGAAGAGTCATTATTTAACAGCATCCTTTAAAGCTTTACCTGGCTTGAATGCAGGTACTTTGCTTGCAGGGATTTGGATTTCTTGTCCAGTTTGTGGGTTACGGCCCTTACGAGCTGCACGTTCACGAACCTCAAAGTTACCAAAGCCGATCAATTGAACCTTTTCGCCTTTAGCTAACGTTGCTTGGACAGAATCGAAGACTGCATCAACTGCAGCCGTTGCGTCTTTTTTAGTTAAACCAGTTGCAGTTGCAACGTCGCTAACCAATTGTGCTTTGTTTGCCATGTTTGAATTCACCTCCTGCAAAGAAGATTAGATGATTACCATCTAGATCATTTTTGAGTGGTCCAAAAATGATGAAACAAATACGGTCAGCCGCATCATTTCTTAATCAAAGATAGCACAGGAAGCCTTATATGACAAGGGATAACGGCATTTTTTAGTAATAAAACGTCGAATATTAAGAGTTTTCGGTGAAAACTCACCAAAATCCCCCTTAGAGCCGGTCTAAGGCCCTTTGTCTTACTTTCTTGCGCGTTCGATCAGATGAAGGGGTGTCCCTTCGAAATCGAAGTGTTCCCGAATCTGATTTTCCAAGAAACGTTCGTACGAGAAGTGCATCATCTTCGGATCGTTGACGAAGACCACGAAGGTTGGTGGGGCCACGGCGACCTGCGTCGCGTAGTAAACCCGTAGCCGTTTCCCGTTATCCGACGGTGTTGGATTAACGGCAATGGCATCCATCACCACATCGTTCAGCGTGGATGATTGAACCCGCTTGTTGTGGTTTTCTGAGACCCGTTTGATCAGCGCTGGTAATTGTTCCAGTCGTTGACCGGTCTTAGCGGAAACAAAGATAATTGGCGCATAACTCAGGTATTGGAACTCCAGTCTAATCAAGTTCTGGAAATCCGTCAGCGTGTGGTTATCCTTCTTCAAGGTATCCCACTTGTTGACCAGGATAATGATCCCGCGTCCCGCCTCATGGGCGTAACCGGCAACTCGTTTGTCCTGTTCGCGAATCCCTTCTTCGGCATTCATGACCATCAAGACAACGTCAGAGTTATCGATGGCGCGCATGGCCCGCATCACACTGTAGCGTTCCGTGTTTTCGTAGACTTTCCCACGTTTCCGAATCCCCGCCGTATCGACCATGGTAAACTTCGTCTTGTCCGCGGTAAATTTGGTATCGATGGCATCACGCGTGGTGCCGGCAATGTCGGAAACAATCACCCGGTCTTCACCAAGAATGGCATTCACCAAAGACGACTTCCCAACATTGGGACGGCCAATCAGACTGAAACGGATCGTGTCATCTTTGGGCGCACCACTGTTGTCAGGGAATTCCTTCACAACAGCGTCAAGCAGGTCCCCTAAGCCCAGTCCGTGTACCCCAGAAACGGGGTATGGATCGCCAAATCCTAAGGCATAGAAGTCGTAAATGGACTCCCGAACTTCGGGGTTATCGGCTTTGTTGACGGCCAGGATAACTGGTTTGTCGGCCCGATACAAGATCTTAGCAACTTTTTCGTCGGCATCGGTCACACCCTCAGGGGCACTCACGATAAAGACAATCACATCGGCTTCTTCAACCGCGATTTCGGCTTGTTGGGTAATTTGACTCATGAATGGTTCGTCACCGAGGTCAATTCCCCCGGTATCAATCATCCGGAATTCGGTTCCCAGCCACTCGGCACCGGCATAAATCCGGTCACGGGTGACACCTGGCGTATCTTCAACAATCGAGATGCGTTCACCGGCAATCCGGTTGAATAACGTCGACTTCCCCACGTTGGGGCGGCCGACAATGGCAACTACTGGAAATGCCACGACAATCCCTCCTTTAATTTCAAATAGTGACGAAAAAAGGTCTGGAACGAAACCAACAAAAGTTTCGCTCTAGACCCATTTCAACCAAACGTATTAGTTGTTTTCGTTATCTTCCATATCTTTCTTTAAGCTGTCACCAATCAGGTCGCCTAAAGAGAAACCAGTGCTTTCTTCTGGGGCGTTAGCCGTTGAAGTTTCAGCAGAGTTCCGGCCGTTACGACGACGGTTGTTACCGCCATTGTTCCGGCTACGGTTGTTGTTACTGCTGCTCCGGTGTTCGCCAGCATTGCTGTCATCACCAGATTGTGGCTTTTCTTCAAGAGCCTTGATTGATAAGGCTAAACGGTGGTCGTCAGGACGAACGTCCAAGACCTTAACCTTGATTTCTTGACCAACCTTCAGAACGTCAGCAGGCGTTGCGATGTGTTGGTGAGAAATTTGGGAAATGTGAACTAAACCTTCAACGCCAGGGAAGACTTCAACGAAGGCCCCAAAGCTAGTCAAACGCTTAACAGTTCCGTCCAAGACACTACCTTGTGGTGCCTTTTCTTCGATACCATCCCAAGGTTCTGGCAAGGTTTGCTTGATGGAAAGGGAAATCCGGTCACGGTCTGGGTCTACAGACAAGACCTTAACCTTAACTTCTTGACCCACCTTCAAGACATCGCTAGGCTTTTCAACCCGTTCAAAGGCGATTTCTGAAACGTGAACCAACCCATCAACGCCACCAAGGTCAACGAATGCACCGAAGTTGGTCAAACGAGCAACCTTACCTTCGACAATGTCGCCGGCGGTCAACTTAGCCATGATTTCGGCCTTTTGAGCTGCCCGTTCCTTTTCAACGATTGCACGGTGAGATAAGATTAAACGGTTTTCGCTAGGTTCGATTTCGATAATCTTAAATTCAAGAGTTTGACCCTTGAATTGAGAAAGATCTTCAACGAAGTGGTCGGATACCATGGATGCAGGAACGAATCCACGCACACCAGCATCAACGACTAACCCGCCCTTAACCACTTGGGTAACAGGGGCAGTCAACGTATGACCAGCTTCGAATTCCTTTTGGATGTCGTCCCAAACCTTACGGGCTTCCAAACGACGTTGTGACAGTAAGTAACTGCCGCCTTCCTTATCGGTACCGATGCGAGAAATTACGACGAGGTCCATAACGTCCCCGACTTTAATTACAGTATTAATATCATCGACTGGCTTAGTGGATAATTCCTTCTTAGGAACCACCCCTTCAATCCCAGTGTCGGCAATCCCGACGATTGCTTGTTGGTCATCATCAATTGCTAAGACTTCACCCTTAACAACGTCACCAACTTTAACGGTTTCGATGCTGTTTAAAGCATTCAATAAATCGTTGTTTTCATTGTTTTGACTCGTGCCATTTTCACTCATGCGAATTTTTCCTCCTTGCGACAACTCTATATACTATTCTAGCCGATTACGCCAGTAAAAGCTAGTAAAATGCCTATTTCTCTAGGGATTCTTTTTCTTGAATAATTTCAGCGATTCGATCGGCAACTTGTTCGATGGACATCGACGTCGTATCAAGCCGAATCGCGTCATCTGCCTGGGTTAATGGTGAAATTTCCCGAGTGGAATCTTTCCGGTCCCGCTCCTCAATTTCATACTTCAGGGTCGCCAATGGTGTGTTAATCCCCTTAGCCGCATTATCCTTCAAACGACGTTGCGCGCGTTCATCGACGCTCGCTACCATGAAGATCTTCACTTCGGCGTTGGGAAGAACGGTCGAGCCAATGTCGCGCCCATCCATGACAATGCCCCCGGCATCAGCGATCTGCCGTTGCCGTTCCGTTAACTCTGACCGGACCGCAGATAGTGCGGATACTTGAGAAACAGCGTTTGTGACATCTGGTTGGCGAATCGCCAACGTTACTTCAGTATCATCCACAAAAACCTTTTGTACGGGTTTCCCGGGTTCAAACCGAATCACGATGCCGTCTAACAGCTTCTTGATAGCCGCCTCGTCATCTAAAGCAACCCCAGCCTGTAACGCCTTCCAAGTGATGGCGCGATACATCGCCCCGGTGTCACAATAAATGTAGTGAAAACGTGTTGCGACAATCTTGGCAACCGTACTCTTACCAGCCGATGCTGGTCCGTCGATTGCGACTTGCAAACCTTGTTTATCCATGAAAACCAAGCTCCCTATCCAATTTTAATCATTTGCTTATCTAACCCGTAAGCGCTGACCCGGATACAATGATGAACCCGAGGAAAGGCCGTTGAGTTCCAGCAACTTGTCTACCGAGATACCAGCGTTGGTCGCTACTCGATAAACACCTTGGCCAGATTCAACGGTCGTGTACTTGGCACCAGCAGTGGTACTACTACTGCTACTCGTGGTCTTGCTAGACGATGAAGCCGCTTGACTTTCTTGGGTAGCCGAAGAACTGCTAGTCTTCTTTGCTGAACTAGCAGTCGTCGTTGACGTTGAGTTCTTCTTGCGACTACTGGTCGTTGAGGAAGACTTTTTGCTGGCTGAAGACTTGTGCTTAGCCGCCTTAGACGAGTGAGATGAGCTCGTCGCCACATTCTCCGTATTCTCAGGCCGGTTAACCGCGCTCTGTCGTGCTAAACCATAAACCAGTGAGGCCGCCGCAATCACGATGATAATGGCAACGAGAATAATCGTCACCATCGTGTTGCTGTGATTCTGCCGCCGCATCTTTGATCGCGACAGGTTACCCTGATCGTCGCGATCATCGGCAAACGATTGATCCCATGGATGGGATTCTTGCTCCTTTGGTGTTTGATCGTCACGCTTTTGACTCATCATCTAACCTCCCAGAAAAACTTTCACCCGTAATTGTACCATATCGACAACCTGAATTCTCTAAAATCTTCTTAAAATAGCTGTCGAAGCTGGTCACGCCACGCGATCTCAGGTTCTGCGGCTGTCGCCACTGCCGTTTCCGGTAGATTCAGCGCCGCCAAATCGAGTGCCACCTGCTTAGGGGCACAGCAGTGCTCATGATGGGAACCCTGCTCATCGAAGGCCTGTAACCAGTTCTGACGCAGGCAATGGGGCTCTCTGACATAACTCAGCATCTGAGCCAGGGCCCGGTTACGCTCGCGTTCACGGCGGGTAAAGAGCCGCACTACTGCCGCCTCACTGATCCCGTGATTGCGGTAAAATTCCAGCAGATGAACGCCCGGATCAGCCACATCAAACGCCTCTGGATGTGCGTAGTAGTCATGGACGGTGACCGCTGTGGGCCGATTAGCCTGCCCCAACATTAAGGGAAGTTGTTCATCCCCCGACGCATACAACAGAACCGCCAGACTCGGTTCTCCGTCACGGCCGGCTCGCCCAATCTCCTGGGCATAGCTTTCCATATCTGCCGGCAAATGATAATGAATCACATAACGCACGTCATTCTTATCGACACCCATGCCGAATGCACTGGTGGCACAGATGAGATCCAGCTGACCAGCCATGTACTGCTGCTGAATCTTGAACCGGGCTTCGTTGTCCAAACCAGCATGGTAAGCGGCAACGACCTTGCCCGTCTGCGACTGCAACCACAAGGCCATGTCACTGGCGAGCTGCTTGCTAGAAAAGTACACGATTCCTGGCCCCGGCAACTTTGCCACTAACTCGGCCAGGCGAGCCTGCTTTTCCGTGCCATCCCCAACGTCTTCCACATCGAGAAAGATGTTCGGCCGATCCACGGACGTCGCCACCACCTGAGGGTGACACCGTAACTGATGGGCAATCTCCTGTCGAGTCGTCTTGCCTGCCGTGGCCGTTAACATTAAGGTTCGGGGCATTCCCAACTTTTCGCGAATCGCCCCCAGTAAGAGGTATTCTGGGCGAAAGTCCGGCCCCCATTGCACGATACAGTGGGCCTCGTCAATAACCAACAGGCTAAGCGTTAACTGACGAAGCTGACTGAGCATCGTCGGCTGGGAAAGCATCTCTGGTGACATGAAGAGAAACTGGTAATCTCCCAGATGACGTAGGATCGCTTGCCGTTCGTCTCGTCCGGTTAGCGAGTTAATGGCCGCTACCCGGCGAAACCCTGCCATGTGCATCCGGTCTACTTGATCATTCATCAATGATAATAATGGAGACACGATCAGGACACAACCCGAGTGACGATAACCGTAAAGCTGATAGATTAAGGTCTTACCCGCGCCGGTTGGTAGAACTGCCAACACGTCCTGTCCGGAATCGAGGTCTCGCAGAGTCTCTTCTTGACCCGTTCGAAAGTGGTCAAAGCCAAAGACCTGTTTAAGACTCGTTGTTAACGCCGTCACTCAGAACGCCCCCTTTCTCAATCCAAATGGCATACAACCGAAAGTAAAAGAAATCATACCGAGCCTGCAAGTCAGCCGGTAAACTGGTATATTGCCAGTCATCAATTGCTCCCGTTAGATTTTTAGCAAAAAGTTGGCATAGTTTGGGCGTTAGGATTTGCTCATAGGGGAAGTCTACCAGAGGCAAAAAGATGGCCGCCTCTAATAAATGCTCCCGTACCGTACTGAGCTTAATCCGCCGTTGGGTAGCCACCTGATCGAGATCCCCCGTCTGCCGGACTGCCTCTAGAGTTAACTGAGCACTACGGGTCACCGGTGATTGCCACAAGCTACTCAGCAAACTGGTAAATGGGGTCTGGTCCACTCGCGCATCCTGACAGATCTGCATGAGACCATCCAGCTGCATGAGTGTGACCTCCCAGGCCGTCCGTTGTTGCCGCTGAGCAACCTGCTCACGGGTCAGCCCGGGGTGCTGATACCCGGTCAATAGACTTGTCGTCACCGTCGCTACGGTCTCAGGCAACTGTTCTAAGGCGTGAGTCAGGGCCTGCAGAATTTGCTGGCCCAGCCGATCGGACTTTTCTCGTTGAAACCAGGCTCTGACTGCTTGGCGAGTCGCCAGATCCGTGGCCAGTGGATAGTAGCGCCGCGTGGCATGGGTATACTCGCTGACAACTTGGACGGCCAACAGTAAACGTTGTCGTGCGGCCATCAGGTCCAATTGGATCCAGGTGTCGGCCGTTTGTGGCTGATAATACGTCCGCTGGGCGGCAATGACACCGGTAGGCGTCAGCCGCAGCTGATCATTCTCTTCGTCTAGCGTCGCTAAACCGCCGGTAACTAGCGACCGGGCCGCGGCATCCAAGCCCCCTCGATCGAGGGACTTATCCAACCCAATGAGAGGCAAGAGCTGATAGCGCTGCCCCCAATAGAGCGTTGAGACTGTCTTTTTCCCACGAAGGAGGTTTTCGATCACCCGCAGACGCCGCGTTTGTTGTGGGGTCAAAACCTGAATTAAATCCGCCGCTTCCAAAAGACCATCTCCTCATATTGCTTAATTTTACCATAGAAAAAGGACTGACAACCGCCAGTCCCTCGTTTACGTGTAATTGTTTATGTGGTCCTTTATGACAGCGTATGCTTAGCCATCCACGGCGCCAATCGGCGATTCAGGGGAATGAAGAGCACCCCGAGCACAATCCCCTTAATCAGGTTAAAGGGCACCACGCCCAGCAGAACTAGCTGCTTCACTGGCAGCCCCAGGTTCATGTGCCAGACTTGCAGGTAAAGTGGCGTAATGACCCACCAATTTGCCAATGACAACACCACCGTTAGACTAACCGTTCCGACAATCACCGCGAGAATATGGCGACCAATCGAGACGGTATGTTGTCGCCGCAAAACGGCACTGATCGGTAACACATAGGCCACGTCCGCAATAAAAGCCGTCATGACGCCGATAAAGTTCATAATGTCCATCCCAGTCGTCACGAAGTAGAGCAATTCCTTCAAAGCTGCAATCAGAATCGCTCCCGTGGGCCCGAAGACCCCAAGTCCAACCAAGACGACTAAATCACTAAGATCGAGCTTCATATACGGTACGATCGGAATAATTGAAACCGACATGAACATGAGAATGTAGGCCACCCCCGCAAACAGTGACATTTCCACCATTGCCCGAACGCCTAGACCCTTGTGAACATTTTCCATAATTCTGTTCCTCCTTGCGGCCATCTCAGTGGTGCGACCACGAAAAAAGATCCCACCACAGAAGGGTAAGACCTTGGCTTTACGCAAACATGAGCCCACGCAAAGAGCAACGTCTCATCTTCTGCATACCAGACTTTACTGTCGGTTCCGGAGTTACACCGAATCAACCGCTTAACACGGGTCGCGGACTTTACCGCCGGTCGGGAATTTCACCCTGCCCTGAAGATGAACCATAAATTATTTGACACCATAAATATACTAATACTGCGTTGATCTGTCAATCATTTGACTTAGGCCAAATCCGTCAATCGACGCAATTCCTTAACTTCTTCGGGCTTCAGATAACGAGAATCCCCGGGATTAAGGCCCTTAAGCGTCAGTTTAGCGTATTCCTCGCGCTTCAACTTTTCAACGGGACAACCCACACTGGCCAACATCTTCTTGACCTGATGGTTCTTTCCTTCATGGATTGTCAGCGAGACAATCGCCGTGTGCTTCTTGTCATCGGTGCTCAACACCTTAGCCTTGGCGGGTGCATAGGTGACATTATCCACCTTGACCCCTTGGCGGAGCTGGCGTAAAGCATCGTTGCTTGGAATGTTCGTGACCTTGGCCACATAGGTCTTCTCGACCCCATAACGAGGGTGAGTCAACCGATTAGCGAGTTCACCATCATTGGTCAGTAGTAGCAAGCCCGTCGTATCATAATCTAAACGACCCACGGGATAAATTCGTTGGGGAACGTTTTCGATCAGATCGACCACCGTCTCCCGGCCCTTTTCATCATTAGCCGTTGACACCACCCCACGGGGCTTATACAACAGCACATAGGTTGGTGCTTCGCTAGAAACGGGCACACCATCAACTACGATTTCATCGTGAACGCCAACCTTGGTTCCCAGTTCCGTCACAACTTCGCCGTTAACCCGAACTCGGCCGCTCATGATAAGCTTTTCCGACTGACGCCGTGAGGCCACCCCGTCGTGGGCTAAAACTTTTTGTAATCGTTCCATTTATTTGTCATCTCCTGCTTGATTGAGTTGTTGATTGAAGGCTTTTAAAAAGATATCGCCACCGTCGTCATCCGTATGTTCGCCAGCCGTTGCCGCGGCAGGCAATGGTGGTAGATCCGTCAGTTCTCCGAGACCAAAGTAATCTAAGAAATAGGCACTTGTCCGATACACCTTCGGTCGACCGGGTTCGTCCAACCGTCCGGCATCTTCGATCAACCGGCGCAAGACCAGTTTCTGAACCGTTGACGCACTCTGGACACCCCGAATCTCATCAATTTCGATTCGCGTAATCGGCTGGCGGTAGGCAATAATCGCCAAGACCTCTAAGGATGCCGGTGACAGACTCGTACTGAGTGGATTCTCAAAGTACCGTTTGATGAGATCACCCGCCGCGGCCTTAGTCACCAGACGATAGGTGGTTTCATTGACCATCAGCTCCAGGGCTGAGTCCGCGTCATCCCGGTACTTCTCCGCCAGTCGTTCTAGACTGGCTAGAATGGCTGGCCGTAAAAGACCGGTTGCCGCGGCTAAATCCGCCACGGTGATCCCCTCGTCGCCACTCACGAACAAGAGACTTTCAATTTGTGCCAGAGGTGACATCGGTGGCATAACTTCCTTTCGCTTTCAAAAAATTAACTTGCAGGGGTAGCAGTCGACTGGCCTGTGAGAGTGCCACTTGCCGCTGTCGAGCCAACTCCAGAATCGCCAAGAAGGTCGTGACAATCTCGTCCACCACCGTGGTCTGTCCCACTAAGCGTTCGAAGTCCATCGGCCCCTTAGCCCGTTCTAACCGGGTCAGAACCACCTGCATCTGTTCTTTAATTGTATATTGTTCTTGCTGAATGCTCTGGGTGACTGGCCGGGCAATTCGAGCTCGCTTAATCAGTCGTGCCAGGGCCGTCTGCAAATCTGCGGCTTGAATCCCCGGTTCAACAGTTAGCACAACATCATCGGGAACGGCCATCGCCGGACGGGTGAAATGCTGTTGCCGCTGTTGCGCTCTTACCTTAAGCTCCTGAGCTGCCTGCTTATAGCGCTGATAATCCAGCAAGCGTTGGACCAGATCCTCTCGCGGATCGTCCTCTGGTGCGACATCATCGTCTGCCACCAGGGTCGGCTTAGGCAACAGCAATTTCGCCTTAATGGCCATCAAATTGGCCGCCATCACGAAGTACTCCCCGGCAATGTCTAACCTTAACACCTGCATCTGATGCAGATACGTCAAATACTGACTCGTGATGGTCGCAATACGAATATCATAAATATCCATTTCATTGGTTTTAATTAAGTGGAGCAATAAATCAAGCGGTCCCTCAAAATCACTGACCTGAATCAGTGGTTGACCGCTGGGTGTGACTTTGTCCATGTTGATACTCCCATTTTGCAATAATCTTAGCGGTTGTCAGGGTGCCCATCAACCGTTTATCCGGTAGCGCCGTTGCGAGTTGATCCAGCATCTGCCAAGTGTTTTCGGTGAGGTCCTGATCCGGTGTCAGGGTGACCAGCCGAACAATCAGGTAGTCGCCTTGAACCTCGGTGCCCACGGCCCCGGCAAAGTCATCGTGGTCGTCCTTCCACAGGTAGAGTCGCCTGCTATCATCACTCTGATACCAGGTCAACTCCCGCTGTAGCCGATCCCAATCCTTAAAGGTGGGTAACAAGCTCAGGAGTCCCATCGCAATCTTTTGATAATCGCTCCGATATTTCAGTAACATGGTCTGCCTCCGTTTAAATCGTCCCTATACTTTACCACAAAGATCCGGTCCCTGCTAGGCACGCGGGTGTGCCTGATCATAGACGGCTACCAGACGCTTCTTGGAAATGTGGGTGTAAATCTGCGTGGTCGTGATATCCGCGTGGCCCAGGAGTTCCTGAACTACCCGTAAGTCCGCCCCATTCTCCAACAGATGCGTCGCAAAAGAATGTCGCAGGGTATGGGGCGTGACATCCTTGGTAATGTCGGCCAGAGCTACATAGCGCTTGATCTTCTGCCAAATGGACTGACGCGACAATCCACCACCGTGGGCATTCAAGAACAGATAGGGACTGGTCCGCTGCTTTAACAGCAACGGGCGACTGTCGGTCAAGTAGCGCTGAATCCAATCAGTGGCCACATCACCAATCGGCACGATCCGTTCCTTGTCCCCTTTACCCAGGGTTTGAATCAACCCCATCTCCAGATGGAGGTCGCCGAACTTAAGGTGAACGAGTTCACTTACCCGCAATCCCGTCGCGTACATGACCTCGAGGATGGCACGGTCCCGAATCCCATACTTATTAGCCGTATCGGGAGCCGCCAACAACCGGTCCACCTCGGCAACGGTCAAGACTGCCGGCAAGTGTTCTGCGTGCTTAGGGGCCGCAATATTGGCCATGGGGCTCTCCGCCATCTGATGCGTCTGAACCAGGTAACGGTAGGCCTTCCGTAAGGCAGAGACCGCATGAATCACGGAATTACGCGACTTGCCACTCTTCGTCAACGTTTCCAGGTAAGCCATCACTTGGAGACGATCGACTTGTGTCAGCGACGTAACCTGTTGCGTCGTCAAGTAGCCAGCAAAGCCTCGCAACTCCTGGGCATAACTCGTGACCGAATTCTTAGCTAATCCCTGTTCTACCGTGAGATAGTGGGCAAAATCCGCAATCTGCGTTGCTAATTCGGTCATGGTGTCACCTCCTATTTCGTTGCTTGTTCGTCGTCCTTAACCAGCCAAAGCTGGCCGTCGTGTTGCGTAATTTTTCTAGCCTTTAGCAGATGACCAATGGCCCGTTTGAATTGCCCCTTACTGATCCCAAAGTATGCTTTGATAGCAGCGGGATCACTCTTGTCGCTAAAGTCCAGGTAACCCTCGCCACTGTGTTCCAACGCAGCGAGTAACATCGCAGCATCGTCGTCAATAGCTTCAAAGGTCCGGGGCCGCAATGACAAGTTTAGAGTCCCATCATCATGAACGCCAATAACTCGGGCGTGTAGTTCTTCACCCAAACGGGGTTCTGTTTCCCGTTCTGAGGGGTGAATGAAGCCTAATTCGTAGTGGTCGGTCATCACCCGAGTTCCCACGAGTTTTAGTTGATAAGCCCGGGCAACCACGTTAGAGTTCTGGAGCTTCTTCTTAGCCGGTTGACCGATGGCCTGGTAAATATCGCCATCAGCCAGCACACCCCAGAGCCGTTGCTTCTTATCTTCTCGCAACGCAATCAACAACCGGTCCCCCTGTTGTGGCCAAAGTTCCATCATTGCTGGGAGGTCATCCAAAGATACCACGATATCCTTGTTAGGTAAGCCAATATCAACAAAGACGCCCAACGTCCGTTGCGTCCGCACAACCGTCCCGAAACCATAGTGGTCGACTTGAACCTCGGGTGCGTCCCGAGTGATCTGCATGTCATGGTCTTCGTTTTCGTAAGCGAAGCCCTTGAAGTCAGCGCCCAGCTTAAGGGGCTTTTTGATCTCTGACTTGTCCAAGCGGAAGGTCGTCCCCGCCACCTGCACGTAATAATCTTTTTCGTTTTCATCGGTAACTTTACCCGCAACGATGCGGCCTAATAGTTCTTCCATAATCTCCTCAATTCTACTGGCGAGGCCAGTTTTCCGTTCAAAGTGTCTAATGCCTATTTTACACGGAAACGCCCCAACTAGCGACCTTTTCTCGCAAAATTCGTGGCAATCTTCTCGACTTGTGTGTCTCACAGGTCTTCAAAAGCACGAAAAAACGGACCCCCGACAGAGGGTCCGTTTTCATAACAGGTTTATCTCTTATTAAAGTGCGTTGGAAGCACCGTGGTAAACGATACCGCGACGTGAGTCAACAGTAATCAATTCGCCATCGGAGATCTTGTCGCTGGCACCAGTAGCCCCAACGATAACAGGAATCCCCATGGAAATCCCAACAACAGCAGCGTGAGAAGTCAACCCACCGTTTTCAACGATAACGGCACTAGACTTTTCGATAGCTGGCAAGTAGTCCTTGTCGGTGTTCTTGGCAATCAAGATACCACCTTCAACAACCTTGGCGTTGGCTTCAGCAGCGGTGTTGGCAATGATTGCCTTACCGATAACCGTGTCATCACCGACACCTTGACCTTGAACTAACTTTGAACCAATCAATTGGATCTTCATCAAGTTAGTCGTCCCGCGTTCGCCGACTGGCACGCCAGCGGTGATCAGGATTAAGTCGCCTTCCTTAGCTAAGCCCGTTTCAACGGCCTTGGCTGCGGCGAGATCGAACATTTCGTCAGTGTTAGCTGGCTTTTCGGTAACGATTGGGTAAACACCCCAGTTAACCATCAAGCCACGACGAGTCCGGTCATCAAAGGTAACAGCTAAGATATCAGCATTTGGCCGGTACTTAGAAATCATCTTGGCAGTGTAGCCACTTTCAGTAGCGGCAACGATCGTCTTAACGCCTAATTCGTTGGCAACACGTGCAACGGAAGCACCGATTGATTCGGTAACGTCACCGTTGTCGAAGTTCAAGTTGTCACGACCAAAGTCTGGTAAAGCATTTTCAGCCTTGATGTCGATCCGGTTCATAGTTGCAACGGCTTGTACTGGGTATTCACCGTTAGCACTTTCACCAGAAAGCATCGTTGCGTCAGTACCATCAAAGACGGCGTTGGCAACGTCAGAAGCTTCGGCACGCGTAGGACGTGGATTTTCTTGCATGGAGTCTAACATTTGGGTAGCCGTGATTACGGGCTTGCCTAAGATGTTACACTTCTTGATCAAAGCTTTTTGTACTAAAGGTACGTTTTCCGTAGGAATTTCGACACCCATGTCACCACGAGCAACCATCAATCCATCGGAAACCTTGATGATGTCATCAAAGTTGTTGATACCTTCTTGAGATTCAATCTTAGGGAAGATTTGCACGTGTTCCATGTGCTTTTCTTCAAGGAGTTCACGAATGTCCATAACATCTTGAGGCTTCCGTACGAAGGAAGCGGCGATGAAGTTGATTTCGTGGTCCAAACCAAAGCGAATGTCATCTGAGTCCTTTTCAGTGATCCCAGGTAAGTTAATGGAAACACCAGGGGCGTTAACACCCTTACGGGAACCTAAGATACCATCGTTTTGAACAGTGACAACTAATTCCTTAGTTGCGTCGTCCTTCTTGTCAACAACAGTGTCTAATAAACCGTCATCAAACAGTACGTGGCCACCTTCATGAACGTCATCGTAAAGACCTGGGTAAGTAACCGCGATCTTTTCGTTAGTTCCTTCAAGTGAGGCATCCATGGAGATCCGGAATTGGTCGCCAGTGTTAAATTGCAGCTTGCCACCCTTTTCAACGGTCGTCCGAATTTCGGCACCCTTGGTATCTAACATGATACCAACGGTCTTGCCAGTAATCTTTTCGGCTTGGTGAACTTTGTCCAAGCGACCTAAATGTTCTTCATGGTCACCATGTGAAAAGTTAAACCGGAAAATGTTGGCACCGGATTCGATTAACTTAACAATCGTATCGACGTCATTACTTGCAGGCCCAAGGGTACTTACGATCTTGGTTTTCTTCATTAGAAAAATCTCTCCTTTAGAATTGGCCCGATGGTTACTAATCTTTTAGAAAAATTAGCAGACCAAAAGTTTCGGCACAAATTTCATTACACCAATATTCTAGCACTTTTAATTTTTTCTGTCTGCTATGTTTATCGAATTTCGAGCCTTTTGTACATCTTTTCTCAAAGTAAGCGTTTTCTGCGAGCTGCCGGGCCGCAGGGCAATTAAAAACCTACTCGTTTGATAACGAGTAGGTTATAAAGGGGATAATTTTGTTTTTATTCTTGGACGCCGTCAGCCACTGGAATCGTGAAACCAAGTTCTGCGATATCAGCATCGAAAGTTTTCACCGTATCAACCGAGATTTGGAAAGCTGGTTTACCAAATTTATCTAACTTGTTCAAAATCTTTGGTGGCACGGTGATGATGTCACAACCAGTCTCATTGGCCTGGATAATGTTAATGGACTCCCGGGTGCTGGCCCACAACAGGTCAATGTTGGCCTTGGCATGGCATAAGTTGGCAGATTGTTTCATCAATGGTAATGGATCAACCCCACTGTCGGCTACCCGGCCAGCGAAGACAGAAACGATCCCGCCAACTTCTGGGTTCAAGGCATCTACAGCCCAACGAACTTCCTCTAAGGTGGTAATTGCCGTCACGTTCACGCGAACCCCGGCATCGGATAACTTAGAAATGACATCGGTATTGTCTTCACCAGTTGCCCGAATGATTGGGATTTTAACTGCGACGTGTTTCCCCAATGATGCCAATGTCTGAGCTTCGGCAAGCATCCGTTCCGGTGTGTTTCCAAAGACTTCGAAACTGATCGATTGGTCTGGGAAAGTTGCAACAGCTTCTTTGGCAAAGGCTAAGTAGTCGGTAATCCCGGCAGCCTTCATCAAGCTAGGGTTCGTCGTGAATCCTTCAACTAACCCCTTAGCAGCAACAGCTTTCATAGCAGATAATTCTGCCCCATCGGAAAAGACTTTGACGTTTAATTTCATTTTGTATATCCTCCCAAAATAGATTATCTCGTTCATTGGTATATATAATACCGAACTTGATAACAATAGTCCAGAAGTATTTTTCACAAAATTGGTCTATCCATTTCTCAAAACGACATTTTTCTCACCCATCAGGCTTACCAAACCCGTCATAACAGTCTTCTCATTTGAAAGCCATTGTTCATTAGGTAAGATTCTTTTCCGATCGGTCTGGGCCTGATAGATGATTACGGGGACTTTTCCGGGGTTAGATTTGATGAATTGGCCTAGTTGCTTAGCGATTGGTCGTTGGTCATGTTGCGCATCCACACGAATGTACCAACAAGGCCCGGCCGGTAACTTAGCTGGTTGGGTTGACTCGGTGACTGGTTGTTCCAACCGATCCACGACGATCTGTAGTCCCCGCTGTTGTTCAACCTTCCCGGTAACCAGAACCACCTGATTAGGGGCCAGCCACTCGCTGACAATCCGGTACTGGTTGGGAAAGACCGTCAAACTAATCTCACCGGTCTCATCACTCCCAGTCACAAAGGCCATCGGCTCCCCGCGTTTCGTGCGAATCGTCCGAATCTTGGTCACGTAGACAATCACTGTCACCCGCGAATTCACTGTCAAATCACTGATCGGCACCGCCTGCCGCTGGGCACCCAGGTGGCGATACTGCTCGACGGGATGACCCGATAGGTAGGCTCCGAGAACTTGTTCCTCATGCCCCAACTTGGTCATCAGGTCGAAGTCCGGTTGCCGTTTGACCTTGGGTGCCAGGGCCGCAAACAATTCGACATTATCTCCGGACAGCTCGACCGTACTCAGAAATTCCGGTAAGGCGGCGATCAACTCGGCTCGGTTATAGCCAAAGTGATCGAAGGCGCCCGCGTAAACCAACGCATCCAAGAGATCTTCTTTTCGGTACTTGGCCTCGATGCGTTCCAGAAATTGGTGCAGATCACGAAATGGTCCCTGCGCCTTACGATCGGCCAAGACCGCTCGCAAAAAGTCACGACGAACCCCTTTAATTGAACTCAATCCAAAGAGAATCGCTTGTTGTTGCAGACTAAAGTACGCCGCCGAATGATTAATGTCCGGTGGTAACACGGTAACACCATGACGCTTGGCCTCAGCCAGATAGAGCTTTGTCTTATCTGGCACGTTGATAACCGAATTCATCAAGGCCGCATAGAACGGCCCCGGATAGTGGGCCTTGAGATAGGCCAACTGAAAGGCTAACTTACTATACGCCACGGCATGTGACCGGTTGAACCCGTAGTTGGCGAAGCGATCCATGTAGGCAAAGACCTGCTGCGCGGTAGCCACGTCGTAGCCTAGCTTCTGCGCCCCCGCCACGAACTTCTTTTGCATGGCATCCATGGTGGCCTTCTTTTTCTTACTCATGGCTCGGCGAAGCAGATCGGCTTCCCCCAAGCTAAAGCCCCCCATAACCGCAGCGACCTGCATGACCTGTTCTTGATAGACCAAGACACCATAGGTTGGTCCTAGAATCGGCTTCAGGGCCGGCGCCGCGTACTGCACGGGTTCCTTACCGTCCTTACGGTTGATAAAGGTTTCAATATTTTCCATTGGCCCCGGCCGATAGAGTGCGTTGACCGCTGCCACCAATTCGAAGCTATCCGGCTTAAGCTGTCGTAGAACCCGCTTGATGCCGGCGGATTCAAATTGAAAGACCCCGTTGGTTTCCCCCTGAGCAAAGAGTGCCAGGGTCTCGCGATCATTGAGGTCAATCTGGTCAAGGTCAAAGACCCTTCCCGTCTGTTGCTTAACCAACGCCAATGCATTGGCCAAGATGCTCAGGTTCCGCAAGCCCAGCAAATCCATCTTCAGTAGGCCCACCGCCTCGACGGTATCCTTGGGGTATTGCGTCATAAGTAATTCTTCGGCCCCGGGTTGCAGGGGCACCACGTCGGTCAGAGGTCCCTGGCTCAATACGATCCCAGCAGCATGTGTGGAGTAATGCCGCGGTAGCCCCTCGACCTTGCAGGCCGTTTCAAATAATAGCCGATTCTCGGGACTGTCTGCGACTAAATTCTTCAATCGCTGGGATTGGTCATAGGCGGCGTGTAACGTGATGTGTAGCTGGTTAGGAATGGCCGCACTCCAGTCACTCATCTGATACGGCGCCATCCCCAGGGCCCGGCCCACGTCACGTAAGGCCGCCTTAGCCGCCAGCGTTCCGAAGGTAATGATCTGAGCCACCCGGGTATGCCCGTACTTTCCGTGGACATACTGGAGCACCTGTTCTCGACGGTCGTCCGGAATGTCCAAGTCAATATCGGGCATCTGCGCCCGTTCTTCATTTAAGAAACGTTCGAATAAGAGGTTATAGGCTAAGGGATCGACTTCCGTAATGGCCAGCACATAGGCCACCAGAGAGCCTGCCGCAGAGCCCCGACCTGGTCCCGTCTGAATATGGGCCCGGTGAGCGAAGTTCATGATGTCCCAAACAATCAGGAAGTAATCATCAAACCCCATCCGGTGAATAACCGAAAGTTCATGGTCTAATCGCTCCCGGTAAGGCTGGCCATCGGTGATGCCGTTAGCTTGTAACCGTCGCTGTAACCCCTGACCGCAGAGTGCCCGCAGGTAGTCCTGTGAGGGTTGTTGGTTGGGCGTCGGAAATTGCGGGAGCTGTGGCTGTTGAAACTTCAACGTGACCTCACAGTCGGCGGCTAAGGTAGCGGTCGCCATCGCTGCGGCCTCTAGACCCACCGCGGCAAACCGGGCCTGTTGTTCGGCAGCTGGTCGTAACCAGTGGGTGCCCAACGTGGCCTGCTCGGCAGGAATATCGGTAATCGTTGCCCCAGCGTCGATGGCGCGCAAGACCGTGACGGCGAAATGGTCATCTTGATTGAGGTACTCGACGGGAGATAGACCCATTAGCGGCATCCCCGTCGCCTGACTGAGTTGTTGTAAGGCTAACCGCGTCTCCTCACTCTGATCCGCACTAATCCCCAGTGAGACATTCTCCGGGGTAAAGAGGGTCTGTAAGCGGCCTAGCGCTTCACTAGCCGCCGTCCGATCCCCATTGGCCAACAGTCTGGGGGCCTCCCCATTCAGCGGCACAACGGCCTTTAAATGCGTCAGATTGGCGTGCTGCTGGGTCAGGTCAACCGGTGCCGCCGCCACTTGATAAGCCGTGGAGAGCTGCATGAGTTGCTGGTACCCCGTGAAGTCGCGTGCTAAAACCACCAGATCGGCCCCCGCCTCATCCCCGGCAATTTGAACCGTCAGGGTGAGTCCCAAGACAGGCTTAATTCCCGCCTGTTGACAGGCATTATAGAAGGCGACAACCCCGTACATAACATTTCTGTCGGTGATCGCTAGCGTCGTGTACCCCCGCTCCTTGGCCGTTTGGACCAATTCATTTATTCGATTGGTACTCTGTAACAGACTGTACGTACTGATGACCTGTAACGGGACAAACATGTTGGACGCTCCTCTCAAGAATTCTTTATCGCTATTATACCAGAAAATCGGAATCGATCCGTCACAGAAGAACGTACGTTCCAGTCTGAATTTTCCGCCAAAAAAGCGGGAGCGACCATGGTCGACCCCGCTAAAATACTTATTGTTTTAAGGGTGCATGCGTAAACGTTAACTGATCGGCTTGAACGGCAATGGTAATTAGACTCTTGGCCGGAATCTCTCCGCCAATGAGCGCCTTGGCCAGTGGCGTTTCCACGTGCGTGGTGATGAACCGTTGCAGTGGCCGGGCCCCGTATGCCGGCAGATAACCCTTCTCGGCAATCCACGCCTGAGCCTCCGGCGTAATGGTCAGATCCAACTGTTGTTCGTGCAACCGCGTTGCCAGATGACCAATCAACTTGACCACGATCTGTTGAACATCCGCTAAGGTCAGTGGCGTAAACATAATCGTCTCGTCAATTCGATTCAGAAATTCTGGCCGGAAGTGCGTTTGTAAGAGCTGAGCGACCTGCTTTTGAGCCTCAGGTTTCAACTGCCCTTGATCATCGGTTCCCTGCAACAGAATATCCGATCCCAAGTTAGACGTCATGATAAGAATCGTGTTCTTAAAGTCCACGGTCCGCCCTTGGCTATCTGTCAGGCGCCCATCGTCTAAGACCTGCAGTAACAGGTTGAAAACATCTGGATGGGCCTTTTCCACTTCGTCAAATAAAACGATAGTGTACGGATTACGCCGGACGGCCTCGGTTAATTGGCCTCCTTGTTCGTAACCCACGTAGCCGGGTGCGGCCCCGACTAACCGAGAAACCGATTCCTTTTCCATATACTCACTCATGTCGATTCGCACCATGTGGTCTTCACTGTCGAAGAGGTTTTCCGCCAAGGCCTTGGCAAGTTCGGTCTTCCCAACCCCGGTTGGTCCCAAGAAGAGAAACGATCCTAAGGGCTTCGTGGGATCCTGCAGACCGGCTCGTGAACGCAAGACGGCATCGGCTACCGCCGTCACTGCTTGATCCTGCCCGACAACTCGATCGTGTAACCGATCGGCTAGCTTCAACAGTTTCTCCCGTTCACCCTGGACCAACTTGGTGACGGGAATCCCCGTCATACGGCTAACTACGGCTGCAATTTCATTTTCAGTAACCGATTCGGAAACCAACCAATCCTGCTGTTGGTCGGCCTGTTCCAGATCTGCCAGTTCTTTTTGCAAACGGGGAATTGTACCGTGCTGAAGTTCGGCGGCTTTATTCAGGTCGTAGGCGGATTCAGCGTTGGCTAAGTCACGTTTGGCGCGATCCAGCTCCTGTTTCTTGTCCCCGAGGCCCTTAATAGCCGTCTTTTCTTGCGTCCAGCGAGCCCCGAGTCGATCCACCTTTTCCTTGGTATCGGCCAGTTCCTTTTGGAGTTCCGCCAAGCGCTTCTTGGAGGCGTCATCGGTTTCCTGTTTCAACGCCGTCTGTTCAACTTGCATCCGCATCAGTGAACGCCGGGCCTGATCCAATTCCGTTGGTGCCGAGTTCATTTCCACGCGAATCGACGCCGAAGCCTCGTCAACTAGGTCAATCGCCTTGTCTGGCAGGAAACGATCGGTCAGATAGCGATCGGATAATTTAGCCGCCGCAATCAGGGCATTATCGTGAATCCGCACGCCGTGGTGAATTTCAAACCGTTCGCGCAGTCCCCGTAAGATGGTAATGGTGTCCTCCAGACTCGGTTCCGCCACGACGACCCGTTGGAACCGCCGCGCCAAAGCCTTATCCTTTTCCATATACTGGCGATATTCGTCCAACGTGGTCGCCCCAATCAGATGAAGCTCACCCCGGGCTAACATTGGCTTCAAGATATTACCGGCATCCATACTGCCTTCGGCCTTGCCAGCCCCGACAATGTTGTGAATTTCATCAATAAACATGATGATTTGACCGTCACTCTTGGTGACTTCCTTTAAGACGGCCTTCAACCGTTCTTCAAATTCACCCCGGTACTTGGCCCCAGCAATTAACGACCCCATATCCAGGGAGAAGATCGTCTTATCCTTTAAGTTATCGGGAACATCCCCCCGAACAATTCGCTGGGCCAGGCCCTCGACGATCGCGGTCTTCCCGACCCCGGGTTCTCCAATTAGAACCGGGTTATTCTTGGTCTTTCGCGATAAAATACGAATGACCGAAAGAATCTCATCATCCCGGCCGATGATTGGATCGATCTTGCCACTACGCATGGCCTTAACGAGGTTGATCCCGTATTTTTCGAGAGCCTTGTATTGGTCCTCCTGATTCTTCGAGGTAACGCGTTCACCGTTACGAAGCTTGTCCACGGCTTGGCGCATCTTCTTTTCGGTAATCCCGACTTGTTTCAAATAATCTGTCAGGCTATCTCCATTCAACTGGGTAACCGCGATGAGCACGGTGTCGACCGCCATGAAGTCATCATGATAGGCCTCGCGAATGCTATCGGCCTTCTGTAGCAGATCGGTTAGATTCCGTGAGAACTCCTGGCCGTACTGCACACCACTGCCACTCACGGTACTGATACTGTCGAGTTCCCGATCCAATTCACCATCCAGAGCCGTCACATCAGCCCCGGCATCCTCGAAGAGCTGCCGACCGAGTTCCCCCGGTTGGACTAAAAACTTAAACAGGTGGGCAACCGTGACCGCCTGGTGCTTACGAGTCATCGCAATTCGTTGGGCCTCCGCCAAGGCATCGGTGAGGGCCTGCGTCATTTTTTCTGGGTTCATCTAAACATCCTCCTCAAGGTTTCATTGGTTTTTCAGGGTCTAAAAAAGAGGTAACCCTTAGGTCAACCTCCATTTTCACTCATATTTTAACCGATCCGCAGCCAAAATCAAAATAATTTGACCAATTTTGACTAAATCGATTTAAGCTTTATTTTCAGTCAGTTCAGCGATCTTGATAATCACATCAGTGGCCTTTTCCATGGTCTGTTCGGAGACATACTCGAAGCGCCCGTGCATGTTTTCCCCACCGGCGAAGAGGTTTGGTGTTGGCAAGCCCATGAAGGAAATCTTAGACCCATCGGTCCCACCACGAACTGGGAAGATCAGTGGTTTGATATCGAGGTCTTCCAAGGCTTCCTTAGCCAGGTCGACAACCGTCATGTCCTTTTCAATCACTTCACGCATGTTGTAGTACTGGTCCTTAATGGTCACCTGAACCCGTTGCGAGCCATACTGCTTGTTCAACTGATCAGCCACGCCCTGGAAGAGCTTCTTCCGGTCTTCAAAGACTTGACGGTCGTGGTCGCGAATGATGTAGCTCAGGTGAGCAGAATCCACGGTCCCTGTCATGCTGTACAAGTGGAAGAACCCTTCACGGCCTTCGGTGTTTTCTGGCCGGTCGTGTTCTGGCAAGGCAGCATGGAAGTCCATGGCTACTTGCGACGCGTTGACCATGACGCCCTTGGCCTCGGCTGGGTGCACGTTGGTCCCGGTAATTTCAACCTGGGCATCCGCGGCATTAAAGGTTTCATATTCCAATTGACCGAGTGGCCCACCATCGACGGTATAGGCGATGTCGGCCCCAAAATCCTTGACGTCAAAGTGGTCAGCCCCAGTCCCGATTTCTTCATCGGGTCCCAAGCCAATCTCAATTTCGCCGTGCTTGATCTCTGGGTGAGCCAACAGGTATTCGGCAGCAGCCATGATTTCGGCAACCCCGGACTTGTCGTCGGCCCCTAACAGCGTACTGCCATCGGTGGTAATCAACGTGTGCCCCTTGTAGTTCTTCAAGTTGGGGAAGACGGCTGGATCCAGGGTGTATTTGCCTGCAGCATCCAACTTGATGACGGAATGGCCGTCGTAGTTTTCAACGAACTTAGGCGTAATATTTTCGCTATTAAAGTCCGCCGTGTCAAAGTGGGAAATGAAGCCCAACTTCTGAACGGTCTTGTCAGTATTGGCTGGCAACGTGGCAAAAACGTAGCTTGACTGTGGATTAATGTGCACGTTCTTCAAGCCGATTGCCTTAAGGTCGGTTACTAAGCCCTTAGCGAATTCAGTCAGACGTGGATCGGAAGGAACCGTCGTCGACTCCGGATTAGACCGGGTATTAATCTTAACGTACTTCAGAAAGCGGGGAATCAAATTTTCATACTTTGCCAAAATAAATCACTCCTCAGTTAAGTTAATCAACAAATTAAGTGTACCTGTTTTTGAAATTAAAGAAAAGTAAAGGGATCGGTATTCAACCCGGAGGTTTCCACCGTAATTGGCCAGTCATTTTCCTGAGCCCACCGCTTGAATAATGTGGTCAATTGGGCCTTGCAGATGCTCTCAATGTGGTGACCGGGGTCGATCACACTGAGGCCATGGGCCAACATGTCATGCCCGGTATGGTAGGATACATCCCCCGTCACGTACACGTCGGCACCCTGCGCTAATGCCTCAGAATAGAATTGACTGCCACTGCCTCCCAGCACGGCAACGCGCTTCACGGGGGCATTAGGGGTCTGACTAATCAGCCGCAGACCCGCAATGTTAAAGATCTCTTTGCAACGAAAGGCAAAGTCTAGGACGGTCGTTGGTTCTGGTAAGTTACCAATCCGACCCATCATAACCGCCGGTGTCGCACCACGACCATTGCTGGGAACCAAGCCTGTGGTGTCTTCCAGACCTAGGGCTGCGGCTAGCCAGTCATTCATCCCACCGGGCGCACTGTCCAGGTTCGTGTGGGCCCCGTACACCGTGATGTGGTGCTGTAACAGGGTCGCATACATCTGATTCTGTGGGTCGGCCAAGTCAAGGTTCTTAGCCGGATGAAACATCATCGGATGGTGGGCAAAGATGAAATCGGCGTTAAAGGCAATGGCTTCGGCCACAATCTCTGGTCGCACATCGAGCGTCACTAAAACCTTGTGGACTGGGGCATCCAGGCTTCCCAGCTGTAACCCAACGGGATCACCCGGTTCGGCCCAAGTCTGGGGCGCAAATTGTTCAAATCGTTCGACTAAATCACGCACTAACACGGTGTAAAACCTCCTCAATCTCTTGAATCTCGGCTGTCAATTCGGCAACCTTGTCCTCTGGAACCACCGCAGCTTGTTGCACCTGCTTGAGGACCGCTTCTGTCCGCACCAGTTCACGTTGCCATTTCGCGATAAAGATTGTTGAATGCTCCCGTAACAGGTACGGCCCAAAACGCAAGTCTTCATCGTTATAGATGACTGGCTGTTCAGCCCGATCGGCAACCAAGACTTCATAGGTGTGGCCATCTTCGGCCAAGATTTCTTCGGTCACCAGTTGGAAACCGTGGGTCATCAGGAATCGACGAACCACCATTTCACCCACGTTAGGTTGAAGAATCAACCGGTTAACGCCAGCCAACCGATCGAAGTCTTGGGTCAGGATCTGGGTAATCAGGGTCCCCCCCATCCCCGCAATCACAACCGTATCGATCTGATCGGCCGGTTCAATGGCCTTTAAACCATTGGCCAGGCGGGCTGTCAGTCGGTCGGTTAAGCCCTCGCGTTGAATCTCGTGAGCGGCATTTTCAAAGGGACCGCGGACGACCTCACCGGCAACACCGCCAGCAATCAGGCCGCGTTTTAAGAGGTTCACTGGGAGATAGGCATGATCGGTGCCAATATCGGCTAGTCGGCTCCCCTTTGGCACATAGCTAGCAACGGTCGCCAGTCGATTTGATAAGTGGTCTGCATCCATTTTCTACGCTTCCTTTCGCATTTAAACTCTCATTACTCCTAGTATAAGCTAGTCACTGGCTCTTGAATACCCCACAAATCAAAACATATGTTCGCCTCGAGTAGAAAAAAAGTGCGTGGCCCACGCCACACACTTTTTTAAGCTTTCAGAAATTAATGACCACTTCTCGTTTGAGGTTCTGCCGGCTGATCGTCAGTCGGGGTTGGCCCCATCTTAGAATACGGGTACGGATACGTAATCTTCATAACGGCTGGCATCACGATTGGTAAGAGGATAACCAACAGGATAATCCCGATGATTACGGCTAACGCAATCTGAATCAGCGTCATGACACCGGATGGCATCAAGGCCGCGAAGGTCCCACTTAAGATGACCCCAGCGGAGATGACCACCGTCCCAATAACTGTGGCCCCTGTAACATCTTGTCACTGGTGGCACCCGGTTCGTGGAGGTATTCACGGTACTTACGCATCAGGAAGATCGAGTAATCCACCCCAAGAGAAACCAGCATCACGAACGTAAAGAACGGCGTGTTCCACGTCAACATGTTGGTCCCCAGAACGGGATCGACTAACCAGTGCACGATGGTTAAGGCCCCGGAGTAAGCCACCAACAGGATTCCTTCGATCACGATTGGTTGAACCAGCGAGTGCGTCACAACCATCAAGGCCACGAAGATTCCGGCTAACATGATAATAACAGTCCGCGTGAAATCACTGGAGGCCATAGCATTAATATCGTTAGTCTGTGAGGTATTCCCACCAAAGGCCACCTTAGCCTTACCCAGGCTGGTTCCCTTCAGTGTCCCGTTAACAACCTTTTCCAGCTTAGGCAACCGGGCCATAGCAGCGGCGGAACTGGGATCGTCATCGAGAACAACCGTCAGCTTCGTCAACTTCTTATTTGGCGAAACGTAGGTGTCTAAGGCTGGCTTAAAGTCACTACCGTGAAGTTGCTTGGTTGGAATGTAGAAGGTTTCGGCAGCCGCCGACTTCTGCAAGCCCTTCAGGTAAGAGTTGGCTGTACCAACCCCACTGGAAACCTGCGTTAACCCACCGGTGGCGGAAGTTAAGCCCTTCCGCAAAGCGGTTAACTGCTTACTCATTGCGGCTAACTTTTCTGCCATCGTTTGGTTCCCGGCAGCGACTTGACTCGCCCCGGAGACCAACGTTGGCATCTTGCCGTTGATGCTAAACATCGCCCCGGAAAGTTGACCCGTAGCACTGGCCAATTGCGCCGACTGTGAACTAGCGGCACTCAAGGCTGTGGCGGCTCCCGGTAATGCAACCCCGGACTTCTGAGCCAAAGTGGCCACGGCCGTCTGAAGTTGCCCCGTTGAACTCTGGAGGGATTCGAGCTGTGAACCAACACTCTTGGTTGAAGCCCCGATTGCAGTCGCATCTCCACCAATGCTGGTTAAGGCACTTGTCAGCGTCGATTGTAACTTACTTTGAGCAGCACTCTGTTGTTTCAGAACGCCCGCTAAGACGCCCTGTTGCTTGGCACTCAGTGGCGCGCCACTTTGGGCAAAGGCCTGAGCAACCGTTGCGGCATCGATCTGTGGCAGACTCTTCATTTCGCTCTGAACCGTTCCGATCTGTGAGCCGATGTCGGTGGCTTTGGCCCCAATATTGGTCAGAGACGACTTGATGCCACTGGTGTTAGTGCTACTGTTTTGAATTTGAGAGTTTAATTCTTGGATCGCCGCATTTAATTGTGGCAAGGCAGTTTCCAGTTGGGCCAATTGCGCCGCCTGCTTGCCGCCAGAAGCGGAGGAGACTTGGCTGTTTAGTGTGTTCATCCCCGTGGAAACCTGGCTGAGCGCTGATTGTAGTTGACTCGTGCCGGCACTGACCTGCTGAGCCCCATTAGCCAGCTTGTTCGCGTCGCTAACGGCCCCGGAAACGTTTTGGCTGCTCAGTTGGCTATTAGCGGATTTGAGGCCTTTATTGACCTTATTAACCCCTTGTTGGGCCTGCGCTAAGCCAGACGTCACGGAACTCATTTGATTCCGGACATAGAGCTTCTTGATGGCCTTCCCACCTGGTTGGGTGACGGAAGCCACGGTCTTGACCCCATCGGAAGCTTGGAGTTGCTTCGTCAAACGGTCAATCAACAATAAGGATTTTTCATTATCTAACTTGTGATCACTTTGAATATAAATAGTCGTTGGTTCAGCAGTCCCCTTGGAGAAATGCTGTTGAACGATCTTGAACCCTTGCTTGGCAGGAACATTGTCCCCAATTTCTACCAAGTTATCATAGTCCAACGTCCCGTGAGACGTCAGGGCTAGTGGCACAAAGATTAAGCCGGTCACGATTAACGTGAGGACCGGCCGAATCATGGCGTGTTTGGCCATACCGTGCCAGAGCTTACTATCACCTTCACCTTGGAACTTCTTCACGGGCCAGAACATGTGGGGACCACAGATCGCCATGAAGAATGGGTTTAACGTCAGGAGTACGGCCAGTAAGACCACAACCCCAACGGCAATCCCAACGGCTGACTTGTAGAGTGAGAAGTTGGCAAAACCCAACACACTCATCCCAATCAGGACGGATAGGCCGGAATACAGCACGGTTCGTCCACCAATCTTGATGGCTTCCTTGGTTGCCGTATAGCGGTCTTTCCCATTGGCCAGCCGCTCTCGGAACTCGTTATATAGGAGGATGTTATAGTCGGTCCCAATCCCGAAGAGCACGATGACGATAAAGACTTCCGTAAAGTTGGAGAATGGGAAGTTAAACCGATCGACCAGATTGGCCACGACAGAGATTGATGTGATGACGGATACCGCCACCGTCAGTAAGGAGAAGAGTGGCGTAACGGGTGACCGGAAGACTAACCAGAGCACCAAGAAAATAAAGATGGCGGCAATGACTTCGGTCTTTTGCACCCCAGCCTGCGTGGCGTCGGAGAAGTCTTGGTTTAAGACATCTGCCCCGGTCACGTAGGTCTTCACGCCACTCGTCTTCGCTAACGACGTGATGTCAGAACGAATCTGGGTGACGGAATGACTGTTGGACTTGTGGACGTTTAGTTGGAGTAGCTGCGTACTCTTGTCCTTAGAAATCAACTGTGAAGCCGCCGTAGAACTATCACTGGCCGCAGTGATTGACCGGATTTCATACTTGTTCTCATTATCTTTGATCCGGTTAATCGTCTTGTCGATCTAGGTATTCTGAGCCGAGGTTAAGGCTGAGTTCCCATTGTTAAAGACCACGACGACCGCTGTGGTTCCCCGTTGTGACCGCCCCCATTGCTTTTGCATGTTGGTGGCGCGGGTACTTTGGTAGCTACTAGGGACGGTAATTTGCCCCTTTTCCGCAACTAATTTACTCATGCTGGGAATTGTAACGACGGCTAGAATAACAATTGCTAGCCAGCCAATCACGTTCCAGATGTAATGCTTATTCATCCATCGCACGCTGTGAAACCTCCTAATCAATTTTTAAAAATTTATCTATTCTGCTGAATGACGCGTTAGCCAGGTGGTCCAATCCAGTTGGAGGGGTTGGTTCTCTGCCGTAGGTAAGATATCCCCAATCGACAGTGTGGCTAATTGTTCTCGATACCGTTGCTCAGCTTCAGCGAAGACGGCCAAAGCCGTTGCAACCGGACGCTGACTCTCAAAGTCTTTTAACGCATACGTCTTGATAAACGCACTCTCTTTGCCAAAACCAAAGACCTTGGAAACTAGACCGGTACTCTTGACGAAGGGTGTCTCAGTCTCGATGGCCTTGAAGACATCCAGCAGTGTAATCTGCTTGGGGTCTCGCGCCAAGACGATGCCACCTTCACGACCGGAAACGGTCTTGACGATGCCACCACCCGCTAACTTCTGGACAACCTTCTTCAAATAACTGGTCGAGATTCCCAATCTCTCGGCCACTAAATGGCTATGTAACGGGACTTTTCGGTCTTGAATTCCCAAGATCGCCACGATACAAAAGGCCTGTTCCAAACTCGGTTTGCTCTTCACGGTGGCCCTCCTTTCTCACGAAGTCATTTCTTTTAAACGAGATACATTATATCCCCTTTAAAAATTATTGCAAGACTTTTAAAGAATAAATTAAGTCTACCGGAATCATTTTTCAGTGTAAACGGTTTCAACTCGGCAATTTATTTTTGCGGAAATTTTGACCGTCTTTTAACGGAATTATCTGTAACCGAAGCTAGCCGAAAATAAAAAAAGCACCCGCTGCTCACCACAAAAATTGCAGTGAACGCCAGGTGCCTCTCAAAAGTTAAGCTATTCCAAGAAATCCTTCAGTTGCTTGCTCCGTGATGGATGACGCAACTTCCGTAAAGCCTTGGCTTCGATCTGACGAATCCGTTCACGGGTAACCCCGAAGACCTTGCCGACTTCTTCCAAAGTCCGCGTCCGGCCATCATCGAGTCCGAAACGCAACCGCAGTACATTCTCTTCCCGATCAGTCAAGGTGTCCAAGACACTCTCCAACTGTTCCTTCAAGAGTTCATAGGCCGCATGATCGGCAGGACTCGTCGCATCTTGGTCTTCGATGAAGTCACCTAAGTGAGAGTCATCTTCTTCACCAATAGGCGTTTCCAGAGAAACGGGTTCTTGCGCGATCTTCAAGATCTCACGAACCTTTTCCGTTGGCATGTCCATTTCGGCCCCAATTTCTTCAGGCGTTGGTTCCCGCCCTAAGTCTTGGAGTAATTGCCGTTGAATCCGAATAAGTTTGTTGATGGTTTCAACCATGTGCACAGGGATCCGAATCGTCCGTGCTTGGTCAGCGATCGCCCGTGTAATGGCTTGCCGAATCCACCAAGTAGCGTACGTCGAGAACTTGAACCCTTTACGGTAGTCGAACTTTTCGACGGCCTTCATGAGCCCCATGTTCCCTTCTTGAATCAGATCCAGGAATTGCATCCCCCGACCCACGTAACGCTTGGCGATGGAAACCACCAACCGCAAGTTGGCTTCAGCCAACTCTTTCTTGGCAGCTTCTTCACCCTTTTCGATCCGCAAAGCCAAAGCGACTTCTTGATCCGCCGTTAACAGGCTAACCCGACCGATTTCCTTCAGGTACATCCGGACAGGATCGTTAATCTTAACCCCGGTCGTTGAACCGGCAGCCTTCAATTCCTTCTTAGAAACGGCCTTTTGGGCTTTAACCGCCCGTGGGTCTGGCTCACCCTTAGCATCAACCACGCTGATCCCAGCATCGGAAATTGTTTCGAGCAATTTATCCATCTGCTTAGCATCCAGCGTGTACGGGGTAGCCACCTTATCAGTCAAATCATCATAGGTGATCTGACCTGCTTTCTTGGTGTTCTTAATCAGAGCACGCACCGTCTTGTTGTATGCTTTCTGGTCAAACATTGGTTGATCCGTGGTTTTTTTTGCCATTAAAATACCCCCTAGACTAAACTGGTTTATTCGCCTGTCGCTGCCGCTCTAACTGCACAATCTCAACCACGAGTTGGCGCTGTTGGTCGGCATCACCTAAGCGCGCAGCCTCCGCCAACTGTTGTTTCTTTTGTCGGAGTTGCGCATCGACTGGCGCTTGGTCCATAATTACCGCTAAATAATCATCGATTTCCCGCGGGGTTACCGCCGCGGCCATGTTGATCGTTTCTAAGTCGATAACCATTTGCTGCAGTCGGTCTTCTTGAACGAAGTCCGTAAACTGAGCGGCCTGATAATCTTGATGCATTTGGAAATAGCCCTGGGCCAGGGTATAAATCACTTGATAATCCTCATGAACAAAGCTGAAATTCGGCACATCACTCAACCGCGTCCACACGTTTCGATCGTGTAAACACCGATACAGTAAACTCCGTTCGGCTCGTTCGAGGCGGTTCAATGGCCGTTGCTGTTGATGCACGGTCATTACCGGTTCGCTAGGCGCCGGCTGTTGTTGCTGCGTCGGTCGCTGACGTTCCTGTTGTGCCGCACTGTCTCGCTGGACCTGTTTGAGTTGGGCCAGCAAGGCGGCCTTGTCGATCCCGAGCTCCGTCGTCAACTGATTCAAGTAAAGATCAAGTTCAACGGGTTCGGTGACCTGAGCCAGCAATGGCATGACCTGATTGACATAGGCCAACCGCTCACTGTCCGTGTTCAACGCCTGAGAACGCCGCAAATACCGCAATTGGAATTGCAACGGTGGTTCCTTAGCGGTCTCGAGCATTTGTCGAAACGCTTCGTCACCGTGTGCCTTACGGTATTCGTCCGGGTCCTCCCCCTCAGGTAACTGAATCACCCGCAATTGCAGATGACTGTGTTCTCCGAGGAGTCGCAGTGCCCGGTCGATGGCCCGTTGTCCGGGTTCATCCCCGTCGTAACAGACATTCAACCGATCGGTCGTCCGCTCAATAGCGTAGATTTGCTCGGTCGTGAGACTCGTTCCCATGGAGGCAATCCCATTCAGCACGCCCGCTTGGGTGGCCGAGATAACATCCATGTACCCTTCAAACAACGTGACTTCCCCGGCCTGGCGAATTGCCGGCCGTGCAAGGTCGAAGTTGAAGAGCAAACGACTCTTGTTAAACAAACTGGTCTCTGGACTGTTCAAATACTTGGGTTGATCCGGCGCCGTCTTCAGTAAACGACCGGAGAACGCCGCCACATGTCCGCTCGCATTTCGCAACGGGAACATGACCCGTTCCGTGAACCGGTCACGCAATTCACCGTCAGCATTTTCAATAAAGAGTCCCGTCTGGCGCAACAGTTGGTAGTCACTCTGCCGTTGCTCGAAGAACGGTTTCAATAAACGTTGCCCGGGTGCAAAGCCCAATTGATAGGTTTCAATTGTCTCGTCGGTCAAGCCCCGGTCGTGGAGATAATCCAGAGCCGGTTGTCCCATCTCGGTGTTCACCAGGATGTGGTGATAGAGTTTGGCGGCCTGCTCGTGCAATGCCAATAGCTGTCCTGTCTTGGAGTCCACCGCTGGCCCCGTCGATTCCTGCCGGTATTCACTAGCCAGATCAACGTGACTAAAATCGGCGACCTTCACCACGGCCTCCGGGAAAGAGACGTGCTCAAGTTCCATCAGAAACTTAAAGACGTTTCCCCCGCGACCACAGCTGAAGCAATGAAAAATCTGTTTGTCTTCCGAAACGGAAAACGACGGTGTCCGTTCCTCATGAAACGGACACAGCCCGAATAGGTTTTTCCCGGACTTTTTGAGTTGCACATACTGACCCACGACATCCGCGATATTCGTGGCCGTCCGAACCGTTTCAATGACGTCTTCAGGTATCTTTGCCACCCAATCACTCCCTTATCGTGGATGACCCTGACTCACCATAGCCTTGAAAAGTCGCACCCCGGAAACCCGAAAAGTGCGACTCTTTAATTAGAATTCGTGCGCAAAAATACACTATACATACTACTCCTATTACGGCGCATGTCAACTCATAAGCCTCTCTGGTAACCCATGGTTTCAGTATACCGCACGCCGCCTCTCCTGTCCGTTTACGGGGTCCATTGTTGCTATAAAAACGGTGACCAATGACTGAATCGGCCACCGTTAACGCTCAATGCGCCATTTTTGATAAATGATGGGCGTAGAACACGGTCACCGCCGCCATAATCACGGTTCCAACCCCCATGACGATCAGTCCCCAAGTATCCCCCAGTAAGCCGGCTGAAAGCAAGATGGCCATCCCCAACAGAAAGAATAACCGCCCGCCTAAAACATTCGTCTTGTGCCAGATAACTGGTGAAGCTGCCGTCGACGGAATTCGAATGCCAATGACACCATTTCGTGGCATATACATCATGATAACCCCTAATAGACTAAAGATAATGCCAGCGCCCGCCACACTAGTCAGCGGGTAGGCCGCGATTAGAACGCGTGGTACCGCCAAGTAAATGACCTGATACAAGATGAGTAATATATTGGCATCGCGGGCGATATAAGTGGTCTGATTCGCTGAGAACCGGGCTGGTAATGCGCTCGGTAAAAGCCCAGCAATTCCGACAAATAGCGTCAGTACCAATAAGAGTTTCTCCGACCGAATGGGCTCGCTCAGGCCCCAACGCAGACCAGTTGCCTGCGCGTCCCACAATAGAATAATTAAAACCACATTACCTAAACACAATTGCCAATTCTTGACTCGTAACCGTGGCACTAACATCCTCACCGTCTCCTTTCTAGGCGGGCAAAACCCGCCTACACCTGAGACGATCATAGTTGCCTGGGAAACACGTCCCCAATAAAGAAGTTAGATTGGGTAGTACCCAAACCAAGTCATTTCGACCCCTCATCCGAAATCACTTTGACCAAACAAAAATGGCCGTGACCCACACCAAAAGTGTCAGTCACAACCATTTCAACGGATAGGAGACAATCCTCAGACCCACCAGTAGCGTCAAATCTATATAGCCGAAACGTGTGTCCAAAGGCAGCTGGTTCCGCTTAAACCTGATAACCAAACAATCCAAGCCTGGGATTATTCGGTTATCAGCCTTAATGCTCGCCAGCTAACCGCCTTTTGACCCACTCTTTCTATTTAACGATTAATTGGTCCAAGTCACCCAACTTCAAAGTCAGACGAGCTAAGCCGCTCAATTCGGTTAACCGGTTATTCCGAACGGCATCGTTCTTATCCATAACCATCGTAGCTTCAAAGTAAGCCGCAATCGTCGGTTGAATGTCAGCTAAGGCTGCGTAGAGGTCAGCCAGCGTCTTGTCAGCGGCGGTCGCTACTTCAGCAACACCTTGGTGCAAGGCACCCTCACTGTCATTTTCAAACAGATCGGTATCAACCGTGGCCGTCGCCAATTCGGCTGGGGCCTTCTGCGCCAAACGAATGACCCGCGTCAAGGACTCAATAACGGCCTTGAAGTTGGCATCGTCGGCATGGCTAGCCAGAATGTCGGCAGCCGTAAAGATCCGCAGAACATCGCTGCTAGAACTGTTGGTGACGGCATCAATGATGTCGTGACGTTGCTTAGCAGAACGCAAGATCTTCCGAATCCGATCCTTCACGAAACCAATCACAGCGTCGATTTGACTAGCTTGATCAAGCTGAGGCGCCACTTTAGCGTCCGCTTCGGCCGTGATGAAGGCCTGAGCCAGGTCAGCAATTGGCAAGGACCACTGTTGGTCGGTAACAATCCGCACAATTCCGATGGCCTGACGGCGTAAAGCGTAAGGGTCATTGGATCCACTAGGAATCATACCGGCGGCAAAGAAGGTCAGGATGCTATCGAACTTGTCAGCCAAGGCCAATACGGCACCCGGCACGGATTCTGGTAAGTCCCCGTTAGCGGAGATCGGTTCGTAGTGTTCACGAATGGCCTGGGCCACGGCTGGGTCTTCCCCGGCCAGTAAGGCATACTTTTCACCCATGACCCCTTGTAATTCGGCGAACTCGCCAACCATCCCGGTAACCAGATCGAACTTGTAGATCTCACTGGCACGCAGGGCGGCCTGAGTCTGGGTATCATTTAGGTGCAGGTGCTTGGCCAGCACGCCCACGATGGCCTTGACCCGATCCATCTTTTCAGCCATCGTGCTGATCTTATCATGGAAACTAACTGACTTGAGTCGTTCCACGTAATCGGCAATCGACTTCTTCTGGTCTTCGGTGTAGAAGAACATGGCGTCTTCCAACCGTGCCGTCAGAACCTTTTCGTTCCCAGCAACGACGTTTTGCAGGTCGTGGTCGTTCCCATTACGAACAGAGATGAAGTTAGGCAAGAGCTTGCCCTCGGCATTCCGTGCGTAGAAGAACCGTTGGTGATCACGCATCGAGGTAATCAAGACTTCTTCGGGAATAGTCAGGTACTTCTCATCGAAGCTCCCGGCAAAGGCAGTTGGCCATTCGACCAGGTTGTTAACCTCTTCCAATAACCCGCCGTCGATGGTAACCGTCCAGTTGTTATCGGTGGCAATCTTTTCGATTTGGCTCTTGATGAGCGCCTTACGCTTGTCGGCGTCGGCAATCACGAATTGAGCCGTAAGATCGGCTTCGTAGTCGGCTGCCGTGGCAATGTCCACGTCGGTCCCTAAGAAACGGTGACCGCGAGTGTTGCGGCCGGTCGTGACGTCCAAGATACTAAATGGAATCACGTCAGCATCCAGCAAGGCGACGATCCAGCGAATTGGTCGGATGTATTCGAAGTGATGGGTGCCCCACTTCATCATGGTTGGGAAGGTCATGGCGGTCACAATGTCCTTTAACCCAGCCAAGACCGCAGCGACGGGTTCGCCAGCGATGAACTTGTCAACGTAGACGTATTCCGTCCCCTTAATTTCCTTAAACGTAATGTCGTCAGGAGTCAAACCTTGCCCGCGGGTAAAGCCAATAGCGGCCTTCGTCCAGTTGCCATCGGCATCCTGAGCAATCTTCTTGGCGGGACCCTTAACGGATTCGCTAATATCTTCCTGCTTGTCGGCTAAACCACTGATTTGGATGGCCAACCGGCGAGGCGTTGAGAATGGCTTGATGTCATCGTAAGCCACGCGCTGTTCCTTTAAATAATCTGCCGTCCGTTTAACCAGTTGTTTGATAGCTGGCGTTACCACGTGGGCTGGCATTTCTTCTAGTCCAATTTCCAGTAAAAATGTGTGTGCCATTATTTTTTGGCCTCCTCGTCGTCTGCTAATAGTTTTGTCCGCAGGGCTTCATCCTTGATCAGTGGGAAACCACGCTTCTTCCGTTCGTTAACGAAGGCGCGAGCCACGGCACGTGCCATGTTCCGGATACGGGACAGGTAGCCGGCCCGTTCAGTCACGGACACAGCACCTCTGGCATCGAGCAAGTTAAAGGTATGGCTACACTTCAAGATGTAGTCATAGGCCGGGTGAACCAGGCCGTTGGCGATTTGCTTCTTGGCTTCATCTTCGTATTCGTTGAAGTGCCGTAACAGCATGTCTTGGTTGCTTTCTTCAAAGCTGTATTTGGAATGTTCGTATTCAGGTTCCTTGAAAATATCGCCATACTTAACGCCATCGGCCCACTCCAGGTCGAAGACGGAGTTAACATCTTGGACGTAAGACGCCAGACGTTCCAAACCATAGGTCACTTCGGAAGTGACGGGATCAACTGCCATCCCCCCAACGACTTGGAAGTAAGTGAACTGAGTGATTTCCATTCCGTCCAACCAAACTTCCCAACCAACACCGGCACAACCCATGGATGGGTTTTCCCAGTTATCTTCCACGAAACGAATATCATGTTCGAGTGGGTTAATGCCAAGTTCCTTCAGACTGTTCAGGTAAAGTTCCTGAATGTTATCTGGTGAAGGCTTCATGACCACTTGGAATTGATGGTGTTGGTACAACCGGTTAGGATTTTCCCCGTAACGACCATCGGCTGGCCGGCGGGAAGGTTCAACGTAAGCGGCGTTCCAAGGTTCTGGTCCGATCGCGCGTAAGAAGGTGTAAGGACTCATCGTCCCGGCCCCTTTTTCGGTATCGTAAGCTTGCATCAGCATGCAGCCCTGTGCGGACCAGTACTGTTGTAACTTCAAAATGATTGCTTGCATGGACAGTTTTTCTGTCATGGGTGCTGTTTCCTCCTTGTGTGGTTGCCAAGCGACTAAATTCGGCCGTTTTGGTCAATCGATTAAACAAATAAGCGCGCAAAAAATCCCTACGAGAATTCACTTAGGCAAATTCACGTAGGGACGAAGTTTTAATTTCGCGGTTCCACCCTACTTCTAGTCAGACGTGACTAGCAGCTTACTTGGAAACGACTCCGAATGTGCCAACTCACCACGCCTTGGGTTCGGCTTACACTTTCCCGAACTCGCTTAACCAACCACGCGGTAACTCTCATTCATCATAATCGACTTATTTAACTGAGTTTTATGATAGCTGTCTGGGACGGGGATGTCAATGGTTGACCCCCATTCTTCTGGCTAGTGTTCTCGCCGACGGTTACCCAGTCCCAGCCACCCGAGAATCGCCAGTAGCCATCCCCCGATCACCGTCCAGAGCTTTGTACGCTCACCGGTCTGTGGCAGGGTCGCTTGGTGTTGTGTACTGGTCTGACGACTGGCTTTTAATTGGCTGGTTATCGTTGTCGGACGCATTGCGGGTCCAGCCGAACGTACCCCTATTGCCAAACGTTGGCCTGTAACTGCCTGTCCCGTTGGCTTACCATGACGGTTAGCCTGCTTCTGAGCGGCCTTCTTAGGTTGTGTGGGTCGCTTGATCGGTTGGGCCGGCTTGATTGGCTGAACCGGTGTGACTGGCGTCGTGGGGTCGACCGGATTGACTGGTTGACTTGGCGTGACGGGATCGGTTGGGGTGGTGGGTGTCGACTGTGGCGTCCCATCCAGCGTCAGCTGCAAGACACCATAATTCCCAGAGTTATCGCCGGATGTTCCCGAGGTCATCATGACTGTCAGCTTTTCTCCGGTAAAACCATCGGGTAACGTTAAAGAATCCTCAGTTGGATTGTACGTTACTGGCGTGTCATCAAGAGTAAATGTCAGATCGTTTAAGGCCAAATTGGTTGGCATAACTTTGTTCAAAATAGCCTGCTTAACGCCAATGAACTTACCGTTAACTAATTTGACTGGCACCGTTAAGGTTTGCTGAGTTGCGAGAGCCTCGTCATCGAACGTGTTCACCGGCAAATCAGCCTGAATATGTTGCAGATTATTTTGGACAAAGGCACCGTTCCCAATACTATCCGGGACGCCTAGAAAGTGGACACCTGTTAATTGATTTTGCAAAAAGGCACTAGCCCCAATTGTTTTCACACTGGCTGGAATTGTCAACATTCCACTGAGTTGGTTTTCATCGAATGCACTCGTCCCAATCGACTGAACCTTATCCGGAATTATCAATGAGCCCGTCAGGTGGTTACCATCCGATGCCCCGCCAAAGGCTCTGTTACCAATGGTTTCGACATTGGCTCCCAGCTTCACTCCGGAGAGATGATTGCCGTCAAAGGCGGTGTCGCCAATGCTAATCACGCTATCTGGAATATCGATGGTACCCTGGAGGTTGTTAACATTAAAGGCATCATCCCCAATCGTTTCAACATTCTTCCCAAGAATGAGACTGCTAATAGCATCATTTACAAATGCTGCCGGTGAAATTGTCTTGACACTGTCTGGAATAATCAGCGGTCCGCCGGATAGGCCACCCGTTAAAGTTTTCATATGCGAAAATGAATTGATACCAATTGTTTTCAGCTGTGCCTTGCCAGTTCCAAAAGCCAGTCCGGTTAATTGATTATTAACAAAAGCCATCATGCCAATCTCTGTGACACTATCTGGAATCGTCAAATCACCACCAATGTTGTTTTCTTCAAATACCGCATTACCAATCTTCACAAGATCGTTATCCAGTGTCAATTGTGTGGCACCGTTATTTAAAAAGGCTGAATCACCAATCTCTCGCACATGATCTGAAATAACGATATCCTTCAACTGATTTCCTAAAAATGCACCGTTACCAATTGTTTCTAAGGCTCTATCAAATGTAATTGTCTTCAGAAAGTTATTCTGAAAAGCCCCATTACTAATATTAATCAAACTATCCGGCAACTTAACACCAGTTAGGCCCTTCTGACTAAAGGCCCCCTCACCGATACCAACCACACTCAACCCCTGATAGCTGTCTGGAATCGTGATATCAGTATCACTACCAGAATAGGCTGTAATGTCATAACCGGTTGTATTCCCATCTTCATCCACATGCTTCGTGTACGTAAACCCCGCAGAATCTGTTACCGGCTGATTGTCGTCAGAACTCGTGTCCGCTGGATCAGTTTCTGTTGGGTCCGACGCGCTTGGCGCTGCCATTCGTGCTGAGAACGGCCCGACTTTTCCTTTCGACTTTGGCTTAATAGACTCACTGCCATCAGAAGCTGCTTGTCCATCTCCGGTGTCATTCTCTGCACTTCCAATACCATCATTAGAGTTGCCAGCCCCATCGGTTGTTTTGTCTGAACTAATGGTGCCAGTCTTCTCAGCTCCCGGTTTATTCTCATTAACCACCTCTGCCGACTTAGTAACCCTTTCGGCTGGCTTCTCACCAGACACCGCCGTGGGTGCTTGATCATCGGTTGCAGCTTGGGCTGGCGTCACACCACCCACGAGAAGTTCGGTACTGAGAACCGCCGCGGCCACACCTACAAACAACCATTGCCGACGATGGGAAACTTGTAAATTTTTAGCTTGTTGCTGAAAAACTGACATTGACGAGGCTCCTTCAATTTGTCCACATTTTTAGATCAAACTTATTTCAAAAATCAAATGCATCTTATGCATATAATCTCATCGTACCACGTCAAGTTCAGTTTTCCAGGTTAACCAATTGTCACCCCATAAAACTATTTTTAGTTTAAATTAGCCAACCATTAAAGTGCCAGGCTTCCCTGACTTTTATCACCGTAACGCGTTCTTTGAGAGTAAGCACTTTCGTAAAAATGTGATAGTTTCATAAATATTTGATAAGTTTGCCAGTTCGACCCTCTCGCCAACAAAAAAGTCACATCCGAGTGATTAACTCGAATGTGACACCATCTGTCTCTTAAATTTCGCGGAAAAACTTCTTGAATCCAAATAACTTGTCAATCCGCGCTTCATATTCGGCTGGAATCTCCAAATCAACAGCCTTCAAGTTATTCTGTAACTGGGCTGGCTTACTGGCGCCGATGATCAGGCTGGAAATTCGGGCATCTCGTTTGTCCCAAGCCAAAGCAAAGGTTGCCAGGTCCGTATTTAACTCTGCGGCCATCTTCGACAGTTCTTCAACCTTCGCTAGATTTTCAGGAACTAACTGTGCCTGTAAGTCTGGTTGGAACGATCCGCGTGACCCCGCTGGAACCGGCTGTCCTTGACGGTATTTACCCGTCAGTAAGCCCTGAGCCAGTGGCGAGAATGGCACGACCCCCAAACCCAGTTCGCCACACAAATCCAACAATTCATGTTCAATGTAGCGGTCAAAGAGGTTGTATTCAGGTTGCACCACGGTAATCGGGTGGAGTCCCCGTTCCTGAATAATCAGTTCTGCCTTAAGAATCTGTACCGGTGTCCACTCGCTGACCCCGTAATACAGGATCTTTCCTTGGTCGACTAACCCACTCAAGGTCTCCAGCGTCTCTGCCAACGGTGTCTGGGTATCAAAACGATGACAGAAATACAGATCCAAATAATCTGTTTGTAAATTAGTCAATGACTGATCAATCGACTCGGTAATGTGTTTCCGCGACAGGCCGCGGTCATTAACCCCTTTGCCTGAAGGAAAATAAACCTTACTCGAGACGACCAATTCCTTACGGGGAAACTGTTGCAACGCCTGGCCCAGAAACCGTTCGGCCCCGCCGCCACTATACACATCCGCACAATCAAAATAATTAATCCCACGGTCATAGGCTAATTGGACGCTCTGCGCTGCCAGTTCCTGTTTGGCCGGATCACTGACATCCGTCAACCAACTTCCTAATGCAATTTCACTCACCTTTAAACCTGACTTGCCTAATTGCCGATACTTCATCTGTACGCCCTCCTATTCATTGGAAAACAATAAGATTTTGATTAGAAAACGATATGAAGTTAGTTTACCACGTCTGAACTCGTGCGACCAATTATTCAGTCAGGCCGGCCACTATTTCAGGCCAATCCTCGGCGATTATCCCAGTAAACCAGCGCGATTGCCGGTAAGGTCACGGCCATGACGGGATAGAGCCAGGACCATGGTAGATAGGTTGTGATGACCCCCGCCAGCATGGGTCCCAGGGTCATCCCCAGGTCAATCCCAATGTAGAAGGTACTGTTGGCCAACCCCCGATCGGCCTTAGGAACCAATGTCAGCGATTTAGCCTGACAAATGGAAAACATCAGACCATAGCCGGCAGCCAGACCCACAGCGCCGACGATGAGCATCAGCCAATTATCCATATCGGTTAGGCCGACGATCCCAATGAGGTTACAACCGAGACAGATCCAAAAAAACTTTTTAAAGGGAACGCGGTCAAAGGCGTCGCGAAGAATGAGCCGCATGGCCAGTAACACCAACGCGTAGACCGGGAAGAAGGCCCCGGCTGGGATCGCAAACCCCCGGTGAAAGACGTAGCTCACGATATAGGTCTGCGTCGCAAAGTAAGGAAGTGAAAACAGCAAGAGAATGGCGGCAACCGGTACGACCTTGGGTTGAACCAACCGAATCTTCGGGTGCTGTCGCTTAGTCTTTTGATAATCGGGATGCGGAACACTCTTATCCCCGACAAATTGAATGGTCACCAAGAGTAAGGTCACAAAGCCTGCGGCCACCCAAAAGACACTACGATAGCCAAGACGATGATACAGGTAAACACTCACTGCAGGACCAATCGCCATTCCCAGGGCATTGGCAATTCCATAGATTCCCATTCCGGCACCGATTCTGTCGGCTGGTAGCAGACTAGCCATCCAAGTGGCCATGCAGACGGAGCACAACGTATAGCCAACCCCATTGACGACTCGCCACAACATAATTAGAGGTACCGACGTCGTGACCCCATACCCAATACAGGCAATGAGAATCAGACTGCCCCCAATCAAACTCAACCGATACTTCGAAAAACGGTCGGTGAGATTCCCAGCCACTGGTCGTAGCAGTAACGAAGTGAGGTTCATCATCCCCGCCACAATTCCGGCGAGAACACTGTTCGCTCCCACGTTATTCGAGAAGCCAGCGATGATGGGATTGACCATCATGGGACTCATCAGGAAGAAAAAACTCGACGCCAAAACCAATTTGACATCTCTTGTATACAGCCGTGTCTTCAAACGCCCTCAGTCCCTTTCTAAATTCTGTTCGATTCGGTCCAACATAGTGAGGACCGCTTGCTGTTCAGCACCCGTAAATCCGGTAAATAAGGCTTGACTCGTATCTTTAATGTAATCATCTAGTTGGTGGCGTTTCGCTAACCCGGCTTCGGTAAACCCGACTAACTTTTCGCGCCGGTCGGCCGGATTGGCTTCTAACACCAGCAGGTTCCGATCGACCATCCGCTTCACAACTAACCGAGCTGTCTGGTGAGTCACCTGTTGGCGATCTTTAAAATCGGTGATGGTGCTGTGGGGAAAATCACCGAAGAAACGTAAGGCATCGGCCTGTTCACTCGTTAAATTCAGGTGTCGCACGAACCGATTCCGCCGATTGCGAATCTTCCGTCCCAGTAGGACCAGTTTCCAAGACACCAGTTGATTGCTATCCATGTGATCACCTCTACAGTTAATTGTACAACTAGCTGTATAATTTTAAAAGCATCGGCCCCAAACACCGATCCCCATAGCTTCCCCCAGTTGGATCTCATCCACCATCTAGTCGTCAGAGCACACCCAATCTAAACCAAAAAAGCGGTTCAAACCACTCGCCAGGAGTCGGTCTGAATCGCTTTAAGCTTATTGTTCTTTGGGTTTGTCTGCCGGTGGCATCGTCATCCGAGCCGACCAGGATTGCATCTGATCCAAGAAACGCTTACTACGGGGATGAACCCCGATCTGACTGTCGTAGATCTCATCCATCAGTTGTCGCAAGGCATGTTCCGTCTGCGGTTTTACCTTGATGGAATGCAGTCGATCTAGGTCCAAGACGGAGAACTGCCGCAGATAGTAGATCGTCCGCTGGGCTAAGTGGAGTCGCCGGGGATCGCGTTGCCAATGCTGTTGACACAACAGACCCCCGTAACTTTCCGAGTAGTCGAATGGCAAATCGTTCCGGCCACAGATCGCACACCCCTGGAGCTGCGGTGCCACCCCGAAGGACGGCATCAACTGGATCTCCATGATGTTGGTGACGATAGCAGCATTCACCCCGTCGTCAATCAACGTCAGCGCCCGTTCAACCTTGTGATACCATTCCGGCAACGGTTGGCTATCCGGAAAAGCTGCATCGACCAGACTCATGACGTAGGTCGCATAGGCATTCTTAAAGATATCGGCAGAGATATTCTGAAACTGATGTGTCTCACGGGCCGTTCGAATGTAGGAGAGCCCATCGTCGGCAATATCACCGACATAACCGCCCACGGTAAACGGAAGAATATCCGCCACCATCTTGAAGCCTCGTTTCTTAGCTCCACGAACCAAAAACATTTTTTTACCGAACTCTTGCGTCAAAAACTTCACCAGGAAGTCTCGTTCGGCATAGTCACGGCGAAATAAAAGGATGCCGTGAAAATCCGTAACATGACGTGCCACACCGCATCCCTACTTTCCTTCAGTTTTAAAGATCGTCTTTCCGGTAACCGTAGCTCTTCAGCAACGTGGACTTGTCGCGCCAATTGGGCTGAACCTTGACCCACAGTTGCAGGTAAACCTTGCTACCGAGCAAGTGTTCAATATCGCGACGCGCTAACGTCCCGATCTTCTTGAGCATGCTTCCACCCTTACCGATCATAATACCCTTTTGAGTTGGGCGATCGACAATGATTGTAGCTTCGATGTGGACGTGATCCGTGTCCTCTTGCTTCATGCTTTCGATTTCAACGGCCACTGAATGCGGCACTTCCTCACGCGTTAACATGAAGATTTTTTCACGAATGAGTTCACTTACCACGAAACGTTCCGGATGATCGGTCACTTGATCTTCGGGGTAATATTGCGGCCCATTTGGCATCTGGTCAACCAGATCACTCAGGAACTCATCGACGTTATTCCCCTCCAGAGCGGAGATTGGGTAAACGGCCTTCCATGGGATGGCGGTCTTGTACTGTTCCATGATTGGCAACAGATCGTCGGGATGGATCTGGTCGATCTTGTTGATTAACAGATAGACCGGTGCCTTGATATCTTTCAAGCGGTCAATGATAAAGTTGTCTCCGGCTCCCCGCTTCTCGGCGGCGTTAATCATGAACAACACGGCATCGACTTCGTTTAAGGCTGACAGGGCCGACTTGACCATGTAGTCACCCAGCTTGTGCTTCGGCTTATGCACCCCAGGCGTATCGATAAAGACGATTTGTGCTTCGTCTGTCGTGTAAATTCCTTGAATCTTGTTCCGGGTAGTCTGTGCCGTATCCGACATGATGGCAATCTTTTGGCCAATCACGCGGTTTAAAAACGTTGACTTCCCCACGTTAGGCCGGCCAACAATGGCCACGAACCCTGATTTGTAATTTGGATTATCCATATTTTCCTCCACTTAAAACCAACGACTCAGCGCTGGTAACATCACGAGTGCCCCAACAATCACCGCAAAGGTCGCGGCCAGCAGCACCCCGCCGGCGGCCACATCCTTGGCACGTTTCGCTAAATCATGATAGGTTGTCCCCACCACTAGATCCACGACGGCCTCCACAATGGTATTGAGGGTCTCCGCGATTAACACCAGAAAGATCGCTAACATCAGCCACAACCACTCGTTAACATCGAGTCGTAAGACCAGGCCGGCCAACACGGCTACCGTGCCGAAGGCCAGGTGCTTACGAAAGTTGCGTTCATAGTGAAACAGGGCCCGTAGGCCATCCCACGCGTGACCCAACGACTGAACAAAGGCCCGATTCTTCCCGGTTTGTTTTCGTTTATCGCTTGAGGCCATAGGCATCCAAGATGTCCGCCTGAAGCTTAAACATCACCTTTTCATCTTCCGGCTTCATGTGATCGTAGCCGTTGAGGTGTAGGAATCCGTGGACCACGAGAAAACCGAGTTCCCGTTCGTAGGAATGACCCAAGTATTCCGCCTGTTCTTCAACCTTATCCATCGAGACAAAGATATCCCCGATGTTTTCGGGAATCTCCGCTGCCAGCTCGTCATCCATGACAAGTGGAAATTCAGCGGCTTCATCGTCGTCATCTTCAATCGCAAAGCTAATGACATCGGTTGCCCGGTCAACACCGCGGTATTGCTTGTTGATCCGGTGAATGTCTTCGTTATTCATTAACGTAACCGACATTTCCGTATTGTCGGCCAACTTTAGGTAGTCTCCGGCATAGGTTAACACGTCTTGAATCAGCTTCACGTGCTCTGCAGGCACGCCATCTTTGGTCTTATCAAAAATCTCTAAATCCATTATTTTTTAGCTCCATTTGGTTTAGTATCGTTAGCCTCGTAAGCGTTGATGATGCTGGCCACGACGGGATGCCGGACCACATCATCTGAGCTAAAGGTGACGAAGTTAATGTGTTTAACGTTTTGTAAAATGTGTTGCGCCTGAATCAACCCCGACTTCGCATTGTGGGGCAAGTCAATCTGGGAGATATCCCCGTTGACGATCATTTTGGACCCAAAGCCTAGCCGCGTCAGAAACATCTTCATCTGCATGTTCGTGGTATTTTGCGCTTCGTCCAAAATAACGAAAGCTGATTCCAATGTCCGCCCCCGCATATAGGCTAATGGGGCGATTTCAATCACGCCGCGATCCATTAGCCGCGTCGTATGTTCTGCCCCGAGAATAGCATACAAGGCGTCATAGATTGGTCGCAAGTAAGGGTCGACCTTCTCCTTCAAGTCCCCTGGCAAGAACCCAAGACTTTCACCGGCTTCGACGGCCGGACGGGTGATGATGAGCTTCTCCACATCCCCACTCTTCAGTGCGGCCACGGCCATCACGACAGCCAGGAAAGTCTTCCCAGTCCCGGCTGGTCCAATGCCGAAGGTAATATCATTGTGTTTGATCGAATCAATATACTGGCGTTGACCGAAGTTCTTGACCCGCACAGAGCGGCCCTTCGCATCACGAATCAGCGTTTCGGTGTAGAAGTCTTTAAAGTAAGTCAGCGTGCCCTTCTGAGACATCTTCATCGCACTGAGGACATCGGCGCTGTTCAGCTTGATGCCCTTGGCCAGGAGATCACTCATGTTGCCTAGAATAGCCAACGTTTGGTCAACCGCTTCGGTCGTACCAGCGACTTTGATTGAATTGCCAAAGGGCTTGATCGTCACGTTAAGCCCTTCCTCAAGGATCGTTACAAATTGATCCTGAGCGCCCAATAACCCCATTTCGTCCTCGGGCCGTTCTAAGATATATTCTTTTTCAATCGTTGCGTTCTCAGTCAAATACGGTGGCTCCTTTGTTTTTAATTAGTGTCTGATAGACAAATTTTAGCATACTGCCGGGGATTGTAAAAGGATTCGGCGTGAAAAGTCGCTGGTGCTCAGTTGATTGGCAACTTGGGCAAGTGAATTGTCCGTTCCAACACCAAGCGATCCCGCAAAACTAAGCCATTTTCGAGAATCGTTTGACTGTAGTTTCGAGTAAAGTAATCTGTGTCGACCCGCACCACGCGAAATCCCTGTTGCTGGTAGAGGTACAGCTGCATCAGACTGGTGGTTCCTGTCGCAATCCGCACCGTGCGATAGCCATGCTCGATGGCCCACTGTTTGGCAAAGACCAGTAAGGCACGGCCGTATCCCTGTCGTTGCTTAGCCGGCGTGACCGCCAGGGCCATGATTTCCACTGTCAATGGCGCCTGAGGCTTTAAGACCAGCATCCCTGCAAGACCCGTGACGTCCTTCGCCGCATAAACGGTACTGACCGGCACGTAGTTATCGATTAACCGCTGGCTAGGATCTGCCAACAATAAAAGCCGATTCTCTTCGGTTGTCGGCGTTGTCACCCGTTGATAAGTTAACACCATTGCGTCCACCTCCTCAGATTGAAAAGGCCGCCACGAGAGCTCGTGACGGCCACAACCCGTTGGCCTGTTACACCACGTCGGGTCTCTTCATTACTTGTTCAATTGCGCCTTAACGGTCTTGTTGACCAAGGCGCCATCGGCCTTGCCCTTAACCTGTGGCATCACAACACCCATGACTTTACCGAAGTCGCTCATGCCGCTAGCGGAAACCTTGGCAATACCATCAACCACGATCTTAGTGATTTCGTCTTCGCTCAATTGCTTGGGAGCATACTTTTCAACGATCGCAATTTCTGCCTTAACGCCTTCAACCAAGTCGTCGCGGTTACCCTTGGCAAATTCTTCCATGGATTCCTTACGTTGCTTCAACTCACGGGAAACAATGGTTAACTCTTCGTCACTTGATAGGTCATGGCCCTGCTTAACCTTTTCGTTGGTCAAAGCAGCCTTCATCATCCGAATAACATTCAGGGATAACTTGTCGTGAGCCTTCATAGCGGTCTTTAAATCAGTGTTGAGTTGGGTTTCTAAACTCATTACATTTCCTCCTAAAAATTCAATCTTAAGATTAAGTTTACACCTTATTGGCGGTGGCGTCAGGTAAAGATACCTTTCCCGAGGGGCTAAAATTGTCTTTCCGGGAACGATGCGGTAGTCTGGAAAACATGAAGGGAAGTCTTAGTATGACAGATATGCGCGCCATCGGTGTCACTCAGTATCGGCCGATCGCAGATCCGAAGAGTTTTACGACCTTCTTCGAACCGAAACCGACACCCACTAACCATGATTTATTGGTTAAAATTATCGCAACTTCGGTCAATCCGGTCGATACTGGCGTTCGCCAAGGAATTCAAGATCCGCTAGATCAGCCCAAGGTCCTGGGATGGGATGCTTACGGTACCGTAGAGGCCACTGGCGAGGCCGTCAACCTCTTTCAACCAGGGGACCGGGTCTTTTATGCCGGTTCCTTCATTCGTCCAGGAACGGACAGTGAGTACCAGCTCGTGGACGAACGCCTCGTGGGTCACGCCCCCAAGAATTTAAAGCCTGCAGAGATTGCGGCCATGCCCCTAACCAGTCTCACGGCTTGGGAGGCACTCTTCGAGCAACTTGGGCTACCACTAACCCCTGACGCTGAACCGGCACCCAAGACCATCCTCATCATCAACGGTGCCGGTGGCGTCGGATCCGTGGCGACGCAATTGGCCCACCTAGCTGGTCTCAAGGTCATCGCCACGGCTTCTCGCCCAGAAACCATTGCTTGGACCAAGGCTCATGGCGCAGATGCCGTGGTCAACCACCGGCAAGACCTCGTCCGGCAGGTAAGTGATCTCGGTTACCAGTACGTCGACTATATCCTAGAGCTCAGCGACCTCAACCAGCATTGGCAGGAGATCACGGCCCTCATTGCTCCCAGCGGACACATCGTTTCCATTACGGGAAGCGACCAGCCCCTCGATCTACGCGCCCTAAAGCAGAAGCGCGCCACCTTCGCCTGGGAATGGATGTATACCAAGTCCTACTATCAAACAGCCGATATGATCAGCCAACACGAAATTCTCGAACAAATTAGCCAATTTCTCGATAACGGTAAATTACAATCGACCTTGACCAAGACCCTGCATCCCATCGATGCCGCCAATTTACGAGCCGCCCATCAGCTCGTTGAAAGCCACCACATGATGGGCAAAGTGGTCCTGACTAACGAACTCGAGTAACAACAAAAAACCACCAACCGAAAACGGTTGATGGTTTTTCTTTAAGCTTGCAAAAAGAACTTAGAAACGCTTCTTTTTGGCCTTACGCTTACGCGCAGCTTCTGATTTTAACTTTTTCTTCACACTTGGTTTTTCGTAAAATTCACGCTTACGGTATTCTTGTAAAGTACCGCTACGGGAAACCGTACGTTTGAAGCGCCGAAGAGCGTCGTCAAAAGACTCGTTTTTGCGAACGACTGTCTTTGCCATATAAAATTCCCTCCCTCCGAGCACAAATAATAACACCAATTGGATTTCATCCATCGGCGTAACGGTTCTTAACTATTATACATAAACTGCTAAACCGCGTCAATAATGCCAGCAAATAAAATTTGAACGGATTTGGTCGCCGGGGTACACTATAAGAAATAACTAGAGGAGTTGGGTGCTATGCCAAAGATTGCCATATTTATTATCTCCGATTCATCCGGTGAGACCGCGCTAACCGTGGCCCAGACGGCCGTCTCGCAGTTTCCCAAGGTCGAAGCCAGCTATCAACGCTTCCCCTTCATTCAGACGGATTCCATCCTGGAAGGGATTCTCAACCTGGCGAAAAAACAACGTGCCATGATTTTTCACACGTTGGTTAATGCAAAATTAAGTGCCCACGTCAAAGACTTTGCGACTGCCAACCGGTTACAACAATTCGATTGTATTCAACCAGCCATGGGCGTCCTGCAAGCGGCCACGGGATTGACCCCCGTCGAGGTCCCCGGTCTGGTGCACAACTTAAATGACACCTACTTCGACCGCATTGCTGCCATGGAATTTGCCGTGGCTTATGATGATGGGAAAGACCCCACCGGCCTGCTTAAGGCCGACCTGGTCATTCTCGGCGTCTCCCGGACGTCTAAGACCCCACTGTCACTCTTCTTGGCCAACCGGGGCTTGCGTGTCGCAAACCTCCCTCTGGGGCCCACGACGCAGCTACCAGACGAACTCTGGCAAGTTGACCCCAAGCGGATCTTCGGCCTGACTAACCGACCCGAAATTCTGCGTAAGATTCGACAGGAACGGATGCTGTCCTATGGCCTTCCAGCCGACAGTGCCTATTCAGATACCGACAAGATCAGTTTAGAACTCGATTACGCGCAACAGCTCTACAAGAAGATCGGGTGCCTGGTCATCGACGTGTCCAACAAGTCAATTGAAGAGACCGCTACGCTCATCATGGAGAGCGTAGATTATGATTTGATTCCCCACTCCTTGACCGATTAACCAGACTCTAAATCTAAAATCACGTTCCGCCTTTGTTGGGCAGAACGTGATTTTTTATGGTGTTATCGAATCAAATAGGCATCTACCGGATTTCCAGCTAACACATCGGCCTCTAAATCTGGATTGAACTGTTGGGCCTTCAACATGGCCACTTCGTACCCGTGAGGATTGACACCGTGTTTACGATCGGGACCGATCACGGGCGTCTCCATAATCTTCGGCACCGCCGTCAATTGGGGATGATGAGCAATGCTATTTAGCACATCAAAGCCTAACGTTCCCAATCCGATGTTGGTGTGGCGGTCCTTATGACTTCCTTGCGGATTCTTGGAGTCGTTAAGGTGAATGACCTTCAGCCGATCGACGCCAATGATATGGTCGAATTCATTGAGTACCCCATCAAAGTCCGTAGCAATGTCATAACCCGCATCGCTCGTATGACAAGTGTCGAAGCAGACCGACAGCCGGTCGTTGGCGCTGGTAGCATCCATAATTGCGGCCAGTTCTTCAAAGCTCCGGCCAACTTCGGTTCCCTTACCCGCCATGGTTTCCAAGGCAATCTGAACCGGCTCATCTGCTGCCGCCAGAATCTCATCGAGACCCTTGGCAATCTGAGCAATCGCGGCATCTGGCCCCGCCCCAACGTGTGCGCCCGGGTGCAAGACAATCTGAGTGGCCCCCAACGCTGCGGCCCGCTTGATTTCAGCCGTCAAAAAAGCTACTGCAAAGCCAAAATTCTGAGGTTTGAGCGTATTCCCAAGATTAACCACGTAAGGCGCATGGATCACCACTGCGCGTTGGTTGTGGTCGGCCATAAAGGCCTGACCCGCCGGAATGTTGAGCTCTTCGATGGGCTTACGCCGGGTATTCTGTGGCGCCCCGGTATAAATCATGAAGACATTTTCACCGTATTGAGCCGCCTCCTGGGCCGACCCCAGAAACATGGGTTTTCCCTTCATGCTGACGTGTGAACCAATTAGAAATTCTGACATATTTATTCGTCCTTTCCACTGATGATTAAGCCTGCGACTCGTTGACTGGCTGTCCCATCTTCCCACTCGCAGAATTTGTGGGTAAAGGCCGCCTGTTTCTCACGATAGTCCGGGAAGCCTCCCTGTTGTCGCCATTCGTCCAGCTGGTCGTAGAAGGCCGCCGCTGTGGTGACTAAGGGACCTGGAATTTCCTTTTGATAGTCGAAATAGAACCCGCGAAGCTGATCGCGATAGTGTTCCAGGTCGTAGGCAAAGAAGAGTTGGGGCCGTTTTAAATTCGCAAAGTCGAACATGACCGACGAATAGTCCGTAATCAGGAGATCCGTAATCAGATAGAGTTCGGCAATGTCCGTATCGGCCAACACGGTGACGCGGTCCTCATAGCCGCGAATATTCACGGCATCCTTGACCAGATAATGGGGCCGAATGATCAGGTGGGTTCCCGCTGGCACATGCTTGAAGAACTCCCCCAGGTCAAACGGCAAATCAAAGCGATAGACGCCCTCGCTCACGGCCATGTCGTCACGCCAAGTTGGGGCGTACGTCACGACGGGGCCTTTCACCGACCCCAGTAACCGTTGCCGAAGAGCGGCCAACTTAGCCGGCTGATTTTCGGTATAGAGTACATCATTTCTGGGATAGCCCACCGTGAGAAAATGTCCTCGATAACCAAACGCCCGTTTAAAGATATCCCGTGAATACTGGTTCGGCGCAATCAGGTAGTCCCACCGCGAAGATGCCGTAACAAACTGCTGATGGTAATCAGCTGTAGACGTTCCCGGTATGGCTACGTGTTCGATATCGGCTCCCAATTTCTTCAGCGGGGTCCCGTGCCACGTCTGAATGGTCCGGGTGTGGCGGTTAGACCGCCACCAATTGGGTAACCGCGAATTCAACACCCAGTATTGCGCTCTAGCCATGAGCCAGACCCATTTAGGCGTGAACCGTCGAACCAATTGGACCTCAGGATACTGCCGCCTTAGTTTGGCGTACTCCCTAGGTTTCACACTGAAGTAAGCTGTCTGGCGATACCGCGGGTCACTGGCCACCAACGCCCGGTAAATCGCTGCCGGATTGTCGTTGACGTCCTTCCCGTTAAAGCTTTCAAAGAGGACTAGTCGCTGTTTAATGGGTAAACAAATAAGCCCATCGTTCAAGACGATGAGCCCATAACGAGCAACTAGCTTCAATGACTGAGTAATCTTGCGAACTGCCTTAGTCATGACGCGTGCTCCTTTCAAATTCAACTAGATTAAATCAACGAACCGTGACCGGAACTTGAAGTGCAGGTGTGATCCCACTAAGAAGACGATGAACACGAATAACCAAAATTCTAACGTCAACAGTGGCCGATCCCAGAACCAGCCCGTTCCCAGGAAGGATTCCCGGAAACCAGAAACGATGTAGTAGTAAGGGTTCAATTCCAACAAGTGCACGAATGGTGCGGGGAACGACGTCGTCACGAAGTTAAACAGCACCCCGGACATGTAGAATAACATCCGCATCAGGGATTGCAGCAAGATGTGGTAGTCTCGAACCAACACACTGATACAAGAGTTGAAGATCCCTAAGGCCACTAACATGCAGATCATTGCGAAGAAGTAGTAGATCCACTGTAACCAAGACACCTTGGGGTAAACGCCATTCAAGGCCCCGATGAAGACGGAGAAGACCATCATCGTCCAGAAAGAACTCAGATTGCTGACGATCTTAATCGTTGGTAAAGCAGAGACTGGGAACTTCATCTTGGCCACCATGTTGACCCGTTGGAAGATACTCTTTGAGGCATCCAAAGTTGCCCGGTTCATGAAGAACCATGCCGAGTACCCGATAACCATCCATGGTAAGTAACTGACCCCGTTCAATGGTTGACCATGCTTCAGACCAACACCGAACACCAACCAGTAAATCCCGATTTGAATTAAGGGATATAAGTATTCCCACATTAAACCTAAGTAATGACTCTGATAGCTGGCTTGGTCCTCATAACGAGAGATCCGTAAGATAATCCCCAAGCTTGAAATTTGCTCTTTAAATAAGGTGATAACCTCTTTCAAGGCACTGCACTCCTTTAATTTTTAATCGTTAACCTCGTTAAGTAGATCAACGTAACGCCGGACAACCCGTGTCGTAGCGGCACCGTCGTTAGCAGTATTCCAGTGACGGTTAAACTGAGTCAAGTCAGTCGCTTCGTCAGCCGTAATTGCTGCTGCCAATTGCGCATTCGTCGTGAGCATTGGACTTGGCAGCCAGTCAGCAAGGTCGCTTTGAACTCCAGGATTTTGTTGATAGGCTGGTAAATCAAAAAGATAAAATAGCAAACTGTGTGCATTAGGCAAGAGGCTGTAGTCGAATGCCACGGAAGAATAATCGGTTACCAAGGTTTCGGCAACCGTCAATAATTCCGTCGTACTCAGGTGTTTCGCCACCACAACCTGGGGGCCCAATTCACGCTGTAACTGTTCCGCGGCGTTCGCTAGGGCCGGGTGGAGCTTAACCACCACCTTAGCCTTAGGATCCGCACGCAACGCTTCCGCTAACCCTTTCGGGGGGGTAAATGTGACCCCTTCGCGATACGTTGGTGCATACAGAATAACCCGCTGGTCAACCAACTCTGGTGCTAACCGCACAACCCGTTCGTGGGTCTGGTCTCGCCAGTTGGGGTCTAACAACCGATCGGAACGTGGGTAACCAAGAACGTGCATCCGCTGGGCTGACGCCCGGTAGCTGCGTTCAAATACTTGGGCCATGGCCGGCGCGCCCACAACATACTCGTCGAAGTGGTCATAGACGGCTTGGAACCGCCGCTGATCACTTGCCGAACGTTCTGGTGTCGTGGGATCCTCCCAACCAAAGCGTTTGATGGCTCCAGCGGCATGCCACAGCTGCACGATCCGCAGATTTGCCGGATGAGCTAGCCCACCGAGAAACGCATAATAATTATCGCAGAATAGGACCCTGGCCCGCATGACAACGGGAATTCCCGTCAGCACGAACCGTAACCCATCCTGAAATTCTTGTATTCGAATCCCGTCGGCTACCAATCGTTTCGCCGCAGCACGTTGCTTAGGCCGATAGAGCACCCACAACTGCCGATCTGGCGGTAACGACTGGGCCATTGCCCGTATAAAAGGGACGTTGTCGTCGAAGCTCATGAGGTAAACCACATCTCGCCGAGACTGCCAACGCCATAGCTGCGACATTAGTCGAACTAACCATAAATAAATCTCTTTCACGTTCATCACCAATATCACTTATTTTCGCTACCCATAACACCGAGAATTATACCACATCTGCCCGGTGAACCTAGAGAATTTTAAAAAGGCTTAAGAAACGGGCGTGAAGCCTATTTGATCACCGTGAGGGACCATGACAATGGTCACAGTCCCTCACCTTTGGTGATTTTTGTTTTTGTGGTTCTAGGTTCTTTGAATTTATGTGGTCGAAACGTGCACTCAAGGGCAGCTGGTTCCGCTTAAACCTGATAAGCAAATAATCCAAGACCAGGATTATCTGCTTATCAGCCTTAATGCTCGCCAGCTAACCGCCCTTGAGCGCACTCTGATCTTTTACCACTTAGGTTCATAGAAATGCCCCAACACCTTCACTGTATCGGAGATGCTGACGAAGGCCTTAGGATCGGCCTCTTCCATTGCTGTTTCTAACGCGTCCATTTCGTAACGCGTAATCACCGTGAAGAGAATCGTCTTCTCATCGTGATGGTACGCCCCTTCTGCGCCGTGGACAATCGTGATCCCCCGTCGCATGTGGTTCTGAATACTATCGATAACCGTCTTAGGTCGATCCGTAATGACCATGACCTGCATCCGCTGCTGCCGCGTAAACGTCATGTCGATAACCTTGGCATTCACGTAGAGTCCCAGTGCTGAATACAGGGCGTACGGCCAGCCATAAACGAAGCCCGCACTGATTACAATCAGACTGTTGAAGGCAATGTTAATGGTCCCCATGCTTCGCCCGGTCTTCCGCCGAACAACAATTCCAATGATATCCAACCCACCGGTAGAGATCCCATTTTTCAACGCGAACCCGGTTCCGAAGCCGTTGACAGCTCCCCCGAAGATCGCACAGATAATGGGGTCACTGGTTAAATGGATTGGTTGAATCAACCGAATCATAATCGACGCAAATAGCACACAAATAAAGGTAAACACAGTGAACGTTTTACCAATCTGTTTCCACGCCAACACGAACATGGGGATGTTAATCAAGAACAATCCCAAGGCGGTGTTGATGTGAAAGGCTCCGAGACCCGTGGTTAACGTGTTAACCAATTGGGCCAGTCCGGTCACCCCTGAAGAATAAATTTTACCAGGCGTCCAGAAGAAGTTCACCGCGATCGACACCAGCAATCCATAAAAGAACGCTACGGAAAACTTTGTCGTGTAGGTATGCCGTTTCATTAACTGCTGCACATCATCCATGATTTAAAACCCGACCTCACTTATTTCCATCGTTGTTATTGCTCGGCTTAGTATAGCATTTATCCCCCGTGGCGGCCACGGCCAAACTGGTCTCTTAGTGACTTCTAATCTTTCCAGTTCTGGGCAATGAAGGCCGCCCGACCCCCGGCTTCCTGTTCGGCAAAAACACGAGGATTCTTCTTATAGAATTCTTGATGCCGTTCTTCCGCCACATAAAACGGTTTAACATCCTCAATTTTGGTAACAATTGGCTGGTCAAACTGCTCGCGATCCTGGAGGGCCTGACGAGAGGCCTCGGCGACGGCACGTTGGTTCGGACTGCTGACAAAGATAACGGGGCGGTAGTTGTCACCCCTGTCCTGAAACTGGCCACTAGCGTCGGTTGGGTCCGTTTGTTGCCAATACAGGCTGACCAATTTATCGTAAGAAATAACCTGCGGATCGAACCAAATCTTCACGGCCTCCGTGTGACCGGTTGTCTGACTTTTGACCTGTTCGTAGGTCGGATTAGGGACAGTTCCTCCGGTATAGCCCGACAGAACTTTTTGAATACCAGGTAACGTTTCAAAAGGTTGGACCATGCACCAAAAACACCCACCCGCAAAAATCGCTGTTTCCGTTTCACTCATCATAATCACTCCAATTTCTAATGCTTCTATTAAACGTCTTTTCGCCGCCCAGGTCAACCCGTCACCGGGTGAACCACCATCAGTGCCCAATGTTTAGGGGGATCTCTATTAGAAAAAGACCGAGCGATCACCCAGATGAGTGATCGCTCGGTCTCATTAACTTAGTCTCTTAGTTGTCCGGAATATGGCCTACTTATCGGCTGGTTCGTCGGGCGTAATCTGTAAGTCCAAGTCAACCAATTGCTTATCAGCAACCGTGCTTGGCGCTTCTGTCATAGGTTCAGTGGCCTTCGAATTCTTAGGGAAGGCAATCACATCGCGAATGTTGTCGCGCTTAGCCAACAGACGGGCGAAACGGTCCAACCCGATAGCTAAACCACCATGAGGTGGGAACCCGTAATCCAAGGCTCTCAGTAAGAAGCCAAATTGCTTGTCGGCACGTTCAGGCGTAAAGCCTAAGGCCTTCAGCATCTTCATTTGGAGTTCACGGGTGTGAATCCGGATGGATCCCCCACCTAATTCCAAACCGTTCAGGATGATGTCGTAACTCTGTGCATAGGCCTTGTGTGGATCTTCGCCGTCGTTCAAGTAGTGCGCATCCCCTTCAGCAGGCATCGTGAATGGGTGATGGGCGGGAACCCAACGCTTCAAGTCGACATCGTAGTCGAACAGTGGCCAGTTGACGATCCAAAGGAAGGCCCACTTGTTCTGGTCGATCATGTCTAATTCCTTAGCAATGGCAACCCGTAAGTAACCCAGAGTCTGGGCAACGACACGCTTGGAGTCAGCGGCAAACAACAGCAGGTCACCACTCTTAGCACCGGTAGCTGCGGTGATCTGGTCGAACCAGTCACCTTCCTTGAAGAACTTCGCGATTGGGCCACTGAAACCGTCATCGGTCACCTTCATCCAAGCCAAACCCTTAGCACCGAAGCGTTCGATGTATTGGCCGTACTTGTCGATATCCTTACGGCTGTACTTGTCAGCACCACCAGGAACGGCGATCGCCTTGACTTGACCACCGTTAGCAACGGCGCCAGAGAAGACCTTGAAGTCGGTGTTGGCCATGATAGCCGACAAGTCCTTCAATTCCATCCCGAACCGGACATCTGGTTGGTCGGTCCCGAAGCGCGCCATGGAGTCGTCCCAGTCCATCCGTTCGAATGGTAACTTGACGTCCACGTTCAACGTGTCCTTCATGACCTTTGCGATCAAGCCTTCGGTGATGTCTTGAATTTCTTCAGCGGTCAGGAAAGATGTTTCCATATCGATCTGCGTAAATTCAGGTTGACGGTCACCCCGTAAGTCTTCGTCACGGAAACAACGGGCAATTTGGTAGTAGCGGTCAAAGCCAGAACCCATTAACAACTGTTTGAACAGTTGTGGGGATTGTGGCAAAGCGTAGAAGTGACCCTTGTAGATCCGTGAAGGCACTAGGTAGTCGCGGGCACCTTCTGGCGTCGACTTGGTTAAGTCTGGCGTCTCGATATCGACAAAACCATTTTGGTCGAAGTAACTGTGAACGGATTGCACGATCCGGTTACGCAGCATCAATGACCGTTGCATTTCTGGACGACGTAAGTCCAGGTAACGGTACTTCAACCGTAAGTCATCGGAGGCATTGACGTTATCTTTGATTTCAAATGGTAAATCTTTGGCCTTGTTTAAGAGGTTGATGCCGGTAACCCGAACTTCAACCTTCCCGGTCCGCATGTCAGGATTGATTTCCTTTGGCGTCCGGGCCACAACCGTTCCTTGAACTTCGATCACGTATTCGCTACGAAGCTGGTCGGCCACGGCTAAGGCTTCTTTGTCGTATTCTTCACTGAAGACCAATTGAACTAAGCCTTCACGGTCGCGTAGATCGACGAAGATCAGGCTCCCAAGGTCCCGGCGCTTCTGCACCCAACCCTTTAAAACGACAGTCTGATCGAGGTATTGTTCATCGACTAAACCGGCGTAAGTGGTCCGCTTTAAATTCTTTTCCATAACTTTTCCCCTCTTATTTTGCCGTAAACTTGGTAGCCACGACGTTTTCAAAATCTTGATAAATATCGGCTAATGGGACGCTGATTTCTTCACCCGTGGCCATGGACTTCAGGTTAGCCGTTTGGTCAGCCAGTTCCTGACTCCCAATCGTCAACGTGTAAGCTGCCGACAACCGGTTGGCCGTCTTGAATTGGGCCTTAGGCTTACGACCCAGGTAGTCTCTGTCGGCGGTTAAACCAGCCGCTCTGATCGACTGAACCAACTTCAGGGTTTCCAATGACGTTTCGTCACCGATGCCGACGACGTAGACATCTAAGGCGTTGTCGTTGGGCACAGCGACCTTCTCGGCTTGCATCAGTAAGACAAGACGTTCCACCCCAAGACCGAAACCAACACCAGGCATGTCAGGTCCACCCAGTTCTTCCACGAGACCGTTGTAGCGGCCCCCGGCAAGAACCGTGGTGTAGCCTTCACCCAAGGCCGGTGAATCGGCCATGATTTCAAAGATGGTGTGGTTGTAGTAATCCAGTCCCCGCACCATGGTGGCATCGACGTCATAGGCAATGCCTAGCGCGTCTAAGCTGGCCTTAACCCGGTCGAAGTGACTGGTAGCGGCTGGCGTTAGAAAGTCCAAGATGGACGGCGCATCGGCTACAATCGCCTGGTCATGCTGGTCCTTGCTGTCGAGAACTCGCAATGGGTTCTTGTGCAGACGGACTTTGGAGTCGTCACTCAGTTCATCAAAGTGAGGTTCCAAGAAGTCGATCAAGGCTTGACGATAAGCGTCACGAGATTCCTTGTCACCCAAGGTGTTCAAGGCCAACCGCAAATGCTTCAAGCCTAACTTACTGAGGAGTGTCATCCCCAGGGCAATGACTTCAACATCTAATTCAGGAGCATCACTCCCAAAGGCTTCCACCCCGATCTGATGGAATTGACGTTGCCGACCTGATTGGGGCCGTTCGTAACGGAACATCGGTCCCATGTAGTAAACCTTGTAAGGCTTCTGGGTCTCGGGACCGTAAAGCTTGTTTTCAACAAACGCCCGAACAACGCCGGCCGTTCCTTCTGGCCGTAAGGAGAGGTGGCGATCACCCTTGTCCTTAAAGTCATACATTTCCTTAGTCACAATGTCGGACGTATCACCCGAGGTACGTGAGAAGACCTCAAAATTTTCAAACATGGGGGTCCGAATCTCATCGAAACGGTAAGTCGCAAACAGCTTGCGGGCCGTGGCTTCGACGTACTGCCAGATCTGTGAATCACCGGGTAAGATGTCGGCCGTTCCCTTTGGTCGTTGATAACGCATGAGCATTCTCCCTTTCTACGCCTGCTGAAAATAAAAAACGCCCCTGTCAATAGACAAGGGCGCAGGTATGCACGGTACCACCTTTAATAATTTCTCTGCAGGATAACGTTGCAAACGAATGACGGACAACCGTCATTAGCCTCAAAAGTGTCTTCGAAGTCACACCGCTAACCGCTCTCAGCAACACGGTCTCTCTGGAAACGGGCTTTCCTCTACTAATCTTTCTCATTGGCAATCTATTTTATTCTTCCTAAGCTTACTGAAATGGACGTGAAAAGTCAAGGCGACTTACCTGAAATTTAACGGGAATGAAAGCCTGGCGTGGTATAATAAAAGCTAATTTATTTAAGGAGATTTCATATGCATTTTAAACCACGCAACTGGCCGGGAATTATCACCGCGCTAGCCATCCTCTTGGTTGCCGGCGGGCTACTCTTTAGCTTCACCCGCAACAACTCTGTGACCGCCACCATTAGTAACCTTAACCTGCGTGACGGGCCCGGATTGACCTACAAGGTCACCCATAAAATTGAAAAAAATACCCGCCTCACCATTATCGGTGAAAAGGATAACTGGTACCACGTCCGCGATCACAACAACCACTTCGGGTGGGTCGCTAGCTGGCTGGTCGATCATCCTGGCAAATTGAAGCGAGCCACCAGCCTCTCCGAAGCCACCATCGTTCTCGATCCGGGACACGGGGGCAACGACTCCGGCGCCCTCTCCATCGATCAGAAACATAACGAGAAAACTTACACGTTGGCCCTAGCACAACAGGTAGCCAAGCAACTCCGCGCAACCGGGGCTCACGTTATCATGACCCGTGACAGTGACAAGTACGTCAGCCTGGCGGATCGGCCGTCGTTGGCCAATACCAAACAGGCCAGTGCCTTCATCAGCTTTCATTTTGACTCCTCACCCTCCAGTAACTTAGCTTCCGGGGCTACGACCTACTATTACCACCGCGACACGTCCTATGAGTTGGCTGAAGACATCAATGGTGAGATGAACGATCTGCCTCTCCAGAACCGCGGCATTAAGTACGGCAACTTCGAGGTTATTCGGGACAATAATCGGCCTTCCCTGTTGCTCGAAATGGGTTATATCAACACCAAGAAGGACTTCCACTACATTCAAAGTACCCAGTATCAAAAACAAGTGGCGACCCGGGTCGTCAAGGGTTTGAACACCTACTTTAAGGCCGGTAACGCTTAGCCGTGGTGTTACAATAGACTTGTCAGAGGGCGTCGTTAGTCAGGATCATCTGGCTCACGGCGTCCTTTATTTTCGTGAAAGAAGGTTTTTCAATGTTATCTTCTGAATGGCTAGCACAGCTTCCCCTCCAACAGGTCACCGGAGTTGATCCGGTCTCCGGTGGCGACATCAACGATGCCTACCGCCTCCAGACTGCCGAGGGACCCTACTTTCTGCTGGTTCAACCGCACACACCGGCCGCTTTTTATGACCACGAGGTCGCGGGTCTCCAGGCCTTGGGTCAGGCCATCAATGTGCCCGAGGTCATTGGCTCGGGTCAAATCGACGGCGATGCCTATCTGCTGCTGGAATTTCTGGAAATTGGCCAAGGTAGTCAGCGCGAACTGGGTGCGGCCGTAGCTCGGGTTCACCAAATTACTGCCCCACAATTTGGCTTTGATCAGAACAATTTAACCGATAAGCTACCTAAGAACAATGCTTGGCAGGACGACTGGACGACGTTTTATCTGAAACAACGTCTCGATCCCCTGGTTAAACGCGCCCAGGAACATCACCTCTGGAATGCCAACCGGCAACAAGCTTACGATCGGGTTCGCCAGAACATCATCGATGAGAACCGCGACCGAAAGATTACGCCAGCCTTACTTCATGGCGATCTGTGGTCCGGCAATTACCTCTTCACGGCCGATGGCACCCCGACCTTGATCGATCCCGACGTGTTGTACGGTGACCGTGAGTTTGATCTCGCCATGACCACCATCTTCGGTGGCTTCTCCGCCGATTTCTATCGTGGTTATCAGGAACGTTATCCGTTGACGGCGGGCTATCAGGAACGACTGCCACACTACCAACTCTATTACCTCTTGGCCCATCTGAATCTCTTCGGGGAAACCTATGGCGGGGCTGTGGATAGTGTATTGGCCCGCGGCTAAAAATTTTAGGTGAGTTAAAGGCGTCCTACCGGGATCGGGTGGGACGCCTTATTTTTGAGCAATTCTACATGGTCGAAACCGTATAAAAAAGACAGCCGACTCCGCTTAACACTGATAGCCAAGAGATCCCAAAACGAGATTTCTCGGTTATCACCGTTAATACTCGCCGGTTAAACGCCTTTTTTACACTCTTAGCCATTCCTGCAGCTCAGCCATCTGGGTCACCCGAACCTCTGGTTGGCTCTCATCGACAATCATGTGCTCTGGATCAAACAGTGCCCCGGCCATACCAGCGCGGTGACCCGCGGCGATATCCAAGTTGCGGTCACCAACCATAATAGCTGTCTTGGGGTCGATATCATAACGTGTCAACAGGGACTGGAGTCCACTGGGATCAGGCTTACGGGGAAAGTGGTCATCGGCCGTTACCATGTCGGTGAAGTCATCCGCTAAGCCCAGATCCGCTAAGAAGTCTAATGCGCCCTTATCACGATGCGTTTCCAGATAGTTATGACCGCCAGCAGCCACGATCGCTGACAACAGATCGGTCACCCCAGCGAAGACCCCGGCATCGGCAATTGCCTCACCCACAGACCGTTGATAAATCTTTCGCAGGCGGGCTTCATCCAGCTGGTATTCGGCTGTGAACCGTTGAAAGGCCGTGCCCACACTGTGTTGCCGCATGGCTTGATAGATGGCCTCCGTATCAATCTCAAAATCATTGACCCCACTGGCTACCAGGGCGTCGCTAAAGGCCCGCACCATCCCCGGGTAGGTGTTCACCAGCGTGCCATCAAAATCCCAAAAATAATGTTGATAACGCATCATTTTCCTCCTAAAAAAGGAGCCGGACTGTGCCGACCCCTCGTGATCATTGGTTTATTTATGATCCGTGTCAAACCAGATCGTGACTGGCCCGTCATTCACTAGGGCCACCTGCATGTCCGCCCCAAAGATACCGGTTGCGACGGGAATCCCCGTGGCCGCCATCTTTTGGTTGAACTCGTCATAAATCTTTTCGGCATGGGCCGGGTCACCGGCATCCACGAAGCTCGGCCGATTCCCCTTCTTGGTGTTGGCATAGAGTGTGAATTGGGATACCGACAGCACGCTGCCATCGACGTCGTTTAGACTCAGATTCATCTTGTCATCGGCGTCTTCAAATACCCGCAACTTGCTAATCTTGCGTACCAGGTAGTCAACCTCTTCGCTAGTGTCGCTATCCTCGGCACCCACCAACAAGCAAAAACCCTTCTTGATAGCACCGTGAACTTCACCATCAATGGTAACGGAAGCCTCACTTACTTTTTGCAATAAAATTCGCATATTGACCCTCTTTTAGTGGAACGCCCGCTTAACAACATAGACGTCCGCAATGTTTTTAATTGTATCCATAATACGCTGTAGTTCGACCAGATTCCGCGTGCCCAAGCTAATGGAGATGGTGGCCATCTTGTTGTGGTCAACCTTCCCATTAATCGACGTGAGGTATTTAGTACTGTTGTTAATGGACCGCAACACATCGTTCAGTAGCCCGTTACGGTTGTACCCTTGGACTTCGATATCGGCGTTGTAGTTGGTCTTATCGCCCGCCAGATTCCCCCAGCGAACCGCCACAATTCGTTCGCCATTATCCTCGGCATGCCGGACATTCGGACAATCCTTCCGGTGCACGGAAACCCCGCGCCCCTTGGTGATGTACCCGATGATGTCATCGCCGGGAACCGGTGAACAACAGTGACTCAACCGAATCAACAGGTTGTCGACACCTTCGATAACTACGCCATCGCTGTCTTTATTCTTACGATCCTTCTTGTCATTGTCGGAATCATTCTTGATCGTTTGATGCTCTTCCAACAATTCATGTTCTTCTTGCCGGCGGCGTTCATTTTCAGCGGCTTGACGGACATCATCCGTCAACCGGTTCACTACACCGCGTGGCTGAACATCCCCGAAACCAATCGCCGCTAACAGGTCATCGGCGTGTTGATAGTGCATCTTACCAATGACCTTTTCCATGTTGGCCTTGGTCATCAGGGCCTTAGGATCATAACCCATTTCACGTAAGAGCCGTTCGATAGAATCCTGTCCTTGAACGATATTCTTTTCGCGATCACTCTGCCGGAAGAACTGCTTGATCTTGTTTCGGGCTCGCCGCGTCGAGACCAGCTTCATCCAATCCCGACTGGGACCGGCCGAACTGGACGACGTGCGAATATCCACGATATCCCCGTTCTTAATCTCATAGTTCAGGGGAACAATCTTCCCGTTGATGGTCGCTCCGGTGGTATGGTGCCCCACCTCGGTGTGGATGGCATAGGCCATGTCCAATGGTCCAGCCCCCTTCGGTAGTTCCAGCACGTCACCCTTAGGGGTAAACGCGTAGACGTGGTCGCCGAAGAGTTCTCCCTTGACGCTGTCCATAAAGTCGGAGGCATCATCGGTATCTTCTTGTAATTCAATAATGTGCTTGAAAATGTTGAGCTTGTCACCGGAGTTGGTTTCTTGAACCTTGTCCTTGACCCCTTCTTTGTAAGCCCAGTGTGCCGCAACCCCATATTCGGCCACGGCATGCATTTCCTTAGTTCGGATTTGCACTTCGAGCGGCTTACCTTCGGGTCCAATCACCGTGGTATGCAGGGATTGGTACATGTTAGCCTTCGGCATCGCGATGTAGTCCTTGAAACGACCAGGCATGGGCTTCCACTGAGAGTGGATCGCCCCGAGCACCGCGTAACAATCCTTGATGGTGTCCACGATGACACGGATGGCCAGGAGATCATAGATTTGGCTAAATTGCTTGTGTTGATCCTTCATCTTCCGGTAAACGGAATAGATGTGCTTGGGCCGCCCATAGATCTCGGGCTTTAAATTCAGGTCCGCAATGGACGACTGAATCACCTTGATGGCGGCCGCAATGTACTGTTCCCGTTGGTCTCGCCGTGAATTCATGAGGTGCACGATCCGGTAATACTGTTGTGGGTTCAGGTAGCGCAGTGAAACGTCCTCGAGCTCCCACTTGATCGTACTAATCCCTAAGCGATCGGCCAGTGGGGCGTAAATCTCCAACGTTTCATTGGCAATCCGCCGTTGCTTGTCCGGTCGTAGGTGTTGCAAGGTCCGCATGTTATGAAGGCGATCGGCCAATTTGACAATCATGACCCGAATATCCTTGGACATCGCCAGCAGGAGCTTACGGTGATTTTCCGCCAACTGCTCTCGGTTCGACTTGTATTTAATCTTCCCGAGCTTGGTAACGCCGTCCACAATCAAGGCCACGTCGTCACCGAAGAGTTCACGCACGTCACTCAACGTCACCCCGGTATCTTCCACGATGTCGTGTAAGAACCCGGCGGAAACCGTTTCGGGATCCATGTTCAGATCGGCCAAAATTCCTGCCACCTGAATCGGATGCATGATGTAAGGTTCGCCAGATTGACGGAATTGATCCTTATGAGCCACCGTCGCAAAATGACAGGCTTTAACCACCATTTCCACGTGTTGTGCATTCATATATTTGCTAACTCGAGCAATTACTTCTTCAGCTGTCCAGACGCGTTCCTTGGTCATATTGAACGCCACCACCCTTAAATTTTAAAATTTATGATTCGACAGATTTCTTCGTTTGTGTTAACCCGTAGCCTAAATAGGACAGGCAGAGATAAACAATTGCAAAATACCGGGTATATTGTGGTAAGAAAAGCATTGACCCGATTAAATAAACAACCGGCCAAACGATGACCCACCAACCGGGTTGTGACCGGCGAAAGATCCAGCGCCCCAACATCACGGCTAACAGCCCATTAATAACGATTAAGAGACCCCCAAAACGCCAAACCGGGCTAATTCCAATCCAAGTTGCTAATGCCGGGACTACTAAACCCATTCCCAGGCTAACCAGCCAGTAGCGCCAGCCGATTCTTTCTAGAACTGCCATATGCCCTCACCCATCTCTCATGATAATTGCAACCATTTTAGCATGTTTTCAGCTAGATTTCATTAAGTTATCTTGGGGTTTGTAACTCCAAGACCATTGATGTAGCCGCCAAGAGATACAACGGGGCCGTTTCGGTCCGTAAAATTCGCGGTCCCAGGCCTACCAGTGTCGTCTGGGCTGCCGTCGCCTGAGCAACTTCGGCGGGACTAATCCCACCCTCTGGACCGAAGATCGTCAGGAGCGTTTGCCCTGGCGTCAAAGCCGTTAGCTGTTGATTTAAGGCACTCTGCTCCCCTTGTTTGGCTGATTCCTCATAAGCCATCAAACGGACGTCCACCGGCTGCTTAAGCACGTCAGCCAGGCTCGCCGCATAGGTGACCTCTGGCCGGTGTAGACGATGAGATTGTTCGGCCGCCGCCGCGGCGATCTTATTCAATCGTGCGACCTTCTTACCAACTTTATTACCTTGCCATTTAGCCACCGACCAATCGGCAGCGTAAAAGATAATGTTGGTAACGCCTAATTCCGTGGCCTTCTGGGTAATCCATTCGGCCTTCTCTTGCTTCGGTAATCCACAGGCAATGGTCACGGCCACCGGTAATTCAACCTCTGGTGTCGGCACCGCCGTCAGCGTCACCGTAGGGGCGGGTTCCATGCCCGTGAGTGCTCCCACAAAGAGGTGGGCCGTATCATCGACGAATTCCGCTCGATCGCCTACTTGAGCCCGCATAACTCGGAGCCAGTGACGGGCAATCGTTTCCGGTAAGGCTAGTTGATCGCCAGTCTGATGCGGATCATCTAAGAAATAACGTTGCATGCCTACTCATCCTCCGTTGGTTTGTGGGCAATCACGCCACGCCAATCCTTCATTTGTAGAATGTTATCAATAATAAAGCCTTGTTTCTTCTGCGCGGCCACGACGGTCTCAAGCTTGTCGGCAATGATCCCCGACGTCAGAAAGTAACCGCCAGGGGTCAGGTTTTCCCAAGCTTGTGGGACCAGTGGCAGAATAATCTCGGCCAAAATGTTAGCCACAACCAGATTGACCGGTTGGTGAATCCCTTTCAAGAGGTCATTGGGTTTAGCCACGACATCACTGGCTGCGGGATTCAAATCGAGGTTGGTCTTAGCCGAACGCACTGCCACCTCGTCGAGGTCAAAGGCGGTAATGTCCTTAACTCCCATGAGCTTGGCGGCAATACTCAACACACCAGAACCCGTTCCCACGTCATACATGGTTTCGCCACCGCGAACCACCATTTCTAAGGCCGTCAGTGACAGCCGCGTGGTCGGGTGAGTTCCCGTGCCAAAGGCCATCCCGGGGTCCAACCGAATCACTTTTTCCTCGGCCTGTTCAGGTTGGTAATCTTCCCAACTTGGCGTTACCGTTAGATAGCGAGTCACCCGGACGGGATGGTAGTATTTCTGCCAAGCCGTGGCCCAACTCACGTCATCGACGGCGGCCGTTGTTACGGTACCCGGTAATGGATCTAGGCCAAACTTAGCCAGATCGGCAACTCGTTGCTTAATCGTGGGGAGAACCTCGGGGATGAAGACCGTTTCTGGATAGTACGCGGTAATCTCGGCCCCATGATCGCGATGCGGAATCGTTGCCAAATCCATAATTTCGCCGAACTTACCGGCTTTTAAATTCTTGAAGTCCGCGGCGTCGTCAATTTTGACTCCACTGGCCCCGGCTTCCTGTAAAATGTTACTGACGGCTTCGACCGCTTCATTGGTCGTCAGCACGCTGACTGCTGTCCATTCCATAAGTGACGTCCTCCTTGAAAAATTTAATTAAAAAAAGAGCCAGGACAACAACTTGTCGCTAGCTCACCACTAAAACATTTAAAAATATCGCTTTAGATCTTTTCGGCATCGGTCGGATTTTCAGCGTCCTTGTGATCCCGCTGGGCTAGACGTGTTTCTAAGTAATCTAACATATCCGCCTCATTTTGGAATACACGCGGATGCTTCTGTTTGTGCAGCCGCAAATCAATTTCGTTAATTCGCTGCCGTCCGGTCCACGTATGCCCATAACGAATGATTACCCGGTTATTGAGCGAATCTCGACCAAATTTGAAGACATACACACTTTCGGGTGCCATCAACGGCCGAATATACGACTTTTCGTAACGATAGTTATGTTGCCGTAAGAATTGCTTGGTTCGACTCAGCATGGTAATCACCTCCTAATGACTATTTACTCGTTCCTCATTCCAATCGCCCGAAACCCAGGCGGATTAAAATGTATCAATAATTGATAATAGTTGATTTTACTAACGATTGCAAGCGAAACGACGCGGAATCCAGCAATTTTTGATCGCCGATTTCCAAAAACGTGGTCTCCCTCTGAAACCACTTACATTTTACCATAGTTTTAGATGGGCTTCTATCAAAAGTCTTGTCTCCCAGCGGTCCAACCCCCGCATATTGGTTGCAATTTATAATAAGATCGTTAAAAATATAAATAAGAACTATTTTTGTGAAGGAGGAGTCATTTTGCTTAAAGAATTTAAGGAGTTTATCGCCCGAGGAAACGTCATGGACCTAGCCGTTGGGGTCATCGTTGGGGCTGCCTTTACCGCCATTGTGAATTCCCTGGTGGACAACCTCATCAACCCCCTGCTAGGAATCTTCATTGGTAGCATCGATTTCTCTGATCTAGTCTTCAGCGTTGGCAAGGCGCATTTCAAGTATGGGGCCTTCATCAACTCGATTATTAACTTCCTCATTATTGCCTTCGTCGTCTTCCTCTTAATCAAATTGATTAATAAGCTCGTGGCCAAGAAACCCGAACCAGAAGTGGATAGTACTACGGCAGAGGAACGTTATCTCAAGGAAATCGTGGACCTGCTTAAGGAAAAGAATTAGAGTTATCGGACATCCCCAGCAATGGAGATGTTTTTTTGTACGACGAATTTACAATTGAAGTGCAACGCTAATTAGAACATAAAAGAAGACTCATAGCCTGAGCCCTTGTAAAATGGAATCACCACAACACCATTACAAGGAGGACTCAGACTATGAGCCTGTATCATCATCTTACCTTAAAAGAACGAGAAATCATACTGACAGGTTTAACTTTAAAATATTCCCTTCGGCTTATTGCTAAGAAAGTAGGATGCTCTAAGGCAACTGTATCACGAGAAATTAGACG
>NZ_RHOD01000007.1 GCF_003946095.1 Levilactobacillus lindianensis | reverse complement strand
AAATTCCTTCCTTTTGAGAGACGATTTATTCATTATACGCTCTCTTAAAAGTTGTCTCAGGAATCAGCTTACATCCACAGGTTGGAGCATCAAGTTATTGACGAAATTATTCGTCGTAAGGGACTTTTTGTCGATTTCGGTTTTGAAGGTCCGACAGATGTAGGGTTTGATGGAGCTGGAAATTTTATTGATTTTCGGAAAGCACGTTCACAAGCTACATGGCAACCATTAATTGGAGTGGAAGTGGAGCAATTTAATGGAATTGAAATTGGGATTCCGTATGTAGATAAAGATGGAAATAAAAAATATAACGAATATCCTATTGAAATTGCCAAAGCGGGTATGTGGATGATGGATCATTTATTGAATAGGGAACTTTCAGAATATGTTCTCGCAGGAGCTCCTTATCTACGAATTCCCTTGCACAGAACTGCTAATATTGTCCAGGGAGATGCTTTGAAAGTTGATTGGGATAGTGTGGTTTCATTCAGGAAATTAAGCTACATATTGGGTAATCCACCATTCCTGGGGGTTAAAAATCCTGAATATTCCAATAGTATGAAAAAGAGTGTACAAGCTTTAGTGCAAGATATAAAAACTGGTTCCTTGGACTATGTATGTGGTTGGTGGCTTAAGGCAGCAAGAATTATGAAGGAGCATCCATCTATAAAGACAGCTTTTGTTTCTAGTAATTCTATTACACAGGGAATACAGCCAACAATTTGGATGAAGTACGTGATGAGTTTGAATAATGTGATTGTATTTGCGCATCAAAGCTTTGATTGGAATAATAGAGGAGCCAAGGTTACAGTCGTGATTATTGGAATGGAACAGAGGGAAGAGGCACCCGAGGACAGGTATATATACTTATACCGTAAGGAGAACAAGAATGAGGCAGTTGGTGAGCTAGTAGCAAATATTAATCAATATCTTCGAGACGATAAGAGTGTATTTATTGAAACAGTAAGTACACCAATTGATTCGAGATCTGTAATGAAGCAAGGCATGAAGACTTTGGATAATCATAATTATTTGTTGTCAGATGTTGAAGTAAAAGAATTGAACACTGTTAGTAAGAACATGAGGCAGCATGTTGTTGATTTTGTTAGTGCGAGAGATTTAGTGACTAATAACAACAGGCCAATAATTTATGTTGGAGATAACGATCCAGAGGTAATTAATTATCCACTGGTGAGAGAAAAAATAAAAGCAACCCAAATATATAGAGAGGGTGGTGCGAGGACGACTAGGGCTTATGCCTCCACGCCTACAAAGATGTCTAAGGATAATGGAATTTTATCTAATATATATGCTATGCCACAAACTACATCTGGTAATCGAAACTACTTAACTGTAGTCCTGTATCAGTACCCGATGATTCCGTCTCAAGGTTTAAGATGGTTTAAACGAGATGATTGGGTATTTTCTCTTCTTTCTACAAGACTACACATGCTTTGGAATAAAGCCATAGCTGGTAGATTACGAAAGGACATGCAATATACTAATACATTGATTTATAATACGTTTGTTTTTCCAAAGGCAACTGAGCTTGAGAAGAAAACTGCAATCAAACTGGCAATGCAAATGTTATCGATTAGAAATAGTCATATAGAGCATGGAGAAATAATTCGAGATTTGTATGGTGAAAAAATGCCCAATGATCTTAAGGAGTCTCTCCAAAAGTTGGATGTTTTTGTGGAAGGTTTGTATTTGAAGGAAATGGGATGGCAACGGTTCGATTCGGATAAGCAGAGAACGGACATGCTTTTTAGCTTGTATCAGAAATATATTTATCCTAAGGCAAAAAAGCATATGAATGCTCTGTGAGATGAGTTCTAGAAAGCAGTCAGTTAAATGACTAAAATTTTTATGAAAGTCAAGAACGGTATAGTTTCGATTTCTTTCGGCCTGTTGTCAACGAGTGTTGGTGAAGAGAATCCGAGAGGTTCAATTCATTTTCGAATTGGGCCTTTTGAAGATTTGCTTTGAACTCGACTTGTATTCTGTAATTGAAGTTGATCCAATACGGTATCCGTAGGTAGTACGTTTTATCTGCTAAAGGTTGAAAGTACTCAAATAGGCCTCATCCCTTGTGGCGCTTGAACTAAATTGAGTTGAAATGGACCTTCTATGTTACTAGGTATTACAGAAGGATGTTGAATCATGAGCAAAACAGAAGATTAGTCCGATACGACTCTCCGTATCATAAGTGACGCGTTTTTTTGGAGAAGTTGATACATAAAAGGCTACTCGTTATGAGTAGCCTTTTGTGCCTAATAAAGGGTAGAGTTCCTTTTTGTATCTAATGGATTACTCTTGTGAATAATCAGCGTTAACGATGATTATTGTAGTATAGTAATCTTAAGAGATTTTTTTATGAGGTGACTTCAAAGATGTCATTAGACAACATCCAACCAAAAGTAGATTCTCCAGTAACTAATCGGCAATTAATTCCAACGGATAATCAGTTAATTCATGATATTTTAGTGAATCAATTAAAAATTACTTACATTGATGAGATTACACCGCAGATTTTAGCACAGCTTCAAACCTTTAAAGGAATCGGATCTGCCAAAATTCAATTAGTGAATAGTTGGTTAGACCCCAATTTTGCGGCCAAAAGTATTCCAAACATGATACCTATAGAAACAGACATAAATCAATCAACTTATTATCCCGAAATTTTGTTACCTACTTTAGCTGAAAAATTAAAAATAGTTACCGATGTGACTGCGCGACTCGCTGGTTTGTCAGATAACGATTATCAAGTGAAACTTTTTTTGAAACAATTGGGAATTACAGGGAGCACTAGTAAAGATTTAGTATGGGCTTGGTCCCTAGAAGTTTCCCACTATGAAGAATGGAAAACAATCCATGCCGGCGAGAAATTCGTTATTGATCAACTGCAAACTCGATTAGACTTACTAGGATTACGGCTACCAGCCAATACTACAGAATTAATTGTTGATTCTGACGTACGTACCGGTTCGGGCGAAATCCTCAATGAAGTTCTGTATCGCCTTGAAACGGTAGCTGATCGATTTACACGGTTTGACGCAGCTTTCCAAAGGGCCGTAGATCATAGCAAACACTGGGCAGATATCATTAGATTGGATAAGCTTCTGAACTCCCCAACATTAAATGAAATTGGCCAACAATTAGGATTAACACGTGAACGAGTTCGTCAAATTAAAGCACGAATTAATGGTGCTCGAGACTGGTGGTCCCAAATCTATCAGATTCAAGAGGTTATCGCGCTAACAGCCATTATCCCCGATAGAGCCGTTCTTTGGCAAGATTTATCAGCGGATATTCAAGCTAGAATAGCCGTTCTTGAAATTCCTAAAATTACAATAGCAAGATTACCAATACTTGTCATGCCTAATCTTGAAAAAGAAATCCGTCAACAATTAATTCGATTAGATTGGCAACTAGTTGATACGACTGAGACATTTTCCACTAAGCGATTGGCTATTTTTAGAGAACTACTTCCTAACTATGACCTTCAATCGGATAATTTGATACGTGATATTCAAAGTCAGTATGATTATCCTTATTTTCTCGGAGATACTTTATACAGACGGAAAATGACGGGTACAACCTATCTCCTGAAATTAGCTACAGACAATCCTAATATGGTTTTTAATTGTGACACGTCAGGAATTAGCCAACTAAAAACGATTTTTCAGCAACAATTTCATCATGATTTATTCCAACGTCCTGTGAAGAATGAGTCCCGTGCCCTTACGAGTAAATTTTTTCGACTAGTCGATACAAACGAGTTAACTTATCTAGGAAACAGTCAGTTCAGATTAGCTAATCATCGAAAACTATCCCCGACCTTGTGTGATCGAGTTGCGTCTACATTGAATGCGAGACTGAAAGACGTCCCCGAGGTGTCACTTAATAGTTTGTATCAACAGTTTAAACATGAGGCCGACTACGCTAATATTGAAAACCGATATGAATTTTACTATGAACTTCGTTATTTTCTAAGCGGTGAGTTTACATTTGGGCATGCAAATACAATGAGTATTCGTAAGGACGGCGCTGTTATAACTTCCATTCAGGAAAGCCTACAACAATACTTAACCAACAATGGTGGTTACGCTCGAGTAGAAGAGGTTTGTCAGGCATTCGGTTGGCCAGATTATACCGTGAATCAAACTGTTTTCTTTTGTCCAACTGTAAATATTCATGATAATTGGGTCTTACAACAGGACTTCGTATTACCGCAAAGTCTACAGATTTACTTGCAAGGTTTAATTACTCAGCAAACCAACCAGCATCCAGAATATCTTCTCATCAATGAAATTAAAAAACAGCTTTTAGAGGATCCTATCTGGAAACAACGTCTTTTAGAAGCAACTTCCCAGTTACCATTCGCAGAAAAATATTTAACAAGCACCAAATACTTTGCAGACATTGTTGTTTGGCTGGATCCTCGTTGGAAGGGACATGCTTTTGTAAAATATAAAAATGATAATTTTGATTATGCTCAATTATTAGCAGATTCTTTCCAACAACAAGTTCTATCGCGATCAATAATTAGCACATTTTATCATGACCTTGGATATAAAGATTCCTCCATTTACTTTATCATTCGTCGCTTACAAGATCGTAATCGATTAATAGCGGTTGGTAATAATAACCTCGTGTTAGCTTCCCGCTTATCCTCCCTTTTAGATCGTTCAAAAGTAACCGAAGCCGTAAATCGCTTTTTAGGCAAACAGTTACCTTTTTCGCAACCAGATGCCTACGTATCTTTAGTAGATCAATCTACTCTACCATCAAATTTACCGCACTTAACTGGTTTGGAATGGACGCCTGAGCTAATAAGCTACATTGCAACCCAAGATTCGTATTATCGTAAACTGGAGTGGCAAGGACCGGATAATGTTGTTTTACCAATAGACCCCATGATTATGGTGCGTAGAAATAGTTCAATCACTTCTATAACAGCACTAACCCGGACGCTTATGAGTCATTATCAAGGTGAGTGGAACGTATCAGGAGTAGTCAATTATCTGAAAAGCTGCCAGATTTTAATTAATCCTAAGGGAACCCAGATTCCAGAAGTTTTGTCAGACGTTTTGTATATCGATGATTATAAAATGGTTCATCTTAAAAGATTAAAGGTTGAAAGCGCCAAAACTGACCATAAATCCTGATGTTAGAGGTCTGTGATAATAGATTTTAGACACTATTAAGCACTACCAAGTAATCTTTTAGTTCGCGTCATTGGTGGCTTGCTGGGACTGACGCCAGCCGTCCTGAAGCGGGCGAACACGCAGATTTCGTTTGGCCGCTTTACGTTGCCACACCAGTTGATGCGGTTAGTGTTGACGGAGCAGGTTTACCGGGCGTTTATGATTAATGAAGGGTCTCCATATCATAAGTGACGCGGTTTTTCTTGGGATTAATCGCTGAGTGGGTGGTTACAGGGAGTTCGTATCTTGTATCCGAGTGAGATTCCATGCGGTATTGAAAAGATTGGATAGATTGAGATGGAATTATTATTGAATCTGGAAGGTTGTTATCTACACTTCAAGACGAGTGTTGTGGCAAATCGATTGCGCGTGGAGGATGAAGAATATTTTGACAGATTAGTAGGGTTCTCGATTCGATTTTTGTGGGGAAACAAAGTAGCTGTAAAGTATTCAAGCAGCTGGGGATGGCCAGATATTAAGGCATTAGCAACCAGTTGTTTAGACTTCTCATTAGGACGACAAGCTGAACCATTTACTTCCGTGTACACAAATTTGGATGGCGAAAATGATCTTCAAGTGGTATTTGATAATCAAGACGGTGTTGCCTATTTAAAGATACCTTTGGCGAACGAGAATGGAGAGGTAACAAGCCATTCATTGACAATTACCTTGTCGCGAAAAAACTGTGCAGATTTAGCCATCTATCTACGAGTAAGGAGTCGGATAGTTTCTAAGCAAGAGGCTCAAGTACAACGTTTGATTGATAATGGGACCATCATTGAATATGAAGGTTATTGACGCCTTGATGACTGGGCGTTCCATGTTATGCTCTAATACTTCTTGGTGATTGTGCTACGAAGTGAAAAAGGGTCCTCACCAGACAAGATGGTTTCTTGTCTGGTGAGGACCTTTTAGTATTACCGGATCTAGTCTTGATTGTGACGACGGGAGCTGTAGCAAGTGCAACGACACCACTTTCGAGTTACTGGGACTGACGTCAGCCGTCTAGAAGCGGGTGAATACCTAGATATCCTTTGGTTGGTTCACGCTGTCCCACTCATTGATGCTGCTCACATCACCGCACCATCCCCAGCTAAATATCGTTCCAGCTTATGGTCAATCACTTTCAGCTGCTCCTGCTTATCAGCAATTGAAGCGATGACTTGTTTACGCTGTTCGCGCATTAATTCAATTCGTTGCGGTAAGCTGCTATCGCCCTCGCGTACTAAGGTGGTGTAGTGTTGCAATTCAACAATCGACATGCCAGCTTCTCGCAAATAATGGAGATTAGTTATCCAGTGTAGGTCTTCATCGTTAAAGATTCGCTGATTATTTTTATTGCGCTTTTCTGGTGGTAATAAGCCACACTCTAAGTAATATCTGACTGTTCGAATCGTGACATTAGCGGCTTTCGCAAACTCACCGATCCGCATCACTTGATTATTTTCCATTTTGGCTTGACCTCCCGTTACGTTAGGCTGTTATAGTAAATCCATCATAACAGAAAAGGGAGCTATGGATATGACTATCAAGACATTAATTACTGGTGCTGATCGCGGGATGGGTTATGAATTAGCCCTAGAACTTGGTTTGAAAGGCCAGTATATCTATGTTGGTTCTAGGAATTTAGCTCGAGGACAGGCCGCTGTTGCCCAGCTCGAGGCTGCTGGTGTTCAGGCTCAGGCGGTACAGTTAGATGTGACCGACCATGAGTCGATTGTTGCCGCGAAAAAGAGTATTACTAATCTAGATATTCTAATCAATAACGCTGGGATTGCCGTTGATCATGAGACCAAGCCATCAGAATTATCACTAGACGCAATTCGGCAAGACTTTAATGTGAATTATTTCGGTTTAATCGACGTCACGCAGGTCTTCTTACCACTTTTGAAGGCGGCGCCGGCTGGCCGAATTATCAATATCTCTAGTGCAGTGGGGTCATTGACGCTGGCCAGCGATGCCAATACCAGCATTCACAGGCTACAAGCATCTGGCTATCAGGCTTCCAAGTCAGCGGTTAATATGTTCACTATCAAACTCGCCGCTGAACTTGAGGGAACACCGGTTACGGTAAACGCCGTCAATCCTGGTTGGGTCGACACTAGTTTTGGTGGTGGCGGCGGTAATCGGACCGTGCAAGTGGGTGTGGCGCGGACTGTGGAATTGGCCACTTCTGATGAGCTGACTGATTCTGGCACATTTTCAGATATCGATGGTGTCGTCCCTTGGTAATCGGCTTAAACCAAGTACGACAAGGTAGAGTTGAAGGAAAAAGTATTTGAAAATGAAATTACATCCGCAGATTTTTCTCCTAGCGAAAAGCATAATCATTAATGATTAATAATCCAGAAAAATCCGTCATGTGAAGAAGCTGGATTGAGATGATCCCTCAGGTTGAGTATAAACTCCAACCTGAGGGTTTTGTTATGGAACAAAAATGGCAAAGAATGAGGGAAATTTGAATCCATTGATTTTGATACCTATTGGTGTACGTTTAGAAAACAGTACATCATAGTAAGCTAAGTGATTGGAGTAACCGGAGGCGAGTCTGTTAGGGGCAACCATAACTTTTGACGACTTTTTTAGTCCAAGACTCACACTTTCTCAGGCATAGAATATGTTACACTATGGGTGTTAAAGGAAACGGTTTCAGATAACATTAAGTTGAGCAGTTATTTGTATACAGTTGTTAGGAAACGCAGATGGACTCAGCTAATACTAGGGAGGATGTAGTTCATGAAGCGAAGTGTAGTCGGAGTTGCAGTAGCAGCGGGAGTGGCCTTTTGTGGTGTTCAGGTATTGGGAACAGTGCCCACGTTGCCTACGATTGGAACAGAGGTCGTTGCGCATGCGTCGGATGCAAAGGTTGTTGATTCGGGAACGTTGGGGACTTGTCCGTGGAATATTACGGCTGATGGCGTCCTCCATGTTGAGAGCGGAACATTGCCAGAAGCGTATAAGTTGTGGAGTAACATGGCTGGCCCACTTACAAGTATTCAGATTTGGGAAAATGGAGAACTAGGAGAGAACGGGGAACCGGACCATCATAATTTCCCATTTCAGACGATTTCGTTTGACGGTCAAGTTAAGACACCGGTGAATGCTTCGTTTTTGTTTTCTGAGTTACTTTACAACGGTGATGATGGTGCGCCACAGATCAAAAACTGGCAAAATCTGGATACCAGTGATTCGACAAATTTTTCGTTCATGTTTTATGATAGTAAACAAGATAACGTTGATGTGTCGCATTTTAATACAAGTAAGGCACTAAACATGCATGGCATGTTTAGTGGTACTATTCTTGGTGAGGGTTATGAGAACCTGAATACAAGAAAAGTTACTGATATGGGAGAGATGTTCAGAGAATATGGCGATGATAATCCTTCATCTTTAGATTTATCGAGTTTTGATGTTAGTAAGGTAAATTCGGATAAAGGTGTTGCCCAATATGGTGGTCCCGTAGCGGGTGGATTTACTGATATGTTTGCTGGGACTAATGTTAAGAATCTTAATATTGGTAATTGGAAGCCCAATATATCTCTTGCTGGGATGTTTTCTGGTTCTGATATGTCAAAAATAAGTAAGCTAACCTTAAGTCCTCAGGACAACTTGACTGATTCTAAATTACTTGGACCAGATACGAATGCTACTAAGGATTCAGACTATACTGGAAAATGGGAAAATAGTAACGATCAATATTTGAAGCCCGATGATTCCAATAAAACTACTTATACTACGGCTGGTTTGATTTCTGAATATAATGGGAGCACCGCTCCAGCTGGAAATCAAACGTATCAATGGGAACCAGTAGTCACGCCAGGAAATCCTGTGACGATTCATTACATTGCTCAGGATGGCAAAACGATTCAGCCGGATACGCAACTCCCAGGTGCGTTAGACGCGACCTATACCGTTAAGCCAGCAACGATTAAGGGTTATCAGTATGTCAGTGCTGATGCCCCACTCACCGGGACCTATACGGCCGATCCACAGAGTGTAACGCTGACATATAAGGTGGCACCTGTTACGCCGGGTGGCAATGGCTCAGGCAATTCGAGTGAGTCGTCGAACTCCAGCGACAGTTCTTCAACGGGTGACCAGGGCCATACCAAAGTAGTCGCTAAAAAGGATCGGGCGATCACGGCAGTTAAGAAGATCGGCTTTTACAATACGCCAGACTTCAGTAAGAAGACGCGTCAATACTACTATGCCAAGCAGAAACGAACGCGACGGCCACAGTTTGTGATTACCGGAGTTGCACAGTCCAAGAACGGTTTCAAACGGTACTTGGTCCGCGACGTGACACCTGGATCCAAGCGCTATGGCAAGACCGGATACATTACGGCCAAGCGGGCGTTTACGGTGCATACGTATTACCAGCACAACCCTAAGCGCGTCAAGGTCATCTTAGGAACGAACGTTTATCGTGACAAGGTACTTAAGCATCGGGTAAAACACTTGAAGCGTGGAACGGTATTACACGTTAAGAAGATTGTGCGTTATCACTTAACGACACGGTTGGTTCTAAGTGACGGGAGTTTCGTTACGAGTAATAAGATGAAAGTGCTTGAGAAGTAACGGTTACTAGTAGACTGAAACTTCGTAATTAAAATAGGCAGACTTGAATCGTAAATTTCGATTCGAGCCTGCCTATCTTTTGTCTCGGAGGAGAGCGATACCTGATAATACTTAAAAACCTCCTCACTAGCTGATTCTCTAGTGAGGAGGTTTTTTGATAGCTAACGATGGCTGAGTATCGCCAAATTAGTCTTGATTGCGACGGCGGCGTGCACCGAAGAACCAGAAGAAGGCAGCTGCGGCAAGAGCGACGACACCACCTAAAATGTAGAACTGACGCTTGTCGTTAGCCTTGTTAGTAGCTGATTCATTGTGTTTAGGAGCAGAGGCTTGTTGCGTGGTATTGCTAGTCGTTGAATTATCGTTGTTCGGCTTGGACTGCTTATTAGACTTGGCCTTGTTCTTAGAAGTGGTGTTTTTACCAGACTTCTTGGACGTGGTATCGGTCGTAGCGGCCTTTGCAACGGTCGTCCCAGTGAGTTGGTCGAAACCGTTACTGACAGCTGGAATGACGGCGCTCAGGGCACCTTGAGCTTGGTTATCGGCAAAGGCTAAAATGGAGGTCCCTTGATAGTTTCCAGAACGAGAAGTTGTGAATGAGGCGTGACGGCCAGTGCTAGTTGAAGCACCAGTGCCCTTATTTGCCTTCTTATCGGCCGTGGTGGCCTTTTTGGTAGTCTTCTTAGCTGATTTCTTAGTGGCCTTTTTAACCGCCTTAGCGGGCTTCTTAGCCGGGTCAGTGGCTGGCTTGTCAGCGGGGTCTGTTGTTGCCGGTTCAGTTCCAGGATTGGCTGGCTGAGTCGGCGTCGTGGTTCCGGTTTGACCGCTGTTATTGTGATTGTTATTTGCGGCGATCAGGTCGTTCAATACCTTTTGACGAACGGTGGCCAAGTTTTGGTCAGCATCAGTCTTGGCTAGCTTAGCCTTATCGAGGGTGTCATTGGCTGCGGATAAGGTCTTCTGAGCCTTGTCGAAATTATCATTTGCTGTGGCATTGGCAGTCTTAGCGTTCTCGAGGAGACCTTCGGCAGTAGCAACAGCAGTGTCTGCGGCAGTAGCAGCACTCGATGCAGTATCAAACGAATTTTGAGCGGTCTCTAAGGCTTTGTTGGCTAGAGAAGCGGCATCATAAGTCTTTGTGACGTTGTTGGCAAGATCCGTCTGGTTTTGGGCTGCTGTTTGAGCAGCTTTAGCGGCCGTTTCACTATCCGTGGCAGCGTTAGTGGCGGTAGTTTGTGCCGTAGTGACATCGCCCAAAGCGGCGTTATATGCAGTTAATAGAGCAGCTAAACTATCTGTCTTTGCCTGTTCCGCTGGAACGAGCGATTGGAGACTAGACAGATGATATTTTGAGTCGTTGAGTTTAGAGTTGGCTGTTGAGAGAGCAGACGAAGCTTGAGCGACGGCTTTTGTAGCATTGGTTGCCGCGATGCTAGCTTTGTCGTAAGCATCTTGGGCGGTAGCAAGTAGGGCTTTCTTTGCATTTGAATCGTTGTTGTTAGCGTCATTGGTGTCGCTAGCTGTGTTAGCGGCTATTTGCTTGGTAGATACAGTACTTGTGGCTGTGGTTACGGCAGCATTAGCCGTATTGGCGGCCTTCTGAGCAGCGTCAGCATGGTCTTTTGCCGTAGTCTGAGTGGTTTTAGCGGTTTCTAAGTCACTAGCAGCCGTTGTGGATTTACCTTGCGCATCAGTTGTAGCGATCTTAGCATTAGCCAAAGCAGTCTGTTGCGTACCAAGTTGTTTCTTTAAATCGTCGACCTTTTTCTGTGCGGTTGCGGCATCTGTTGTCGTGTCAATGACTGTACTAGTGCTGGTATCGAATTTAGAGGCATCCTTAATGTAAGTTGAGGTACCTATGACTTGTTCAAAGTGAATTTGACCAAGAGAATCAATCGATAATCCAAAATAGTTGGCTGGAGAACTACTATCTTTATCGACGACACCAGCTAACGTGGTCGCACTGCCAAAGGCGGCATCTTGGTCATTAAACATCATAGTTTTAATAGTGTCATAGATACCACGTTTAACATCATCTAATGTCGTAGCACCGGCCAGTTTATCCTTTGTTCCAGTGATTTCATAGTAGTTGCTATCGGCGTTTAATCCATAGTCGCTAGCGGCAGCGGTGATGGCGGGAGTATCGTGAACACTTGCATTGTTCGGGTTGTCAAGATCCCAGTTGTCTGTATCGTAGGTGTTCGCAATTTCTTTGGCAAAATCTATCATGGTTGTCGTAAGTGTAACGGGTGTTTGTCCAAGTTGGCTTCGTATCTGATTGATTAAAGAAACCGCAAACTTTGCGAGATCTTGGGACTGTTCATCGGTTAACGATCCAGCAGTGTACGGAATAGCTTCATCGCTAGCGTTTGATTGATACTGGTTATTTTCATTATCCAAGCCGGGTTTGGCTAAAGTTGCTAAGTTCGCGGCAGCTGCTGTCACAGCGCTTTGATATGGAAGCATGTTTGAGGAATCCGCGGATACTACTTTAGCATAAGAATCGGCTACCGATTTTGTGTCAGTAGTTGAATTTGCTTTGTCGGCCGCAACAGCTGCAGTCCACAAGGCACTGTCTTTAATGTACTTTTGGAGATATGGGGCAAGTGAATTGTTTGCGTCGGCCATATCTATAAGAGCTTGTGCAGTCAGGCTGGTGGGTAATGTAATTGTGCTTGGCGTTTGAATAGCAGCTTCAGCAGTAGCTATGGCTGCTGAAGTTTGGTCGACAGCCGCTTGAGCAGCGGTCTGAGCGTTAGCGGCGTCTGCAGCTGCTTTGGCGGCTGTTGAGGCAGCTGTGGACTTGGCAGCAAAGTCTGCATCAGCGGCAGTTGAGTCAGCTTGAGCTTTCTTAAGATTTGTGTTTGCTTGGCTGGCCTTATCGGTAGCATCATTTACATTTTCTATTGCAGTTGCCAGTGCTTCATTAGCGGCATCTAGCTCTGATTTTGAGCTAGTTGCTGTTTCTTGTGCGGTATTATAGTCGCTTTGTGCTTTGCTTAGAGCGTCCTTAGCAGTCTGTAAGGCTGCCGTTTTCTCACTGGCCGCTTGCTTGGCTTGCGCAAGCGTATCGTTAGCGTCGTTAGCAGCTTGAGTCTGGTTGGTAATGTCATTAGCTACTGAGTTGAGAGTGGCGGTATCGGTGTCGACAACGTATTGATCGTCAGAGACTCTTTGTTTTAAGTCTGCAACAGAAGGGGTTTTTGTATAGGGAGAATCTGCTTGGAGCACGATTTGTAATGCACTAGAAACCGCTGCTTTTGCATCTTCCAAAGATTTTTGAGCAGCTGCAGCTGAGCTTGCAGCATCAGTGGAATTCTTTTGGGCGGTTGCAGTAGACTCCGCGGCGGCCAAACTGTCTTGAACGGCAGTCGAACTGGCACTATTGGCTTTTTTTGCATCGTCCTGGGCAGTATCTAAAGCTGTCTGAGCTTCTGACTTAGCGCCGGAAGATTCAGTTTGCTTATCGGTCGCGTCACTAAGGGACTTTGCGGCTTTGGTTACGGCTTGTGACGTTTGGTCGGCAGTAGATGAGGCCGATTCGGCATCAGAACTAGCCTTGGTAGCGCTGGACTCGGCATCTGTGACGGCTGCGGCGGCTGAGTCAGCTGCACTGCTGGCAGTTTTGACTTCTGGTGAAGCCTCAACTTGTGGGTTTAACTCGTCTTGTGATCCCTGGTTAACGGTCGTCGCGTCACTGGTAGTGGGTATTGTGGCGGCATTAGCGATCACATTGCTGGTCATCACAGTACCGGCCAGAACGGCGGTTGTTCCCGCGACAATCTGAATAGTCTTCTTCATAAAGAATAATCTCCCTTGGAAATAAAAGTATATAAAACTTACTATTGGGACAGACGGTAACCGTCATTGACCGTTGATTAAGAATGAGTTCAAAGTCAACAATGTTAGCGGTTACAAAACATCCGAAAAATCTAACTAACTTCGCTAATGCTCTGATGCTCCTGACTTAAATAATTACAGGGCAGCTGCATCGGCATTACATGAAAAAATCCTGTTTCAGGCAGTTAGTCATCATGACTACCGGCGTCCTAGTCGAAATTCCGAGATGGTCATCGTGCTACGGTTCTGGCTAACTTATAAACTGAAAATATTTGCACTGTATATTTATTCTTAGATAAATATATTTTGCCCTCAGTCTACACCTTTTATCCCTCATAATAAATACTGTGTTTTTATAACTGGTTGAAGTATTAGCATTCAGGACTGCTTGCTATTCGTCTAGGCTATGTGGCCAAGAAAAACGTACTGGACCAGGATTATGACCGGTTGTATGGATTGTGAAAGTTAAACCGTAATGATAAAAGTCTGTTTTTTTGTGATGTTCCCACGGGAACTGATCGTGGGTGGTAGATGTTACTCGCTAAGCTGGTCCATGTTATCAGAACTGACAAAGCTGAGATGTGGAGGGAGGCACCTAGCCAGAATACTAAATTGTTGAGAGTGCCTACTGAATTGATTACTGGCGGTGTCTGTATCAGATAATCCTAATCTAAAAGCGATCGTCCTAATTTTCGGGCGATCGCTTTTGTTTATTGACGATGTTTTTTAAGAAAGACTATAGAGATTGTGCCTGTCTAGAGGTTTTAATGAGTTGTGCAGGTAGGGGGCATGTTCTGGTAGCGGGAACATTGCTGTTTAAAGGGTTTCAGTTTCTCCTAATGCGAGAATGAGTCGTGGCCTATGCTAAAATCAGTAACTGATATTGCAATATAACAAGATATGTTGTACTATTTGTTTATAGCCTCTCCCCGAGTCATCGGGGGTGATCCCATATCTTGATAGATTGAGGCGTATTCCCCACGGATGTGGGGATGATTCATTGGTAACATGAGAAGTTCTGAGTGAACTAGCAATCTGCTACAGAGCGGGTTGTTATTTAGCTTGGAGAAAAGAGTCATGGTCGGGTAGAGCTAGCCCTTTATTCGCCAACAGAATAGGAACACCGTCTATGTTTGTGTCTTGGCGAAGTTTTGTCTAAGGTCCTAACTGGTTAGTCAGGCTGAATTCGTGGTGGTTATTAGCCCCAGTGTAGCACATCTGCCGATGGTTGCGGGTGTTTAGCCTTTAGTACCGTGGATAAGTGTCACCAAATGCAAATTTGGACGACAACTTAGATGTATTGGAGGAGAGATTCATGGATCAGGGAACCAAGATTTGTCCAAATTGTGGCACGAAGATGGCAATCGATGCAGAGATTTGTCCTAAGTGTGGGGCAATGCAGGCGCAGCCCATGGGCGGCTACACAACAGGCCCAACGCAGATTCAGTCACAAGTACAATCCCGCAAAAAGACGGGCATGTTTCTTCTTTGGGGATGGCTATCCGCAGTAGTTTCACTCTTTATTCCAATCGTTGGGATTGTTTCGATTGTCCTAGGATCCTTAACGATTAAGAGTAAACGCGTTGCTGCAGGAGTCGTTTTGATTGTTGCAGCTGTCATCTTTATCTTTTGGGGGATGACAGGGTTTGCGCAAGGTTTCTTTGGGGCCATGTAAAGTGAAAGTCAGTGACTGAGCTTGGGGTAAGCTTAGTCGCTGGCCAATATAAATAATTCCTGCCGATATGGTGGGGTGAATCAAAGAAGGGCGTCCAATTCTACTGGATGGCCTTTATTTTTGTTTACTAGACATTAGCGAACGAGTCAGGAGTGGCCAAGGCTTGGTTGGCTTCCGGCTTGATAACAACTCTGTGGTAGAAACGAGTGGGGACAGCTAAGTTAATAGGTATATTTAGTCACAATAGATTTAATATATAACACAACAACTAACTTAATTGTATTACAAAAAGCATATGATGTTCATAAGTTTTTCACATTTCACTGTTAATCTGGGATTATTCAAGAACACGACAGTTCGCAACCCACTCGGATATGGAGGATTGCCCCATGAAAAAATGGCTACGAATTATCTCAATCATTGCTTGTCTCGTTGGTTTGACATCGTTATTGCGTATCCAGGCGCAACAACGGGGCCCGGTCATTAACAAGGCAACTCTCCAGGATCAGACGAATCGAGTTGCGAAGACAGTGACCAGCCACCAGCCAGAGGACTTACAACTGGCACTGGACCTGACGCTCCCCGCGGGGGAAACGGTTATCACATTGGCCGAACAGGACCAGGCTAAGCTGGAACCAGGTAAGCTCACTGACCTGGAGGCGGTTGAAGATGGCCAGGTCGACAACATTACGGCAGAAGTTGATGAAAAACACCGTCTTATGCTCAACAACGATCAAGAAGAAGCCCAACAGGTGAAGTTGCTGGTGCCAGTGAAGTTAACTGACCCCCTCCTCATCGCGAAGTTCCAACTTGAGTTACGCGTTGCCGATTCGACGGAAGAATACAAGCTTCGCCGAATCAAGGTCATCGCGGATGAAGATGACGAAGAAGCAAAGAAGACCAAAAAGCGGAAGACTAGTAAAGTCGTGGACAACTCACGGGTAGCCGCGCAAGCAGCGGGTAGTGCGGACAAGGTCACGGCCGACGACAGCCAGACTACCAACAACGAGAAGATAACTGCGACTGTTGAAAAGGTGACACCAGCAGATGATGTGCCTGACAAGACGGAAGCAAAAGTGAAGACGACTAATAACCATGACCGTTCGGAAAAGCAAGCATCCCTGCCAGCCATTCCCACTGAAAATGGTGCCATCAAGATTAACCGGGCACAGGTAAAATCAAACAACTGGTCCAGTGACTTACTGATTGGTGGGAGCCTGTTAGAGCACGATGGTGTTAAGAAAATAACCAAGGAGCTTGCTAATACTAAACCCAAAGGTTACTACGGCACCAAAAATAATTACTTTGACAACTATGAACATTACTATCACTCGTCCTACATGCAATCAGATACTGCGACAGCCTATGCGATTTCAATGGATGGTGAGAAAGAACCGAAAGCGAATGACAAGCTTGTCATCTACTACGACAATGTCGGGGCTTACACGGATTCACCTACTGAATCAGACCTTGACCAGCAGATGGGAGTCATCGTTGAAATCTCCAATATTGTGTTCAGTGACACTATCCGGGGCGGACGGGCCTACATTGACTTCCCCAACAATTTCTACTCCGGATTAGTCTACAACGGGATTAAGTCTTTCACCATTGACATGACGTTTACCAACTCAGATTGGACGAAGGCCCTCGAATTCCCAGGGAAAGACCAGGATGGTAAATACGGAACTTACTTCACTTTTGGGTCACTGAATGGTTATCCAGGAGACCTGAACGAGTGGGCCGGTACCGATTCAGGGTTAGACGCCGAAAGAGTTGAGGGCGCATTCATCACACCACATCCAGAAGGTTGGTATGAAGGGACGGGTACTGGTTCGCCTAAAGGTGAAGAGACTGAAGAAACAAACTGGGGTGACTACCTCGGGTCTAGTGACTACGAGCTGGGAGCCGTTTCCTTCCCCATGACTGGCGTTAAGCAACCATTCAAGTTAAGAAGTGATTTCGCGTTTACGTGGCAGTCATTCTCCACAGCAATGCTCACGCCACTCAAGCCGCCGGCACCAACGAAGGCGGTCGACAAGGACGATGAATTTGAGTTAGAGAACAACGATTTAGATGGTGTGACGATTGACCGGGACGAGGCGGACCAGAAAACGCTGGTCTACACGATTTACCAGCCAACGTACAGTATTCCAGACCAAACGATTGCTAAGCCAAAGAGCATTACGATGACCGACCAGTTACCGGCAGGACTAACGGTTAATGCTGCTGACATTAAGCTGTTCAACACGGATGATCAGGAAGTCATCATAAAAGCAGAAGATGGTGAGAAGATACCTGGTGACATCACTGTTTCTGACACAGGTCTGGTAACGTACAAGCTCTCCAAGGCGGAAATCGAAGAGTTGATTTTCGATGGCGGAAGCTTTGCCATCAGAATACGAGCAACTGTTGACGATGACTTCGTCGGAACTTTCAAAAACCGGGCGATAGTTAGCTTCGGTCCCAAGTGGGAGCAAGAGACGAATGAAGTGGTCACTCACTATATTCGGGGCACGTACCAATTCCAAAAGATTGATGGTACGACTGACAAGTCATTGGCCGGTGCCGAGTTTATTATCGAAAACGAGTTTGGCCAGTACCTGACGTTTGACGACAAGGGCAAGTTCAAAGATGTTGTGGAAGACCAATCAGCGGCAACGCGCCTGAAAGGTGACGAGAACGGGAACTTCAAGGTGACTGGTCTCCCATACGGCAAGTACACGTTGATTGAAACACAGGCGCCAGATGGCTACGTCATCGGCGACGCACATGACTTCGAAATTTCCAAGGAGCAGCAGGATGCCGCTCCAGACCAGATCAAGAATGACCCTTACACGCTCCCCGTAACCGGGGGCCATGGGATCTTCTGGTTCCTGGCTGGTGGGCTCATCCTCATCCTAATTTCTCTCTCAATTTGGCGCACACACCCTGAAGGAGGTTAAGGCCATGAAATTCACGAGATTACGACAACTCATTGTCGCGACCTTCGCGATTGGCGGTCTCGCGTTAGGTGGCCACACCGCCGCTCACGCTAGCACCAAGGCACCAGACAAGGTCACGATTCAACTGCACAAGGTGGATAACGAGTCGACGCAGATGGTACAAAACACTGGGGATGAGCTGACGCTCCAGAGTGGCATGTCCGTCTACGACGCCACCAAGTATGGCGACGTGACCTGTAGCATCTACGACGTGAGTAGCCTCCTGAAGGACCGGGGCGTGGAGAATGGCCAGGTTACTAGCGATGCCTTCACCACAGAACGCGACAAGCTGATTCATGACATCACGGGTGGTAAAACGGATCCAGCCGAAGTGCTTCAGGCGCAACAGGCCTTCGTTGATGCGAATAAGCTGGATGCCGTGGCAACCCAGACGTTGAGCGACAAGAGTGGCTACCTGACATTTGGTGACCTCAACAATCGGGGCTTCTACCTGATTATGGAAATGGCGGCCCCAGCGCACCATTTGACGGGACTCTCAGCCCCAATGATTATCGGGCTTCCTCTGAATGAAAGGTCAGAGATTCACCTGTATCCTAAGAACCTCATCGCGCGCGATGTCGACCCGGAGATTCACAAGGTGGGGATCGACCCGAACGCGCCCACCAGCGACACGCACGTCGATCTTGGCCAGGTTGAATTTACCCTGGAACGAGAAGATGGCAAAGGCGAAACGCGGACGTTAATCACTGATGACAACGGCGACATCGCCTTCGGTGGCCTGGAAGTGGGGACGGTGTATGTGTTAACGGAATCCTCAAATGCCCAGTACCCTTGGTACTACCAGAGTAGCGACAAGACGCACAAAATTTCTCTGAAGTTCACGGTTGATAAAGACGGGAATGTCGACCCACAGGAGATGTTACCAAGCGAAAAAGACTTCAAGATTAGCGGCACGAAGATTGGGATCCTAAATCACCTGATTCTGGGTGGAGCTAAGTTCCAGAAGGTTGACGCGACCGACTCGACGAAAGGCTTGGCGGGGGCCAAGTTCAAGGTTCAAAAGATTGACCACGCCGGCAAGATTTTCTGGGCGGTCTTCGATGGTCAGACTTTCGTCAAATGGGTCAGCGACAAGGATAAGGCTACGGCGCTAACGTCTGACAAGGGGGGTAAATTCGAATTTGACGGTGTCCCTTACGTGTACGACCGACGGGGCGGCGCAGTGACTTACAACCTGGTTGAAACGCAGGCACCCAAGGGTTATGCGCTCCTCAAGCGTGCCACGAGCTTTAAGATTAACGATCAACAAATTCTGAAGATTAAGAACACGAGGGGCGTGGCGACTGGTCAAGGTAAGGATGGTAGTGGCGGCATCGGTGACAAGATCCGGCGCGGCTTCCTGCCAACGACCGGAGGCATGGGTATCTGGTTCTTCCTGCTCATCGGGGGACTCCTGATGGGTGGGGCCGGCTACCTATACTACCGGCAACGGAAAGCAAACTAATGGCAGCAGCCACTGAGATATTGGCAGAGGGAGGACCCTAACATGCGTAAATGGCTAGCGATTCTCATCTTCTGTTTAGGCTTGGGTGTCGTTGGCTACCCAGCCGCCAATAACTTGGTGACGGAATGGCGTCAAGAGGGTGTTCTAACGGCGTACAAGAGCCAGTTGAAGACGGCGAGTGCTGGGCAACTCAGAGCACTCAGACGAGCCTTACAGCGGCAGGAAACGGTCAATAAGACGCAGGTGAAGGATCCCTTCAAGACTCGAACGGAACGGTTTGTGGAGACCACACCACTGGCATTAGTCGCGATTCCGAGCGTCGATGTGGAGCTACCAGTCTTTGAGGGCACCAGCGAAAAGGTCCTCCAGAAATATGCCGGACTGGTTCAGGGAACGGATATCCCCCAGGGCAAGCAGAACCAGCACAGCCTGATCACGGCGCACCGGGGTCTGACGGGTAACCAACTCTTCACCGACCTCTGGCGGGTTGAGAAGGGTGACCGGTTCTACTTGAAAAATGCCTACGGGATGATGACCTATAAGGTCACGAGCATCCGCAAGGTGAAGGCCAATGCGAGCCGGCCCATCCAACGAGACGCTACTAAAAACCAGGTGACGCTGATGACGTGTACGCCGTATATGGTCAACTCCCACCGACTCCTGGTAGGCGTCCTCTTCATTTGGGGGATGTGGGCCGGTATTCGGTACAATCGGCAGGCAAAGGAGGATCTCTAAATGACAACTCGAAAACGTTGGGTTAAATGGGGGTCCCTCGGGCTACTACTGATGTTTCTGGCCGGATGTGGACTGGTGCTACTGGGTCTTACGCAGAGTTTCTCGGTGACGCATTTAGGAGATAGGGCCAAGCATGAGATGACGGCAACGAGTGTCCAGAAGGCTAACAAGCAGGCGCAAAGACGGGCGGCACGGGGGCAGACAGAGGCATTCGACTATGCCAACACGTCGCAGTTAACGCCGCTCACGGTCGCGCGTTACGGTCTACAAGAGTTATTCGGAAAAAGTGCCTATCGCGCGGTCGGCGAGTTACGGGTCCCCGCAGTTGGTCTGGATTTGCCGATTGGCGTGGGCGTGAGCGACGCCGTGCTGGTCCGCGGGGCCGGGACCCTCAAGGTTGACCAACAGATGGGTGAAGGCAATTACGCTCTGGCTGGCCACTATATGACGGCCAAGCGCATCCTGTTCTCGCCACTAGCGGGGGTGCGAGTGGGCAACAACATCTACCTGACCGATAAGCAACAGACATATCGCTACCAGGTTAGCCGGGTCTGAATGACGAATCGCTATCACGTCGAGGTTATCGACGATGTTCCTGGCAAGAAACTGGTGACGCTGGTGACCTGTGCTACGGCTAAACGGGGTGAACAGAACCGCTTGGTGATTCGCGGGGAACTCAAATCCGTGAAACGGGTCGCGGTGTAGCTGGGAATGTTTCATGTGAAACATTGGGGTGATTCTGAAGACCGTTAAAAAGCATCGAATGGCCGTTGCGTGGCCGTTCGATGCTTTTTCAATGCAGTAATTTTTAGCGAAACTTGCGAAGCCGGATGACTTCCTGAATACCAATGACGATACCCATGCCGACGCCACTCCAGATAGCGACCCAGATGACATGGGATTGGGTGAGCGACTGGGTCAGGCTGGTGCCGTCAAACCAAAGATTCATGACGGCCTGTTCCAGGTACATGAACAAGGCGAAGTAGACGCCAGTTGAGAGGCCCTTGCGGATGATCCGGTGGTAGGCCTGTTTGCTGGTATTGGCGTCGATTTCGTTATCGGTTAGGTGGGCGCGACGTGAAGCGAACATGATGTAGGTGCAGACGACGAGAACAAAATAACCGAGTTGACCCAGCAGTAGGACGGCCAATGTCATTTCGGGATCTTTAACCGCGAAGATCCCGGCGGCTACGAGCGAGAGTAACATGCCAGGAAAGTACAGAATGAAGGCATTCGCCGCAATGCGGTTGACTTCCTGGTGTTTGTATTCGTCGAATTCCCCGGAAACGCCGAACCAATGCTTGAAAATGTTATCGCGAAAATTCTTCCCTTTTTCCATGAGCTATTCCTCCCAGAATAAATGATTTAAATCGGTTTTTAAGACCTTGGCCAAACGGATGCAGAGATCCAGTGATGGATTGTACTTGTCGTTTTCGACAAGATTAATGGTTTGGCGCGCAACCGCAATCGCCTGGGCGAGTTGAAATTGCGTCATCCCCGCGCGCTTCCGATATTCTTTGACTCGATTCAACGCGACACCTCCTAGGTCAGTGGTGGTTGGTATGTCACATATAGTTGACATCATTAGCATAGCGCTCGGAGTGTGGTGTGTCAACTATATATGACATTTTACGTAAATCGGCCATATTGGTTGACTGTCACGCAACGTTATAGTTTAGGATAGCCCTCAGTGAATGAAGACAGAAGGTAGGTGGTAGCTTATGAAACAGGAATCGTTATTCTCGAGTCAACCGGAGAACACGCCCTTGGCGAGTCGGGTCCGGCCGCAGGATTTGGACCAGTTCGTGGGTCAACAGCACTTGTTGGGATCCGGGAAGATTTTACGTGAGATCATCGAAAATGATCAGGTCTCGTCGATGATCTTCTGGGGTCCGCCGGGTGTGGGTAAGACGACCCTGGCCGAAATCATCGCGCGCAAGACGCAGTCAAGTTTCCTGAGCTTCAGCGCCGTGGATAGCAGTATCAGTAAGATTAAAAAGATTATGAAACAGGCCGAACTGGACCGCGAGATTGGCCAGCGCACGATGGTCTTCGTGGACGAAATTCATCGGTTTAACAAGGCCCAACAGGACGCCTTTCTCCCGTACGTGGAGCGGGGCAGCATCATCCTCATCGGAGCTACGACCGAGAACCCTTCATTTGAGATCAACTCGGCCTTGCTTTCGCGGTGTAAGGTGTTTGTGCTGAAGGCTTTGAAACAGGCGGATATCGTTCAGTTGCTGAAAAATGCCCTGACGAATCCCGCTGGCTACGGCAAACAGACCATTAAGATTGGCCAGGATGAGATTCAGGCGATCGCGAACTTTGCCGATGGGGATGCTCGCATGGCGCTGAATACTCTGGAGATGGCAATCTTAAATGCCGAACCGGTTGATCAGACCACGACGATCACCATGGCTAATCTGGGCCAGTTAATTACTAAAAAATTCGTACTCTACGATAAGAACGGCGAGGAGCACTACAACATTATCTCCGCACTGCATAAGTCCATGCGAAATAGTGACACGGACGCAGCGATCTACTGGCTTTCTCGGATGTTGGCAGGTGGCGAGGACCCGTTGTACATTGCCCGTCGGCTGGTTCGATTTGCCAGTGAGGACGTGGGGTTGGCGGACACCAATGCCTTAAACGTGGCGATTAACGTGTTTCAGGCTTGCCAGTTTCTGGGGATGCCGGAATGTGATATCCATTTGGTAGAGGCCGTGACCTATCTGTCGTTGGCCCCCAAGTCTAATGCCATCTATAAGGCCCGCTTAGCGGCGGCCAAGGACGTGAAGCAGACGGCCAATGACCCAGTGCCACTCCAAATTCGTAACGCCCCAACGAAGCTCATGAAGGACCTGGGCTATGGCAAGGATTACGAGCTGGCACACTATGCCAAGGATAAGTTAACAACCATGAAGACGATGCCGCCGTCGGTCGAAGGCCATGAGTATTATTTGCCGACGAGTGAGGGGCGTGAAAGCCGATTTAAGGATCGGTTGGTTCAGATCAAGGCTTGGCATGAACAGCATGGGTAGAGAGTGGGACAAAAGGCGTTCAGCTCTATGTAAGTTTTGAGATAAAAAGGGTCGGGGAAGTTCCCAGGCCTTTTTTAATAATTAAGTTTAATTATTAAACTAGTGGCTTGCTATTATCAAACGTGGTATCCATTGGCCGAATGACAGACCAGGTTGAGTGGATAACCTTCCAGGTGGTGTCTTCACGTTGAAAAACCTCAATACAGTTGTAGCGCATGTCGTTCAGCGAGGTCTTCGCGAACAGTTGGTAAGTCAGAATGGCCATGTCGTTGGTTACCTGAACGCGCGGGAGCTCAAAGTCATAGGTGTCGGCGAAGAGCTTGCCTTCCACATTGGCTAAAACAAATTGCTTGATTTCGGTGTAGGTATCGACTCGCTTGGCCTTGAAGCTGTCGAAGTAGGAGAAGTCCTGCTGAGAACACAGGTTGAGATAGCTGGGGGTGTCTCCGTGCAACCCTTTAATCAAGGCCCCTTTCCCAGACTAATAATTATTTTTGATAATTCGGTGATTTTAGTTATCATGAGTCGATTTTCTTTGTTAAGTTCGATAGACTTCGTGTGAACTGTACCGTTGCGTCACAGTCAAGGAGCATTTTTCTAATGGGCGTGGAGAGCACCGCTTAGAGTGGCAGTGTGTATAATAAATGATAATTAAGATCGAATGGGGGGGTCATTGTGTTTAGTGTTTTGGATAAATTGAGTGGGGGACAAGCTACTCGTTCTTTATAGGTGATTTGATGAAAATAAGTTGTGGGAATGCTTCATGTGAAACATTAAAAGACGTCACGATCGACTTCCTGGGAAGTCAGTCGTGACGTCTTTTAGTGGATTAGGTTACTTTTTAGTAATTTCTAGCAGGCGCTTCCGGAGCGCGTCGTCGTAGGCCGTCAGGTACAGGCCGTATTTACCACGCTTCATCAGCACGTTCAGGACATTGGCGATGAACGTCCGGTATTCGTCCTGCGTGAATTTCATATCCTTACGCTTCTTGAAGATCTCCTTATGGGAGTACTTTTCAGGAATGATGGTCATGGTGTCCGTCTGCGGATCGTAGCCGAACGAAGGCCCAATAATCATGCCGACGTAGTTCAAATCGAAGCCTTGAAGGGTGTAGATGGTCCCAACTTGGGTAATGGATCCTTCCCGTTTGGCCCAATGGGTGCGTTGCGGGTCCCATTCGTCCCATGGCAGGTTGAAGGTGTCCATTTCGACATTGTGGCGGCCGTCGATCCGCGGGAAGCCCGAGGTGGCAACCATCCGACTCATGCCGACTTCTTTGTTGCGCTTCTTGATAGTGTCAAACATCGCCCCAGCGGTATCGAACATCTTGAAGTCAAAGTCGCTGTTATCGGGGAAGGGCTTCAGCGGTTTTTCAGCGGTCAGATCGTCCATCCAGGCCACCTGCTCGTCGCTAGCCACCATTCGGTACTGGAAGTTCATGTTGAACGACTTGTGGGGGTGAGAACCAATTGTCTTAAAGAGCAGGTCCTTGTCCCAATACATCTTGGATTGGAAGACCTGATCGAAGTCGTAAACCACGACAACTACCTTGGCCAGTGCCATCAGGTCGGTCAGTTGATTCTGGCCGCGGTAATGGGCGTAAGGTTCTGATTTCGAATAAAGCAGGTGTGCTTCGTCAACGAAAATGATGTCGTACTTCTTGTGGTTCTTTTGTGCGTAGTTAATCAACGACGTTGGCCGGCGAATCGAGTTGACCTTCATGTTCGGAATTGATTCGGCAATGTCTTGATAAGCCTTGTACAACTCGGGGTGGTTAACCACCAGAGAGGTCTTGTAGCGCTTGTCGGTCATGTATTGGCGAACCAGTTCCATCAGGACAACCGACTTTCCGGTTCCCGCAGCGCCTTCGATAATGGCGACGGAAGACGGCGTGTTTTGCAGGCCTTGCTTGATGTAGTCGTTGATGTTGGTGATGACCCGTTTCTGGTCGTCGGAAAGGTCATCGACGAAGAACTGGGCTTTTAGAATTTCATTCATGGTAGGGCTCCTAATTTAGTTTTTTTAGCGTCATTTGGGCATTAGGCGCCTGGTAAATCGCGAGAAATGGGGATGTCCGGTTTGACGGATATTGATGGCGGCTGGACCATTTACTCAGATTTACTTCCAGCGGTGATTATATCATATTTGGGGGTTGGATAGAGATGGGTGGGGAGTGTTGGCAGGGAGGCTTTAGATGTTATATCCGTATATTTACTGGAATGATAGTGGATTTATTATGAGAGGTTGATAAAGGGCTATTCTTTTGACAGGTTAGTATTTACTCAGGATTTGTATATTGGCAGCCGAAGTCAGTTGGGTTATGCTATAGAGGTGAGTGGATCACAAAGTACAAACTAACTAAAACAGGCCAGTTTGTAAATTTGAAATGCCGGTATATCAACGATTCTTTAGTGTACTCCCCACGTATGTGGGGATGATCCTGCGAAGGCCAGCCCACCGTCAGAAGGCTGGATGTACTCCCCACGTATGTGGGGATGATCCTAACACGGCTAAAATGATGAAGAATACAAAACGGTACTCCCCACGTATGTGGGGATGATCCTCACACTCGCAGCGCTGGCAGCTAATCCTTGAAGTACTCCCCACGTATGTGGGGATGATCCTGGAATCCTCATAGGCCGTACCGTTAATTGATAGTACTCCCCACGTATGTGGGGATGATCCCATCTCGTTAATAGCAGCGTAAAAGTGTTGCGTGTACTCCCCACGTATGTGGGGATGATCCCTAGCTTTGTAATCAGCCTTACGTTGCTCGTTCGTACTCCCCACGTATGTGGGGATGATCCTTGCTTAGCTAAGTGTGGATTGTCCTGCTTAGCGTACTCCCCACGTATGTGGGGATGATCCTTAAACCATCTCCTTAACAGTAATTTGTGGATAGTACTCCCCACGTATGTGGGGATGATCCTCGTATCGCCAGGCGCGTACCCCGTAATCTTGAGTACTCCCCACGTATGTGGGGATGATCCCATGACGTTTGAGTGAAAATCGCCTTGCATAGTGTACTCCCCACGTATGTGGGGATGATCCTTGACCATTGTCTGCGAGTTACCAAACGTACTTGTACTCCCCACGTATGTGGGGATGATCCGTCAACACTAGATGACCTCAAACTATCGCTACGGTACTCCCCACGTATGTGGGGATGATCCCAGGAATGGTCGAAAATAATATGCTGAGCGTCGGTACTCCCCACGTATGTGGGGATGATCCCTCCAGCAGCAATGGCTCTTATCTTGCTTGCTTGTACTCCCCACGTATGTGGGGATGATCCCAACTGGTGTTTACTCCCAAGCAGAGGCAATGTGTACTCCCCACGTATGTGGGGATGATCCCCGTGTCAGCACATTCAAATGTCGAACCATCACGTACTCCCCACGTATGTGGGGATGATCCCCGTGTCAGCACATTCAAATGTCGAACCATCACGTACTCCCCACGTATGTGGGGATGATCCCCGTGTCAGCACATTCAAATGTCGAACCATCACGTACTCCCCACGTATGTGGGGATGATCCCCGTGTCAGCACATTCAAATGTCGAACCATCACGTACTCCCCACGTATGTGGGGATGATCCCCGTGTCAGCACATTCAAATGTCGAACCATCACGTACTCCCCACGTATGTGGGGATGATCCCTTGCTTAGTTTGATAAGAAATTGTCTTACCGTGTACTCCCCACGTATGTGGGGATGATCCTGACCGAAGGAAAACCGTGGTCGAGCTATTAAGGTACTCCCCACGTATGTGGGGATGATCCTATCATCACGTAAGTCGTCTAACTCTTTTCGGTGTACTCCCCACGTATGTGGGGATGATCCACTTAGCTTTTGTGCCAATTCATCGTCATCTTCAGTACTCCCCACGTATGTGGGGATGATCCATTATGAGATCCAAAAAGCTACCGGGATCGGCAGGTACTCCCCACGTATGTGGGGATGATCCTCGAATAAATTCGCTAAAAATCTGTTGAGCTTCGTACTCCCCACGTATGTGGGGATGATCCTTCCCGCGTTGTCTTTGCGGTCGCATTGACGTTGTACTCCCCACGTATGTGGGGATGATCCCATGCCACCTAATATGAAGATTATCTCGTCCCAAGTACTCCCCACGTATGTGGGGATGATCCTCGTTGCCAGCGTCATCAACCGGGACGATCCAAGTACTCCCCACGTATGTGGGGATGATCCCGTGACATATAGCGATGGGATCACCGGTGACAGGTACTCCCCACGTATGTGGGGATGATCCTAGGTATCACTGTCGCCAACCGCGACCGCCCACGTACTCCCCACGTATGTGGGGATGATCCAACCAGATAATTTTGCCTGCTAAGCAATTCCTGGTACTCCCCACGTATGTGGGGATGATCCCCTGATGACGTTGCTGATCGTTCGGTTTTCATCGTACTCCCCACGTATGTGGGGATGATCCACAGTGGCATGATGACTAATTCAAAAAAATCAGGTACTCCCCACGTATGTGGGGATGATCCCATCACCAATATCATCAAGTTCTAGTCCGTGTGGTACTCCCCACGTATGTGGGGATGATCCCGGCGAGTAAACCCACAGTAGGAGACATCTCAAGTACTCCCCACGTATGTGGGGATGATCCCGAACAGCCTCGCAATGTGAGTGCTGCACAATTGTACTCCCCACGTATGTGGGGATGATCCTCAGTCATTGAGACGGCGGACATCATAGCCGGGGTACTCCCCACGTATGTGGGGATGATCCCTACGGTGGAATTCTTTCCTGTGGCTAAATCTAGTACTCCCCACGTATGTGGGGATGATCCCGCGAAGGACGCATTGTGATTCGTTCCGCCGGCGTACTCCCCACGTATGTGGGGATGATCCTTTTGTACGCCTGATGCATACCCGCAAGTGTGAGTACTCCCCACGTATGTGGGGATGATCCCCAATCCTTTTATTCGATGATATTTACGAAGAAGTACTCCCCACGTATGTGGGGATGATCCTGAAGACAGCTCTAGGGACCAAACCGTCCGATTGTACTCCCCACGTATGTGGGGATGATCCTGACAGTGTGACTGCCGACAACATTACTTCCCTGTACTCCCCACGTATGTGGGGATGATCCCTACCGGGAACAACGTCCCCATATCCATTTCATGTACTCCCCACGTATGTGGGGATGATCCCGCGCACAGACACGCCCTTACAGACGTTATTCAGTACTCCCCACGTATGTGGGGATGATCCCCAGCTGGCTGAGCCGTAGGTGACCACGTTTTTGTACTCCCCACGTATGTGGGGATGATCCCAACTGTCGCTAGTGCTGGACGACATCAAGCAAGTACTCCCCACGTATGTGGGGATGATCCTGAAGCTATGAAGCTGTTCGAAGACAAGGCATAGTACTCCCCACGTATGTGGGGATGATCCCTGCGGGTCGTCAATCTCGCTCTCGTGGTAGTGGTACTCCCCACGTATGTGGGGATGATCCCCGTCGCGAGCAGGCACAGGTCTTGAAGAACTTGTACTCCCCACGTATGTGGGGATGATCCCCGTCGCGAGCAGGCACAGGTCTTGAAGAACTTGTACTCCTCACGTATGTGAGGGTGATTTTTCAATTTTTATCCAATAGGTGGTTCTGAGACAGTATTTCCTTTAGTCTAAAGTTAGTTATAGGTATAAACAGTAGGGATTCGATCGGAAATAAGGCTTAATTTTGATGGTTTATGCCGTTAACGAGCCATTTTACATAGAAAATTATGATAAAATAAGTGAATACGGTTACAAAAAAGCAAAAATTGGGTAAAAAGTATCAAATAGATTAAGCAATGCTATTTATTATTTCATAAGTCATCTGTATTGACTTGGGGTGCACGGACCTGTATCTTCAAGGTTACGACGCTCCTGGATAGTTGATCGTGAAGCTTGGGATGACTTGTGTATCTACACATAGTAGTTTAACGATAAAGGTTAAGAGGCTGTACATATGGGAATGGAAATATCTGATCAGGCCGCAGTGTTGTGGGCTAAGAAACGTAGTGAGGACGGGTACCAGTATTGGTTGCCCTTGATTGTTCATTTGACAGATACACAAAAAACGATTAATTACTTGTTTACGCATTGGCTAAGTCCCGGACAGCAGCGAATATTAGCTGGATCGTTATCGGAAGAAGCCACACAAAAGTTGGTAAAATTTGTGGGCTTTATTCATGATATTGGTAAGAGTACCGCAGCTTTTCAGACCAAGAAGTCATATGACCATGATGATGCACTTGATGAGGATCTCAGATCGCGACTGGCCCAAGGTGGATTTCAGGGACTGGATGAGGTGCTGCTAGCCTCCGCAAACAAATCGCCACATGCCTTGGCTGGTGAAGCCATCATTGAAGAGCTAGGGGTCCCTGAGTCCATTGGGGCCATTGTTGGTGGTCACCATGGGAAGCCGGCTAAAGAAGTGCCAGAGGGCCAAATTGACGACTACACAGCGAATTACTATCAGGATGATGTCGACCCTAAGGTTCAAGAACCGTGGAAAGATGTGCAGGAAGAACTATTTAAGTATGGTTTGATCAGCTCAGGCTATCAAAAGGTAGAGGATATTCCCAATATCACACAGCCGCAAGCGGTTATTTTGGAAGGCCTGCTGATTATGGCAGATTGGTTGGCGTCTAGTGAATATCTAGATCGTGAGCAGACAAAACCGCTGTTCCCTCTAATTTCGCTCGATCAGTCATGGCGAGATATTGATGTGAATTCTCGTTTTAGAAGCGCACTAGAAAATTGGTCAGTTGATGATGAATGGAACCCACAACGTCTCGATTCGGAGAAACTAAACAGTCTAGATGAAATTTACTTTGCTCGTTGGAAATTCAAGCCGCGTCCGGTTCAAAGATCCATGAGTCGAGCTATCGGGGAAGCACTCGATCCAGGTATGGTGATTATTGAGGCCCCAATGGGATTGGGGAAGACCGAGATAGCCCTGCTGGCAGTTGAACAGCTAGCTTATGTTACCGGTAGTGACGGCCTTTTTATGGGATTACCAACCCAAGCCACAACCAATGCCATGTTTGATCGAGTCGACGACTGGTTGGCCGGTTTAGCTGAATTACAACACGGAAATTTTCAGATCAAGCTGATGCATAGCAAGGCACAATTTAACAAGGAGTATCAAGATTTGCCAGATGCTTCAAGCGTTTATGGTGACGAGGACAAACCCGGAGAAGTTGTAGTTAATGGTTGGTTTTCTGGCAAGAAGTCTATCTTAGCCAAGTTTACTGTTGGGACAATCGATAATCTCTTATTAATGGGGTTAAAACAAAAGCACCTGTTCTTACGACATCTAGGACTTAGTGGCAAGGTAGTCGTGATTGATGAAGTTCACGCCTACGATGCCTATATGAATCAATATTTGTATAAAGCAATTAACTGGTTAGGTGCTTACCATGTGCCGATCGTTATTCTGTCAGCGACTTTGCCTAAGGCTAAGCGTAATAAGCTTTTAGAAGCCTATCTAGTGGGAAAGTATGGTAAAAAGTACAGGAAAAAACTGGCTGCACCAGAAGGTTGGGAAGAGACACAGGCCTATCCGCTACTCAGCATCCTGGATGGCAGCCAGATTAAACAGGTGACGTCGTTCCCAGGCAAAAGTGATCAACAGCCAACTCACCTACAAGTTAAACGCCTGGATCTTCCGGATGAAGCTCTTATTGCCCATGTGGTTAATAAAATTCATGATGGTGGGATTGCCGGGGTTATCGTTAACACCGTCAAGCGGGCGCAGAAACTGGCACAGTTGGTGCCCGGTGACATCAAGTTAATGGTGCTACATTCGGCATTCTTAGCCAATGATCGGTCAGCTCAAGAGACTAAGATACAAAAGGCAATTGGTAAGCGAGGCAGGCGTCCAGATAAAATGATCGTCATTGGGACACAGGTTCTGGAACAGTCACTGGACATTGATTTCGATGTTATGTATACGGATATCGCGCCAATGGACTTGATTCTTCAGCGAGCTGGGCGTCTCCATCGACACCAGATTGAGCGCCCGGCGGCACTACGAAGTCCGCAACTATTTGTCATGGGCATTGAGGGAACGAATGAATATGAGTCTGGCAGTGGGACTGTTTATGGTCAGTATCTCCTCATGAAGACGGATCACTTTTTAAAGGATGAGATCACCTTACCAAACGACATTTCACCACTAGTCCAAGCAGTTTACGATCCCAAGACGGATAGTGAAATTGCAGACATTGATGAGGCTAAAGCTGATTTTGAAGTAAAGCGTGAGAAGGAAAAGAAGAAAGCCCATGTTTTTCAAGTGGGAGAGCCCAAACTCAAAGCTGGTAAGACTATTCATGGCTGGTTAAGTCGAGACCGCGGCAACATCGCTAACGATGAACAGCAGGCCAGTGCAGCGGTTCGTGATATCAAGGAAACCTTGGAAGTCATTCTGGTTCAGCACACGGAGGAAGGAAACTTCTTGCTGGATGGTCGATCTTTGGCAGATGTTCATTCAAAGGAGATTGCCCAGCAGATTATTCGACTTCCCTTTGTAATTACGCCGAATCCTGACAAGGTTGATCAGGCGATTAAGGATCTCGAGACGTTAACCAGCCGTTACTTCTCGGGTTGGCAAAGTGATGTTTGGCTCAAGGGTTCACTAGTATTGCCGTTAGACCAGGACTTCTCAGTGACCTTTGAAGGCTGGCGTCTAACGTATTCTTCAAAACTAGGACTTAAATATGTGCAGGAGGATGACAATCGTGGACGGTAAAAGTTTTAATTTAACCACGGAACCGTGGATCAAGGTCATCACGCTAGATAATAATCAAGAACAAACAGTATCTCTAATCGATTTGTTTGAAAATGCCCACCGCTATCGTCAATTAGCTGGCGACATGCGGAGCCAAGACTTGGCGATCTTACGGCTTCTGTTGGCAGTTCTGACGACTGTCTATTCGCGATTTGATGCCGATGGTAAGTTGTATAGTTGGTTAACAACCAACGACAAAGCAGAAGTTAGTATTGATGCGGATGAATTTGATGAAGACGACAGTGAAGATGATTTATTCAAGACTTGGCAGAAGCTGAATCAGGCGGGGAAATTTTCATCAGTGGTGGCGCGTTATCTAGAGACACACGCTGACGATTTTGATTTCTTTGGGCCTCGTCCGTTCTATCAAGTGACAACGGAAGATTACGATGCCTTGGTTCCCGAAGTGAAGCGCGTTGCTGGAGGTAAAGGGCAGGTTGCCATTAAGCAACTTAATCGCCAGATTTCAGAGAGTGGGCATACGCCGGCGATCTTTGCGCCAAAGGCTGGAGAAGCTAAGAACGATTTGTCATTGGACGAGTTGGTGCGATGGCTCATTACTTACCAAAACTTTACGGGCGTGACCGACAAATCGAAGGTCGTAACTGCTGAAAAATTCTCGAACTCGACTGGGTGGATCTATCGAATTAATCCCGTGTTTGCGAAGGGAAAGACGCTCTTTGAAACCTTACTGCTTAATTTGATTCTGGTGAACGAGTGGCAGGATGAAACTGAATATACACTGCCTAAGCCAGTTTGGGAATACAATTCCGTTCAAGGCTATGTAACGCACCGGAAAGCCCAACTTCTACCAGACAATCTGGCTGAGCTGTATACGACTTGGTCACGGCTGCTACATATTGAGTGGGATGAAACAGATTCACCTCACATTTTCAGCGCTGGAGTTCCTATATTCGCCTCTGAAGACGCTTTGATTGAACCGATGACAACCTGGCGCTTTGATAAAAAAGAGCATGCTTATCGGCCAGCAACTAAGAGTTTGCGGTCGTTAGGAATCGCGATGTGGCGTAACTTTGGACAGTACGTCAAAGTTCGCCAAGCAGACGATGTCCATGAACCGGGCATCGTCGTTTGGCTACACAACTTGAAAAAGAGAAAGTTAATTTCGCGTGATGATCCGCTGGTTTTGAACTCAATTGCGTTGGTTAGCGACGGAACCGCGGCATCACAGTCTCCAGCGGCAGAGGTCGTTGACGATATGCAATTACAAGCTGATGTCTTGTTTCCCAGCGATGATCAGAATGAACCGTTGAAACGTTGGCCAACGCGGATTGAAGACACTATTGCCTTCACACAAACGATTGGGACTGACTATTACCATTTCGCTAGTGACATCGGGAAAATTCGTAATTTGGATGTTCGGCCGTTTGCCAGTGGGATGAGTGCGAAATTCTATGAACAACTAAATAGTCCGTTTAAGGAATGGTTAGAAGGACTGACCGATCAGGATAATCGAGAAGAAAAAATTACTTTATGGAAACAGGAACTTCAAAGAATTGTGGTGGCATCGGTTAATGATGTGATGCAGGCTAGTTCGCCCAGAGATGTTAAGGGGATTTCTACTGATCACGGGCCGTTGAATATCTTTACGGCCAAGAATCGCCTGATGGGGAATGTCCGGAAACATCTTGAGTTGAAGAAGGAGTGATGAGGGTCTATGGCAGAAGAACTTAAACAGATTGCCGGTCGAATAATTCACTCGATTTATCGAGACGGCGCGGCAGATAAGGCAATGTTAGCTAATTTGAGAAATGCACCGACCGTGACGAGTCAACGGGCGCAGAAGGTGTGGCCGCTATTAATGGCCAATCTAAGCGGTCACCAACTTAGCAAAAACGGAGTGCCAACGCGAGAAGAAGTGGCGGTGTACACGGCCATTCGGTTCTATGCGATTTATCAACAAGGAAACCAGGAATTCTGTGTTTATGCACCAGCTCAAGGTGCGGATGCCAAAGGGCAAACACTCTTTGGGGCCTTAGGCAATTTACGAGGAAATGACGATTTACGAGTTGCCATGGACCGCCGCGTGCAGCCACTTTTAGCGACAACGAACGTGGCTGGCGTGATTAATGAGTTGTCCCACTTGATTAGCATTCTGAAATCGCATGGGAATAACCAGCGGATTGACTTTGCTCAGCTAGCACATGATCTCTACTGGTTACAAGTGAATTACGAACAAGCCAGCCGAATTCGGTTACTTTGGGGACAACAGTACTTCAGACAAGCAGATAACGCTAAGGGAGAGAAAAATAATGACTAACTTATATGTTGATTTGAACGTGTTACAAACCGTGCCATCATCCAACATTAATCGTGATGATACGGGTGCTCCTAAGACGGCCTTCTATGGTGGTGTGACGCGGGCTCGGGTTTCCTCCCAGAGTTGGAAAAAAGCTGTTCGTGACCGTTTCAGTCAAGATAACGTGGCCACTGGAAAACGGACGAAAAAGGCCGCTAGCTTATTGTTAGCTGAGTTAAAGACGCTTGATCCAACTTTAGATGACGAGGCGGCCATGGGTAAGGTCAGCGATATTTTTAAAGCAGCTTCGATCAAGCTGAACAAAGAAAACGAGACGAGAGCCCTGCTGTTTGTTAGTGAGGGGCAACTTCGCAAGTTGGCACAGTATGCTTTAGATAATGAAGAACTGGATAAAAAGGAAGTCAAAAAGGTTCTGAAGGGTGATCAGTCTTTAGACTTGGCTTTGTTTGGGCGCATGGTGGCAGACAATCCAGAATTAAACGTGGATGCTTCAGCCCAAGTTGCCCATGCCGTTTCAACGCATGAAGTGATTCCGGAATATGATTACTTTACGGCGGTCGATGATGCTCAGGCCGATGACACAGCTGGTGCGGCTATGCTGGGGACGATTGATTACAATTCAGCAACTCTTTACCGTTACGCCAACGTGAATATGAATGAATTGGTCTACAATCTTAACCCAGAAGATGCCATCCATGGGGCAACGGACTTCATTAAAGACTTCGTCCTCTCGATGCCTACTGGAAAGCAGAATACCTTTGCGAATAAGACGTTGCCAAGCTATGTCATGGTTACGATTCGGACAGATACACCGGTTAATTTAGTTTCGGCTTTTGAAAACCCTGTTCATTCAGACGGTGGGTATGTTGAGCCTTCCATTAAGCGGTTGGACCATGAGTATCAACGCACAGAGAGTTTTGTTGAAGCACCCCTGGCAAACTTTATTCTAGGTAAGCCAGATTCACAATTTGGTGACAGCGTGGCCAATTTATCTGAACTTGTAGATAAGGTCACAGAGACGTTATCGAAGGTGGTTTCAGATGAAAACACTAACGATTAAACTCACTGCACCCTTACAATCGTACGGAAATGAAGCCACATTTACGCGACGGACAACGAATGATTACCCTACAAAGAGTGCCGTGATCGGGATGGCTGCGGCCGCCTTAGGTTATCGCCGCACTGATGACCGGATTGTGGCATTAAATGACTTGAATTTTGCGGTCAGAATCGATCAGATTGGTCGAAGTTTGACGGACTTTCAAACGGGTGAATGGAAAAAAGATACGCGTAAGATTACCTATCGCGATTATATCCAGGACGCGGTGTTTGTGGTCGCGTTGGGCAGTGATGATGACGCATTGATCGAAAGAATTGATGTGGCGCTACATCACCCGCATTTCCAATTGTTTTTGGGACGCCGTGCGAATGTTCCTGCTGGGGTGCTCGTTACGCAACAGTTTTCAGATGCGACGCCAGTGGCCGCGTTGAAGAAGCTTCCTTGGCAGGCAACTAAACGGTATCAGAACCGAAACAAGGGGAAGCAGTTGGAGATCATCGCCGATGCCAGTTTGATTTCAGATAAGCAGAGTGCCATGGTCAAAGACCGCGTCGTCTCCTTTGACCAACGTGATCGGCGTTACGGCTTTCGAGCCATTGCCAGAACAACGGTTAATCTAACTAATTTAAATTCTCGGGAGAGCGAGCCGGAAACGACACAGGATCCTTTTGGCGCTCTCTAGAAAGGAGTCAGCATGTACTTATCAAGAGTTGAAATTGACGTGAATAATCGCGCTAAAACGAAAGATTTAACGCACCTCGGTGCCTATCATAACTGGGTTGAGCAGAGCTTTCCCCAAGAGATTGCGGCGGGACAACGGACGCGACACTTGTGGCGGATCGACCGGTTGGCCGGTAAGAAGTACTTGCTAGTCCTCAGTGAATCGGCCCCAGATCTCGACCAATTGGTAGCCTATGGGGTAGCCGGAACGGCGATGACTAAGTCTTATGATCGCCTGTTAGACAGTATTCATGAAGGACAGATTCTCCAATTTCGTTTAACGGCGAACCCCACGTATTCGATCATTAAGCCTGGCCAGAAACAGGGACGAGTGGTTCCCCACATTACGGTCGCCCAACAGCGAGGCTGGCTGGAAAAACGAGCTGAAAAGGCCGGGTTCCAGATCGTCAAACAAGAATCAGTACATTCAGATGATCAAGAGTCAGCGCTGGCTTTTGATATCGTGAACCGGGAGTGGCCAATGCTCCATCGGAAGGCCGGTCATGGTGTGCGGTTGAGCCGCGTGACCTTTGAAGGCCTCCTACGAGTGGCTGATGTGGACGAATTTAAGCAGACGCTGACCAAAGGACTTGGACGTGAGAAAGCCTTTGGCATGGGGTTAATGACGGTGATTCCGGAGGCTTGATAGGATGGGCAAGCAAGTTGGGGCTAAAAAACCAGAACGGCGAGAGTTGGGCCGAGTTGGGGATCGAACAACTTTCTTATATTTGGAACATGCGAAATTAAATCGACGGGACAGTGCCATCCAGGTGATGGATTCTCGAGGGATTGTCTATGTTCCTGCAGCAATTATCAGTGTATTGATGCTGGGCCCTGGTGTGGATATGACCCATCGTGCGATGGAACTGATTGGCGAGGCTGGGTTAGGAGTGATTTGGGTCGGTGAACGTGGGGTTCGGCAGTACGCTTACGGCCGGCCACTGAACCACTCCTCAGCTTTGATCGAGGCCCAAGCTAGGCTCGTTTCGAATAAACGCACCCGATTAATGGTCGCTAGACAGATGTATCAGATGCGGTTTCCTAACGATGATGTTTCAGGATTAACCATGCAACAGCTACGTGGCAAGGAAGGCGCGCGGGTTCGTCGCGTCTACTTAGAACAGTCGCAGGCAACTGGCGTGGCCTGGGCACATCGCGAGTATAATCCGGACGATTTTGATTCGGGAACACCGATTAACAAGGCACTTACGGCCGCGCATCAAGCGATTTACGGTCTGAGTTACAGTGTCATTTCGGCATTGGGTGCCTCGGCGGGACTGGGTTTTGTCCACACGGGGCACGACCTTTCCTTCGTGTATGACTTTGCCGATCTTTACAAGGCTGAATTTTCGATTCCAATTGCCTTTCAGGTGACGGCTAAGTTTGGTAACGATCCGGATATTGGGTCCAGAACGCGGCGAGCTATGCGCGATGCTTTCGTAGATGGTAAGTTGCTAGCTCGCATGGTACGAGACTTAAAAGCCCTGTTGGGCATGACTGACGATGAGAGTGAAGTTGACGTCGTGAGTTTGTGGGATGACCGGATGGGGCTCCAGAAATTTGGCGTTCAATACCACGAGCTTCAGGAAGATGGGCGCTCATGATTGTGGTGACGTTGACGAAGGTCCCCAGGTCTTTACGCGGCGACCTTACCAAGTGGTATCAGGAGATTCAAACAGGCGTATACGTCGGTAACGTGAGCGCTCGGATTCGAGACATGTTGTGGGATAGAATCATGAAAAATATTGGCCATGGTGAAGCCACCATGGTCTATAATGCTAACAACGAATTAGGGTATACCTTTCGCACTACGCGTAAAGATCGCAATGTGGTTGATTTCGATGGGATTCCATTGATGATGCATCTGAACGAGGCAACTGGTCCGGTAAAACACGGGTTCAGTAACGCTGCCAAGTTCCACCAGGCTAAAGTTATGACGCGTAAGCTGGCTAAGAAAAAGGCTGTGGTGTCGCAACCACCCATGATTGCGATTGATCTTGAGACGACGGGCTTAGATCCCGTTGAAGATGAAATTATGGCGATCGGTGCGGTTAAACATGTTCAGGGCCAACCAGTTGAACGTTTTTATCAATTAATTCAGATTGATAAGCCAATTCCTAAAAATGTTGTGAGCTTAACCGGACTAACTTCTGAATTATTAACTGAGAAGGGGATCGGTTTGGCCGCTGGTTTGCGGGGCCTCAAGGCGTTCATTGGTGATATGACGCTGATTGGCTATAATTTGCACTTTGATGAAACCTTCCTGACGGCTAGTTTTAAAAGAATTGGCTCACCGGATCTAGATAATCAAATGGTGGATTTGATGCCGGTGGTCAAGAAAGCTAATAAGTTCTTGGATAACTATCGTTTAGAGACGGTGTTGGATGATTATGGTGTTGAGAATAAGACACCTCATCAAGTTCTAGCCGATGCTCAGGCGACTTTGGATTTAGCAAACAAACTGAATGAAACAGGCGTTTTGAAAATTTGAGAACCGCGGTATGACTGCGTTTCTTTAGTGTACTCCCCACGTATGTGGGGATGATCCCCCATTGGTAGGAGCGGAAAAGTGAGTGCTTCCGTACTCCCCACGTATGTGGGGATGATCCCCGTATTCGCAAATTCAAATGTCGAACCATAACGTACTCCCCACGTATGTGGGGATGATCCTCTGGGAGCGAACTCGTTGCCGAAGTTTGATGGGTACTCCCCACGTATGTGGGGATGATCCCCATCGCGTTTTTCCCTTAGCATCCTGATAAGGGTACTCCCCACGTATGTGGGGATGATCCTTAGCAAGGAGAGTGCTAAATGCCAACACTAGAGTACTCCCCACGTATGTGGGGATGATCCTAACCAGGGTAATGATCAAGCATACACGTTAGCCGTACTCCCCACGTATGTGGGGATGATCCCTCTTAACTTTACCCCAGCGAGTAGTAGCAAGTGTACTCCCCACGTATGTGGGGATGATCCCAAGCCTCAGATAGCGCCGATGACTTAGCCAAAGTACTCCCCACGTATGTGGGGATGATCCCGGGAGATAAGACAATCGTTCTAATCACTTCGGGTACTCCCCACGTATGTGGGGATGATCCTCAGATAGCCAGTAATCACCTTCTCATCCAGGAGTACTCCCCACGTATGTGGGGATGATCCCAATTGGGATACTTCCCTGCAGATATGCCAGAAGTACTCCCCACGTATGTGGGGATGATCCTATTGCGATTAGGGGTATGAATTGTGTTGTGATGTACTCCCCACGTATGTGGGGATGATCCCACCGTTTTTCCTTGCAATAGTTGCTGGGGCGTTGTACTCCCCACGTATGTGGGGATGATCCTCAGATACCGTTGATTTATGGATTCTACGGGTGGTACTCCCCACGTATGTGGGGATGATCCTCATGAAAGACAAACAAGCAGTCACCAGTAGCTGTACTCCCCACGTATGTGGGGATGATCCTTTGTCAGTAATTCGAGAGGCTTCTTTCATTGTGTACTCCCCACGTATGTGGGGATGATCCATCACACCTCGCCATCAGGAATATCATCAATACAGTACTCCCCACGTATGTGGGGATGATCCTCCATGGAAACCGGTCGAAAAATTCGTGACAGAGTACTCCCCACGTATGTGGGGATGATCCCCGTACGATTAACCAAAGCGCCCACAGCCTGTCGTACTCCCCACGTATGTGGGGATGATCCCGACAGCTCAAACTTGCAATGCTGCGATTATGAGTACTCCCCACGTATGTGGGGATGATCCCATTACAGACAAAGATGAGGACCCGGACGGTGAGTACTCCCCACGTATGTGGGGATGATCCCGACTTATACCCTTACACGGTCGCTCTAAAGGTGTACTCCCCACGTATGTGGGGATGATCCTCTTCAACAATCAAATTAATCATCATAAGATTTGTACTCCCCACGTATGTGGGGATGATCCCATGTAGACACGATCCCCTTGTGGAATTTTTGTGTACTCCCCACGTATGTGGGGATGATCCCCCGTTCGCCGGTTGGTCTAACGAAAAAATAAAGTACTCCCCACGTATGTGGGGATGATCCCGACACGATCACCTGGGCCGTAAACAGCCAGTAGTACTCCCCACGTATGTGGGGATGATCCCTTCAAAATTAAGTAATCCGTTTCTCTGGGTTCGTACTCCCCACGTATGTGGGGATGATCCCGTCGCCCCACGCGGCACGTCGCCTAACTTCGAGTACTCCCCACGTATGTGGGGATGATCCCATAATTCAAACTCAACTCCTCGAAATGCTGATGTACTCCCCACGTATGTGGGGATGATCCCGAGCTCTGGTTCACTCGGCGAACATCCCAGGGGTACTCCCCACGTATGTGGGGATGATCCTCATCATGCTGTGGGATTATAGCCGTAGTTTGAGTACTCCCCACGTATGTGGGGATGATCCCCCGATAGAGCAATATGAAAGACGAAAAGAACTGTACTCCCCACGTATGTGGGGATGATCCCGGGGGCAGTGCAGTTGCTACGACGATTGCAGAGTACTCCCCACGTATGTGGGGATGCTCCTTAGACGTGTCTGGCTTAACGATGGGTCTGTGTGTACTCCCCACGTATGTGGGGGTGAATTGAAAAGTAATAAATATAACCGGTAGGGACTCTCGTATGAGGAGGGAGCCTGCCGGTTTTTAATTCAGTGATGAATGGTCTATGTCTGACAGAATAGTGCCACTTGGTTGCCCCAAATAGTAATAAGTGAAACAGTAAAAGCGAAGGGCTAATGAGAATAAACCAACACTATAAGAACACTGTTACACCAACATTTTAGGCTGGTATAAGGAATGAAGATATATATTATCAAATCTAACCTCAAATCGTGAGATCTCTTGTCACAGTAACGCTTGATTGATTTCTCCCGAAAAACTTTTTGGAGAATTAACGTTCACAGTATTGTTAAAAACAGTTAACGGTGTTATATTAAATGTGAGCGTTAAATAAATTACATATTGCTGACTAATAACGACTAGGGAAACGTCATGACAGGGGACTTAAAAATGAAAATGGATCAAAAGCTAACAAGAAAACAACATCAAAATCGCTGGCTTCTCACAAGTGCAGTTGCTTTAACGCTGGGAACTGTGGGATTAGCGACAACTGAAGTCGCACATGCCGATACCGCTAGTGAAACTAGCGATACACCGGGAAAGACTGTGACTGGTCAAGAACAACAGCCACAAGTCTCGCTTAAGAAACCTGCTACAGATACTAAGCCTGAACAGGACCCCATTGTCCCCTCAGTTGACGATACCCAGACACCTACATCAGACCCTGACACAACAGAAGATGGGACGACCCCTGAGGATAAGGAAAACAAAGATCCTGAAGGTCCTGTTGAGAAAGTTGTTGAGACGCCAACCAACACTAAAGAGACAACGAATACGGATAAGCAACAACCAGAAAATACGTTAACGACGCCAAAGCGGCCCAGTATGTTGCGGTCCATGCCGGTTCCAAAGGCAGCCACGCCAACAGTGGATGACCTTATTCCAGATAAGAATCTTCAACAGGTGGTCTTATATGCCATTCAACAAGCGCATCCGGAGATCACAGATGTTTCGCAAATCAACACGGATCTTTTGAGAGAGTTAACGAAGATTGATATATGGAACGACAGGGCTAACAAGCAGGTGAACGATCGCGATTTCTATAATGCAGTTATCAATATCAAATCTTTAGAAGGTCTTCAGTACGCCAAGAGCCTGACAAAGCTGGCTATCGTGCCTGATTCGGCCGCTAGCAAAAAGTGGGGAAACACCAGCAAACGTGGGCAGTTATCAGATATTTCGGCGCTCCAAGGACTCACTCAGTTAACCAGTTTAAACCTATCCTGGAATCAAATCGGTGATGCTGACACGGCTGCATTAGCTAGCCTGACGGGACTGACCTCCCTTAATTTGTCTTATAACAACATCACGGATCTGTCATTTATGAGCAATCTGACGGCATTAACATCCGCTAATTTTTCGCAGCAAGCAGACAGCTTGTATAAAGTTACGGGTCTGAAGCCATTAGCTAAATTAGTCAATTTATCCAGCATGTCTTTTCAAAATAACAATATTTCTGATCTCTCACCGTTACGCAATATTACGGCAGTGCCAGGTTTCTTGATCTTTGGTGGTAATCACATTTTTGATATCACACCGCTTTTGGGCCTCAATTGGCAACCATTTGGCGATAATGGAATTATGTATACAATTTCCGCAGATAACCAAACTTGGACAACAGATCAAGTTGCCTTAAATCCTGCGACGTCTGAATTATCGACCTGGTCTTTTGCCTACGACAATCTGTACGACTTCAATGAATTTATGCAGGGTGATCCGCAATCAATGGGAACTGAAGGCATGATTGGTGGCGGAAACTGGTCGACTTGGAAGCAACTAACGACTAATGCCGATGGAACTGGCCAAGTGAAATTGATTTGGGATCCCAGTCGGCATAATGACCTCACGAGACCTGAGACACCGAATGGGCTTAACTTTAGTGGAAGCATCATCGTCCCTTACACCTTAGATGCTAGCGTTGGCGCCGTGACAGTTGCCTTCCAACTCGACGGTGGCGTTAAGATTGCGCCATTTACCATCCTGAGTGGCAAAACGGGTTCAACCTTGGATGTCTTGAATGATGCCTCGGTTCAAAAGGCTATCGCGGATCTCGAAGACCGCGGGTTCGCCTATGAAAAGCCCGTTAAACTTAGTCAAGATCTCCACAGCAATACCGAGAGTTCTACGGTGACCTATGATGGCGATGCCCAAAACATCACGCTACTCTTCAACCCGCTACAGAAGATTTACCTGGTTGATGAGGACGGCAACGCGATCGGTGACAAGATCGTCAAGGAATCCGGAAAGAAAGATACGGCCTGGAGTGTTGACCTGCCTAAAGTTGACGGTTTTGACTTTGACCGCGTTGAGGGGAATGGCACGTTGACGGATCAGACGCTCAGCGGAACCATCCAAGATGTTAACAACGATATCTATGTTTACTACAAGGCGAATGGTAAGCCCGTGACGCCTCCCGTTACCCCAGTCGATCCCGGCCAACCCGTTACGGATGGCACGGTTACGGTCCACTACCAAACGGCAGCCGGCAAGCAACTGGCACCCGATGATACGTTAACTGGGACAGTTGGTCAGGCCTACACGACAGCTCCTAAGAGCCTCGACGGCTACAAGCTAGCCGCAACACCAGCTAATGCCAGTGGTGTTTACACATCAGCTAGCCAAGACGTGATCTACACTTACCAAGCACTCGATAACGGGGGCGATGGGGCGACAATAACCCCTAACAAGCCTTCTAAGCCATCTACACCGGCCAAGAAGGGCAGTCAGGCTGATAAGGTAACAACGAACCAGCCAGCTAAGAAGACGGCCGTTAACGGCTCCCAAGGGGCCAAGACCACGCAACTGGCAACCAAGGGTCAAGCAGCGGCTAAATTAGCTCCTGCCAAGGCCACAACCTTACCACAGACTAGTGATCAGACAACGCCATCCTGGTGGGGCTTGACACTGCTGGCTGTGATTGGATCTCTGTTGGGGTTCAAGCGTTCCAAGCGTCAAGACTAATCGTTAAACACGAGTAAAATAGGCCCTCCAGAAGCGACAAACATGTCGTTTTTGGAGGGCCTTTTGCGCGGTATAACAGTATTTATAGCACGTCCTGATTGACGCTGGTTGGACCACAAGTTATAGTGAGGACAACCAGTCGTTAGCCCTATTAATGATTATTTTTATAAAGGGGTAAGAACAGTTTTGGAGGAGAAATGATGACTAAATTCGGCAGAGTCGTGCTTGTTATGCTGACAACACTTTTGATAGGTGGGGCGTTCCCGACGTCGGCCAGTGCGGCCAAGTGGCACAAGGGCAGTCCCAAGGCTTTACGCGGTAATTTTCAGGCTAAACGGACCTCGTCGGCAGAGGGGTTCGGGGCCGCGTTTACCCTAATCAAGTCTCGGTTTGAGATGGGCGTTTCCAACATGCCAGTTCAGATCATGTCCCACCTCAAATACAAAAAGATTGGGAAGCATCTCTATCGTCTCAAAGGCCATATCGCCAAGAATGGCTTCATTCTGGCGCGAAACGCCGATTATGCCGTGTATCGGAAGGGGAAGACCTTCGCCTGTGTCGACTACGGGTACTACAAGAAACACGGTTTCTCCAAGGTGAACCATGCTAAGCAAGTCAAACATTTCAAGAACGGTGGGCCCATCTTAAAGCGATACTAAGATGTCCAAAAGTAGTGATTTCACGAGGGTGGAATTACTGCTTTTTCGTCAAGTCGTCTGATTTGGTGAAGGCCTGGGTCTCATCGAGTGCCTTATAAAGTATCCGACTAGGTCGGCCAAACTGATCGTTCTGTTGATCGATCAGCCGGTAGTCCAGGTGTTCGTAAAGACCGACGTGGCGGGTGACGATGTACAAGCCGGTAATGTTGCCCGCGATCGCCGCCTGTTCAGCCGTCTGGACCAATTTCAGGCTAATGCCCCGTTGACGATAGGCGGGATCGACGTAGACGGTGCTGATAAATGGGGTGTAGTCGGTGGCCGGAACGATATCGTTGGCCAACAGGGCACAACACCCCACAAAGCGGTCTCCGTCAGTGGCGTAAATAACCCGTTCCCAGGGTTGCCAGGTAACGGTGGTCATCACCTGGGCGAGGTGGGGCCCCGCTGACCAGGAGATCGCGCCAATTTGCGTAGCGGCCGTGGTCCAAAGGGAACTTGCGGGGGTCAAAGTTTTCAGAGTGATCATGCTTTGGCCGTCCCTTCTGGCAGATTGCCCAAGTCTTTAGGGTCGGCGCCATCCGCTACTAACTGATTAAATTCAACGTGCACAGCCGGGTCGACGTGGTTGGTGCCAGGTAGGTAGTGAATGCTTTCTGTCCCGGCCTGGAGCGCTGTCTTATAGTACCATTTCTTCCAGCGCAGGAAGTCCAGGGTATGTTGAAGACGGGCCATCTTTGCTTCCAGCTTGGCCTCGTGTTCATTGAGAAAGTCGTAGCGGTCTTGAAGGGTGGTATCACCGGTCATACAGAGGTCGATAAAATTACCAATTTGTTTGACCGGGACGCCGGCTTCCTTGAGACAGACGATGACTTCTAGAAAGTTAAAGTCATTGTCCTTAAACCGCCGTCGTCCCGCCGAATTACGGTCGACGAAGGGCAATAGACCTTCCTTATCGTAATAACGCAAGGTGTAGGGGCTGATCGATAGCTTATCGGCAACCTGTCCAATTGAATAGCTCATGGCAATTTCTCCTTTATTTTTAAATTAGTACTTGACCTAGAGTTAGCTCTAGATTCTATACTACCATTATTGCTTGAGGCGCGGCGGTGAAATCGTCACGTCCCATGGACTGTTAAAAATTTAGGAGGAATTATCTTATGACTAATACGAAACCTTTAATCGTCATCACGGGTGCCAGCTCAGGTTTTGGGGCCGAAGATGCCAAACTCTTTAATGCGGCGGGTTATCCCATGTTGTTACTGGGTCGGCGAGTCGAGAAGATTCGCGAACTGCCATTAAACTTTGGTAATGTGATGGTCGCTGCTGTCGATGTGACCGATCAGGCCGCCCTGGCCGAAGCGATCCATGCAGCCGAGGCCAAGTACGGTGAGACGGATCTGCTAATTAACAACGCCGGTGTGATGTTGCTAGGAAATGTTCAACGGCAGGACCCGAAGGAATGGCAAACGATGCTCGATACCAACGTGATGGGTGTGCTCAACGGAACCCAGATTGTCTTGCCAGCCATGGTTAAACGTCATCACGGCACAATCATCAACATGTCTTCCATTGCTGGATTCAAGGCGTTCGCCAACCATGCGGCGTACGTTGCCAGCAAATTTGGGGTTCACGGCCTATCGGAAACAATTCGCCAAGAAGTGTCTAACGACAGCGTTCGAATTTCTCTCGTGGCACCTGGTGCCGGTGAAACAGAACTGCTGACACACGTGACCGATGCCGCAGCCTTAAAGGACTATGAGGCGTGGAAAGAAACCATGGGAGGCTTAACCCTGGATCCCAAGTACGTGGCCCAAACGGTGAAGTTCATCTATGATATGCCACAAGAGGTTAATATTCGTGAAATTGATTTAGCGGCAACACGTCAGGACAGCTAATCATAGCGTGTTCCACGTGAAACAGTGTTAATTGTGATCGATAGTGAAGTCAGCCCACCGCTTAGGGGGTCGGTCAAGTTCCCCTTGCGCTCCAGTAGCCAGATGCGCTACACTTTGAGTAACTTAATACACTATCGGAAGACTATTTAGTTAGATAAGGTACTCGTCAGGGTATCGGAGGGTTACGGCCAGATAAGATGATCGCTCATCTTATTTGGCCTTTTTTGTCTTTCAGGGAGGAATCTTTTCATGCAAACGTCGTACTGGAGTCGTAATTTCATTTTAATTTTAATCGGGAATGCCCTGCTATTCATGGTTTACAACATGCAGGTGCCGGTCTTGCCTCTCTACGGAAAGCACTTGGGGATGTCACCGGCGCAAATTGGGATCTTCGTGGGGGCCATCATGTTTGCGGCTCTGATCACGCGGCTATTCGTGCCGTGGTTCTCGGATCGGTTCAGTAAAAAGGTCCTCCTGGTCGTCGGCATTCTCCTCTACCTCTTGGCGGCGGTCGGGTACCCGTTACTCGGTAGTTTCGGACTGCTGGTGCTTCTGCGGTTGTTCAACGGTCTCGGTCACGGCATCACCACGACCTATTTCGCCACTTCGGCGGCAGCTGAATTGCCGAATGACAAGATCGGGGAAGGGATGGGGTACTTCGGGATTGGGACCATGGTGACGGCTTCTCTGGCGCCGCTGTTGGCCCTGGATCTGGTGCATCGTCACGGTTTTGCGGTCTTCTTCTTAGCCTGCATCGGGATTCTCTTTGCGGCTATGCTGGCCATCTTTGGTACGAGCAAACCCACCCAGCAGGCCGCTGAGGCGGTGGAAGCCGCACCCGTATTCGACAGACAGTTTCTTCCACAATGTGGCTTAGTCTTCGTCCTAGGGGTCTTAATGAGTGGCGTGATGACCTTCACGCCAATTTACGCGGAAATTCGCCATCTGAGTGTAATCTCCGGGTTCTTCTTCGTGGCCGCCATTGCTGGAGTTGTGATTCGGCCAATCGTGGGCCGGACCTTCGACCACCGGGGACCGCGGGCAATTCTGCTGTTGAATACGGTATTTTTGACCGCGGGTGTGTTGATGATTGCCTTTGTCGATCGCAACTGGTTATTGTTGGTGGCAGGTGTCCTTTACGGTGTGGCCGATGGGGCCATTTATCCGACGCTTCAGGCCTGGATCTTTAAAGAAACGACGTTGGCCAATCGAGATACAGCGACGGGAATGTTCCTGAATTCCTACGACCTAGGGATGGGTCTAGGTGCCGTCGTCTTGGGTTGGGTCGTCGAAGCTGTTGGTTATCAGAGGATGTTCTTGGTGCTCACGGCGGTCGCGGCTATTTACATTGCCTTGGCGTTACTGTTGAGCCGCCATTCTCGCAAATTAGGGGCTGCTTAAGTCAATATTCGGAAGCCGGTTGAAACTTGACCGGCTTTTACTGATCCTGCGGGTAAAACCCGGTATAATTGGGAAGACAATAACTGGAAATAAATAAAACGAAATTAGCCAACTGAAAGGGAGTTTTTAAGCATGCCCAAGCCGGAGAATGAACTTGTTCCATACTGGCCCAAATTTGTGAAATCACCCGAGTTTCAAGATGTCGCCTATTATCCAGAAGAGGATGTAAAGTCGGCCTTCACCCACATTGGCGAATTCATGGGGATGGTCACTTCCAAATCGCTACGTGATTGGGATGGCGATGATTTATTTGCAATACTAGGGCCACTGGCGTCAACGGCTGATGATCTAGATAATAGTAATTCTGAGGAAGATGACGCGGCTTTCATTGTGTCCTATGACACCTTACGAGCCTTGTTACAATACCTGAGTCGCACCAATCAATTGGGAATCAATCCGGATGATTTGGGTGTCGAACTTGCAAGTTTTGAAGCGGCGACGGGAATGGAAGGCCCCGGACTCGACTTCACAACACCGCGTGACGATGGTCTCCCAGCCTGGCAAGAGCGCACCTCCCAGGACATAAAAGCATACACGAGTGACTGGCTGGCAGCCTATGTTAAGAGCGCAGCATGGCAGAAGCGGTCGAAAGGGGTCAATACTGATCTATTAGGACTGGTGCTGGAGACTCTGGTAGACCAAGCCTATGGCGAGTATCGTAAGACGCCTAAGTCGTGGACTAAATACGCCATTACCGGGGTCATGACAGGTTACTTTGTGTCCAATCTAGATTTGATGCCAGCGGAGTATAGCTTGATTGCGCCAGCCTTGAATGGCCTGTTGGCATTCGTAGGAGAGAATGGTTGGCTGAACGCCAAGAAGGCGGCCACCTACCAACGTTACGTGACCGCCGCTGCCCCAGAAATGATTGCAAAGGCTCAAGATGGCTGGCACTTTGGCCCATCTAAGTTACTCCTTCAGGGGCTTCGGGAGGCTGACATCGATCCGTCAGATAACACTGCAGTTCAAGCTTACATGGCAGATCTGAACCGGGCCGGCGGTGTTGATCGCTTGTACGCGGAACAAGCCGTATCTGCTGATGGCTTGGATAAACTCTTGGATGAGCTGCACGCAGAGTATGATTTCAGTACGGATCCGGCTTCTTTAACGGATACAGTTGAAGCATTTTTGAGGAAAGAAGATCGGATGAAGCTACTACAGAATCATCAAAGTCAGGTCGATGGTCATCATTGGCGACGGTTAACGGCATTTAAGGTACATTCACAGGGGATCAAGCTGGCTTTACAACTGTGGGCACAACGCGAGACCTATCCAGTGATGCCGTCTTGGCACTCGTCAGATGCTATCGAGGCGCTGAGTGATGTGGCTGACACCTTGTATGCGCAGCACATCCAGAAGCCAGCCGATTGGACGGCGCCGGTGATACGGCAGTATAGTCAATGGCTATGTGAGGAAAAACCCGGCGGCTATATTGAACGATTAGAAGGGTTGATCAGTCTATTTGCCATGATGGCCGATCAGAAAATTTTCCCAGCTAAACGAGCCGAAGCACTCACGCGTGTGGTGCGAGCAGAATTGCCAACGTGGAACAAGAAGGCTAAGGTTAAGGGAAAAGTAATTTCGATGAAACAGGCTAAAAAGCTTTTGAAGCATCACCAGAAGAAATAGTTTCAAGAAAGGAGTCATGATCCATGCCAAAAATCACAGCGGGCATCGTCGCCCACGTCGACGCCGGGAAGACGACGCTCTCGGAGGGCCTGTTATACCAAGCGGGCGCCGTGCGGGAGTTAGGCCGCGTCGATAACGGCGACGCCTTTCTGGACTCGGACACCCTCGAAAAGCAACGGGGGATTACCATCTTTTCCCATCAAGCTAGCCTGACTATACAAGACCTGACCCTAACGCTCCTCGATACTCCGGGACACGTGGATTTTGCCTCCCAGACGGAACAGGTACTCAGCGTGCTGGATTACGCCATTCTGGTGGTCTCGGCCACCGATGGTATTCAGGGGTACACGCGAACCCTGTGGCGCTTGCTGGATCACTACCAGATTCCCACGTTTATCTTTGTAAATAAAATGGATGCCGTGACGGCCGATCGCGATCGCGTTCTCGACCAGCTTCAAACGACCTTCTCGCCGGGCTGCTTGGCCTTTGACCAGGGAACGGCGGCGACACTTCCCGAGGATGCCTATGAGGACGTGGCAATGCAAGACGACGCCGTCCTAGAACAGTTCTTGGATACGGGTGCGGTTGCCGACCAGACTGTCCGGCAGTTGATTCGCCAGCGCAAGGTCTTCCCTTGTTACTTCGGATCAGCCTTAAAGCTCGAGGGCGTCTCCGCCTTTCTAGCGGGCTTGGCCCATTGGACCAGCGATCCTGTGACAACACCAGATTTCGGTGCCAAGGTTTTCAAAATTTCGCATGACGACAAGGGGGTGCGGCTGACCTGGTTACGGATCACTGGGGGCCAGCTGGCCACCAAGACCGTGCTACTCGGGGAACAGAAGGTCAACCAGCTCCGGGTCTATAACGGCACTAAATTTGAAATTCGGCAGAGTTTCGCGGCCGGTGAGGTCTGTGCAATCCCCAATCTAACAGACACCTATCCCGGTCAGGGACTGGGTAATGTGGCGGATGAGCGCACGCCAGAGATTCAGCCGGTACTAACCTATGCGGTGGATCCGCAAGGCCACGATCTGCATGACTGCCTCACGATCTTTCGGCAATTGGAAGATGAGGATCCACAGCTCCACGTCACATGGTCCAGCCACCTGCAGGAGATTCGTGTTCAAATCATGGGGACCGTTCAATTGGAAATTCTCCAACAGATTCTGCACGACCGTTTTCAATTGGATGTTGGTTTTGATGCCGGAAGCATTCTGTACAAGGAGACCGTCACAAAGGCCGTTGAGGGGGTCGGTCACTTCGAACCCCTCCGGCATTACGCGGAGGTTCACCTGTTGATTGAACCGGCGCCCCGGGGCAGTGGTCTGACCTTTGCAGCGGACTGTTCGTTGGAGATCCTCGGAAAAAACTGGCAACATCAAGTGTTATCGAATCTTCGCGCCAAGGAACAACTGGGCGTTCTGACAGGATCACCCCTTACAGATGCCAAGGTTACTCTCGTGACTGGTCGCGCCAGCATTGTCCATTCGGTCGGCGGTGACTTCCGGGAGGCCACGTGGCGCGCGGTGCGTCAGGGCCTGATGATGCTTCGTGAAAATGACGGCCTTCAACTGTTGGAACCCTGGTATCGTTTCCGGTTGGAAGTAGGTCAGGATCAAATTGGTCGCGCCATGACGGATATTCAACGGATGAGTGGTGACTTTGACACACCGGTGGATGCGGGTGAGATGGCTGTGCTGACGGGAACCGCCCCGGTGACCGCCATGCAGGACTATGCGCAGGAGGTCAATGCCTATACACATGGCAAGGGCCAATTGGAGTGCCTGATCGATGGCTATCGCCCATGTCACAATGCCGATGAGGTGGTGGCGGCACAGGCGTACGACCCGGTCGGGGATTTGCCGAATACCCCGGGTTCCGTGTTCTGTGCGCACGGTGCCGGTTATCCCGTCCCCTGGGACGAGGTTCCGGGGATGGCGCACGTGGATTATGCCTATACGCCAGCCGAATTGGCCAAACTCAGCTAGGATGTTTCATGTGAAACACGACGATAATTATTAAGTAGAAAGGGCCACCACGGTTAGTTTTGACTAACTGTGGTGGCCCTATTTTGTGAAGGCTTATTCTAAATTAATGGTGACCCGAATGGCCTTACCGAGAATGCGGTTTTCATTGCTTTGGTCGAGTAGAATCGGGGGATAATCTTTATTGTCGGGGATCAGAATGTATTTGCCATCCTGAATGGTGACGCGTTTCAGTGTGGCCTCATTGTTAATGAGGACGGCCGCAATGTCGCCGTCTGAGACCTCTGGTTGGCGATTGATGAGGACCAGTGATCCATCTTTAATGGTGGGCTCCATCGAGTGGCCTTTAACCCGCAGGTAGAAGAGTTCACCCACAGGGAGACCGGCCTTGAGTTCTTTGACGTAACCCTCGATGTGTTCGTCGGCTAAGATGGGTGAGCCACCCGCAATCGTTCCGATAATGGGGATAGAAACAACGCCTTGTAAGACTTCACTGGGCTCCGTGCTATCTACAATGGCAGAGGGGGAGACGTTGAAATAGGTTGCCAGTTGGGTGATAGCCCCGACGCGCGGGTAGGTTCGCCCGTTCAGCCAATCGGATAGGGTGGAATACTTAATTCCCAAGTCGTCAGCGAGCTTACTTCGCGTGACACTATGGCGGTGCATGAGATTATCCAAGTTCTGTGCCACGACTTCTTTGTTATTCATTGGTAGTTCCTCCTGATCCTTTGGTGTGAGCGGTGGGTCTCTAGTTTTGATTATCAGTTAATGTGCTGGTTCACTACACCTTATATTATAGAACTTTAACGGATAAAAGCAATATTTCACTGATGAAAAGATAATTTTTCCGGTAAAAAACATTGTAATTACGGTTAAACCGTTATATAATCAATTTGTTAAACGGCGTTTCTGTAAATGGGATGACTAACTTGGTGGGATTAAATGCGCGTAGTGTTAATGCTGGCAGAGGTGTGGTAAGAAGTGAGGATTGATAGGAAGAAATTAGTGACCTAAATCGGAAACCGAGAATAACCGTTATGAAGATAACGGGGGACTTTACATACACTCGTTTACGGTAAAACCGTTTTAAAGCGTGTTATTTTAGCTTATTAAGCAATAATAAAGAGGTGAAAAGAATGAAACTAAATCAACTTTTAGCACGTTATGTCCAACGTAAAAAACGATATCTTCAGCTGGCATTGGCTTATCGGCGGGCAATCATCAAGCAGATTGACAATGTTGAACGTCGTCACGGGTGTTCGTTGGTGGCAATTCCAGATGGAGATAAGGAACTCAAGACGTTACAAAGTCTAGCTTGTCGTGGTGTCCCAGTCCCCTATCGGCATCGGTCGTTGCAAGAACTTCCGGTAGATGAGGCCAATCGGATCAGCGAAAATGTTTTTCAATTACGATTGGCGGGGTATAGTCATCGAGAGGTTATGGCTATTTTGGAAATTGATGCCCAGTGGTTGCAGCCAACGTTTCAGTTAGTTGATCAGCTCCAGCTTGGATCAAAGGAAAACAGGGCCACTGAGTCTAAAGGTAAGGGGTACCAACTTAACGAGAAAGGATGATGTCATGAATGACAACAAGTGAACTTGTTCGTAATTTAGAGGCGACAGAGAGCCTGCGACACGCCCATCCGCGGGTGATTGAATCGACGCTGTATCTGAATGGTCAGCGAACGATTACGTTTGACGATCAACAATTATTATTTTGGAAATGTGAGTCAACGGTGCTGACAATAGCTAACTTAAAATCTATCTATGACTACGCTTTGAGTGAGAGTCGGCAGGTTAAAGATTAATGATCACTTGGAGAGGTGGGGGTAATTTGAGAATTGGGACATTTCGTTACATTGAAGACATCCTACATGATTATCCGAGTACGGATCAGTACATTCGGGAACGTGAACAGCAGATCGCAGTGCCTTATTGGCCGGGTGACGAGGTAACGATTGAACGATCGCAAGATGGGAGCAAGCATCGGCAGACGCGGGTAGCCATAACGATTGCCACAGATCGCTATCTGCGATTATTACGTGAGAATCAAGCAGTGATCGCAGAGACGTTGGCGGAGAGTGATGAGGATACACAGGCAATTATTACGGCGTTGTATTTTAAGCGGGATTCGATACTAACAATTACAGGTGTCGCGTATCAGCTACACATCGGTCGTAGCGCCGCGAGTCGTAAGCGGACCCGTTTCTTCAATACGGTAGCGAAGCGACTGGGATTTCGATGCTAGGTTAAAAAGCACAAAACCCGCACGGATGACAGTAAAAGTTTCCCTAGAATGGTGCTAGGGCCAGGGGCAGACTGATGGGTCTGTCCTTTTTGCTAGGGTCCGAGAAGAGGGAGGTGAATGTGATAATGGCGCAGACGATAGATGCGACAGTCTGGTTAACGTTTAGTTTAACGGTTATCCCCGCTGTTTATGCCTTGCTACGGCCATTGATTAAAGCCAGAATTGCGGCTCAGAAGGACGAACGGCTGAAGCGTGATCTGGAAATTGCTGACAACTTTGCCCAAACAATTGTAGCCGAGTTGTCAGCGATGTCAGGAATGACCAACGCCGATCGTCGGGAAGCAGCAGTGCAATTTTTAATTAATGAGATGGCAAATCTCGGCAAGGCTATTTCGAAAGAAAATGCTACGGCAAAGGTTGAAGCCGCCTACCAAAACTATAAGCGGCAGATCAATAATAATCGGTGATCGCTGATTATTCTGGAGGGAGGTGATTGGGAATGCAGGTTTTCGGACTAACTATTGAGGACTGGGCAAGTCTATTAGGACTTATGGCAACGATATGCGGTGGGATATTTTATCTCTTTCGGATGATTATTTTAAGGCCGCTGAATGAACAGAACCGAGATCTTAGCGAGGCCGTCAAGTCGCTAGCCCATGAGGTTCATGTGAATCGGGAGCACGAGGATTGGGAACATAGGGCGATTGATGGCAAGCTCCACGAGCATGAGGTGACCTTAGCTCGGCACGATGAGGAGTTAAAAACGTTGTTCAAAGGTGAGGAGGAATAAGAAATGTGGACCAGAAGAGTTTTTCTGGTCCGTTCTTTTCGCTTAAAAAGGCACGAAATACGCACGTGCTACGGTTTAAAACTAGATATACTTATCATTGTTATCGGCGCTGATGACAAAAAACTGTAAAGGTGAATGATAAGTATGACTATTACAACACATTTATTATCTGATTTTGAGAAGACGGATTTGGTGCCGAATAACGCGATGCAAAACTTCGTACTGGATCCAGCACAGAGCAATATTGGTTATGGGATTTTCGTTTCTAAAGGGAAGTCTCAGCAAGAAATTGTTAAGTATAACTTCGTCGAAGGTGGTATCAGTACACCGCTCTCCATGTTGACAATTAAGGGCTATACGGATGGTGATAAGACTTATTTCGCAGGTCATTGTGAATCGATGGATGTGTACAATGACAATGGTGAAACGTATCTTTTGATTACGACTAAGGGGAGTAGTGATGGTAGTTATGGTACTCAGTTGACGCAGGTGCCTGTTTCTTTGGTTGATCAGAATGCAACAGTTTCTTACCATGATCTGCTGCGTATTGGGTCTATGAATAATGCTGGTGTTAGTAAAAGTGCTGGCGTACCTAAGCGAGTAGAATTTTCTGTAGACAGCGCAAAGGCTAACATTGTTTTGTGGGTCTTTGTTCCAGGTAATACGAGTCACATGGCACTTTATGCAATGTCCGACATTAAGTCCTTATTCAAGGCAGCTGGAAAGTCGAATACGAATGAGGTGTCAATTGGGAGAACCAATTATCGAAATGCTAGTGATTTTAATGGCAAGAAGAAGGAAGATCTGTTCAATGTGGTTCCTCCAAAGATTACAAATAGCAATCAGCCCGTGGATGTTTGCTCACTACAAGGGATTGCGTTGACCAACAATGGGAATGCCTACGTGGTATGTGAAGCAGGTACTGGTGATCCTGAAGTGGGTTCAGCAGCTAAGAATATCTGGAAGTTTGCAGTTGGTTCGAAGACAGTTGGTTCTCCAAAGATTTTTATTAATGAGAACTGGGGAAATTATACGGCGGAACAAGGTAAGCCAGGATATGGTGTTGAACTGGAAGGTATTCACATCGTAGGTGGCGATATCTATATGGGTGCTACGTATCATCCTTGGAACAAGGTTACGAATACTCCTGATGAAGTGAGAAACCGATTATATCATTTTGACAAAACGTTAGTTTAATGGTTTTAATTTGGTGAGTGTAAGATAAAAGAGGAGTGGATAATGTTATTTATCCACTCCTCTTTTATGTAACTGAATAATCAAACTTGCAGTTTATTTCGCGTTCGAAACCGTTCCATAAGAAGTGTAGAACGTCTTACCACCGAATGTTAGGCCGCCGTAATACGTCGTTCTGGTGAATTCGTCGGTTCCGGGGTCCTTGATGGCGTAAGTCTTTTGCTGGTTAACCAAAGCCAAGCGGTACTGTCGTTTGCCGTGATAGCGAACCTTGGTGGTTTTGTAGCCCTTTAAGGATTTGGCCAAATACAAATAACGTGTGTGGCCTTTGATTTTGGTTCGTTTGATTTTAACCGAGGCTAGTGGCTGCGAGTTGTATTCGGTAGCCTGTCCGTGAGGATTGTTCTGTCGAATTTCTACATAACCGTTGGAAGTAATTTGAACACTCTGTTTTGATAAAATGGCCTTCTGATTTCGAATAGCGTTGATTCCGCCGGAGTACAAGAGACCAAAGCTGTCATATTTGGGAAGATAAGCAGGGCGTTTGATTTGTTTGAATGCCTTAATTTTAGCGGGGCTGGTGATCAGTTCCCCACCAGCGACCCACAGCCCTTGCCGATAACCTGAACGTAAAAAGTTTTGGCTTAAAGCGTCTGTGTCAATTGCTAGGTCGTTAGACGTTCGATAGCCACCGACGATAGTTCCAGCGGGAATTGTCGTTGAAAGGGTTGTAGAACCGACATTCATGTAGCTCGTAAAATCGGCGTTAAGTTTCACTTTTTTCGTCGTACGGTAATAGGTAATCTTGTTTAGTCGTGAACTAACCTTGCTGAAGGCTTGTTTAGACACGCGGTTAACGGTCATGATTTCTGGAGATTGGGGACCCTTGGCAGGTTGGTAAGGTTGGAGGTCGGTGTCGGTAGGATTGAATCCCTTGCGCATACTTTTTGCGGTGACGTAGCCGTAATCCATGCCGTAGTTATTCGCAATATGTAGGTAGGCTGTCGCTTTACCTTTGTAGGTCATGGTAACCTTCTGGGTCACATAGACACTGTAGTTTTTTTGAAACTCATTTAGAAAGGTTAATCGCTTGGTGTGGGTCTTGTCCCATGAATAGTGTGAGCTGATGTTGCGTGCGACATAGTATGGTTCCGGCGTCACGTCCTGAGTCGATGTAATCTTGTAATCCGATTGAGCGTGAGCGGTGACTGGACTGAACAATCCGATTCCCAGTAGCAACGCCGCAATGGCGGTCACTTTGATTCCAGTTTTAAACATTAGAAAAGCCTCCCCTGACTTTTGAAGATAAATACTCCTGTCTCAATAGTAAGCCCTTTCGCAAGTTGGGACAAGGGGCGCCGTGACGGCATTAGTAGGGAGGGCGACAATCAAAAAAATATAAAAACGCCTTCCCGATCGGCAACGAGCAAATTGAGAAGGCGTTAAATGATGTTAATTAATCAAAGGTGACGACTACCTTGTCCGCGGCACCAGGGGTTCGCGCCATCTTTAAGGCATCGAGGGCCTGGTCGAACGGGAAGGTATTACTGATAATTTTGGCGTATTTGTCGGGGTGATCGATGATGTCATCGGTGACTTCGAAGATTTCCGTCGGGTAGCCCATGGACCAGACCACATGGAGTTCCGAGGTCAGAACGTTGGCGAAATTCAATTCCACCGGTTTAGTGTAGACGGCTACCACACCCAGCGTGGCCCCGTGCTTGGCGATGTCGAGTACGGTTTGGAAGACTGGCGCAGCGCCGGCGGCATCCAGATAGATGTCAGTTGCGGGATGGACACCCCGCATGAAACCACTGGCACCGTTACCTTGCAGGGCCACTAACCGTTCGCCGACGCTTTCCTTGGCAGAATTAATGACGGCATCAGCGCCAATTTCTAGGGCTTTATCTAAACGAGACTGGATGATGTCCACCACAACGACACTAGCAACGCCCTTTCGCTTGTAGCTGAGGAGGGCCCCTAAGCCAATTGGACCAGCACCGAAGACGACAACTTTGTCACCTGGTTTAGGCTGCGTTTGATTAACGGCGTGAGCCGCGACGGCCATGGGTTCATTTAATGCGGCTACTTGCCACGGAATGTCCTTGGGGATGACCCGAAGTTGGTGTCCCGGCTGGAAGTCCTTGACTAGGACGAAGTCGGAGAGCCCTCCCTGAGCACCACCACTGCCTAACAGCCCATCTGTGAATTTCAGAGTATCGATAACCACGTGATCGCCGACCGCGATGCCTTTGACGTTGGCCCCAATCTGGCTAACTTCTGCGGCGGGTTCGTGGCCTAGCGGTGTGGCGCCCTGACGGGGTGGAATCCCGCCAATACGGGTGTACATCGCATCCGACCCACAGATACCACAAGCTTTCATCTGCAACAACACATCATTTGGGCCCACTTGCGGGGCGTCGATGGTTTTCCAAGCGACTTTACCAGGACCCGTAACATAAACAGATTTCATGCTGGAACCTCCTTAACTGACGAGGGTTAGTGCCTACATGTGAATGTTAGCACAAATGATTTGATGGTGAAAGGGCTTTCTGTAGTAGTGATGCGGTTGATTTGTCCCGGTTAGTGAGGTTTCTCTTGCACGTAACGGCCCCATCCCGTAAACTATCCTAATTAGACACTATTTCTGCGGACAAGTGATTAAAGTAAAGGAGAATCATCTTGAAAATTAGTAAAATGCTCTGGGTCGATGCCATCGGGGTCGGCCTCTTCACTCTGGTTTATAGCCTGATCATGAGTGGTTTCTCACTGTGGATGGGATCGGCAGCCTTCATCGCGGTCTCGTATTTCTTTGGGGCCGGGTTCCCGAAGGATAAGGTCTGGAATATTCTGTTGAGTTTTGCCTTGGGAATTGGCTTTGGGTTGATGACCTATCGGCTCATGCAGATTCCCTTTCTCGGGCAGATGTGGCCCAGTGCCATCATGTTTGGCATCTTGACCACGATCGTCTTGTTACTGCAGGGAACTATCATGAAATTCACCCTGGTGCCGGCCTGGCTGATCGCTTGGGGAACCACGATGCTTATCATCACCAACGTTCCGGTTCATCACTGGGGTCTCTTCGTAGGACAACTGTATGGGTCGATGATCCTTGGCATCTTCGTCATTGGTTACGCCTCTGATTACTTCTATCGCGCGGTGTTCAAGCTCTTTCCCGATCGAAAGTCGGCAGATAGCGACGAAGATTAACGGCGTTTGAGCGCAAAGTAGTTGGTCATTTTGAATAATCAAGAACCCTGCCCACAGCCGGCGACATAATCCGGTTTGTGGACAGGGTTCTTGTGTTTAGTGAGGCTGCATTTCTAACCTTATATAGCCAGCGCTTCGCCTTCTGCCGCACGCTTGCTGGTCTTAATTATACTGAACTGCGGAGTTGAGTTGATGCCGATTACTTAAATACAGGATGGCCGTTAAAGGCACGATCACCAACATCATTGGGTAAAAGAATCTGAGTGGGAAAACTGTTGGCAAGATACCGCCAATGATAGGTCCCAGTGACATACCAATATCACTTCCCAAATAGTAAGTCGCGTTCGCAAGCCCCTGTTCTTTCATGGGCGCTAGCAAGAGGGCAGTTGATTGGGAAACGGAAACCATCACGCCAAAGCCAACGGCCATTAGACCAGCTGCTAAGATCATTTCCAAGTTGTTTTGCATGATGGTGAGTAGGATGATGTAGCCCATTGTGGCAATAATGCAGATAGAAAACCAGATACCAAATGAAATCGTATCAAAGTAATTCTTTAATAGTATTCGAATTATGATCAACACAAGTGAGTAACAGAGAAAGAACAGACTGACGGTAATCTTTAAATGTCGTTCTTGAACGTACATGACAATGTCGGCCTGGGTAACGAAGTAGGGGATCGACAGAAGTGAAAAAATGATGGCGACGGGTAAGGCATCGCGTTGAATAATCTTAAAGTGTTGGTCTTTTAAGTCAATTGAAGATTCTGCACGGTTTTCGATTAATTGGATGACAACGACCATAGTTACAGCGCTCAGGGCTGCCAGAATGATAATGAATTTATAGCCTAACAGTTGGTAGATACTGATTGCTAGAGCCGGTGCAATCGCCATTGCCAGAGCATTCAATAAACCGTAATATCCCATCGCGGCACCAAGATGTTGTCGGGGGACTAAGAAGGCCATCCAAGTTGCTAGACAAACGGTACATAGGACGAGGCCTATGCCATTGACGATTCTAAAAATTAATAGCCAAGTGGCATTGACAGCGAACAAGTAGCCAAAATCACTAATCGCACACAAACTACCACCGATTAGAGCTAAACGATATTTAGAAATCCGATCGGTTAAGTTGCCCGCAAAAGGTCTTAATAACATTGACGTAATACTCATAGTACCGACAATGACGCCGGCAAAAGCACTAGTAATTCCTAAATGACGAGCGTAGCCGTTCATTAGCGGGTTAATTGCCTGAATACTGAATTGGTAAAAGAAGGTTGCCAACATGACGCAAACAATATCTTTTGAAAAAAATGAAAATTTCTTTGTCAAAATTAAATCCTCTCTTGTGTCGGCTTTTTTTGCCAAATAAAAAGGCGATTATCACCGCCTTTTAAATAGTAATTATGGACGAGGGATGCCGTTAAATAGTTGTAGTACAGTCTTGGCATGTTCAACACCGTTATAAGGTCGTTGACCAATATCTTTGATAACTAATTGGTCGGCCTTCACTGGTGACCATAGTTTTTCATACTGATCGGTTGCGAAGTTCAGCAAGGTCTGGCTAATAAAGTGATCACGATCGCGTTGTTCTTGACTCGCCTCAGGGGCAGTTTGGCCGACAATTCCATACATATCGGTGCCATGATAAGCAGGAGAACCTTCGGCGGGGCCAACACTTAACTGATAAACTCGACCACCGGCTTGGGCATGATCGCGGGCTTCCCGGATAGCTGGTAAGGTGAAGTTGTAATCGGTAAAGAAACGCGTTCTGACGGTAAGGGGTGAGTCCTTGCCGGCACCACAATGTAATGCGATGGCTTCGGCTTGTTTGCGTGGAATGTGGCAATCGTAAACCATTTCATCAATGACGGCTTCGATGTTTTTAGGATCAACATTGTCTGGAATATGAGCGGCATACCAGCTTGCTTCGGCCGTGGTTGACGTGATGATTAGGTCCACATCCTTATGCGAGCCACTCTTAATAACATCGGCAGGGTTAGCCTTTAGAATGCCATTTGGTAAAAATTCATCATCGACAATCCCAATTGAAAGGGTGTTTAAATTCCCACGTTTCAAAACGTCAGTTGGTAGAACTTGATTAACGGCAGTCGTTAATGATTTTGCGTCAATCGTCAATAGCTGGTCTGGTGAGGTTAAGTCCAATGTCTTTAAAACTTTATCTGCTAATTCTTCGGCCCACCAAGCTGGAATATAACGGGCGGCGTAACCAGAAAATGCGGCCAACTTGTGATATAAGCCCTCAGCTTCGGGTACGGCTAAGAGCGTTAACAGTGAAAATGAACCGGCACTGTGACCGGTAAGTGTCACTTGGTTGGCGTCACCACCGAATACGCCAATGTATTGTTGAATCCACTTCAAGGCTAGGATCATATCTTGCAAGCCTAAGTTGCTGGCATCTTTGAATTTTCCGCCGTATTGGGAGAGTTCTAGCCAACCCAGTGCGCCTAGACGATAGTTGATGGAAACCCCGATGACTTTGCCACTGGCGACCAAACCGGATAAGTCTGACGTGTCTTGGGAATTAGCCCCATAAGTCCAACCACCACCGTGGATATAAACCACAACGGGGAGCTTTTCTTGGACGTTATCTGGTGCCCAGATATTCAGATTCAGGCAATCTTCACTTTCACCTTTGTCGGCAGTTAAAAAAGCTGGATCCGTAAATTGAACGGATGCTGGCCCACTTTGGCTGTAGTCTTGGTTGGGTTCAAACGGAACAATTTGTGCCTTTTGGAACCGGCTAGCAGTCCCATAAGGAACGCCAAGCCATTCTTGAACATTGCTAAATTTTTTATTTGAATGGGACATCTTAAATTCCTTCTTCCATGTTTGAATATCGCCCGTCGGTATGTTTGCATTATAAACTGTACCGCAACGTCACAGTCAAGTGGAACTTTATTGTGGTCGCGGTGTTTAAGCTCTTTCCCGATCGAAAGTCGGCAGATAGCGACGAAGATTAGCGGTATAATAGGCGCAAAGTGAGGTACCGTCAATGACTATTCAAGAAGGCTTTATGCCATTTCACAACTATCGAACTTATTACCGGATCGTCGGGGATCTAGACGAGGGACAGACGCCGTTACTTCTACTACACGGCGGTCCTGGGTCGACTCACAACTACTTCGAGGCCTTCGACCAACTAGCTCAGACCGCCGGTCGGCCGATCGTCATGTACGATCAGCTGGGTTGTGGGCGGTCATCCATGCCGGACGATCCCAGTCTCTGGCGGGCGGAAACCTGGGTCGCTGAACTCAAGGCCCTGCGCGAGTATCTAGGACTCGAATGGGTCCATTTGTTGGGTCAATCCTGGGGCGGCATGTTGGCGATCATTTACCTCTGTGATCACCAGCCCCGAGGGATTCAGAGCCTGATTCTGGCCAGCACGCTGTCTTCAGCCAAGCTGTGGCAACAGGAACAGCACCGACTGATTGGGTTCATGTCGGCGGCGGACCAAGCGGCGATTGCCCAGGCGGAGGCCAGTGGGGATTTCACCACACCGGCCTACCTGGCAGCCAATCAGCGCTTCATGCTGAACCACGCTGCGGGGCCCGTCACGGCCGATTCGCCCGAATACCTCCGTCGACCCAAACGAAGCGGAACCGTGGCTTATACGACCGCCTGGGGCCCTAATGAGTACTGTCCGACGGGAACCTTGGGGCAATATGACTATACCGCCAAATTAGCGCAGGTCACGACACCCACGCTGGTAACCAGTGGGGTCAACGACCTCTGTACCCCGCTGATCGCCAAAACCATGGTGGATGAGTTGCCCAATGCCGAATGGACGCTCTTTGCCCACAGCCGGCACATGGCCTTCGTCGAAGAGACGGCGGCGTATATGGACCGGTTGACGCGGTGGCTAGCGGCACAGGATTGAAAGTGAAGGTTAAGTAGTATGCCGAGAAATAGGCGGGATACCTTTATATCTTCGTTAATTTACGACAAATGAAAGCCAGCGAAACCGCTATTTGAGCGATTCCACTGGCTTTTGTTTGATTCATTTTTTCTGGACGAGGGTCTTGTTAGCCGTCACATACTGGCCATTGGTCAACAGGAGGCGCGTCGTTAAGTGGTAAGTCTTGAGCGCCTTAACTTTGAGGACTGACCCGTGCTTGAAATGCCGGCGGACCTTGCCATTTAAATTGATGTGGGTGTAAGCATTGACTCCCTTGGCGCCGATGATACGGACAGTCTTAGGATTTTTAAGGTAGTAGGTGTTAGAGACATCGGCGGTATTGGTGGTGATATAGCCCCGTTGCTTAAAGGTCTTGGATTTTCGATTGGCGTCTCGAACCTTATAGCGAAGGATTCCCGCCTTGTTCCGAGCGTAACCGATTACCACAAATTGCGGTCGTTTAGTCCGAACCTGCTTGGCATACCAGAACTTACGCGTAGCCTTAGAGAAGTTGGGACTGTTGTAGAGGCCAATCTTCTTGGTGGCATAGACAGCGATTCTAGTTATGGGAACTGCCGGGGTGGGTTTGGTGCTAGACGTACTTTCTGACGATGAAGTGCTCGTGCTTGGCATAGTAGATGTGGTGTTGCTAGAACTGCTACTGGAAGAAGTATCTGGGTTCTTATCATAGGTATAAACAAAGGTATTTGGCTGATCAGGATCTGCCGGGAGTGTGGCTTTGAAAGTGTATCCGGGGATGGCAATGCCCCTAGCTTGTTGAAGCTTCGTTCTAAGTGTCGTGCCAAATGGGGGATTGTCCTTCACTGGCCCAGCAATGTTGTCATCTAATCCAGAGTTAACGGATTCGTCTGAACGAATTGATGAGTTGGTCTTAGCATCAATAAACTTGAGTGTGAAGGTGATGGGATCGGTAACAGGTGTCTGATCTCTGTAATTCTGATCGAGTGCACTAATTACCATCGTTTTAGGATTAAATTCAAAATAACTCTCTGGATACGTAATGTTATTGAGGAGAGTCTTGGCTTTATAGAGGTAAAATTTTCCGGAATTCAAATCAAGGGCATAGGACTCGGTTTGATATAACTGAGAGGAAGCCAGCTGGTCCGTCAGAGCAGCACCGGTTTGAGGGTCATACAGAGTTGGTGAAGCACCATTGACTATAACAAAGGTGGCGTCTGGGAGCGTATTAAGCGTCAGAACTGTCGGATCACCAGCTTGGATTCTCTTGAGAGTGGCGGCAAAGCTATTGTCTGTTGGCACAGTCGTCGCGTCAGCACTTGTCGCTAAGGTACTGCCTGTGGCAGCGTCGGCAGGAATAGGCGCGATAAGGTCTAGCGTAAGCAGCGTTACGGGAATAAGCAAGAGTGTTACCAAAGAACTTCTGAGTCTCATTTTTAGTGGAGCCTTCCCTCTTTTGAAATTAGATGCTCGTTTGTAGTATAGAGCTTCCAAGAGATAAAGATTGGGGTCAGTTAGAAAAAAATGGTTAGGTGTCTATCCTTGATAAATGAAAACGATCTGCTCCGCTGTTGACCGATCTGCAGCATATTGCCAGTCTGGATGATCGAAGTGGGTGATGCCAGCGACCGTTGAGACGGCGTGCTCCGCTAGATAACGAACCATAGCGCCCCGCGCCATTTTGGCTAGGGTGGCCTTGGTCTTCAGCCGACCGTCGACGAGGCTGGCAAAAGTGACGGTTACAAAGGGCTGGCTGGGCTGAAGGTAGGGCATAATGGTCTTGGCATATTCTTGAGAAGCCAGGTTAATAATGGGTTCCGAGTCACACGTCAGGCCGTGGTAGAGGCGGTCACCCCAGAAAGTGTACAGATTCTTATGACCCGTCACGGTGAGTTTGGACTGCATCTCTAAACGGTAGGGGACGACGCCATCGAAGGGCCGCAGAATTCCGTAGAAGCCAGAGAGAATCCGCAAATTGGAACGGACATAGTCGAGGGCGGGGGCCGTGAACAGGTCTGGGACCATGTACTGATACTGAATACCGCTGAAGGCCAACAAGGCTGGTGTGAGGGCGTGGGTTAGGTCGAGTTTTTGAAGCCAAGCGTAATTTGGTTGCGCGAGCTTGTCGCTACAGTGCCAAAGGGCCTTGGCCTCGGGATAGTCCAGCTGACGGAGGGCGTTTAAAATTGCGGTTGTTTGTGGTAGATATTGAGGAAGTTGCTCAACAGCAAAGGTGTCGGTATCGACGACCATCTTCTTTGCCGGGGCGATGATAATTTTCACGAGAGAACCTTCTTTCACAGAAAACTTACCCTTAGCGTAGCATGCCAGAAAGGGAAAGCAACGGTGAATTTGATGACGGGAGAATGTTTCATGTGAAACAGCCGAAGACAAGTCAATCACTAATTATTAATAATAAATTTAATAATTAGGCATAGAAAAACAGCCCTACGCAAAGCGCAGAGCTGTTTTAGTGGTGAGGTGCGGCGACCTTCGGAATGCTTGCGCACCGATCGCGTACCCCCACCTTGGTTTGGCACCAGGAGTAGTATCGCACGTTGGCCGCGACACGTCAACCTTATTTTTTCGGGTCGATCAGGTAGCGAAGCCAGACAAAGTTGTCGTGAGCTTCGACGTTCTTCAAGGTAAAGGTCCGTGGCGTCGTTGATGAGAGCCCCGGAACCGCGGAGAAGAGCGTTGGGGTGTCGGTTGAACCGTCGGCGGCATTGCTCAAGACGAGACTGAGTTCATCGCACAGGCCCTGTTGGATAAAGGACCAATTGAGTACGCCTCCACCACCCAACATGACCGTTTCCATGTGGAAGAGGTCTTTGAGTTTCTTCATGGCCAGCGGGGCGTCTAGCTCGGTGTCACCCGCGATAATGTAGGGAATGTCGAGCTGACGCAGGAAGGCCTTGTAGGCGTTGCTGGCTTGATTAGTTAAGACTTCCAAGACCCGAGCCGTCGTGGCCATGAACGTCATTTGATTAGTGGTCCAGGCTAACTTGCCGTGAGGATCAATGGAGACGTAGTACATGGGTGCGTCAGTGTCCGGGATGAAGTCACCGGCGGGAACTGGAGCGGCGTTTTCATCCAGTTGCGGCTGGGCGTAGTGGGTAAAATTGTCGTCGGTCGTCGTGCGTCCAGACAGCCAACCCTGGGGATGGTAGTAACCGTCATCGTCAAAGGCGATGTGGTAGAAGAGATCACCGTCACCTTGATAGTTATCGTCGGCGGCTTGCATGAAGGGGCCAGTGATTTTGCCGTCTAGTGACGTTTCCATGTGACAAAAAATATAAGGTCGATCCAAATTAATCGACTCCTTTCTAAGTGTTTACTCTTCTAGTATAAGGGGTTGAGGCCGCTCTAAGGCAAGTGAAGTGGTCACCTTTCTTGTCGTAACCATTAGTTGCCGTGAGAATTTCTGATAAAAAGGTCTCGGATCAGGGAGGTTCGTAAGGTCACTCTCCTGAGTGGTGGCGGGGCCTGGAGGGAGCTGATGAGTAGGCGTTAAATGGAGTCAAGGAGGCGGATCAGAGATGACCGATGAAGAAAAATTACAACGTGTGTATGCCGCGGCGAGTGAACTGTTCATTCAGCCGGGCTATCACGAGACACAAATGCAGATGATCGCCCAGCGATCCCAGCTGGCGGTGGGGACACTCTACCGGTTGTTTGCCAGTAAGGCCGCGCTGTTAGACTATGTCTTTTTATCGACACTCCCGACGCAAACGCCAACGACGCTAGACTTTCCACTAACTTCGGTGGACTTGCGTGAGCTGGTTAAGCAGACTGAACAGGCCTATACCGTCTGGAATCATCAGTTGGCGGATCGGCATATTCAATCATTGGATGACCTCCTGACGGCACTATTCGCGGCCTTTCAACGGTACGGGCGTTACTTCTTGATTTTAGAGCATAATCCGACGGTCAATCCTGCGCTGACGGCCTTGTATCGCCAGCAACGGCAGGCCTTGTATCAACGGGTCGGTGAATTTCTAGAACATCTCCAGCCAGACCTGAAGGATCCTTTACGAAATGGAGTTGTCGTGGTCGATCTGATTTTCTGGTGGTGTGCGCACAAACGGTTTGACAGTTTTGAAAAGGAGATGGCAAGTGGCACAGAGGCCGAAATGCTGGCGGTTGTGCGGGATCTTCTGCTAAGTAGTTATCGCTAATCATTGTAATTTCACCAACCAAACAGTGCTGAATAAAGTCTGAACCCGTGAGCTTTGGCTCGTAGTGATTAGACTGGTGGCAATTCGAATGAATGATTCGTTCATTCGGCTTGGGAGATGAGAGATATGAAATTTAGGGAATGGCAGTATTTACGGGAACATCCAACAGTTTGGCGGATCTTATTGGGAATTATGGTGATTCCACTAGTTTATGCCGCGACTTTCTTGGCGTCAGTTTGGAATCCGTACGGGGAACTTCATCGGTTGCCCATGGCGGTGGTGAACCAAGATCGCCCGGTTGAGGGGGTAGATTGGGGACAATCTGTCACCCGGTCATTGGTCCAGAGTCATACGTTACAATTTCATCGCTTTACCGAAAAGCGTGCCCTGCAAGACCTCCACTCTGGCAAGGTTTATCTGGTTCTGCGAATTCCGAACGACGCTTCCTGGCAGTTGCGCCATTTGGGGAGCCGGGCACGGGTCCTGAAGGTCACCTATGAAACGAACGCCGGGCAAAGTGCCGTTGCCGCTAAGATGGGAAACTCGGCGATGCAAAAGCTTCAGGCGACCCTCAACCGGGAGATCGTGCAGAGTGAGCTGACACAATTACAGGCGTCGTCAGCTAAGCTGGGACGACAACTCGGTGCAACCTCTCAGCAATTGGCCCAAACCACCCAGGCCGTGGCAGCGGGGATGACCAGTCCTCAAGTAACCGCCGCTGACCTGGCAATTAGCCAAGGCCTGCAACAGGGAAGTCGTCAGATTACCGCACAGGCCCAGGCGCCAGCAAAGTTAAAGGCCTTATCCGCCCCAATCAAGTTGGTTCAACATGACGTGGCTCCGATTGCCAACAACGGGACGGGGATGGCGCCATACTTCATGGCAATTTCACTATTCGTTGGCTGCATTACGTTAAATATTATCTACGATGCGGGCAAACGCCATGGTCAAGCCCGAAACTTCCTGACAGCTTGGATAGATAAGATGGTCTTTCTCTGGGGATTTGTGATCTTGGCCGCCTCCGGTATGTGGTTAGGTGTCTGGTATATCAACGGGTTGCGGCCACTGGAGCCGGTTAAGACCTACCTATTCGGTTTGCTAGTTATCGTGGCCTTCTTCAGTATCGTGACCTGCTTCCGACTGTGGTTCGGCCTCACTGGGGCTTGGTTGATGTTACTCTTCATGCTCTTTCAGATTGGGTGTTCGGGTGGCACTTATCCGATTGAATTGACCAACAAACTATACGAGACCGTTCACCCCTATTTGCCGATGACAATTGCGATGGCGGGGTTCCGACACACCATTTCATTGGGTGGATCGATTGCCCCAATCGTTGGTATTCTAGTAGGAATTATCGTTGTCTTTAGTTTGGGGACGTTGGGTTACTTTTACGCGCACCGGCAAGATCCGGTTAACGACTAAATAGAATTGGACTGGGGGATTCGCTTCGGGCGAGTCCCTTTTCTTTGGTGGGCTCTCGTATTTCTGAGGAGGATATGGAATAATGACAGTAAATGAGACGTATGAAAGGAAGACACAACCATGGATCTGACGGCTACCCAATGGACACCAGCAAGCTATACCGAATTTCTTACATTTTTAGAGTCAAAGCGTCATGAGTCGGCGCGGGAGCGAGCCGCAAAGATTGTTCGGACCAACTATCCACTGTTAGGAATCTCTATGGCCGATCTCAAGGCCTGGGGAACCGCTATTAGTCAGGGTGATCCGGCAGGATTTCTCGCAGTGGCCGACACGGCTTTTTATGAAGTGATTTTGGTTCGAGCTTACGTCATTAGTCAATTACGGCTGGATTTGCCAGACTTTGTCGCGGCTTGTGACCGTTACTTTGCGACCGCAGACTGCTGGGCCATCTGTGATATGGCGATTCATTTCAAGCAGGTCAAACGGTATCCGGCGGAATTCTTGACGACCATCGATCGTTACTTGCAGAGTGGTCAGCCGTGGTTTCAGCGAAGTGGGCTAGTATTTTTATTAAAGTTCTATCTGACGCCGGATTTTCGGGATCAGGCCTTTACACGTGTTTTGAGTGTGACCAGTGAGGACTACTACGTGCAATTGGGACAGGCCTGGTTCTTGGCGACGGCATTCAAGGATGATCCGGATCGCATCTATCAAATTTTAGAAGCGTTGCCAGTTCCTTTAGTTCAACGAACGGTGCAGAAGATTAAGTCGCTCAGTCGGACGACGCCAGACCAGAAGCACGTGTTAACGGGAATTTTGGCTCAGCGACGGGCAGAATAGGTAATTCAAGACGTCAAAAAAGACTGATCAGCCGATCAGTCTTTTATAATTGCGATTTATTTGTGATAGCGTTGCGCCAGAATCTTAACACTGGCGCCCTGCCAAGGACGGCCCATGATGAAGCGATTGACCTTAACCTTCATGGTGTTGTCGCCATCGCTGAGCATGAGCGTGTAGCTGAGCCCCAAGCCCTTGAAGGTAACCTTTTCCAAGTCGGTAAACTTAATAAAAGCATTTTCACCGGTAAAGTGTGAGGTAATGTCCAGACCTAGGAAGAGAATCCCGTCGTCTTCAAAACTAATCATGTAATATTTGGTTGCTAGCACCCCGGCGACGCCGATGAGTAGGGTCAGTCCCGTGTCGAGCATATAGCCGTAAACGACAGGGTTGTCAGTACTTGTGTAACCCAGCGCCTCACGGTAACGATTAATATTTTCAAGATTGGGGGCTTTGCCAAAACTGCGGGGATCGGGGACTTGAGATTGGTTTTGCGAGTCTGATTCGGGTGAGTTATTCATAGCAAGGTTTACTCCTAAATTGGATTAGTGAAGCCGATAAAGTAGTTTGATTAGTTTTTAGTATAGCATAGCCAGCGGTGTTGAGCCTGGTGGGTTCTTGAATAACAGCGGTTATTATCACTGTGACATAATGGATTTATAGGACAAATCAATTGTAGACTTAACCGCAATGCGTTGGATGAGGCGTCTAAACACCGCATAACTGGGTAATATCAACATTTAAGCTGACAGTGATCGGGAAAGTCGCTGTGCGCGGGTCTGTGATCTCATGGTAAGATAAGCTATGAAAGCATTTCGGGGAAACGGAGCGTCAGGGTGACCCCGGCCCTTGTTTGGTAAATGTTGTAAAAGAGGTAATGGTTCATGAAGAGATTAGCACCCTTGTTTGTTGCGATTGGGGCGGTAAGTTTCGGGATCTCCGCATCGATTGTGAAGATGGCCGGAAATGCCGGAATCACCAACGGGCCACTGTTGTTCTGGACGTTTCTGAGTTCGGTGGTGTTATTGGGAATCGTCCACGTTGGTCGGCGAAATTGGCTCAGTCACCAGCATACGAGTTGGCGACAGGTGGTCGCGGTGATTGCGGCTGGTACGACATCGGGGATCACAGAAACCCTCTACATCGCGGCACTTCATCATATTTCGGTGGCAATTGCGGCAGTGATGCTGATGCAATCGGTCTGGTTATCCGTTTTGATCGGGGCCGTGGTCCAGCGCAAGTGGCCGTCCAAGCTTCAGGTCATTAGTATTATCCTGGTACTGGCCGGAACGGTCTTGGCGGCGGAACTCTTCCCAATGACTCAGGCTGTTTCGCTGTGGGGACTGTTCCTCTGTTTCCTGTCGGCGGTCTCCTATGCTTTAACGATCCAGTTTACCGCTAGTCTCGGGAATAATTTGGACCCACTGACGAAGACTTGGTTAATGTGTATCGGGGCGCTGATTCTGGTGACGGCGGCCTGGGTACCACAACTGCTAAGCACGCCAGTGATCTGGTCTGCCGTGGGTTGGGGGGCTTTGTCGTCAATCTTCTCGATGACGTTACCTCTGATGTGCTACTCGATCTTTATGCCGATGCTCAAGCTGGGTGTCGGACCCATCCTGTCGTCGTTGGAACTGCCGGCGTCGGTAGTCTTTGCCTTTCTCTTGTTGGGTGAGGGTGTCACTTGGCTACAGATCGTTGGGGTTCTTGTGATTATCGGGGCGGTTATCCTGAGTAATGTCGGGGACAAGGCGGCCACAGAACGTGAAATGCAACAGGCGTCGAATGAATAGTGATTGAGGAGACGATGGTTTGAAGAAATTAGCCCCATTTTTTGTCGCCATCGGGGCGATTAGTTACGGGATTCCAGCATCCTTATTCAAATTAGCCGGACGAGATGGGGTGGCTAACGGGCCGCTCCTCTTTTGGTCCTTTCTGACTTCGGCGGTAGTCTTGACCGCCATCCACTTGGTTCGGGGGCCCCGTTTGTCGGTTCAGGCCACGAGTTGGCGCCAGATTCTCTTGGTGGCAGCGGCCGGGACCGCTTCTGGGTTGACCAATACCTTCTATATCACGGCGTTGCGGTCGATCCCCGTAGCCGTGGCGGCGGTCATGTTGATGCAGTCCGTCTGGTTGTCGGTCTTGTTGGGGGCAGTCATTCATCATCGCTGGCCGTCACGACTACAAGTGATCAGTATTGTCTTAGTCCTGGGGGGAACGGTTTTGGCGGCCGGACTTTTGCCAATAACGGGAAGTTTGTCACTGGTGGGCGTGTTGCTGAGCTTTCTAGCAGCGGTGGCCTATGCCGCCACGCTACAGGCCACGGCCAGCCTAGGTAATAACCTCGATCCCCTGAGTAAGACTTGGCTAATGGCGGTGGGGGCCTTTATCCTGATTGCCATTGTCTGGGGACCGCAACTCTTGCGAGTGCCGCTGACAGGGACAGCCGTGGGGTGGGGTGCGCTGGTGGCAGTGTTCTCAATGATTTTACCGCTGGCATGTTATTCAATTTTTATGCCTCGGTTGCTCCCAGGCGTGGGACCCGTCTTGTCCTCGTTAGAACTCCCGGCATCGATTGTAGTGGCCTTCCTGTTACTCGGTGAACGGGTAGCGATGAGTCAATTGTTGGGTGTCTTCATTATTATTGGCGCCGTTACGCTCAGTAATGTTGGCCCACGACTCTGGCACCATTAACTGTTAAAAATAACAAAATGGCAGGCCAGGTGGTCTGTCATTTTGTTTGAAATTGTATTAGCCAAAGGGGGAACGCACTAGCAATCGTCCCCCAGTGACGGAGGCAAATGCTGGCGGTAGCTCCCAGAATGAGAATGGCTAAAATGATTTTAATTACGCGTTTGTTCACGGCCAGGCCTCCTTCGAGATTTTTATTTTCAAGTATATCATCTCTGTGGGATATAGGCTGGGAATGCAGTCTAAACAAAAGGTGACCAGGAAGCTATTTTGCTCTCCGGTCACCCTATTTGTTTTGAGATTAACCACTGATTCCATCATAGCCGATAAACGTATAGTATTGTTTACCATCGATTAAATACAGGCTATTAAAAGTTCCGGCAATGCCGGCATCTTCGTTACCCCAAGTGTGCTGTGGGGTATGTAGGTTTTTTAAAACAAGCTTGTACTGCTGGTTACCAGTTTGAGCGACGCGCTTGAGGCGGAGGCCGTTGATCGGCTCCTTGAAGTACAGATCGCGATAGGGGTCATGAAAGTCCGTCCGGGTGATCTTAGCCATGCCCGTTGGCCGTTGCATGAAACCTAAACCGGGATTGACCGTCTTGTCATAGGTGATGTATTCCAGGTAGCCATCTGGGGTAATCCGGATACTCTGGTTGTCGGGTTCCTGGGGACTGAGTGCCGATTTGGCGCCACCCAGATAGAGATCACCATGGCTATAGGCTGGCATGTACCGGGGGGCCGGAACGCGTTTGAAGGCCGTCAGCTTGTCCGTGGCCTTTAAGGTTACCTGAGCATCATAGGCTCCGGCACCCGGGTCGATCGTGTAGCCCATGGGAGCCTCACGATGCACCAGCGGGTAGCTGAGTCGAGCTAAGTAGAGTTGTAGAGTTGGTACCAGGAAGTCTCCAGACTTGGTGGTAGTGAGTGAACCAGCGACGACCGTTCCTTGAGGCAAGGTCAAGGTTCGCCGTAACGGATGACCAACCTTCGTAGTTGGAACGTAGTTAACTTTGACCTGTAGCGAGCTGGTCAATTGAAAGTATTGACTGAGATTAAGAAAATCGGTGCTGGCGGCATATTGGCCGACTTTGACAATGGCACTCGGTTTCTCGGTTTGTGCCCGAGCGGCGGACCAGCTCCCGATGAGAGCGATCACGGCTACAATAAGACCGGTGCCAAAGCTGAACCATCGTCGTTTCGTTGTCAAAACCTCCCTTAGTTGAGAATCCTTAGTCTCTAGTATACCGAATTTTGAACCCAAATGATCGGGGAAATTGAAAGGAGTGGTTGTGGGTCCTCACCACTCACAACCCGGGTTATATTTTGACGAAATATTTTCCGAATTGGGAAATTTCGGTCTTAAAATGATTCGCTCACTGGGCTGTTGTAATTAAAGCCACAGATGATACACTAGATAAAACGAGTTGAGAGGAGCGGTTCCCGTGAAGTATTCCTATAAGTTGAGTGATGCTGTTCACATTCTTGCGTACATTGAGATTGCTCCGACAGTGGCGTTGGATAGTGTGACCATCGCTGCCAGTGTGGAAGCCAACCCTAGCGTGGTGCGACGGTTAATGGCTAGTCTGAAGAAAGCGGGTCTGCTGGTCAGTCGGGCTGGGGCAGCTAAACCCCATCTGGCCCGCCCCGCGAGTGAGATTAACCTTCTCGATATTTTTAAAGCGGTAGAGGTTAACAACGCGCTCTTGCATGTCGACCCCAAAACAAATATGGCTTGTCCGGTGGGAGCACATATCCAGCAGACGCTGGACCAGGCCTACGATCGGGTTCAGCGGGCAGCCGAGGCCGAGATGGGCCAACTGACCTTGCAGATGATGATTGACGATTTGCGGCAGCGACAGACGGCAACTCCAAAAGTTTAATATACAGTAAAGACAAATAAAGTCTCACTTCGGCCAACCGAAGTGAGACTTTATCGTTTGGAGGCGTTAGGGGGTCACAGCTAATTTAACGTGATGTAGTAGCTAGGCTTCCAATTGGATTGACTGAAGACGCCGATACCATCATTTTCATTCTGTGCGGCGACGTAGGTCCCGTTGCCCAGAGAAATGCCGTCATGGTATGGAGCGCTGTCGGACCCCCAGAAGAGAATGGCACCATAGGGGGCGTTGGCGACGTCATAGTGGTGGGCACCTAATTTTGTTTGTTGGTAAGTCGTCCGGGCACTCAGGCCGAAGACGTGTTGAACTAAACCGGAACAGTCAAAGCCGGACATTGAGCTTCCACCGTAAACGTAAGGAACGCCACTCTTGGCGATTGACAGAGCTTCGGCTACGCCACCACCAGCGGTGCTCGACGTGTTACGATTAGCTTGGCTAGTACTTGATGAAGGGGTTGTAGACTTGCTAGTCGTTTGGTTGGATTGTCTAGTCTGTGATGAAGCATTAGGCGAATTGTGGGTGTAGGTGCTGTTTGATTGCGCCTGTGAAGTCTGCGTAGCACTAGATGAGCTAGCCTGAGAGGCGCTTGTTCGGGTCTGATCTTGGGTTATTTGGGAACTAGCCGCCGCTGAACTGGCTTGGTTAGTTGTTGACTTGGTCGTCGCGGTAGCAGAGCTAGATTGACCGGCCCTATTCGCCGTTGTGGAAGCCCCGGTGTTGTTGGCAGCCTTGGCCGTCGTTTGGCCGTTGGCGGGGATTTCTAATTTCTGATCGATGTAGATCAGGTTGGCGTCGGCTAAGCTGTTGGCCTTCACGATGTCTTGGATGGACACGTGATAAGTTTGGGAGAAGCCCCAGACCGTATCGCCGGCCTGAACCTTGATGGTGTTGGCGGATGCCGTCTGCAGGCCACCTAGAAGTAGGGCTGCCGCGCCGGCCGTCCCGAGTAAGATTTTTGCTGTTGCTGATTTAATAGTGATCACTCGCATTCCTTATGTAATTTGTTCGGTGAGTTCCTGAACACAAGACCCAGTATAGGGGTTAGGGATTACATGGTGTTGGCAGTGCGGTGACAAATGGCAACGATTTGATGACTAACATGTCATTATTTACAGACTTTCAAGGCAGTTAACGGTGTGTTCCCTGGTGAAACAAGTTTCAATCGATGCTCACCAGGCCAAGGCGTCTGGCTTCCACTAAACCGGATAAGCGGGAGGGGAAATCTTAGTGCCTTATGTGTCACCTGCGATAATCTTGTAAAAATTGTGAGTTTAACAGTGCTGGCAGTAAATAATTTGAAAAAAGAGACATTTTGGGCTTGCCTTGAAGCGTACATGAAGGTTTAATCTAGGGTCATTCAAGTGTTACGCGTCGCATAAACCGACGCCTGATGGCTATTTAGAACCGCCCACCAGTGCATTTAAACACTGGTGGGCACAAACAAAGGAGAACGACTGATGACAAAAAAAGTTATGATTTTAGCTGCTAACGGGCAGATCGCTCGGATCGTTGAACACCGCATTTTAACTGAGGATACTTTTGCTGACGTTGATCTGACCCTATTCTTGCGAGATGCAAGTCGTCTGGATCAGTTGCAAGATAACCCCCGAGTGACGTTAGTTGAAGGAGATATCACGGACCAGGCAGCAGTTACGGCTGCTATGGCGGGGCAAGACTTGGTCTTCGTGGCCGTAGTCGACCACGATTCACAAAACCGGTTGACGACGGCTGTGATGGCCGGTATGCAAGCGAACCAGGTTGACCGCGTCGTCTTTACCAACGTCTTAGGCATTTACAATGAAGTCGGCGGCGAGTTCGGCCGTTGGAACCTTGAGATGATTGGCGCCGGCATGGCCCCCGCTCGCAAGTCTGACGAGTTGTTGGCAGCGTCCGGGCTGGACTACACCACGTTACGGTTGCCTTGGTTGAATGACCGTGAGATTAAATATACGGTAACGACTAAAGACCAACCCTACGATGGCGTCTCTGGCTCGCGGGCTAGCGTGGCTGACGTGGTGTTAAGCATCATTGCTGACCCGAAGCGTTACAGTCGTGATAGTATTGGGATGGCAGATCCTGCAACCGAGGGTCAAGATCGACCAGTTTACTAGTCTAAAGGAGTTAATCAACGATGAATATTAAAGAAGCCAGCGAAAAAACTGGGGTCTCTTCCGCGGCTATCCGATATTACGAGAAAGAATCCTTGATTCCCGCGATTGACCGGACGCCAGTGGGTAATCGGGACATCGATGACCGAATTATCCGGCGGATCCGCTTTGTGACGCAAATGCGGGCTGCAGGAATGAGCATTGAAAACCTGCGCCGCTATATCGAACTATTCGATGCGCAAGAAGACAATACCAAGGAACAAAAGGCGTTGCTTCAGGAACAGCTTGCTGTGATGGAGGAAAAACGCGATGACCTGCAGGCCGCTATCGACCACCTGAATTACAAGTTGAACCACTTCTATGACCACATGGAGGCTACGGAAGAGGAGCTTCGTCAGTTGGAAAGAGAACACGCCGATAAGCTCACGCGAGAAGACGACACACCTGATGGTTTTTAACCGTTAACTTAATTGATTGTGGGTAGTTATCGTATGGGTAGCTACCCTTTGGCGTTATGATAGATCCAAATTAACTGTTGGAGGCGGACGGTGTGACGATAGTAACCTCGAGTTTTGTTTTATTGGTGACGGTGGCGATCGCCAATTTGATTGCCGAGTGGATTCCTTGGTTGGCCAAGACCTATTTGGCACTTTTTGCCGGGATCGTGGTGGGATTAATTCCGAGTCTCAACCACTTGGTCGCGGATTTCGAAAATGACGTTTTCATGCTCTTAATCTTGGCGCCACTCCTGTTCTTCGAGGGACAGCGGACGACGATGGTGAAGGTTGGCCGCGGAATTCCCAGTATTTTGGGCACGGCTTTTGCTTTAGCCGTTGGTTCTGCCGTCGTGGCAACTCTTGGCTTACACGGGTTCTTTGCTCTGGGCCTGCCGGTGGCGCTCATCATGATTGCTATTAGCACGCCCACCGATGCCACGGCCTTTGAATCCGTGGTGACGGGTCGCAAGTTCAGCGGCCGCCTAGGGAATCAGTTGAAGATGGAATCCCTTTTTAACGACGCCACTGGCCTGATTCTCTTACAAGCGGGGTTACTGTGGCTACAAACGGGCCATCTTTCCTTTGGTCAGAACGTGGGGCGTTTGGTCATCTCGGCTGTCGGTGGCGCTGTAGTCGGAGGCGTACTGGCTTTTGGGTTCATGCTCCTACGCCAGTCGATCGCACGGTCAGCGGCCAACGTTGTGTCATCACAAACATTAATCTATCTTCTAACGCCAGTGGTTATTTATCTCTTGGCGGAAAAGCTAGCGGTCTCTGGGATCATTGCCGTCGTCGTTGCGGGCCTAGTTCACAATGGTGAAGCCAATGGCAGTCGCTTTGCGGTTCCTCGTCAGATGTTTTTTGGTATCGAACTCATGAACTTTATCTCGGAACTTTTGAATGGGGCAGTGTTCGTCATTTTGGGAATTAGCCTGGAACGAATTGTTCGGGACCAGTATCGCCAAATGTTTCAGTCGTTGAATTGGCTGTGGCTAGGATTGACGGCCTATGGCTTACTCTTACTTTGCCGGGTCGTGTACGCTTACTTTTTCGTGACGCAGCGGACGTGGCGATCCAGCTGGCTCTTTGCCTTGGGTGGGGTTCATGGGACGGTGACGCTGGCCATGACATTTTCCATTATGGGCGCCGTCAGCACGACACAATTTCAACAGATCCTGCTAGTTGAAACAGTCGTGATTATTGTCAGCATGTTACTGCCGACCTTCCTATTCAAGTGGCTATTACCGCGAGATGGTGATGCGTTAAGCAAACCAGCTATTCTGGCCCAGATTCGTCATCAAATGACAGCCGTGGGGGTTGCTCGCGTGCGGGAATTGGATTTGGATGCTGCGGTCAAACACGTTGTGATTTATGATTTGCAGGATCAAAATAACTCTAATCCGTTACGTTCCTTTCTACGGCGATGGCGGGGACTTGCCAGCCGGCACAAAGATGTTAACGTCCTACAGAGCCGCGATCAGCGTTGGGCCATGATGCAGGCCTTTGCCAGCGAACGCGCCTTTCTCGCTGAACAGGCCCGCCAGCATGTCGTTGATGTGGCGCTTCTACATGATATTTATACGGAGGTATTGATGTCGGAGGCGTTGGTGGTGGATCCGTATAGTCGGATGGTTTGAGAATAAATGGTCTTGACTATTTAGTAACGCTAATCCAGCGGACACAAAATACTTTTTTAAGACGTATGGGGCGACTTTTATGAAAAAAGTCGCCTTTTTACTTGCCTTCAGCCGACTCTAACCCAGTATGATTAGGGCAGAAGTTAAAACAAAGGAGATCTTCATATGGCAACAAACGTTTTAATTGTCGACTACTCATGGTCTGGCACTACCGCTAAGCTGGCCACGGCCCTGGAACAGGTAACGGGAGGCACCAAGGTCGATTTGACCGTGGCCCCCGGCACTTTTCCCAATGATATGTATGCCACGAATGACGTGGCTAGTGAACAGATGGCGAGTGGCAAATTACCGGAGCTGACCAACACGCTTCCTGACCTGACGGCGTTTGATGTCATTTTAGTTGGGGGCCCGGTTTGGGCGGCGCACGTTGCAACTCCGGTGCGGACATTTCTGAAGCAGCTCCAAGGTTACGCGGGCACGGTCGCGCCATTCTACACGGATGCTGGGACGCCAGGCACTTACGAACAGGACTTCGCGAGCTTGGTCAGCTCAGCCAAGGTGGCCCGTGGTGTGGGAATGACGGCTGGTGATTTGGCCAATGCCCAGGACCGTTTGACCACTTGGTGGGAAAATTTTAAATAACCCCTTGCCTTGAAGTGAACTTCAAGGGGTACACTCATCTCAAGTTAAAAAATTGGAGGATGAATTTATGAAAACAGCCGTCTTTGTCGAACCAGGTAAGATTGAGGTTCAAGACTTGCCGAAACCAGAGGTCAAGAACCCTACCGATGCCGTTCTAAAGATTGTGCGGGCTTGTGTCTGCGGCTCTGATCTGTGGTGGTATCGAGGGATTAACCAACGACAAGCCAATACCCCAGTTGGGCACGAAGCCATTGGGATTGTTGAAAGCGTCGGGAGTGACGTGACTAACGTGAAGCCCGGAGACTTTGTGATTGCGCCCTTTACCCATGGTTGTGGCCACTGTGCGGCTTGTTTAGCCGGTTTTGATGGCAACTGTGAGAATGCCCGGACCGACGACGAGATCGTCGGCTACCAAGGGGAATACTTACGGTTTAAGAACGCTGACTGGGCCTTAGTTAAGGTTCCCGGCCAGCCGAGTGATTACACCGATGCTCAGCTCAATGACCTGCTAACGCTGGCTGATGTGATGGCCACTGGCTATCACGCTGCCGCTTCCGCCGAAGTTAAGGCGGGTGACACGGTGGTGGTTATGGGTGACGGTGCCGTGGGGCTGTGCGGCGTGATTTCCGCTAAATTACGCGGGGCTAAGCGAATCATTGCCATGAGTCGTCACGCCGATCGGCAGGCTCTCGCTAAAGAATTTGGCGCGACCGATGTCGTGGCCGAGCGTGGGGATGACGCCGTTAAACGGGTCTTTGAATTGACTGATGGCGCCGGTGCGGATGCCGTGCTGGAATGTGTCGGAACCACGCAGTCCGTGGATACCGCCGTTAAAGTTGGCCGTCCCGGAGCCGTTGTGGGTCGCGTCGGGGTCCCACAGAAGGCTGACATGAACACCAACAACTTATTCTGGAAGAATATCGGATTACGCGGTGGGATTGCCTCGGTGACGACGCATGACCGTGAAATTCTGTTGGATGCCGTTCTGAAGGGTGACATTCATCCTGGTAAGGTCTTTACCAAGCGGTTTGACCTCGACCATGTGGCGGAAGCTTATGACGCCATGGACAAGCGCGAAGCAATTAAGTCGTTGCTGGTCATCAGTGACTAGGGCTGAGAACTTAAATTAAGCAAACGAAGGGATCGTGACGTTATTTGTCACGATCCCTTTTTAAGATCCGCTGCCCTAGTTGAGGAGGGTTAAGCCCTTAGTGCCTCGTGAAGCCGCGACATAGCGGCGGTTATTTCCATGTTGTGGGTCGGTGTAGAAGGCTGATTGCCAATGTGTGACGACGGCAAAATCGAACTCTAGGCCTTTGGCTAGGGCAAGCGGCAGAATATTTATGCCTGGGCGAACGGTGCGGCGGGTCTGGGCTTCAAGCAGCTGGCCTTCGGGATACTGAGTAGCCAGTCTGGCCGCAATTTCAGCCGTTGGCGTGATGATCCCGAGACTCTGGGTCGCAGAGAGTGATTGCTTAGCCAGCACGTGTGAGAGGGCGTTAGTCTTCCCGATTTGCGGTGCGGTGCCTTCCTTCTGGACCGCCGAAATTTTATCTTGCCAATCGCCGGCAAATTGGCCGAAGAACCGGGTGATCTGGCCAGTGGCGCGGTAGCTGGTGGTGAGGCGTAAGTGTGCGGTCTTATCTGGGTCAAAGAAGTCTGAAATGGTCGTTGCTTGGCCACTTAGCCGTTGGCGATGATCCCCGACGATGGTGATTGCCGTCTTCCGAAAAAGAGTGGCGAGAAAGAGCCAGGTATCCGAACTGTAGTCCTGGGCCTCGTCAATGAAAAGGGCCTGCGTGACCGTCTGTTGGTAGGCGGTAAAGTTCAACAGGAGGTACAGGCGATCGTAGGCCGTGAGGGGTATGCTTCCCAAGTCACGACCAAATTGATCCCAGTTCAGCCAATCACCGAGCTCTTCCGGAGCTAGATTGACGGCAGTTAGCCAACGCCAAGCGGTCTGCATGCGGATTAAGAGCGAGTCCCGATTGTTGGATTGGTCGTAGGCCCGTTGGGACAGACCGGCCGGTGTCTGGGGGTAGGGTTGCCGGAGACGAGCGGCAAGTTCTACCAAGTGGTTGTCGGTTGTGTTTGAAATGGTCAGGCCAAAGCGCTGCCCCCAAGATTGGATGAGTTTGAGATAGGTGGTACTCAGCGGTTCCGCCTCACCCAATGCCGGCAGGACGCCACGAATGTAGCGACTAAAGGCGGTGTTGGGGGTGAGAATCAAGATGTCCGCGGGGGACCAGCTGTCACGGTGGCGATAGAGTTGGTAGGCCACGCGCTGGAGGAGCACGGAAGTCTTACCACTCCCAGCAACGCCGTCGACAATCACGATGGGGTGACGGCTCTCCCGAATGATGGCGTTTTGTTCCTGTTGGATGGTAGCCGTGATTTCCTGGAGGCCCCCGCTGCGGTTGCTGGCGAGCACTTCCAATAACAAGGGATCGCCAATGGCGGCATCGGTGTCGACCACCTGAAGCAAATGGTCGTGGTCGATGACAAATTGTTGACGTTGCTGGATGGTGACGGGGATGTCGTGACCGTTAGCGCGGTAAGTCGTGGCCCCCGTTCGATTAGCGTAGTAAGCATCGGCGACGGGCGATCGCCAGTCGTAGACCAGGTCCTGGGTGTTTTCGTCGGTGTAGCCCACTTTACCTAAATAGAGTTCTTCACGGTCATCATCGCCAAAGTCCAGGTTGAGCTTGGCAAAGTAGGCCTGTGGTAATAGCAACTTAGCGTGGTTCAAGCGGGTCACCGCGGTATCGTGGCGGGCATTCAGCGTGTCGATCTGTCGATTGTTGGCCTCAATACTAGCAAAGCTTTCCAACTGATCACTGAAAGTCCCGAGATCGAGATGACCATCACTGCTAAGCTGTTGTTTCATGGATCGAGCAGATTGGGCGAGATCGGCCAGTTGCCTTGTGAGTCGGTCGATGTCGCGCGTTAAACGTTGGTAGATTACCTGTAGATGGTGTGTCTCATTTTGTCCCATCCAATCACCTCCGGATTCCCTAATCTACGCGCTTTAGCGACAATAACCAGTCTGTTTTTAGGGTGCTAGGCATGCTATAATAGATGTGGGAAAGAGATAGTGTGTCACAGATGATTTCGGAGTAAGAGTGAAAAAAGGGCACCGCGTTAACTTAAGGTTGACGGGTGTCCTTTTGGGTCTAAAGCTTGAAGTTACGGAGAATCCCTTCCCGTTGGGTCAGGGTTTTAGCGGAAGTGAAGGAACTGGGTTTAATGCCAGAAGATTCGCCATTATTTACTGATGTTGATAAGATGATGGCTTACTTAGATCGCGGGGAAACAAAGTAGAACTCATTTTTTGTTAGGTTTCCAGCAAATATATCTCTCAGAACTAATAACAGTAAGTCGCGGGTTCCCCACAGACCGTGACTTTTTAATTTCTCAAAATTAATTCAAAAATTTCCTTGCCTTGAAGTGTAGATGAAGGTCTAAACTCCTAATCATTCACTTAAAGACGAGGAGCAAATACACAGATGACAAAGAATAAACGCTTTGACTGGATCTTACTGGTCATTCTCATGAGTTACTTTATGATTCTACTAGACAATTCGATTATCTTTACAGGAACGGTAAAGATTGCCCAAGACCTGAACCTTAATCAGGCAACCTTATCCTGGGTCAGCAGTGCTTACTCACTGACATTTGGTGGGTTCCTGTTACTGGGTGGCCGTGCCGGGGACTTATTTGGCCGGCGGCGGGTTTTCCAGATTGGCCTGGTGATCTTTGGTTTAGGATCACTGCTGGTGGGGCTTGCGGTTAATGCCCCGATGATTATTGTCTCTCGGGCCTTTCAAGGAATTGGGTCTGCCATCCTGGCGCCAACCACACTGGCCATCCTGATGGATACCTATGAGGGAGCCGAACGAACCAAGGCTATTGCTTACTATGGGGCGATGGCGGGTATCGGGGCCAGTGTCAGCCTGGTGATTGGCGGTATCTTTGCCAGTCTCCTGACTTGGCGAGTCGGATTCTTCATTAACGTGCCAATTAGTATCTGGATGTTCTATTTAGCGGTTAAACATTTACGGACCGATGATGCGCAGTCTGGTAAATTAGATTGGATCGGAACGCTGACGTCCTTAATCGGCATGAGCGCCCTGGTTTACAGCATTATTGGGGACTGGGCCAAGTTACCGGCCTTGATTCTGGCTGTGGTTTTCCTGGCGGGTTTTATCTATCAGGAACACCGGACAGGTCAACCCATTATGCCCTTACGAATCTTCATGGATCGCGAACGTATCGGGGCCTATGTGGGCCGGTTCCTCTATCTGGGTGCGATGATGGGCTTTTGGTTCATCACGCCTCAGCTGATGCAGAATCAACTCTGTTTTAGCGCCCTAATGGCCGGTGTGGCCTTCTTTCCCTTAACTATCGTGAACTTCATCGTGGCCTTGCAAGTCGCTCGCTTAACGGCAAAATGGGGCAATGGTGGCCTACTGGTAATTGGCATCGCGCTGACAGCGGCGGGGATGCTCTGGATGAGTTTCTTTACGCCAGCCGTGGGCTATTGGTGGGGAATTGCCGCCCCAATGGTGATCGTTGGGATTGGTCAGGGTCTCTCACTGAGTCCCTTCACGGCGGCCGGGGTGGCCCACACCCAAGGTGCCGATGCTGGTGCTGCGTCTGGGGTTGTCAACGTGATGCATCAGATTGGTGGTTCGGTTGGCCTCTCAATTTTAGTCACGGTTCAAGGCCTCTTTAGTGGCCAGGTGGCGGGATTCCAACACGCAATTCTGATGGGAGCTGGGCTCTTATTGCTGGCTTTATTCGCTGCCATCTTCTTGATTGTTCCGGGAGAACATCAAGAATCATAATTATTTTGAATCTAGATCTTGCCTTGAAGTAACTGCAAGGGTCTACACTGAATTTATCAACTAAATTACTTGGAGGAAATTGATTATGACAAACGTTTTAATTATTGGCGCAACGGGTTCTGTGGGTAGCGTCACCCGCCAGTACTTCTTAGACAACACGGCCGATCACCTCACCTTGATGGCGCGGAGCACCAGTCGATTAGGTCGTTTGAATGCCAACCGCGAACAAGCTGTCACAGGGAGTGTGACCGATGCCGCAACTTTGAAGGCAGCTTTACAAGGACAGGACGTGGTCTTCGCCACGCTGAGTGGTAACTTGAGCGGTATGGCCCAGAGCCTCGTTGCCGCTATGGATGAAGCTGGTGTGAAGCGCCTGTTGTTCATCGCGTCAATGGGCATTTATAACGAAATCCCAGCTAGCTTGGGTGCGAGTGGCAACCTGCAAAGTAATCCGATGCTGCGGGGGTACCGGGCTGCGGCGGACGTGATTGAAGCCTCTGATTTGAACTACACGGTCATCCGTCCCGGCTGGTTTGACAACGGCAATGACACCGATTATGACCTGACGAAGAAGGGGGAACCCTTTGGCGGCCACGACGTTTCTCGTAAAAGCATTGCGGACTTGGTTGTTCGGTTGGCTCACGATAAGACGTTGGGTTCTCGTGATAGCTTGGGAATTAACCGGAAGTAAGGAAGTCGATGACAGATGAACGAAGAAATTTTAAATTTATATCAGGCTTACAACGTGGCCATGGCCGCCGATGATGTTGCGGCCTTGGACAAGCTACTCGCACCAGGCTTCACGTTGACCCATATGACCGGTTACATTCAACCTCGAAGCGAATGGCTAGGCGAACTGCAACGCGGAACGATGCGCTACTTTTCCTCGATAGAAGACCACGTGACGGTGACACCTGAGGCTGATGGGTGGCGCGTTACTGGTCAGAACCGGGTGCTAGCTAGTATTCATGGTAGTGGCCGGCACGAGTGGCCCTTGAATACCGAAATGACGGTTCACCAGATTGCTGGGCAGTGGCAGATTATGGCAGCTGTGGTGACAACTTACTAGACTGAAGATAATGTTTCATGTGAAACACAAAAAGGGCGCTACCGCAGTGGTAGCGCCCTTTGTATACTCCCCTAGAAGTTAGGAAACTAGATGAATTGAATCAGTGACATCAGAACCGGCACGACGATAATGAATAGCACGGTACTGGTCGTCACGATGTTCGTCGCGTATTCCACATCACCGTGGGCTTCATTAGCCAGGATTGGTAAGACCGCAAGCATTGGCGTTGCGGATTGCACAATCAAGGTTTGAGAAGCCAACGTTGGGAAGCTAGCACCGAAGTGACCAGCAGCCAACAGAACCGCCACCATTAAGATGGGTGACATGACGAACCGACCCAGGAGGGCCACGATCGTGTCACGGTCAAAGTGAATACTCTTCAGCCCAGCGTCCGCCAAGACAATCCCGATGTAGACCAGAGACAGTGGGGTAACCAGGTTCCCTACGTAAGTCAGCGTTGAGTTAACGAAGCTGATCTTTAAGATTGGGATGTTGAGGAGCAGGAAGATTAAGGCGACTAAGAAACCAACCAGTGGCATTGGGATAACTTTCTTCCAGTCGATCTTGTTATGATGCTTTTCCTTCGGCTTCGTTGGGTCATCGTTGGAGATTAGGAAGACCCCAAAAGCCCACGTCGAAACGGTGTTGACGATATAGTAAACCAGGAAGTAGGTCATACTCTTATCCCCAAACAGCGCGATGTTCAAAGGCAACCCAATGAAGATGGTGTTGGCGTTGACGACGGCGTTGATGAAGATCCCTTTACGACCGGGCTTCACGTGCATGATTCGAACGAGGCCAAACGCGATGATGTAGCCGATGATAACGGCAATAAAGGCGTAGACCAGGTAGCCAGAGAAGGAGACCAGTTGGCCCCGGGTTAACCGACTTAGCACCGAAACGAAGATCGATGCGGGCAGTGCGATGTTCTTGATAAATTTAGAGATGGTACCGCCGAACTTGTCGTCGAACCAACCTTGCCGCCGGAGAACGTAACCAAGAATCATGATTAAGACTACGACGAGGACACTTTGAATTGAATTCCATAAAACAGCCACGAGAGACGTCCTTCTTTCAAGTAATGTTAGAGTAACTCACGTGCTCGTGGTCAGCGAGAAGTCACCGACGAACTAGCACGTGAGGGGATTACTATTCAGTTTTGGGTGAACCTAGTGCGAGAAATGGGGCGTCTTAGTCGACACTCTTGTATTCTGGCACCCACTTCATGTCAGCAACGGCTTGCTTGGCATCAGTGATAGGTTCCTTGTTCAGCTTTTGGTCGAGGACACTTTGGGCCACGATTTCAGCTAACTTTTGTGAGAAGCTGGTTAATTGGGAAACGGGTGGTAAGACTGCGGCACCGGCTTGCGTGGTGTCCACAATGCCACCAAGGGCGTGGCAAGCAGCGGAGAGCGTTTCGCCATTTAAGACCTTGGCAGTTGAAGCGATCAACCCGAAACCTAAACCAGGGTACATCAGCGCGTTGTTTCCTTGGCCAATGTGGTAAGTGACACCTTTGTAGTCAACGTCGCCGGCTGGAATCCCAGTTGCGATGAGGGCTTTTCCGTCGGTCCACTTGATCAGGTCGGCAGCAGTTGCTTCGGCCAACTTGGTCGGGTTAGACAGTGGGAAAATGATAGGACGTTCCGTGTGAGCAGCCATGTCCTTCACGATTTCTTCCGTAAAGGTACCAGGTTGGGTGGACGTTCCGATCATAACCGTTGGGTGCACCGTCTTCACGATGGCAGCCAGGTTCGTCAGCTCGTCAGCGTTGTCGAATTCGCTACGTTGACGAGTGAATTCCTTTTGAGCGGCCGTTAAATCAGGGGTGTCATCGAAGAGTAACCCTTGCTTGTCGACGGCATAGAAGTGCTTCCGGGCTTCTTCGTCAGAAAGACCAGCACGCTTCAATTCATCGAGGATTTGGTTAGCAATCCCCATGCCGGCAGTCCCAGCACCGAAGGTTAAGAACTTTTGGTCCTTGATGTCTTCCTTAGAGATGTTTAAGGCACCTAGGATTCCGGCCAGAACGACCATCCCAGTTCCTTGAATATCATCGTTAAAGGTTGCAAATTGGTCCTTGTACTTGTCCAAGATAACTTGCGCGTTGGAGCGTCCGAAATCTTCCCAGTGCAAGAGTGATTCAGGGAACAGTTTCTGTTCTGCGGTTACGAAGCGGTCAATCACGTCGTAGTAAACGTCACCGTAAACTCGCTTGTGGTGGTTACCTAAGTAAAGTGGGTCATCCAACAAGGTTTGGTTGTTGGTCCCAGCATCGATACTTACAGGTAACACTTGGGCAGGGTCAATACCGGCTGCGGCGGTGTAAACCATCAGTTTACCAACGGCGATATCCACACCGTTGACACCCCAATCACCCATACCGAGAATTCCTTCGGCGTCGGTTACAACGACCAGACGAATGTCGCGGCCGTCAGCGGCGTTCTTTAGAGTTGCTTCAATGTTGTCGGGGTCATCAATGGAGATGAACGCGGCGTTTTGAGGATCGGTGAAGAGGTGGCTGTATTGTTCAATAGAGTCGGCCACCGTTGGGTCATAGACGATGGGCATGAATTCAACAACGTGGTCATCCATTAAACGGAAGAATAGCGTCCGGTTTTCATTGAACAGGTTCATCAAGAAGAGCCGCTTTTCTAAGTCATTGGCTTTGCTTTGAAATTGTGCGTAGGCTTGGGTAGCTTGTTCGTCCAAGGTTTGGACGTGGCTAGGAAGCGTGCCGACGATCCCAAGGGCTTGGCGTTCGGCCTGAGTGAAGGCCGTTCCCTTATTTAAGAAGGGGTTATTTAAAATTGAGGCAGTGGTTGTCATAAATTGTTTCCTCCAATCGCGAATTAAGTTTACGAGTCATACTATAAATCGCTGACAAAAGTATAGTCAAATGTGGCATCCGTTATAAATTTATTTTATAATGAACGAATAAACGCTGATTTAGAGGGGATAAATTGTGAACACAAAAGACTTAGCTTATTTTGACCAATTAATTAAACAAAAAAATTTTTCCAAGGTGGCGACGTCGTTTGGGGTGACGCAACCCACGATTACCATGGCGGTTAAGCGGCTGGAGACGGAGTTCAACACCAAGCTTTTTCTGCGTGACCGGGCGCATCATGAGCTGATCGTGACGGATAGTGGGCAACAGTTGGCAGTGCATGCACAATCCATTCTGCGGCAGTTGGACATTGCCCACCAGGAGCTGGATCACCTGACCCAACAGAACATCGTGTTGGGTCTGCCACCAATTATTGAAAATCATTACTTTCCCCGGGTGGCGGCCCGGTTACAGGAATTGGGAATACTCGAAAACATTCAGACATTAGAGGGCGGTTCCGTGTGGCTCCGTAACGCCTTGCGTGATGGCCAGGCCGATATCGCCTTGTTGGGCTCGGCCGAACCACTGTCTTACCAGACACTACTGGCCGAGGAGTTTGATCGCAAACCCTTCAACATCTTCGTCTCGGCCCAGCACCCGTTGGCCAAGCGTAAACGGATCTACTTTAGTGAACTCAAGCGAGAGAAGTTTGTTCTCTTTACTAGTAGCTTTGTTCATAACACGGCCTTCAACAAGCTGACTCGTCGGAATCATTTTCGCCCCGACGTGGTTTTTCGGGCTGCCGATACCCACGTCATCATGAACCTGTTGGCAGAAAATGTTGGGGTGACCTTCTTGACGGATATCGTGGATCAGCACCGTGACGATGTCGTACGGCTGGAACTGTTAGATGATGAACAGCCAGCTTTTATCACCAGTATTGTTACCCGGACTTCCCACGTCTTAACGGCGACGCAACAGCGGGTGCTGCAGGTCCTACGCGAAACCTTGGAAGAGTAATACGATTTAAATGTGACGACCCAAAGTTTAAAAATTTACGAAATAAAAACCGTTCGATCAACAGGGGTGTTGGTCAAACGGTTTCTTTATAGCTAGTGTTTAGTCGTCCAGAGGTGGTGGTCGTTCGCGAAGGCGAAGAGATCGGCCATGGCTTGACGATTGTGGGCTGTGTCATTTAGAGCGAGGGTGAGGTTCGCTTCATCTAAGAAATAACGAAAGTCGCGAATGCCCAGTGTCTGTTGTGCGGTTCGATAGGCGCGACCCGAGATGATACCGAGAACGTGATCTTGAAGGGTCAGGTGCGCAAGCTGTTGGTCACCGGTTAATAGCCGGAGATCCGTCAGCGTCAGTGTGACCCGATCGGGACGTCTCGACCGGGCGTTGATGCCGGTTAACGTTAGGGTGGAAATAGACATGGGGAGCCTCCTTGAATGTTTCACATGAAACATGGCTGACTATAGTAGAATTAATAAACCAATCCCAATGAAGAGGAGGGGTGACAGCCAGGCCCCAAACCGCGCGAAGAAGCGGCTGGCAATGGCTGATTTGGCTAGTTGATGACTTAATAGGAGCCATAGTCCCACCATAATCAGGGAAATTAGACCCACGCTGGCAAATTGCGGCGTGGTGAGGTGAGTAAAGTAGGGAATATAGATGCTGAGATTGTCGCCGCCATTACTGATGGTGATGGCCCAGACCAAGGGCCAACGAATGGATTTTGTAAGCTGTGGCGGGAGATCGGTGGTATCACGATGTTGCCACCAGGTCTTTAGACCCCAGATCCCGAGAAATAAGGGGATGAGGCCAAACCACCGCGCCCAATGGACCACGTTAAAATGAATGATTCCCCGGCTGATAATCCAGGCAACCGCAATCAGGGTCGTGATTCCCAGATATTGACCAATGACAATGGCCCGTTTCTGCCGGGCACTTTTGGCCGTTAACCAAAGCAGGAGTAAGACGATGAGGTCATCGGTGTCGGTAACGAAGAAGACGCCAATGCTGGTGAGGAGAAACGTTAGAGACATGGCTACACGGTCCTTCTGTTCGGAATACCTTCTATCATACACCAGTTACTCGGTTGAATTTATACAAAAGTTGAATAAAAAAACCGAGGCCAAATGGTCTCGGTTTTTACGATTAAATTTAGTCGGCAGGTGCGGGTTGGTTCTTGAAGACCAACTTCTTGGAAACGAAGAAGTTCAGAACTAACGCGATGATGTGACCGATAACCTTCACGATGGTCTTGTTACCACTGAGGACGGAAACACCGAACCACAGAAGAACTGTTTCAATTAAGAAGGTAATAATTCGGGTCATGTAGAATGTGCCCATTTCCTTAATTGGTTTGTCTGACTTGTGCATGAAGACGAACTGTCGGTCTAACCAGAAGGAGACTTGAACACTAATCAGCCAGTCAATAAAGTTGGCGACTTGGTATTCGATACCCAGGGTGTGATAGAACAGGTAGAACAGAACGATGTTGACGACTACCGAGACGGCACCGAACAAGAGGTAGCGGGAGACTTGCCCCTGGACCTTTTGCTCAACCTTTTGGAGCTCGGCAGCGTGTTCGTTTTCCGTTTCGGTCAATTCAGCTTCATACTCCGCTTTCGTCGTCGGGTAATGATCGTGGCGTAGAGGGGTTTGATCATTCATAACTTTAGGAACCTTTCTGTAACGTTTTTTCGCCGGGTGAAACCGTATAGGAAAACGTCAGCGGCTCACCGAAGTTATGAAAACGCGTAATTGTCGTATCACACCTAATTATACCGTAATTTGCGGTCACTGCAATGCAACGTCCCTCTATTTTTGGCGGTTATTTGGCAACAGAAGCGGTTCGATAGTCCGCACTCCCGTTAAATTGATTGTAGACCACACCCTTTAGCTTCGGGTTGACCAGGACACCCGTCCGGCCCTCGTAGAGTGGGGTGACGGCTTGGTCCTTGAGCGCGATGTGTGCGGCCTTAACCAGGTCGGCATAGCGGGCCGTTGGCTTGAGCGCGTCGATGCCTTCTGCGGCAGCCAGAGCACTGTCGTAGGCCTTGCTACTGTAGTGACCCATGTTGGAATTGTTGGTTGATTCCAGAATCTGTAAGGATTGAATCGGGTCGGCGTAGTCCATGCTCCAGCTGGTCAGGTTGATCTGGAAGTTTCCTTTGGAGACGTTGCTAAGCATCGAAGTAAAGGGCATGGATTGCACGGTAACCTTTAAGCCTAACTTAGTGGATAAGGCACTCTGGATGAATTCAGAAAGTTTCTTGCTGGCGTCATCGTCGCCACAGGTGATGGTGACCGTCAGACTCTTCTTACCCAATTGCTTTAAAGCTTGTTGGTACAGGGTTTTAGCCTTGGTAGGTTGGTAGCTCACGGTACTGGTTGCGGCGTCTTGGGTGAAGTCGGCGCCAGTCTTCGGGTTTTTGAGCATACTCTTAATCCCAAAGGTCTTGGCGGGGAGCGATCCATTCTTTAAGACTTGGGTCGCTAATTGTTGCCGGTTAATAACTAGTGAAATGGCGGTCCGGAGGTCACGGTTAGCGGCGACCTTGTCTTTTTCATTGTATTGCATGAACCCAATCCGGCCTTGCGAGAGGGACTTCAAATTAGGATTATTCTTGTTCTGGGTGGTTTGTTCACCATCCAGGGTGACGGCGTCCAGTCGCTTGGACTGGTAGAGGCTGTAGGCCGTTGCCGTGGACTTAATCACCTTGTAGTTGAGTTGTTGTAGCTTAACTGACTTGGCATTGGCGTAGCGAGCATTTTTCTTTAAAGTCCAAGTATCGCTGGTTCCAGTCCAGTTGGTCAGGACGAATGGCCCATTGTAAACGGTAGTCTTAGCGGATGAGCCGTACTGTTTGCCGTACTTGTTGACGGCCTTTTTATTCAAGGGGTAGTAGGTGGTGCTGGCCAGCATTTGTTTGAAATAAGCGGCTGGTTGACTGAGGGTAATTGCGAGGCGATATTTGCCTACAGCCTTAACCCCGAGGGATGCTGGGGATTTCTTGCCGGCGGCGATGGCCGTGGCATTCTTAATGTTGGCGAATTGGTAGGTGAACTCCGACTTAGATTGCGGGTTCAGGGTTCGTTCCCATGAATAGACGAAGTCCTGGGCCGTTACCGGATCGCCATTGCTCCATTTGCCATCGTGGCGCAGGTCAATTGTGTAGCGATGACCGCGATCGGAAACCGTGGTCTTAGTTGCTAAGGCATTCTCCGCTTGGCTCTTGGCGTTCAAACGGTAGAGGCCTTCACCCACCTGACTCAGGGCGGTACTGGAGACGCTGTCGGTAATCTTGGCGACGTCGAGACTGGTGATTGGAGCCGTCTGTGACAGGTTCAAGGTCTGTTGGGCTGCCGATTTAGTAGTCTTAGAGTGTGCCGTGACGGCGAAGATGCCGCCCCCGACTAGGATAACGCCGCAAAGTAGTAAGGCTTGTTTCTTGGTTAATAAACTCATTATAAATTCCTCCAAAAGTTAGTTTAGTTGGGTTTAGAAAGAATAATGAGCTTTGCCATCGTGTCAACATAGTGAATCCCCCTCGGTTAAATTTGGATACAAAAAACCGCCCTCAACAGCCAATGTGTTAAGGACGGTTTTAACCGCGGTGCCACCTTAATTAGACGTGTCCCGAAAAAGAGACCGCGCCCCTCTCCACAGGAAACTAACATTTCCCTGACAACTGACGTATGTCGCACGTCTTCCCGTACTTCTAATGGTTCGGGGAAGCCCTCGGTGGTCCATTTAACTATCTGCGTTCGGCCGTACTCTCAGCAACGACGGCTCTCTTGACGTGCACGATAATCTTGATCTCCACCTCAATGGTTTGTTTCGGACGATTTATTGAATTGAGGCTAGTGTACCCCTGGGGAAAAAGTGTGTCAACTGGAAATTTTAAATTGAGTGGAACGCTGCGCCTTCCGGGCGGTCAAAATAGGCTGGAACGCTAGGGGGAGGGCGGTAAAAGCCTGAGGAGCGGTCTTTTACCTCGCTTTGAACCGCTCAAACCGCGTTTCAAAGTCGCTGTTTACTGGTGCTTTCGGTTCCCGAAAACACCAGTAAATCCCCTGGCTGAGCCTATTTTGACCGACCTCACGGCTGAGACTGTCGTGATAAATTAACTCATATTTTTCTGGGAAGGCACAGCGTGTGGTGTGGACTGACACTTTGTATTAATGCAAAGATGTGCCTGAATACGAACTAATAATTGTTACTGTTTAATTATTAATATTTAATAATTGATTGATAACTACTGTCCAGTAGCTGGAACAGTGAGTCGTGATCCGTGTCCTGGTCCAGAATGATTGAGATCCAGTGCTCCTTGTTCATGTGGTAACCCGGGAGGTAACCGGATTTGCTACGGAAGATACTGCCGAGTTCGGGATCTACCTTGACGTCGAGGATGTCGACCTCCTTGGTGCCTTCCAGTCCCAGCTTGTTTAGGGGCACATTCATGACTAGTCCGAACCATTTGCCCTGACGATTCTTGAGGGCCGCGTACTTTGGGAAAGACTTGAAGGTGTACTCTGGCGTGACACCGTAATTATCTTCCGTATAGGTGAAAATTTCTTCGCGAGTCACCATGTTAAGACCTCCTCATGAGTTTAATTGACTCCAGTTTACCGCCCAGGTAAGGGGAGGGCAATGAAATGCGGGCAAACAAAAACTGGCGGCCAGATGGTCGTCAGCTATTGCCGTTTACTTTTTGGGTTTAGGGGTGACATCGGCGAGGCCGCTCTTCAGTGCGGCGCCGATGGCAGGAATCTGACCCAGGTCGGCCACGTGGTCACTGGGAACGACCACAACGTTAGCTGGTGAATTGGCGAGATCACTGAAGGCCGAGATCGATTGATTTTCAAAGAATTCCTTAGTCGCTGAACTCAGACTGGAGTTCACCGTGTCGATCCGATATTTTTCGGCGTCGGCCCGGGTCCGCGTAGCGGTGGCTTGGGCCGTGGCGGTGGCCATCAGGGCATCGTTCTTGGCCTTGGTGGTCAACTCGATGGACTTGGCTTCCCCCTCGGCCTTAGCGATGGCGGCGATTCGTTCCCGGTCGGCCGTCAGTTGCTTATCCATGGCGGATTGGATGGCTTTGGAAGGGGTCAACTCATCGATATTGGTTCGGTCGACGTTAATACCATAGGTATCGGTCAAATCACCAATGGCCGTGGCCAACTCCTGGTTGATTTTGGCCGTGGACCCCAAGGCTTGGTTCAGGTCCATCCGACCGATAATATCCCGCAAGTGGCCGCGCACCAGCTGGGCCATGGATTCGACGGAGTCGGTATTTTCGTACTGGTATTTAACGGCATTAGTGACGTGGTAATTCAGCGTCAGGCTCGCCGAAACGTCCGCATTATCCTTGGTGATGACTGAGTAATTTGGCAGGGCCAGTGGTGACATGGCTAAGCTGACGGTCCGGATCTTTTGGATGCCAGGAATGTAAAAATGAATCCCTGGTAAAACGGTGTGCTTGTACTTCCCCAATGTTTCCACTAAACCTTCGTTATTTTGTCGAACAATTCGAATACCGAACATGTTCATTCCCCCTAGATTTTTTTCAACGTCAAGATATTCCCGTGGCTCTCGATGATTGTATACTTTGCGGCTTTGTCTGGTTTCTCCGGTGACTCCAACAGGTAGCGATAGTAAATCCCGGCGACTAAGACCAGGCCAGATTTAACGTCTAATTCTTTGCCTGGGATGGCGCGGCCGATCAACTGCCGCTGTTCCCAGTTTCCTGCCGGAGCGGCCTTAGAGAGCACCTGAACGATGTAGGCGTTGATGCTCCGACCATCGGCGTCCGCGGCATCCGAAATCCGTTTGAAAAGTCCTTCATCGAGTCGTAAGAGAAAACGCTTCTGTGATTCTTTTGCCATGATAAGTGCCTCCTGATGATAGCCTTATGATATCACCGTGATATCATGCAAACAAGATTTTAATTCGGCTTTTTTTCATGATTGGCGGCATTGTAAAAGTAACGAAGCCAATAATTCCTTACATTTGCCTTACGATCAATTGGCTGGTAAATTGTCTGGCTCCCTTTAACCCAGCGGTAAAGGAGGCCCAACTGATGATGCGGGTCAGTCAGCGGGTCAGCAATCAGCGAGAACGATAATTGTTGAACTGGCAACCAGTTAGCAGCAGTCGCCAGGCATTTTTGACGGCCTTAGCTAGCCTGGAAAAATTGAATTAACTGGTGAATAAGTCAGTTTAAAAGATCACAAAAAACGGGATACCTCACAGGATATCCCGATTCTTTGTGACTAAATTTTTAATGGTTATTTGCCAGGAACGTAACTGTCATCAATGACCAGAACTGGTTTGATGGTCTTCCCGGAAACGGAGTCAGCGTTGGCTTCGTTGATCTGACTGAACTTGTAGAACTTTTCAGTCTTATCAAAGTCGAACATGCCGAGCTTGTAGAATTCGATCAAGCGTGGGATGTCGATTTGAGGGATGGAGTCACCCATGTTAACCCCGATGACACTCTTGTCGTTGACACAGAGGTCATTCCAAGTGTCGAGGTCAATGTGGTGGTTGGTAACGGCAATGGCAGCCGAGGTCCCACCTTGAGCCAAGGCAGCGATGGAGTTGGAGATGACACTGGCAACACCGGTCGTATCAACCGCGTAGTTAACCCCGTAACCACCGGTCAAGTCTTGAACAGCCTTGACGACATCGTCAACGTTCTTACTGTTGATGACATCGGTAGCACCAAGTTCCTTCGCTAATTCCAAACGAGAATCAACGATATCGATGGCAATGACCTTGGTACAGCCGGAAATCCGGCCGGCCATCATGGCAGCTAACCCAACGGCACCCGTCCCGAAGACGGCGATGGTGTCACCAGGCTTTGGCTTCAAGGTGTTGAGCACAGTCCCGGAACCGGTAACGTACCCACAGCCCAGCGGCCCGAGTTTCCGTAAGTCAAGGCTCTTATCAACCTTAACGGCGTTCCGTTCACGAACCACGGTCGTGGAAGTGAAGGAGCTTTGGTCAAACATGTCGGCAACTTTCTTGCCGTTTTCCGTAAAGTGCGCACTGCCGTCGGGACGAACCCCAGAGAGGTTGTTGGCCGCGTAGTTTTCACATTGGGTTGGAATCCCCTTGAGACAACTCTTACAGTTCCCACAGCCATAGAAACTCAGAACGACGTGGTCGCCAGGTTTAAACTGGGTAACTTCGGGGCCGACCTTTTCAACGATCCCGGAACCTTCATGCCCTAAGACGATTGGGTAGTCGATAACGGCAACCCCGGTCCGTAAGGCTTCATCGGAGTGGCAAATCCCACTAGCAACCATGTGGACCTGAATATCATCAGGACCCATGTCCGTCAGTTCAACGTCATCACGAATTTCAAAATCAGCATTTTGCTTATCAACAACTGCAGCTTGAATCTTCATAATTGGCACCTCGTTTAGTAGATTTTAGTGTTTGCCTGTACAATGATCATTATCACACAAACGGGTGAAAAAGCAAGCGCTTTCAAAAGAGCTTTCACCGGTTAAATCGGCGTTAATTACCGACATAATAACGTTTGTATCGATTGGAATTTAATGAGAAAAGTTCACGAATTCACCGTAGAGTACGTGTTTTCACAGAAAAAGTTTGGGCACGCATCCCAAACTTTTTTGGTAAAGTCGATTAGCCTTGCGCTTTCTCAGGGTGACCTTGCAGGTAGATGACGTGGGTGTTCAGGAATTCTTCGATCCCGTGCTTCCCATCGTCACCACCGATCCCGGATTCCTTCCAGCCAGAGTGAGACCCATTCATGGCTTCGAAGTTGAACCGGTTGATATAGGTTTCCCCATCTTCCAACTCATTGGCAGCACGCATAGCGTTGTCGAGGTTCTGAGTGAAGATGGATGAGGTTAACCCGAAGTCACTGTCGTTGGCCATATTAATGGCGTCGTCTAAGGTCTTAAAGGTTAAGACGGGCAGAACTGGGCCGAAGATTTCGTCTTGAACAATCTCGGAATCCTGGGTCACGTTGGTAATGACGGTTGGTTCGTAGTAGAAGCCATTGGCGATGTTTAAGACATGGCCCCCGGCGACCACTTTTCCGCCGGCTTGAACGGCCCGGTCGACCATTCCGGCTACCTTATCTAGGGCAGCTTGGTTGATCAGAGGCCCCATGCCAACGGACTCATCATCCATCGGATCACCCACCGTGACGGCAGCCATTTTGGTGGCTAATTTCTGGGTGAATTCTTCGGCGACATCTTCCTGAACGTAGATCCGTTCACAGTTGTTGCAAAGCTGACCGTTGTTGTCGATTCGCGAGTCAATGATGGCTTGGACGGCCAGGTCAATATCGGCGTCCTTGCAGACGATAGCTGGTGCCTTCCCACCGAGTTCCAGGGAAACCTTAGCCATATGGGTGGCAGCCGCTGCCATGACACGCTTTCCGGAGTTGACGGACCCGGTCAGGCTGATGATACCAATCTTCTTATTCTTGGAGAGTTCGTCTCCAATGACGGCCCCAGGTCCGGTGACGATGTTGACGACCCCCTTAGGGATGCCGACGCGGTCACAGATCTTTCCGAATTCTAGCCCTAAGTTTGGCGTATCGGTACTTGGCTTCATCACGATGGTGTTCCCCGTTACCAGTGCCGGACCCATCTTTCTAGCAATGAGGAAGAATGGGAAGTTCCAGGGGAGAATCCCGGCAGCAACCCCGATTGGCTGTTTTGCAATCATGATGTTTTCGTTAGGGTTGTCGGACTGAACGATTTCACCTTCGTAAGTCCGGGCTGCACTGGCCATGTAATCGAAGTAGTCCGCGGAGAAGAGAATTTCGGTGGTGGCCAGTGACTTAATCTTGCCTTGTTCTTCTTGGAGCATGGCGATCAAGTGGTCTTGGTCCTTCCGAATTTCAGTGGCGCAGTCGTGGAGATATTGTCCCCGAGTCGCGGCTGGAACCTTTTTCCAGGTCTTCTGAGCCTCGTAGGCGGCATCGATGGCCTCACGGGTCTCGGCGAGCGTTGCACTCGGCACCGTGGAGATGGGTTCCCCGGTAGCGGGGTTGATCACGGTGATGAGATTACCAGAAGCGGAGTCTCTGAATTCACCGTTGATGTACATTTGATAGTGTTTTAACGATACGGAATTTTGTGACTGTGACATAAGCTAGAAGCCTTCCTTTCCAAATTGAGAACGAAAACGACTGCCAACAGGATCGTCTGAGACCAGGTTTCGGACGATCGGGTGAAAAGCCGAGCAATTAGAGTTGTTAATAAATCACCCGTCTATTTGCTTACCCATGATCAGTTATAACGTGAAAAGGCCAAGATTGCCAAATATATCACAAGGAATTGTTTCCCAATAATTTGGTAAGCACGAGCGAGGCCCGGAGGTCTAGACGCGACGGGTTTTGGTAGGAAACTTACTAAACTCACCGACACAAGTCGCGTCACCAGTGCCAATGGTTAATGGTGAAAACCAGGATGACCAACAATCATGAAATACTTGACGGGTTGGCCAGGGAAAATGGATGCTTATAAATTCCCAATAAATGTCAAAAAAATCCCGCGATCGAATTCGATCACGGGATTTCTGACACATTGTGACAGATCTACTTGATATTCTCATTGGTGATAGCTTCGATATAAGCTTTCGCAATCTTGGCGCGGTTCTTCTTGAGGTGCTTGAAGTTGGACTTGTTGGTGATGAAGCCCATTTCGACCAAGCTGTAGTCGATGTGCCGGTGACGCAGCACGTTACAGTTCTTGAGGTTGGTTCGGTAGCTGTAGCCATTGTAAGCGTGGTTCAAGCCAACGTACTTCTTGATGACCTTGGCCATCCGCTTGTCACGAGCTGTTGGGTGTTTCTTGTGGATGATGACGTGACCACCGCGACCGTAAGGCGCGTCGAGATGGAACATGATGATGGTCGTCTTCTTATTAATCTTGTAGGACCCCTTGTGGTGAACCAGGGTGTCACGGACGATGTCGTGCTTCGAGTTGTAGAAAACAACCTTGCTGTTCTTGATCTTCTTGGCGTACTTCTTCAGTTGCGGTAAGTAGTACTTCCGTAAGAATTTGGCCTCGTTGGTTCCGTTACCGCGCGCACCGGGATCACCGGCACCATGACCCATCACGATGAGGTATGTGTGCTTAGCCTTCTTCTTTTTCGTGACCTTCTTGGTCGTCTTGGGTGTTGATGTGCTGGCGGCCTTGACCGTGGTTGTAGAAGTCATGGCCAGACTGATTGGTAAGAGTAGGGCTGCAGTAAGCAAGCCTAATTTGTATTTCAAACGCATATTTAACTCCTCTGGATATGTATTGTCTTAACTAATCTAATCATACATCAATTTAGGATTATCGGGTAGGCTCATTCGGGATTAAAACAAGTTGGCTGATGACCTAGTTGATAGGGAAATATCCATAAAACTTATGGTGATAAAACGGTTAGCTAATCCTCGGTATTTCCAGATTAGGGCTGTGGCGGTAAGTCGTCTGATTGGCGATAGACCGCTGAATGAAGGGTCTCAAGGTTTAAATGTGTAGATTGGCAACAATGCCAAACTATTGATTATTTGAGGTGGTATAGACATTTGTCGTGAAAAGGTCAACAGAAATGGCCAACCTAACCGGGTAAGCTAATCATTAATAGAACCGCGCCGTAGCACAGGTTAGGTCGGGCTGTTGAGGGTTAGATGAAGAGTGGTCAGAAGGTAAACGGAAGGGGTCGTGAGAATACCCTTTTCGGCGTCATAATTCAGATTTTAATGTTAAGTAAGGGTGGCTAAGAAATGATGGAAAAGACGGAAAATTGGCAAACACTTTACCAGGAGATGGCCCGGATCATTGGAGCAGCGGCAACGGAGGAGCTTTTTAAGCACTTCACGGGGTCCCAACTCTATTTTCCCACCCGATTGCTCGACCCCAAGAAAGAAGCCGAGATGATTTGGCAGGAACGTCAACACGGAGTTCCGGTCGATGTGTTGGCGCAGTCCCACGGCTATTCGGCCCGACATATTCGCCGATTATTGAAAGAAGTTGAATCGGAGAAAGACAATGATCAAAACTAGGAATCATATACTTATAAGTAATAATACGGATCAGTAAGCTGTGAAGTTCTCCGGACGACGAAGGCCGGCCAGCGATCGACATTGATTAAAACAGATCCTAAAAAGCGTCACAACCGAATTGTACGGTTGTGGCGCTTCTATTTTTCGTTGGCGTGGGACCACTGAAAATATAAAAACGTCCCCACTACTGATTGGTAGCGGCGACGTTTAGTTAGGTTTAATCTTCTGCTGAGTTGGTTTCCATTTTGGCTGCCTTGAGCGCAGTCTTCTTTTGAACAGCGCCCAGGATTGCCCGAGCGATGGGGCCGACCACGATAAGTTGCAGTGGTAAGGCCATAAATAAGTTAAAGATCCAGGTGTGCAGGTAGGTCAGGAAGAAGTTCCCGCCAAAGTTCTGAGTGACGATGATCCCAAACAGAGACATCAACGTGACCATACCAGCAACCATCATGACGGAGATCGTCAAGGCAATTCGGATTTGCTTCTTTTTCATGTAATCATTAATAATGAAGTGGAAAAAGATGTATTTAACGCCGGGGCCAATAATCCCCAGGTCGCAGATGGCGGCCACTAGTAAAGCCAGCGGGTAACCCGTCAGAACCTCACGGATGAAGTGGTTGGAAAAGCCATCGGCTAAAGCGATGTTGTAGCCAGCCATGACCAGGACCATCAGTCCTGCCATAACGGCAGTGAAAAGTAATTCTTCTTTAAAATTTTTAGGCATTGTGTTGCTCCTCGTTTAAATTTCCCACGAGATGCCAGCATAACACGTTTCTAAAACTATCGTAAGGATTATTTTTTATTTATTAATAGTTAAGCGATTTCATTTGAAATGAGTCGCCCGATCGGGGGCACTAGTAGCGATCTAAAGTTCGTTGTAATTCCGCCCGGATGTCCGCAACAAAATCACTGGGTGTTTGGACCTGAACCAAATCACCCTGGCTCAATAGCCACATTTTGGCCCCACGGTCGAACGCAATGGCTTCGATCAAGACGGCCCCTTCATCGGGGTAGCGGTCTACCACTTTGGCAGTTGGAAAGCGATCGAGAGCTGCCTCCACGATACCCCAAAATTTAAAGTGTACCGTGAGCTTCTTCCCTGGCTGCATGTAGTGAACCAGCTGACGTAGCTCGCCATCTTCGACGCGTTCCGCGCGGGTCCGGGTGATCGGCTGTTGATTATTGACTTGAATATGGCGAATTCGGTCGACCCGGTAGAAGAGGTTGCTCTTGTATTTGGCATTATAAGCCACCACGTAGAAATAGTATTCAGAAAAAATGATGGCTTCAGGCAGAATGGTTCGCGTCACAATCTCACGGTGTTGCCGTTGGTAGGTAATGGTGATGGTTTGGCGTTGGCTGATGTAGCCGCTGAGTTGCCAAACGATATTGCGTAGTGGCTGTCCGTGATGGACCGGCTGGTAGTAGAAGCGTTCATTCTTGATGATGGGGCGGATTTCGTTTTGATCGGTGACGGGGATGAGTTGGAGGAGGCTGTCGATGGTTTTGTTCATCTCGTCCGTGGTGAGAGCCCGACTAGCCAGAACAATTTTTATCAAGAGGAGTAGGGCCTGCTTGGAAACGGTGGCCTGAGTAGTCTTTAGTTGGTAGCCACCAGATTGATGGTCATAAGCCAACTGATAGAAGAGGTGTTGGTCAGTAATAAACTGACGAATCTGACTGAGATCTCGTTGAATCATGCGGGGACTGACGTTGAACCGGTCGGCCAGCGCGGCCTTTTTGATCAGGTGATCAGTCATTAATAATTGAAAAATGGTTAATTGGCGGTAGGCGGCATTCATTTGGCGGCCTCCTTTTTTGGCGGGTGGACATATATTGTCTATTTGTCATTGTAAACTCAAGTCAATTAGGAAGCAATGGAGTTGATGATGGTGGACGAAATTGAAAATTGGTACGCGGTCTATCAGAAGCTAGCACGCGTTGTTGGGGTCGAGGCTACGAAAAAGATGTGTGCTTACTTTGGCGGATCGCAGACCACTTTCCCGAGACGATTGTTGGACCGGAAAAAGGAAGCCGCGACGATTCGGCAGGCCTGTAACCAAGGGGTTAGCGTGGTGACATTGGCCCACGATCACAATTATTCCAGCCGGACCATTCGCAGAATCTTAGCAAAACCAGAGGCATAATTCGGGGAAACTTGCCGGTATCGTGTACGGCTAAGGCCATTTTAGCAAAACGTGCACGTTTGCTACGCTGTGAAGGGTAGAAGTCAATGAAGGAGGAGTTTTAAGTGAAAATGCGAGTGGATTTATTACAGGATACGTACGCCCAGTTGGTGGATTTGGTTGTGGAGGATCTCACTGAGAAAATCTATCAATTATATCGTGGTCAGCAGATCTCGTTTCCCATGCGGCTCTATAATCGGGACAAGGTGGCCAAACAAATCCTAACGGAATACAACGGCCACAACATTGCGGAGTTAACCAGAAAATATGATTATTCGCAACGCTGGGTGCGGCAGATGATTCAGTTGGGGCGGGAGAAGAAATGAAAGAATCTGTCTTAATCTTGTATGCTGCTCTGGCTGATGGTGCCAGGGCTTCAAAAAAATCTTGAGTTGGTAGATTTAATTGAAAGTCTATTCTGAAAACGAGACCTTTACCAATAAAATACAGAGAATTTGCTGAAAAGTGATCTGGACTTGCTACACTAAGGCTGAAAATGATGTCGGGGCTAAACCTTAGGAGGGGTCTGATGAAACGTTCAGTCGTACGATCATTGGGATTGGTGTGGGTCACGTTGACATTGGCGGGATTAGGCGGCCCGCGGGCGTTTATTGCGGCGACTGCCGCCAGTCTGCCGCGACCAACGTCGAGCCCAGCTAGTGTGGCTTTACTGACGCTTACTGCGACAGATTTACAACGGCATTTGGGATTTAGCATGGATGGTCCGCATTTACTAGTCGTGAAGGCGCCGATTGCCGCAGAAATACCACAACCGTTGGCGTTACCCGCAGAAGGCAACCGCACGGCCGACAAGCTAATCAAGCGAGCCGGACAACTGAAGTTGGGTGCTGAAGACATGGCCGATGAGCGGCTAGCACGATAGGCTTGAATGACTCGAATTATCAAATAAATTATGTAAGAGCTGGGTGACTTTCAGCTCTTTTTTCGTTTTCATGAATCTGTCAACGGTTTTCATTCGCCGCGAAAAAGGCTAAACTGCTAGGAGGAGGTTTTTCTAGTGAATACACAAGCAACACTGTCGAAGAAGACAGTCCTACTCATGGCGGTGGTGACCGGAGTCATCGTTGCCAACTTAAACTTTATTCAACCGATTGAGAACCTGATTGCCGCGGACTTTAACCTGTCGAAGGCGGCAGTTGGGACACTCGCCATGGTCACGCAGTTAGGCTATGCGTTTGGCCTACTGTTGATCGTGCCCTTGGGAGACATCTTTGATCGCTATCATCTCATTCAATTCATGATGATTCTTTCAATTGGGTCGTTGCTGCTGGCATTCTGGGCACCGACCGCCGGGGTCTTTGCCGTCGCCACGGCCTTGGTGGGGGTTACCTCGGTGGCACCCCAGATCATCATTCCTTATGCTGGCTATTTGGCCCCAGCGCTTCAACGCGGGAAGGTCCTGGGCATCGTGCTCAGTGGCCTGTTGACGGGGATTTTATTATCGCGGTCATTCAGTGGGCTCCTTGGGAGTATCATGCCCTGGCAGGATATCTATCTGTTGGCGGCGGGCATCGATCTCGTTTTTCTTCTCATCGTGCATGCCAAGTTGCCAAAGGACGAACGAGGCCACCAAGCGCTGAGCTATTTAAAGGTAATTGGGATGTTACCGAAGCTCTTTACCAGTCAACGGGAGTTACGAGGGTCAGCCATCAATGGGTTCTGCTTGTTTGGGATGTCTAACGTCCTGTGGTCGACGTTGGCCTTCTATCTGGCGGACACTTACCATTTGGGAAGTAGCGTCGCAGGGCTTCTGGGGCTGCTAGGCATCGCCGGGGTGCTGGCGGCACCCATGATCGGGAATCTGGTGGATCAACGCTCACCGCGGTTGACAGTGGGTCTGGGGATGGTCTTCTCCGGAGTCGCGTTCGTTATCTTCTGGCTAATTGGCCACTGGATGATGGGGCTTATCGTCGGTATTATTCTCCTGGATCTGGGAACGCAATTCAGTCAGGTCTCCAACCAGGCCATCGTGCAGTCCCTGAATCGCCAACAGAGTAGCCGCAACAACTCCGTCTTCATGTTTAGCTACTTTCTGGGTGGCTCGATGGGAACTCTGTCGGCCACTTGGGCTTGGGGTCATGCGGGTTGGACGGGTGTCTGTGGCGTAGCCATGGTCTTCTTGTTCCTAGCCTTGCTGGGTCACTGGCTAATCGGCGAACCACAAAAATTAGCACAAGATTAGGACGTTCTCCGGCCTTACCCTCGCGGTAGGGCCGTTTTTAGTAACCAAATGTTGACACGGTGTCATCGCCGTGATAGACTCCTGGATAGTGACACGATGTCACCAATTGGTGAAAGGAGTTTTGATGATGCCTTTATCTACCTTTAAAAATTTACCACAACCTAAAAAAGACCGCATTACGGCGGCGTTACTGACTGAATTTTCGACACATAGCCTGGCCGAGGCCCAGGTTGCGCGAATCGTGACGGGAGCCGACATTGCCCGTGGTGCCTTCTACAAATACTTTGCCGATCTGACCGATGCTTATCAGTATCTTTATGGTGTGGCGCTGACTCATATCCACCAGGAGTTTGGCCGACCAACGGGGACTGAATTCAATCCCAACAGCTACTATGCGGCGGTGGCTAGTTTCGTTGACCACGTGGTAGCCAGTCCTTACGACCAGCTGATTAAACGCCATTACCGGGAGAATGAGAGTCTGATTCCGACCCGGACCTTACCGGATGATTTACCAGTCGCGGATTGGGCGGCGATGACGCTGAGTCACGCGACAATTAAAGAGATCATGTTACAGCCGGACCAGCAGACTGCGGCCCTGGCACGTTTCCGCCAAGCGTTAATGCTACTGGCGGGTTAGGAGGGCCTATGTTTTTAGCCTTAAGAGAGATTCGACATGAGAAATTACGCTATGGGCTCATTATTGGGATGATTGTCTTGGTGACGTATCTCGTCTTCATTTTGAGTGGTTTGTCATATGGCCTAGCCCAACAGAACACGCAGGCTATCAGTAGTTGGCGGGTCGATCGGATTGCCCTCAACAAGGATGCCAATGATAGTCTATCGCAGTCGGTGATTACGAAGCAGGCGGCGGATAAGGTTAAATTGACCAGTCACGAGGCTTATCTGGGACAGACGGGAGTTGTCGCTAAGGCCAAGGGTCAAGTCAAGCTCTCGGCCCAGTTTTTGGGAATTGACCGCGACCAACTGATCTACCGGCGTGTCAAGGTTACTGCGGGGCACAAGCCAACCAAGGCGAACCAGATCTTAGTCGATGACAGCTTTAAGGATAACGGCTATCGTCTAGGGGATAAGGTGACGCTAAACGCCGCCGATGGGCAGTATCGCATCGTGGGCTTCACGCACAATGCCAAACTCAGCGTGGCACCTGTGATTTATGGGTCGCTGGGAACTTGGCGCACGTTGAGTCATTTGACCGCAGACTTTCAGGCCAGTGGCATTGCCTCGACGCGATCGACGTTCAAGGCGCAGGGCCTGAGTACGTTACCGCTGAGCAAATTTATTAACAAACTGCCAGGTTATTCTGCGCAGAACACCACTTTTTCCTTTATGATTGGCTTCCTGATGGTAATTGCTATGGTGGTGATTGCCGTCTTCCTTTACATTCTCACGATGCAAAAATTACCAAATTACGCGGTCCTACGGGCACAAGGAATTCCGGCTAAAATATTGGTCACAACGACCATTACCCAGGCCCTCCTACTCGTGGTGGCGGGGTTGGCTATCGGGGCCGGCCTGACGTTGGGCACGGTGCTCTTGTTACCGGCGGGGGTCCCTATGAGTTTCAATGTGCCTCTATTGGGTGCCGTGACCGGCGGAATTCTATTGACCGGGGTCGTCGGGGCCTTGATTCCCGTCAAAGTCATTTTAAACGTTGATCCAGTCAGCGTTATGGGAGGTTAGACTATGCCAGCTTTAGCATTGCAACACGTCAACAAGGTTTTCGGCCACGCCACCAATGAGGTGACGGTGCTCAATGACGTTAATTTCGAAGCCGTTAGTGGTGAGGTCAGCTTGGTTATTGGCCCCTCGGGTTCTGGCAAGAGTACTTTTCTGACCATCGCGGGTGGTATTCAAACACCGACTTCGGGCTCGATTGTCGTCCAGGGGCAAGAACTAGATGACATTTCCGGTAAGGCCCGAGACGCCTTGCGATTGAACCGGATTGGGTTTATCCTCCAAGCCTATAATTTGGTGCCATATCTGACGGTCCGCGACCAATTCACGTTGGTTGATCGCGTGAAACCGAAGGGCAACTTGAATGCGTCAGCCCTGCGTCATCTCCTAGAACAATTGGGAATTGCCGCGTTGATTGACCAATATCCTGCGGAACTATCCGGTGGGCAAACGCAACGTGTGGCCATTGCCAGGGCGCTATACCAGAACCCCGACATTGTATTGGCCGATGAACCCACGGCGGCCTTAGACAGTGCCAGAGTGAAGGTTGTTGGCCAGCTACTGCATGATTTAGCTAAGGAACACAACAAGGCCATTGTGGTCGTGACCCATGACCTACGCTTGCAGGAGTTTGCCGACCGCACCTATGCCATTATGGATGGGCAGATGACCTTGAATTAAGAAATGCTCAGCAATCGTGAATTAGCGCGGTTACTGAGCATTTTTGTTTCACATGAAACATCTTAGGGGAGGTTGGTTAACAGGTCATTGGCGAGCTGGCGGAGGTCGGCGGTCACGGCGGTTGGGGCCATTTCCAATCGTGCGGTTGGCCCTAAATAACGAAACCAGTTCGAGAAGTCCCGGACGGCTTGGGTATCCGTGGTCTCGACGGTACATTCCAACAAGGCGGTCTGCTGAAAGGGATCGCGATATTGGAGGACGGCCGTGGGATGGGGATGATTGTGGAATTGCTGAATAGCAGGGGCGGTCAGGCTGATGCGGACGTTCACTGCGGGCTGGGCTTGTCGAATGGCTGCGTTAATCGCGGCAGGATCGATCGCCTGTTCTTGGGCAACCGGCTGAACGGCCTGCATGTCGGCGACGGCCAATTGGCAGAAACGTTGCGTTGTCAGATCCCAGGCGGCGACGTACCAGGTCGCCTGACGAGTGAAAACGTGTTGGACCCAGACCGTGTGGGTGCCGGAACTGGTCGTGATGACCAGCTGACGGGTGCGCAGACAGGTGTTGAGCAGAGGCTTTAAAAGGGCGGGGGCGAAGTCCGTGAGCTCGGTTAATTTCGGATTGCGGGGATTCGTGTGGTCGAAGACCAAGAGTTCCTGGAGAGTTAGCAGATCATCTTGTTGGGTCTGTGAGGCAATGGCGACGAGCTTCTCAGTCAGAGTATTTCGATTCTCCAGATAGGGCAACTGGGTATTGAGTGTGGCAAGAAAGCTCACGAAGAGGGCTTTCAATTCTTCATTGTTGAACTGCACGGCCGGTAGGAGGCGGTTGGCCAGAACGGCATAGCCGCCGTCGCGTCCCACCGTAGCGGTTAGCGGCATTCCCAGTTCCTGAATACTATTGAGATCGCGAATTACCGTGCTCCGCGAGACTTGAAATTGCGCCATCAGTTCACGAATGGTGAAGACCTGACGATTGTTGATATAACGCATCATGGTATTGATTCGCGACGTTTTAGTCATGGTTGCCTCCAAATGGTGTCAGTTTTTGGTACGGTTAACGATTATACTCAGTGTATCAAGAAATGGAGGTCACGAACATGACAACTTATACAATCGAAGAAAAACCAGCATTTACAGTTTTAGGTATTGGAATGGTGCTGACCGGCGGCTTCTCTGAAATGGGCCAACAGAAGGCGGACTTCTGGCAGAAAATCAATGCGGACCACGCTTTGGATGACTTGGCTGGCATCACCAACTATCCATATGCGGTTAACGAAGCCGTTAACGGCGAATTTCATTACTACGCTGGTAAGCAGGTCGACCCCAGCACGACGGTAGCGACGGGCCAACGGCTGATTGCCTTTCCAGCCGGAAAGTACTTGGTCATTCAAGGAACGACTAGCGATCAGATGGGTTTGTATAATGCGTTAGAGGGACCGGCTTTCGGCGAAATCTTACCGCAGCTCAAGGATTACGCCTACGTGGGCGGGCCCAACACTTCCTGTATGACGGGGCAAGACGCTGACGGGGTGCATGGTGAGATGTTGGTTCCTTTGGTAGAAAAGTAAGAGTGTGACAAAAGACAGTTAGTCAATGACTATCGGGGTGAAGCGGAGCCAGCTGTCTTTTGTCACACATTTCAGCAAAATAACTTTGAAGATTTTTAAGCACCAAACGAAACGGAGGGTTTCACGTGAAACACGAATGGCGAAAGGCCGAAAAAGACTGGTATCTCCCTAAACAGCCGACAATCTTAACGCTACCTCGGATGAACTTCATTACACTAGCCGGAACGGGTGATCCGAACCGGCCTGAGTTCAGTGAACAGATTGGTGCCCTGTATCCGGTCGCGTATGACCTGCGAATGGCTTTGAAACGCGGCGAACTGGGCGATCCCTACGTATATACCGTCTACCCCTTGGAGGGCGTCTGGACCACCGACGACGGGTCTAAGGGCACCGAGTTAAACAAGTCGGCGTTACGTTATCAAATTATGTTGCGTCAGCCGGATCGACTGACGGAGGCGGACTTCCTGGCGAGCTTGGATCGGGTAATGCACAAGAAGACTAATCCTTGGTTACCCGCTCTCAAGTGGACCTCATACACGGAGGGCCGGGTCCTGCAGGCGATGCATCACGGGCCCTTTGATGATGAACCCGCGACCTTTGCAAAGATGCAGGCCATCGTCAGTGAGCAGCATGAGCAGATCGTGCCAACAATGGGGGACTACTGGCACCGTGAAATTTACTTGACGGACCCCCGACGAACTGCACCGGAGAAGGGTAAAACGGTGCTCCGTTACCGTTTGGCGGCTAAAGACTAGAAAATGCACGGCCATCGATTGGTGACCGTGCATTTTTTATTTGCGGGCAACACAAAAACCGCCACCCGGCAAGGTGGCGGTTAAGGTTGGTCCTCAATCCAGGGAACCAACGGCTATGTGGTGGTTAGGCGCATAGCCTTCGCATGAGTTGTTAGTGAAAAGCGTCATGATAAAGTTTATTCAGCGTCGTAAGCGGCTTGGAAAATCTTAACGATATCTTCCTTCGTCCCCTTACGTGGGTTAGAGAAGGCGTTCCCGTCTTTCAAGGCGTTTTCAGCCATCAGTTCGAAGTCTTCCGGATTGGCACCGATTTCCTTGATGGACTTAGGAATACCAACGTCTTGAGACATCTGCTTCATGGCCTTGATGGCCAATTCGGCAGCGTCACGCGTTGATAAGCCTTCTGTGTTTTCACCCATGATCTTTGCTAATTCGGCAAAGCGTTCTGGGCAAGCGATGATGTTGTATTCTTCAACGTAAGGCAAGAGCAATGCACAGCAGACACCATGTGGGGCGTCGTATTGGCCACCAAGTTGGTGAGCCATGGCGTGGACGTAACCTAAGTTGGCGTTGTTGAAGGCCATACCGGCTAACATTTCAGCTTCGACCATCTTGGTCCGGGCTTCCAGGTTGTGGCCGTTGGCAACGGCTTCTCTTAATGAATTTTCAATTAATTTAATGGCTTCGATACATTGCGAGTCGGTGATAGGGTTGTGATCCACTGAAACGTAGGGTTCGATGGATTGAACAAAGGCATCCATTCCCGTAGCGGCGGTTAAGCCCTTAGGTACATCCAGCATTAAGGTTGGGTCGTTGAAGGAAACCAGTGGAATGTTCCGCCATGAAACGACGACGAACTTCAAGTGGGTTTCTTCGTTGGTAATCACAGCGTGACGGGTCAGTTCTGAACCAGTCCCGGCAGTCGTGTTGACCGCAATTAATGGTGGTAAAGCCTTGTCGAGAGTTTCGATTCCGGCCAACTTGGTAATGTCATCGCCGTTGGTCAAAATGATCCCGGCACCCTTACCAGTATCATGGGCAGATCCCCCACCGACGGTAATGATGGAATCTGCACCAGATTCTTCGTAGAGCTTCTTGACTTCTTTAATGTTCCGAATCTTAGGGTTCGGTTCGACGTTGTTGTAGATGACGTAGTCGACACCGGCAGCCTTGAGTGAGTCCAAAGTTTGTTGAACAGCACCGTTTTCCATGCTTTCCAAGAATTTATCCGTCACAATAACGGGTTTCTTCATGCCAAGCATCTTTGCACGGTCACCAATCTTGTTAATTACGCCAGGGCCAAAAAAGTTGACACTGGGCATCAGAAAATCATAACTACGTTCAGCCATAATAAAAATGCCTTCTTTCAGAAGTTTTGAAAATCTTTAACACCTATTTCACAAAGTAATTATAACGTAGGCACTTACAGTTTGCAATAGCTTTTCTAGAAAGATTAGTTCGGTCATTTAACAATTGGGGGTGAGACGTTGGTATAGCTTGCTTTGTGGCCGTCATTGGAAATTAAAGGAGTCGTTTCCAACAAATAAATTTAATTAATGAAAAATCGAACAAGTTTCACAATTTTACCGATGATTGGTGCCATAGTCTGCTCGTTTCCGGCGAAAGATACTATAATAGACTTATTGAATTAGGAGCAGGGAGGTTGAAATATGAAGGACTTAAAGGCACACCGTCAATCCGAACAGATTGCGTGGGAGGAACGTCAGGCGGCTGAATTGAAGAAACTAAAGGGCGCTCGCTGGCATCTGGCGATGAACGTTGTGGCCTACGTGGGCATCTCCGTCATTGAGTTCTATTTGGCGATTGTGGGGCGTTCACAAACCTTACGGGCGGACGCCTTGAATAATCTATCTGGGATTATCTCGACCGCATTACTATTAATGGGTAACCACATTGCCAGTGATATTGATGACGATGACCTGATCGGGCAACCGTTGTCCGCGGAGTTACAACAGGACGACCAGCGCCTGCAATTGACCCGTTTCCGTTACGAGACCGTCTTCACATTAATTACTGGGATTGTGATGGTTGCCATCGCCGGGAGCGTCATGTTTAGTGGCGTTAAAAGCCTGCTACACACGGGAAAACAGACGATTCCTCAGCCGATCACTTTGGTTGGGGCGGGGATTGCCGCGTTAATCATGCTAATCGTTTGGTGGTCTAACCGGCGCGCCGGGCGAAAATTGCAAAATGCCTCATTGACGGCTGCCGCTCAGGATAGTCTGAGCGATGCCGTGACGAGTGTCGGGACCCTAATTGCCATTGCTGGTGCGTTACTCTTTCGTTTCGAATGGTTGGATGGTGCTGCCAGTATCGTTGTGGGGATTTTTATCCTGACGGCAGGTGTCAAAATTTTCCGGGAGAGTAGCCTAAACTTAGCGGATTACTTTGATCCACAGGCCGAGGAACAGTTCCGTCAGGCCGTGTTGGCCTTTCCTGAGGTCCAAGGGGTTCGCGAACTGAACGCCCATTATAACGGGAATGTCGTTACGTTAGATTTGATTATTGTGGTGGACCCTCACATGGAGGTTCAGGATAGTTATCGCTTGGGTGAAGAAATTGAAGCCACGATGCGTCGCCGATTCGGGATTGTGGATACGGATGTCATGGCGGTGCCTAAGGATTAGTGAATGGGCAGAGTTGCTAGGTCTGAAAGGACTGGGCAACTCTTTTTGTTGCCGGCACGGCGATTGAACTAATAATTATTAATTATCAATGTGCTAATTATTAATAATTAATTTTAAAATGAGGGGTTGCTGCTAGCTGAGCGATGGTTACCAAAAGGTGCCTACTACCCAAAAGGTAATCTAACGGTTACAATGGTTAAAAACATCGAGGAGGGTTCGCGGGATGAAAAAAACGTATCAATTAGGAGTCGAGGCCACTCTAGCCGTGATTAGCGGTAAATGGAAGCCCCAGTTACTCTGCCACTTGAGCGTCCAGCCTCAGCGGACCTGTGACTTGCGCCGGATGTTACCCGACATTTCACAGAAGGTGTTGACGCAACAGCTTCGTGAACTAGAGGACGATGGCATCATTGATCGGCAGGTTCAAGGTGACCGGGCCCCATTTAAGGTGGTTTACAGTCTGACGGAGACGGGCCGATCGTTAGGAAAGATTCTCCTCCAGATGTCACTCTGGGGTGAACGACGTGCGGATGAGCTGCCTGACGTGGAGATTGAAAATGATCACGCGGGCTTCGACCATCTCTTAGAGACGACCTAAGGCCAACGAAAGTGGGGGATGCCCATGGAAACCAGAATTTCGGGGATGCAACGCACCCAACGGATGGTGACATCGCCGACACAGTGGCGGCTGTTGCTACGGCTGGCGGTTGGTCCGGCTACCAGTGGCCAGCTACGCTTACTGGGATCGTGGCGTGAACTGTGGCGATTGTGGCACCGCCACCTGATAATGTTTCATGTGAAACAATGGCGCTGGGGTCTGACGGCCGAGGGAGAAAGCTTGCGTCCAGTGTTCCGGGCTATTCAAGCTTGTATTACGGAATAAACACTTAGATATGATGAAGAGGCGATGTCCGTGGACATCGCCTTTTTTTAAACGAGTGAGATCTATTGCGCTGATGTTGTGGTCAGCTTTACCTGGCCGTTACCACTACGAATCCGTAACGGATGTTGGCCGGCCTGGCGGTAAGTGTGGTGGGTGCTGGCGACTCGTCGACCATTGCGCTTGGCCTGTCCGTTCTTGACGGAAACCTGAAGGCCGTGGGTAGTGAGGTCGGTGAGCGTCGTGGCCCCGTTGCGTTTGGTGAGATATCCGCCTCGTCTAAGCGTCAGGTGATTCGCAGTGGTAGTGCCATTCTGATGGGTGATCTGAGCGGTGTTGATGGCCAGTGAGTGTAGGTTCAGTGTGCCGTTAAGTTGGTTAACTTCTAGGTGATCGATCTGATTAGTTGGGAGGGTAATCACGATGGTTGGCGTGTGGCCGATGGTCAATTGATGTTGGTGAGCCAAGGGTTCGGTGATGCTGAGATGATCGGCCGTGGCTTTAATCTGGTACTGGGACTTGGCGACCTGGTTGAGGCTGATGGTCGGTGAAGCTCCGGTTCGAATCGTCACCCGAGCCGTTCGAACGGCCAGTTGTAACTGATGTGGCTACGTCGTCAGGGGGATAGTCTGGTGGGTTAACTGGTCGATCCGGCCGGTATTGACGGTGAGCCGCCGCTGACTAGCCGTGATCCCCAGAGTACCTGCGATGAGCACCAAGGCAAGCACGATGAAGATGAGTAAGATTTTTTTCATGAGAGAAGGCTCCTTTGATCTGAATGAATATGTTTAGCATTCATTCACTTTAGATTTAAAAAAATAACCGAATCGGCTATTTTAGAATGAATAAGAGAATACTAGCGATGAGGTCATTGAGCAGTTGGTAGTAACTGTCGGTTTGAATCTCACTCTGATGGAAGTCGACTACCGTGAGGGCATTGAAGAGGCTGATGATACGGTCCTGGCTCAGATCGTCCTTCAGTTTTCCGGTTTGACGCCATTGGTCAATGAGCTTCATCAGTGTCGCATAGACCAGGCTTTCCTCGACGGCAGATTGATTGGTCTGCGCGATAATATTATTGAGTTTGGGATTGGTGAACCACTCTTGGAGAATACGATTGTCCGCCGAACTGGTGAAGATCTCTTGAACCACCGTCTTGACCACGGCAGCGGGGTCACCAGTGAGGTCGACGCGGGCCATGATTTCGGCCTTGATTCGTTCATTCTCGGCGTTGTAGATTCGAACGAAGATATCGTCCTTGGACGCGTAGAAATTGTAGAAGGTCCCCACGGCCACGTCGGCGTGACGGGCGATCTGTGCGATGCTGGTGTGTTTAAAGCCCTGTCGTAAAAAGAGATCGTGGGCACTGTTGGCTAACCGTCGTTCTTTATCGTCCATTGTCATTCGCTCCTTTGATAATGAATGAATATTATAACGATTCGTTCATTTTGTCAAGTCATTGCCCTTCGTGCTGGTGAAGAGCAATAAAATAGGGTTTGAGGCAAAAGTCCAATGTCATTAAGTTAAGCTATTGACAAACTAGGCTTTGTATATCAAAGCACTTATTTAGTGATTTTTCATTAAATAGGTGCTTTTTGTGATTTAACTAATGCTTACAATTTAATTTTATTGCACACTAAATAAGCTTAAGCCGTACAATATTTTACCAATCTGGTTTAAGCTACTCGATACGTAAAGTACACTGGTGTTTTTGAACTAATCTTCCTGCGATCTTTTCTATCTGGACGGATCGGTAGTAAATAATGACCTATTTCGATTAAGATTCGGTCATTATTTGTTTTTGGTGATAGTCTATACCTTTTATGAACAACAACGCATGACATCTTAAAATTAACTAGATAAGAATAATTACAATTATTCTGTGGAATCGCTACTTCCGCATTAATATGGCTAACAACATTGAATATGATCAAATGTGCCCATAATTCCATTTGGCAAATTCTATAATTAATCCGAACAGAAATTAAAAAGCCCAAAGCAATCACTTACAATGGTAGTAGCTAATTCCAACCAATATAGGGAGTGATTACTTTGGGTACATCTACTTTATCACGTTTTCAACGTGGCGCACTAGCAC
>NZ_RHOD01000067.1 GCF_003946095.1 Levilactobacillus lindianensis | reverse complement strand
TCGTTTTACGCGGGCCTTTTTGTAAAATATATTGAACAACTTGGTTAATATGTTCATCGGTCTCAAAGTCAGCCGGAGTTAAATACGTTTCTTCCAAGTCCTTGACTGACATCGCTTGAATCTTGGCTTGAATTTTTGTTTCATCAGCTGTATTCAGCAGGCGGCCTTGCTTATCGCGACGTGCTTTGACGCGCTGGGTTTCTTTCTCGAGGGCCCGGGTTATTAACGTATCTTTGCCAATTGTTGTTACATGTTCGACGTTAAACGGTAACACGGCTTGGTCCTCTAAGGCATCTCGCAAGTTATAAACGTGACAGACTTTACC
>NZ_RHOD01000066.1 GCF_003946095.1 Levilactobacillus lindianensis | reverse complement strand
GCCGGTGTAACCATACCAATTACTATTGACAAACGCTGCCCGAATTTCCTTTTGCATCTTACCAAACTGCGACCGGTGGGCTTCGTCAACAAAGCAGATCACCCGTTGCTTTAAAGTCTTACTAAAGCGGGATTGCTTACCGGTTGCCAACTGGGCTTGCGTTTTTTTGACCGCCCGATGAAGTTTTTGAATCGAGGTGACCAAGACCTTACCGTCGTTTTGTTGCAACTTACGCATTAAATCACCGGTATTTTGGGCTTCGTTAATGGCAATATCGTCATTGGCAGCATAGGCACTAAAGTTGCTAGTTGTCTGTTCGTCTAAATCCCGCCGGTCAACTAAAAAGATGACCTTATCGACACCAGGATCTTGCGCAGCTAATTTAGCGGTTTTATATGAAGTGAGCGTTTTACCAGAACCCGTGGTATGCCAAACAAAGCCATCTTGATGGTCGTGAATCCGGTGCATCACGGCTTCA
>NZ_RHOD01000065.1 GCF_003946095.1 Levilactobacillus lindianensis | reverse complement strand
GGCCGTAAGAGAATTAGGCTTTGCCGCTCTTGGTCGATGACCGTATATTCACTGACCATTTTGTGAGCCATGGGAATATTAAGGACTTGGCGCGTGAACGCTAAGCCGTTTTCCACGGGGTGATTATCCCGCGTCCGCCAATTAAACAAAAAGGCTTTATTGAAATGATCCGGTTCGGCATTCGCAAAATACGCCGTACTATCCGGCGTCATAATCACAAACATTTGCAACAGCGAGTAAATTCCCGTATATTTACCTTCCTGCGCGTA
>NZ_RHOD01000064.1 GCF_003946095.1 Levilactobacillus lindianensis | reverse complement strand
ATCAGTCAGTCGTTCTGCAGAACATGGGATTCCTGCACCAGAAGGATATGGAATAATCGAGGAATAGAAGATCAAAAAAATATTGAGATTATTTTTAAGTATGCCGCAATCGGGCGCGATTGTTGAATAAGTAAAATTAAGAGTGGCTACGGCTACTCTTTTTTTATTTGGCCAGAAGGAAAGATAAACGGGAAGTGTCAACGGTAAATGTCTGACTGGAGCAAAGCGGAAGGAATTTAAGGAGTTGATACGAGCCACTGATTTTCCACCCTCTCGGCATTGACAAAACTTTGTTTTGTCCTGCCAACCGGCGAGGGAGCCCCCTCAAAAAGTGAGGGGGTTGGGGGAGTTTTTTGGAGGGGGTCGAGGGGAAATTTTTCCCTCGTGGGTTTGGGCAAAGCCCATGGTTTTTTTACTTGATCTTGGGAATGAATTTGCAACCGTTGCGGAAAAGCGCAAAGGTGAAAATCTCATTTCTGTTACTAGGAAAAAGAAACGGCAGCAGCGGTTATTTTTTTGCTTTTGACTTTGGGAATCTGGCACAAGCCAGGTTCTTGCTTTGACCCTCGGAGAGCACACCTTTACGAATGTAAAGTATAGTGTGTTATACTTTACTTGGAAGATAACTCCGAAATGAGGTGCATACAATGAGTTTTGCAGTGGCTAGAATGACGAAATTAAAAGCTGATAATTTAGTCGGCATTGGCAATCATGACCAACGGAAAACGACTAATCACAGCAACGAAGATATTGATGTTTCCCGCTCCCACCTGAATTATGATTTGGTGGTTGGGCGCACTGATAATTTTAAAACGGATATTGAAGCCTATATCAACGAAAACAAAGCGAGTAAGCGGGCAGTTCGCAAAGACGCTGTTTTAGTCAATGAATGGATTCTAACCAGTGACAAAGATTTTTTTGAGCAATTAGACGAAGCCGAAACCCGCAAATATTTTGAAACAGCCAAACAATATTTTGCAGATAACTATGGTGACGAAAATATTCGCTATGCAGTTGTTCATATGGACGAGAAGACCCCTCACATGCATATGGGCATTGTGCCCTTTGATGATGATAAAAAGCTCTCAGCTAAGCGTATATTCAATCGTGAAGCCTTACAACGTATTCAAGAGGAATTCCCACAGTACCTCAAAGAAAATGGCTTTGATGTTGAACGTGGCAACAAAAA
>NZ_RHOD01000063.1 GCF_003946095.1 Levilactobacillus lindianensis | reverse complement strand
TTATAAAATCGAAATTTTATTAGATACACAAAAAAAACGCCACTCAATTAAGAATGACGTCTTTCTGATATATGTGCCAATACCAAATAAATAGAAGTTGATTATATTTTAACTTGATTAATCAAAACACGCAATGAATACGGGAAGTCCTTTACGGTCGTTAATACTCCTCTATTTTGATAATACAAAGTTGCAAGCTCGATAACAGAGAGCGTAAAATAACTTGTGTAAACGCATAAAAAGATTTCTAAATTGTATAGAACTAGGGAATGAACTTACCACAGAAATTATCGCTACGCTAGTCCAAAAACAAGATTTAGACGAAGTTTTTCGGCACCACCTCGAAATTGCGATTAACCAGCTGCTTCAAACCGAACTGGCAGCTTTTTTAGGCTATGAGCGCCACTCGTATGCTGAAATTAACACTAGAAATAACCGCAATGGCAGTTATGAACGCTCGTTTGATACGAAGTATGGTCAACTCAACTTAACCATTCCGCGGGATCGCAATGGTATTTTCCACAACCACATCTTGCCAGCCTACGGTCGGCACAGTGACATCTTGGAAACAACGGTTATTCAGCTATACACCAAGGGAATTACCACCACCGAAATCGCCTAACTCATTGAGAAAATGTACGGTGCTCATTACTCCAAAGCCACGGTTTCCAACACGACCAAAGTCGTTGATGAACAAGTTCAAGCTTTCCAGCAACGGCGACTGCCTTCGCAATATGCGGCCATCTTCTTAGATGCCAATTACCTGCCTTTAAAGCGGGACACCGTCCAAAAAGAAGCGGTTCATTGTATTCAACCAACTTGATTGCGAACTTTAACAAGCATCTCAAACGCAACCCCAACCACAAAGAACAATTTCCAACGGAAGATTCACTGAATCGATTCCTGGTTTCTCAGTTTAACGTCTACAACGAGAAGTCCATGAAGCGAATCCATCGCAGATTCAACGGACTTCAGGACACCCTGGAATCATCCTTTATTTAAATTAACTACATATTATATGTACGGAGGTATTTCATTTACACAAGATTCTTGACGATATCCATATTTACTCAATAGATTAATATCAAATGGTGAAAATCAACGAAAAAAGGAGATCTATCAAGCGATCTCCTGCCCAATAAATCTCCTCTTACATAAAGTTATTTATGAACACTGATTTAAGCTAAGCTGCCGATATCACAATCTCACCATCCACTAAATCAGCCTTCAAGTTTTTGACATCTAAGTGGTCAAGGTAGAAATCCGTTACCT
>NZ_RHOD01000062.1 GCF_003946095.1 Levilactobacillus lindianensis | reverse complement strand
GGTTCTATACTTTTTCCTGTTGATGGATTGCCAGAGTGGTAATCTATTAACAGGATTTTTTTGTAAATTAAAAGCCCACAGGTCCCCATCCAATAAAATCCACCCACTACAGCATCATTAAAGGAGATAAGAACCCATGAACCCTATTGATAATACCATAAAGTTCGTCCTAAGCATAACTGACGAGAACGTTAACTTTTTTGCTTATAAAAGCCAATCTATTAAAAACAAACAATCTAAGATTTACATCGCCAACGTTAAAGTTAACTGTGTGAGATGTCCCCAATGTGGTTTCAATCATCTGAACCATAATGGTCACTACATTGCGCGTACTTCGTACCCGTCAGCCAATGCCAGTGAGCCAGTGTACCTTGAGCTGCATAAGGAACGATTAGTTTGTAAAGACTGTGGTGCTTCAATAATGGCATCCACTAGTCTAGTTGATAAATATTGCAACATTTCGCAAGCCACACGACAGAAAATATTCATGCATTTGCAGGACGACCGGACTCAGGCCAGCATCGCCTTAGATAATTGTGTATCACCAAGTACAATTTGTCGCTATTTAGATAATTACGATGATTTATTCCGCCGGAATTATGATTACTTACCAGAGCATTTAGCGATGGATGAAGTTCGCGGTGTTGGTGGTCAATTACACTTTATCTGTATTAACGGTGCCAGCAACCATGAAATTCAACAAATCTTGCCGGATCGCTATAAAAAAAGCATTATTGAGTACTTTAATAAATTCCATATCAATACCCGAAAACGGGTTCAAACCGTAACTCTGGATCTCAATAGTTACTATAAAGATATCGTTAAGGAAATGTTTCCAAACGCAGAAATTGTCGTTGATCGATTCCACATTATCGCCATGATGACGCGGGCATTCAACCAGACTAGAGTTCAGACAATGAAAAAATATGACAAGAAATCTATCGAATATCGACTGCTTAAGTTCTCATGGAAACTATATTTGAAGCACATTGATGAACTAGAAGTCAGCCAAACTTTCTATGATCGTCATTTACGACAGCAGTTAACTCAACAAGGGCGAGTACAAATGGGGCTTGACACTGATGACACTATTTCGAGCACATACGATGCGCTGCAAGGTATCATGTCCTGTCTTAAAAATCATGACAAAGATGGCATTGTCCACTATCTCTACAAAAATGAAAACCTAAGTTTTCAAATGAAGGAAACACTAAAAACGTTTAAAAGTAATCTGGAAATTGTCTTGAATGCCAGTGAATCTAAGTATTCTAACGGCCCAATTGAAGGTATTAATCGGATGATTAAGCAGATTCAGCGGACTGCGTTTGGATTTAGAAATTTCCATCATTTAATCTCGCGGATCAAACTTCAACAAATGAGAACAAAACCAAATACAAAAACAGAACTAGAAGCCGCTTAGCTTCTAGTTCTGTAAAACTATCTATCAACAGGATTTGACAGAGAGCC
>NZ_RHOD01000061.1 GCF_003946095.1 Levilactobacillus lindianensis | reverse complement strand
AATTGGCTCTACATCAATCTTTCGACGCCCATAGATAGCCTTGTTTTCTGGTTTTGAAAGCTGTGTGCGTTCCTTAGCTTTAAAGTATTCCCATGACTCATTCACTTTAATTCGACGAATATTTTTCTTTGGTGTCAAAGCTGCCGAGATTACTTCATGATTTTCATCATACTCTTCCGCCTCATATTCTTTGAACTCACGAGTGAATCCATACTTGTCAGTACTCTTTCGGTAAGCTTTAAAGTTGAACTTGACACCCTTCGGGTCAATAAAATAGTCATCTTTATCGTAGTAGTCCCAGTTCATTACCTTTCGATCATCGCTCTGCCACTTCCGACTATTCTCTTTGAGCATTGTCCCGTAAGGAACTAATACGATGTGTTTTTCGAGCTCATCTTCACAATATCGGTAGTTACTTTCTGAGCCATAACCTGCATCGGCTACGATCACTTTTCCCAGCACATTTCGTGACTTTAAGCTGGCTAAAAATATTGGGAAAGTTCGTGTATCAGTTGGATTTTGAAAGAGATCGAATCCTGTAATGAATTGATTACTCGTTGCTATTTGAAGATTATAGGCGGGCTTCAACTGGCCATTTTGCATCGGATCTTCTTTGACCCGCATAAAAGTAGCGTCATGGTCGGTCTTAGAGTAACTGTTACGTTGACCGAAGGTCACCTGCTGTTGTTGATGATCAATCATCTTATCCCGCCGTTGCGTTAGCTTCCGGCGTTGTGCTTTAAGAACTCGCCGCTGCTTTTTGGCAGGGTTAGGCGAGATCTTCTTAGTGACCTGAACTTCCTCATCCAAAGTGACCAGTCTATCTTCGATAGCTCCGATAACAGCGCCTAACATATCAGGATTGAGATCGGAGCCAGCTGGGACTTCACCAATAAGCTTTGCTTCGTGGAGTTCGCCCAAAATCGCGACTAGTTGGTCCCGATTCATTTTATCAAAACGTACCGTGTTCTTCCGCCAGACGAAACTATATTTATTGGCATTGGCCAGAATTTTAGTACCATCAATGAATGTGACGTCATCAATCACACCGGCGTCTTTCAAAAACAACGTTAAGTTGTTTAAACTTTGATTGGTCAAACTGGCTAGATCATCTGAGATTCGGAAACGGCAAATAGTCCGATACGAAGGGACCTGGTCAGCGGTTAGCCAACCAGCTGGTTTGTTTTCACGGGCAAATCTTTCGATTTGACGACTGCTAAAGATGCCGTAAGTATAGGCTAATAGAACTAGTTTGAGCATTGCCGCCAGGTCGTATTCACGAGGTCGGCCGAATTGATAAGAGTAGTCTAATTTTAAGGATTCTACTAATGTATCGATGTAGCGAGCCGGATGATTTTCTTCTGGCAGATAGTCTAAAGCAATACTCAAAGTGGTTTGGTTCATGTTATAATAATCTTGCATATTGAACGTCCTTTCGAGGATGGTTCTGGGGTATCGGGTGCGACCGATGCTCTTTTTTATTTATAATTATACCAAAAAGCTGGTCGGGAGAAATCCGAAGATTCCTCTCAACCAGCTTTCATTTTGGAGACTTATGTCACAGCCTC
>NZ_RHOD01000060.1 GCF_003946095.1 Levilactobacillus lindianensis | reverse complement strand
TGCTATAGTCCCCTTGAGGTTGACAGATGAAAAAGTATAATTCATCTGTTAACTTTGAGGGGATTTTATTATGCCTAGAACTAGATTCACGGTCGCAGAAAAGCTAAATATTATTCAGGGCCTGTCGAAAACTGATTTACCTAAGATGGCGTATCTTAGATTATTCAACATTAGTCGGGGGACCTTTACCAGGTGGCAAAAATTTTACAAGCAGGATGGGATCGATGGATTAAAGGAACGAAATAACTGGACTCGATATAGTCCAGAACTTAAGCTACAAGCCGTAACAGCTTACTTGAACAATGAAGGCAGTTTAAGTGAGATTCGAGATCGCTTTGGTCTTAGAAGTTATACGCAACTTCAAGACTGGATCAAAAAATTTCAGTATAATGGGACCAATAAAGCTCTGACGACCACTCCGTCAAGAAAGCAGGTCCGAATTATGAGTCGTAAAACTACTTTTGAAGAACGAATTACAATCGTTGAATATGTCACTGTCGATAAACATTCCTACTCTCAGGCAGATGAACACTTTGAGGTATCGTACCAGCAGGTACGATCATGGGTTTTGAAGTCCAAGGATAACGGTTACGCAGCACTCAAAGACAATCGTGGTCGGACTAAACCCGTTGAAGAAATGACAGAACTTGAACGACTCAAGTTGGAGAATCGGCAACTTAAAGCGCAAATTAAGGAACAGGAGGTCATTGATCTCTTCTTAAAAAAAGTCCAGGAACTACAGAACAAGGAGTGAACGCTCAACGAAAATTATCGTACCAAGGGATCAAAGAAATCGGTTCTCAGATACATGGCGCACAGGCCATCCTTCTTCGTGCACTGGGAGTTTCTCGTCAGGCATTTAATCAATGGATTCATCACGAGGAAACGGCCTGGGAGCAACAAGAAGAATTTCTCAAACAGAAAATACTCACGTATTTTGAAAAGCATCGCCAAAGAATCGGTGCCGGAAAAATGAAGCTTTATCTTGAACACGATGATTCAATCTCCTTCTACGTCTCACTCAAACGAGTTAAACGGCTTATGACGGTCCTCCATCTCAAATGCCAGAGTCGAGTGAAGAAACATCATCGAGTAAAACAGGCGGAGCAAGAGCTTCGAGATAATGTGTTAAATCAGCAGTTTGATAAGACAACGGGACCAAATCAAATCTGGTTGTCAGATTCTACTGAGGTACACTATGGAGTTAATGGTGAGTTTAAAGCACGGTTGTGTGGCGTTTTAGATCTGCATGGCCGATATCTCATAGCATATAACCTGAGTACGACCGAGACTAGTGAAGCCGTAATTCAAACTTTCAATCGAGCCTTTCAGAATTCTGGCGGGGTACATCCGATGGTTCATACTGACCGTGGGTCAGCATTTACTTCAAAAGCTTTCAATAGTTTAATGACTGAGCACGAAGTGATCAGAAGCATGTCACGCCCAGGAACACCATATGATAATGCGCCAATGGAGCGTTGGTGGAATGAATTCAAACTAAACTGGCTAGATAGTCATCCAATGCCAAAGACAAAGGAAGAATTAGTGAAACTGATTGAAGCAGGCATTTACTACTTCAACCATATTGATCGAACAGCACAAAGGAACGGCTCCACCGCGAATGAATACCGCGATGAAGCCGCCTAAGCAATACTAAAAATTATATTATTTCAGCTGTCAACTTGACAGGGACTAGTGCAT
>NZ_RHOD01000006.1 GCF_003946095.1 Levilactobacillus lindianensis | reverse complement strand
CATGCCGAACACGGAAGTTAAGCTTCAGCACGCTGATAGTAGTTGGGGGATCGCCCCCTGCGAGGATAGGACGTTGCTACGCGATTATTCCGGCATAGCTCAGTTGGTAGAGCACCTGACTGTTAATCAGGTTGTCGACGGTTCGAGCCCGCCTGCCGGAGCTTAATAATGGAGAGTTGTCCGAGTGGCTGAAGGAGCAGCATTGGAAATGCTGTAAACGGGTACTAACCTGTTTCGAGGGTTCGAATCCCTCACTCTCCGTTTTCAAAGTATGACCCGTTGGTCAAGTGGTTTAAGACACTGCCCTTTCACGGCAGTAACATGGGTTCGAATCCCGTACGGGTCATTTTGGAGGATTAGCTCAGTTGGGAGAGCGTCTGCCTTACAAGCAGAGGGTCACAGGTTCGAGCCCTGTATCCTCCATCAGTAACATAACTTATTATGGTCCGTTGGTCTAGTTGGTTAGGACGCCTCCCTGTCACGGAGGAGATCACGAGTTCGAGTCTCGTACGGACCGTTGTTATGTTATTATTAATTTAATACACAGCAAACAATATGATGGTAAAATGGCTCAGTAGCTCAGTTGGTAGAGCAATGGATTGAAGCTCCATGTGTCGGCGGTTCGATTCCGTCCTGCGCCATTTATGGTGGGGTAGCGAAGTCTGGCTAAACGCGGCGGACTGTAAATCCGCTCCTTCGGGTTCGGTGGTTCGAATCCACTCCCCACCATCATAGGGATATAGTTCAATGGTAGAACAACGGTCTCCAAAACCGTCGATGTGGGTTCAACTCCTACTATCCCTGTTTGTAATGTAATGGCGGTATTGGTGAAGTGGTTAACACACCGGATTGTGGTTCCGGCACGCGTGGGTTCGATTCCCACATACCGCCCTTAGGATTGGGCATCTTGATTTATTAGCTGATCCAATCAGATTGGATAGGCGATTATGGTGGTATAGCCAAGTGGTAAGGCAGAGGTCTGCAAAACCTTCATCGTCGGTTCAAATCCGATTACCACCTTTGACTGGGTGTATCCAATCAGTATTTTTTTGCCGGAGTGGCGGAACTGGCAGACGCGCTGGACTCAAAATCCAGTGACCGTTGAGGTCGTGTGGGTTCGAACCCCACCTCCGGTATAACTATAATTCATAAACCACTTTCAAAAGAGCAGGAACGTTGATATAACAGCGTTCCTGCTCTTTTTTATATCTAAAAAAATATATTCGCATATGGTTTTGCAAAAGTGCGCACCCAAGGTGCACCCATTCAGGAGTGAGAATCACCCATTTGGGTGCACCCATCACTCGGCCTTGACTTTGAAGTCGGACCAGTCGGCCTTCTTCCCCAGGTCAGTGAAGATCTCACGGGTGCGGACGGTCTCTTCCTGCTCCAGTTCCTTGATGATATGGAGATAAGTCTTCGTTGTTGTGGCGATGTCCTGGTGACCAAGTCGGTGGCTGATATAGGCAATCGACATCTTCTGATACAGCAGAATGGACGCGTGAGTGTGCCGGAGCCCGTGGAACCGCAGGTATATGTTGATGTCGGCGTCCTTCATCAGTTCGTGTAACCGGTCGTTGAGGGCCTTAGAAGAGGGGACACGGTTGTAGCGCGACAGAAAAACCAGGCTGTGTGGATTAGTCTTGTCGTTCACTTTCAAGTAGCGTTTTTGCTCATACTGCAGTTTGGTCAAGATGTTCACCAGGTTGCGGTCAATCGAGATGGTCCGGACGGATGCCGGGTTCTTGGTGGGGCCAAAGTCACGCTTCGTCCAGTTCCAGGTCTTCGTGATCTTGATGAAGCCACCCTTGCTGTCGATGTCGTCCCAGGTAAGCCCCGCGATTTCTTGCTGGCGCATGCCGGTAAGTAGGGCAGTCAGAACCATATAGGGGACAACGTCAATGCCTTCCAAGTGGTTTAGCGTGTAGTTGTACAGCTTGGCTGCATCGTCATATGAGAGCCATTTGATCTCACGGGTCCGGCTGCTGTCGTAGACGACGTGAGTGTTTTGCGTGAAATCCCGGCTGATGACCGAATCGTTGACTGCATTGCGGACAGCGGCCCGGATGTGTGTGTTGATTTTGTCAGCGGTCGCCTTAGCGTGGGGCTTCGCGTCCTTGCCGTTTCCGTTCCCGAACCAGTTGAGAAATTCCTGGTAGTCGGCCGTTTTGATCTTACGGAAGAGGGTGTCGCCGAAATACTCATCAATGACGTTGATGGTGTACTGGTACCGGGCAATTGTGGTATCTGACAGACCAGGTTCCCGGAAGATGTGGAACCACTTCTGAAAGTAGTCGCTAAAAGAGATGTTCTTGTCGTCGACGTCGGATCCGTTCTTGTAAGTGTCTTCCATCACCCGGGCGGCCGCTTCGGCTTCCTTCTTAGTGCGAAATCCTTCCTGTGAGCGTGACGTCCGCTTGCCGTGAATGTCTTTGAAGTAGACCTTGGCCTTCCAGCTGTCACCGCGTTTGAATATTTGTGCCATGATAATTCCTCCATTTAGAACGTATGTTCTTTGAACACGTTAAAGAAAAGCCCAATTAAGGGCTAAGTTTAAATTATTCGCCATCATACTTAAATGATCCCATCAGGGAAGTATGCGCAATCTTGTTACCAGCACTGTCTTGAATAGTAATGTACATTTCAGTCGAGCCAGCGTCGTCAGGAAATGGCGTGTAATTGTCTCTTAAGTTGCCAATTGAATTCCAAGCGGTCTTCGCTACAGTTTTCAGCTCATTGCTTGAGTATCCGAGAGCGTCATCGGATAACGTGACCATTGTTTCACCGCTATCTTTATCAACGTAAGCGTCTGTGATAGCGCCTTTTGTTTTTTCCGGAACAGATTTAAGTGCCTTTTTGTAGTCTGCTAGGTTTTCTTTTTCATTTTTAGCCTTGGCTTTATTGACCTGGGCTTTTTCCTTTTTAGATGATTCTCGCTTTGAACTAGCTTTCGATGATGAAGCCTTTTCGGTTTTAGTTATGTGGTGTGATGTTGCTGCTTTTGTAGCCGTATGGTGAAAGGCCATCGGAAAGCCCACAAAAAGCATAATTAATGCCGCAATTACAAATGTGCTTGTCTTGGTTTTTTCTTTTCCCTCCTTATTTTCACTATAGGCACCGTATGCCCATAAGCAGATTACTATAATTAATATCCAACCAATTATTCTCATAAGTGATCCTCCTAAAAATATGTACAGCTTTTAACGTCGTCGGGTGTGGACAATAGGATAATTGAATAGATACTTGATAAGGCTTTAAAATCTATTTCTGAAAGGGTGAGCCTCAGGAGAATCTTGTGGATTAGCATGTTTCCAATGTCCGCCAAATTTTTTACCAATAGGCGCATTTTCTTTAAGGCAGGTGAAGCGTTCGCCCTGTTCATTTTCAATAATAAAAATGCGGTTGAACTCATTCCGAGTCTCTACAATTTTGCAGTTCTCATGTTTAACATTGAAGACATCAACGAAATCCATATTAAGACCTCCCATATCAGTTGGACATAAATTATACCCATACGAATTGGACGAAAATGATAGACCAGTGATAATAATTGTCGACATTGACTACAACATTTTTTGAAATTATGCTTATTCCTGAAATCTAATCGAAGGGAGTTACCAGGCAGAAGCTACGTCTTAGGCATATAACAATCCAGTTACACAAATTTATCATGAAAAGGATGTTCATCAGGAGAGTCACTAGGCTTGGCATGTTTCCAATGATCGTGAATTTTGGAAGAGCGAGGTGCATCATCTTTCAAACAGGTAAAACGTACTCCCTGTTCGTTTTCAATAATAAACACACGTTTGAAGTCGTTCTGAGTTTGAATGATCTTGCAGTCGTCATGCATAACATTAAATACATCAGTAAAAACCATTTAATTACCTCCATAATGCAAAAGTTAGTGTTTTGACCGTATGTGAAAAACGTAAAAGGACACAATTATGATAACTAATACAATCAGAGCAATAACTGGTAAGTGGTCGATTAGATCATTTATCAATTGAAAAACATCTTTCTTTAACGTTAAAGTCATCTCCTTAGATAGTTACCTAAGTGGACCTTGTTGGAATCGAACCGAGGGGAGTCACCAGACAGAAGCTGTTAATATCGTGTAAACCATTTAGAACTGTTCGTTCGTGCATAATATAGTTTTGATCCGTGGCCGTTTACTTTCAAGAAATAGCCGTCCTTTCCCATATGATAGAAGGGTGCAACATGGATAGTTTTCCCATAATGTAATTTTAGATGATGACCCAGGCGACTAGTTGCATAGCTATCACCTCGGATGAATTTATATACGGTAATGTTGCGAGTGACATACGCGCGTTTATAGTAACTGGCATTTGCTGAGGTACTGATAAACATGGTTAAAGCAATTGCTGAAACGAGGGCGATCCAGATTTTTTTCATAATTTCCTCCTTAGATATTGTTTCCAAATGGCAGGCCATATTGATGGACCAGATCCTCGTATGAACACGGCATACGGTCGTTATCCTCAATGAATAATAGACCCATCAATGCGGCCGAAAACTCGTCTGCCTCAGTTTCAAGCTGACCGTGTGCCTTGTTGCTACTTGTATAGTAGCCGACCAGGCCCTCTTGAAGGATGGCGTGGCCTAGCTCGTGGCCCATAACAAAGTATTGGGTAGGGGTATGTCTAATTGTTGTATTGAGCATAACAACAGGCTGGTCACCATCATAGACAGTTTTACCTAGTGGATAATGGCCAAACAAGCACCATTCGACTTGAATATTAAGTCTTTCTGCAATTGTAAAGGGGTTGGCGGTGTGGTATCGATTCATTACGGTTTTCGCAACGTTACTTATCTTTTCCAAGCAATCAGCCCCTAGTTGTGTTTGTGGCGTTTCCAGAAAATGGTTGTCATTGCCACACGCACTTGCTCTTTTTCTTCTTCTGTGAGGTCTTCACCGCCATAAGTCATGGACCCTTCGTTATCAGTTAGGAATTTTTCTAAGTCATTTGTATCCTTTTCGTTAGCCCACATAGGAGTACTATTCTTACCAAGGAGATAATCTGTGGTGACTTCAAAAATGTCTGCGAACTTAGCAAGTTCAGAATTGGTTATGTTTCGATTCCCATGTTCTATCTTATTCATTGTTACTTTATTGAACCCCATCTTATCTGCGAGGTCTTTTTGGGTCCAATTGCGCGATTCTCGTAAGTCAATAATTCTAGAAATTAATTCTTTATCCATGATTGGCCTCACTTTCGTTACTTTATTGACAACTAGATGATAGCACGGTTACTTTTTTGGAAACAAAAAGTTTCTAAAAAAGTAACGATTTTTCTTGACATTACTAAACTAGTAACTTATTATATAGTCATGGTTAACATATCAGTAACCGGAAGGAGGACGAATAATGATTGAGCTTGATTTGCATCTGATAAAAAGTCGTCGAATTGAATTGAAATTGACCCAGCAAGATATGGCTAATTACCTAGACATGGGCAGTAAGGCTAACTATTCTCGATACGAGAGTGGGAAGTATGCGTTCGATGCCAATACAATTCCGATGCTTCATAAGGTGTTGGGAATTCCAATTACAAAGCTATTTACCCAAAAAGTTACTGATTTAGAAACTGGAAAATCCAGTGAGGAGGTGAGCTGATGGAACGAAAACTGTGCAGTATCGATGTAATTCAAGTCGGCACTGAAAAAACCATTGAGGGATTTCCTAAAGACGTTTTGCTTCGACTGGGCGGTCTTGAGCTGTCTTTAACCCTCAATGGCCTCTACGCCACTGCTAAAGGTGATTTAACTGATGAGCAACGTAGATTCATTGCAGAAAATTTTGAAATGGGTCAACAGTTAATCAAAATTCTAGCAGCGGTGTCAAAACCTTATTCAGCTAGTACTTATGGATCGATAGAAAAATAGGATCGTGTCTAAGCGCTTCAAACCTTGCATCAGGATAGGCCTCGTTAAGTCTGGCTGCAAATTTTTGGGCGTCAATGTAGTCCGAAGTTGGAAGCAATTTTCCACGAGTTTCTCTTGATGGCATATCGTGCGCACGTTGAATGATTTGAGCAAATAGTGCGTCGTTCATAGTAACCACCTCCTTCCAGCACTAATTGTACCAAATAGGGTGATGAGTATTAATTTTTCAATGAACATTCTGAGGGGGTGAACTGATGAAGGAGTATTGGGAATCATCGTTGTGGTGGTTCTGCTTGCCGGTTCCTCCAATAACTAAATTGTATCAGTGGTCCTCGTCAAAGGAATTTGAATGGGTTGCCAAGTAAAGGAAGTGATTGAATGAAAAATAAATTTGCAGAGCAGCTAAGTCTGGATCTCGTTGGTTTTATGCGGAAAGATGTCGCTGAAGGAGCACATATTTCTAAGTCACAGCTTACCCGGATGTCCAATGGTGAACGGTCCGGTGACAAGAGTATGAGAGTTGCAATTGCGCACAGGCTGCACAGCATTCTCTTAGCCCTGTCGGGTGCCAGAACGGATTATGGGCTGCTGTCTTTCTTGAAAGACACGACGAAGCACAACGATGTTATCTCAGTGATGTTTCGGCAGCGCAAGGAGGAGAACGATCGGCGAGCAATTGAAGAGGAATTCGATGAGGCAATGAGTACTGAAAAGAAGTTTAGATCTCCACAGCAAGTGCTACTCATCGACAAATACTTTGATGAATATGCCGAAGAAATCATGTCGGAAAATACCGATATTGTGATGAAGGCAGATTATGCAGGCATCAATTTACAGAATGTCTTCAATAAAGCTAACACAAGGTTAGGAGGTTAAAACCATGGCGACGTTCGATCCACAAGCAGTAGCACAAAAGGTCATTGAGGACCAAGTGAATGAAAAGTTGGGCGAAAATGACAAGCTTCAAATCTCCGTCAACCTTAGTCAGCTGGCGGACATGACCGGGGTCTCCACTAGCAATCTTGAGCAAAACTTCGTTCCGCTGGGATACGTGGCAAAGCTCGAACGTCGTGCAGGAGCCCCTGGCAAGCGTGGCAAACGCGTTTGGTTGTTCCCGGAAGTTCGGGACGCCTGGCGCAGGTACTTAGATGAAAGGAGTTAATAATTATGGATTTGTTCTACTACTACGTTGGTGAGGTTGTCTCATGGTTCGGCCTGATTGCATTGTGCGTCAGCTTCGGATACTGGCTGTCTGAATCGGTTCACGCAATGGGCGGCTGGAAGGCCTGGGCAATTGATTTCTTTGGACTTGAGTTAAAGGAGGAACAGAAATGATTCTATGGCACAAAAAAAGAGCCCTGAACTGGCCGTCAGAACTCGAAGATAAGTTGCATGTATCATATTTTTTCAACTCTAATTCTACTCTGAAAGGTGGCGTATGGCAATGGCTATGAATATGCCGGACCATGTCAGCTACGATTTAGACATCTACATGGGCAAGATTGACCGTGAATCCGTCTATCAGAAGGCTGCTGATATCAGCGAGCCAGTAGAGCGAGACACCAATGGCGAAGAGCTCCAACCGAGTAGCCGCTACTGGGTGGTTGACGGCGGTGACCGACAAGGTGACATCTACATCTACAACTCCTTGATTGATATCGACAACTATCTTGAAAGTTTCGGCGACGGCGGGCACGACACGTACCGTAGTGCGGTGCTTTCACTGTACGGTTATTGTCCGGAAGCTAAGATGTATCGCTACCTTGGTGGTAACCGGTTTGAGGAGGAAAAATAATGGCTAATGAATTAGTAGTTTCAGTTCAAAAAGAAATTGGAAAAATGCAAAAAGAGGACGGCCTACAACTACCTCAAGGATACTCGGTAGGTAATGCGCTCAATTCAGCATGGTTGATTCTGTCGGACGACTCGAAGGGGCCCTCAATGCTTCAGAAGTGTGATCCCAAGTCGGTGTCTAAGGCACTGCTCAACATGGCGATTCAAGGACTGTCCCCAGCTAAGAATCAATGTTACTTCATTCCTTATGGCCGTCAATGCACGTTACAACGTTCTTACTTTGGCTCAATCACGGTTCTTAAGCAATTGTCATCAGTGAAGGATATCAAGGCACAGGTCATCTTCAAGGATGACGGCTTTGAAATTGGGGCTGATGACGATATGAACCTCGTCGTTAAAAAGTATGAGCCTAAGTTTGAAAATCGCGATAACCCAATTATTGGAGCGTTCGCCTACGTTCTTCTCACAGACAACAGCAGAATCTGGACTGTCATGACTAAGAAGGAAATTGACGCTAGTTGGTCCCAAGCTAAGAGCAAGAATGTTCAAAACAAATTCGGGCAAGAGATGGCTCAGCGGACCATTATCAACCGTGCCGCTAAGCTCTACATCAACTCGTCAAATGACAACGACTTATTCGTTGGTGCCATCAATGACACGACTGAAAACGAGAGTGATTATGACGATGAGGTCAAGGACGTTACTCCTAAGACAGTTACTGACTTGATTGGTGATAAGGACGTCAAGAGTGATGCCGAGAAGATAGATAAGCCTGAGGTTAAAAAGGCTGCGGTGAAAAAAATTGTTAAGAAAGCTAAGCCAACTACGCGAAAGAAGGCCGCTCCCAAAGTTGCGAAGCCTGAAGCGACTCCTAAGAAGGCGAATAAACCTAAGGAACTTGACTCGGGGCACAAACAGCCCGCAGAAGCACCACAGGTTAAGGCAACTGATGTGGTACAGGACGACTCATTCGTTAACGCGTTGCTAGATAGCATTGAAGCCCAATCAGATAAGGAGGATGACCAAAGTGCAAATGGCGCCGAGCAAGAAAACCTCTTCGAAAAAGAAGTTCGTTCTAAATTCGAATAGTTATTACACTCAAGAGGCTAATGAACACTATATGAGCCCGACTTGGTTCAAGAAGTTCGCGGCGTGTGAGGCCGAAGCACTGGCAGAACTAAGAGGCGACTGGAAGCCCCAGCAAGGCCCAACGGCCTTGCTGGTCGGTAACTACCTTCACAGCTATTTCGAGTCCCCAGCGTCCCATAAACGCTTCGTAGAAGCTCACAAGGACGTGATGCTATCCACCCGAGGTAAGACGAAGGGCCAACTTAAGGCACCATATAAGGTGGCCGAGAACATGATCAAGACGCTAGACAGCGATGCCACATTCCGGACACTCTACCAGGGTGCTAAGGAGTCAATTGTCACCGGGACGATTGACGGTATCGACTGGATGGGCAAGCTGGACTGCTTGAACCTTGAGCGAGGCATCTTCCTCGACTTAAAGACCACGCAGGACCTACACAAGCGGGTCTGGGATACCCGCACACGGTGCTACGTCCCATTCGTCTATGCCTACGACTACCAGCTCCAAATGGCCGTCTACCAAGAGCTAGTTCGTCAACAGTACGGTGTGCTATGTACGCCCTACATTGTTGCAGTCACCAAGCAAGACCCGCCCGACAAGGCGGTCATCTCAATCCCGCAGGACAAGCTAGATGATGCGATGTGGCGGGTCAAGGATCAGGAACACCGATTCAAGTCCATCATCGATGGCCAGGAAGAACCGGAGCACTGTGAGACGTGCGACTACTGTCGGTCAACTAAGGTTCTGGGCGACATCATCGATGCTGATGAACTGATTGATTAGGGGGTGTTGGTTTGAACTACCTTATGCAAATTCGAGCGTTTGACGATTATCGGCTATACAAGCAGAAGCTATCAGCAGGCCAGGTTTCATTGTGGTACACCCTGATGTCCATCAATAACAAGGCCGGCTGGTCCACATGGTTTACAGCCGCTAATGCAACGCTTGAACCACTGTCGGGGCTGTCACGATCCGGCATCGTCAAGAACCGGAACGTCCTCAAACAACTTAACCTCATCGATTTTAGTTCTAATGGTCGAAAAGCTACTTCCTACCGCGTTTGTGTACTTTATACGTCAGATAGTGCACAAGGGAGTACACAAAGGAGTATACAAGACAGTACACAACAGGGTACACAAAGGAGTGTACAAGACAGTAGCGCATTAGTTAAACAAAACGAAACGAAACTAAACAAAAAGAATGATGATGACGACGCGGGTGTCACCCGATCAAGTGTGATCGATAAGTGGACCAGCCTGTGGGGATTCCCCAACGCTATCGCCATGCCTGAGATTAACGACTGGCTTGAGCAACTGCCAGCGGACGTGATTAACTTCGCCATCACCATCGCCGGTGAGCATAACGTCCAATCGCGCGGGGCGCTTAAGTACATGCAAGCCGTGATTGATGGGTGGCAGAAACGCAAGATTACAACGCTTGATCAGGCCAAAAAGGCGGCTGCAGAACACGATCAACGCATGAAGAACGGCCGTGGGAGTTCTAAGCCGACACGGGCCAAGGAAACATTGCCAGACTGGGCGCAGAAGACGCCTGATAAGCCCGCGGGCAAGCCAAAGGGGCTAAGTCCTGACAAGCAGGCGGAGTTGGATGCACGCATCAAGAAATTTAAAGCGAAGAGAGCGCCTGAGGAGGCACAAGCATGAACGAAATTACACCCTTTGACTTTGAGGGGAAACAAGTACGTACGGTAGTTATGGACAATGAACCGTATTTTGTTGGGAAAGACGTTGCACTGGCAATCGGATATCTAAACACGAGCAAAGCCATTAAAGATCATGTAAAGGCTAAGTATCAGAGGGAGGAACGAATCGTTACCCCCTCTGGAATCCAGCTGATGACGGTTATTTCTGAGCCAGGTGTCTATCAGCTAGCCGGTCAAAGCCACTTGCCAAGTGCTGAGCCTTTTCAAGATTGGATTTACGAGCAAGTGCTCCCATCCATTCGCCGAGAGGGTGCCTATGTGACTCCGAAAACGGCCTATGACTGGATGTCGAATCCGGATAACATGATCAAGTTTCTGGAGAAGTACAAGCGATCCCAAGCTGAGGTTCAACGCCTACACGACGAGAACCAGATTATGGCACCTAAGGCACGGTTTGCAGACGCTGTCGGAGGATCAACCGATACGATTCTAATTCGTGAACTAGCCAAGTTATTGAAACAAAACGGCGTTCTTATTGGTCAGAATCGCCTGTTCGTTTGGCTTCGTGAACACGGATATTTAATCCGTAGTGGGCGCGACCGTAATCGTCCGACACAACGGTCCATGGATTTGGGACTATTTCGGGTAAGAGAACTGGTCATTGAGCACTCAGACGGTCACACGACCATCAAAGGAACCACGCTTGTGACTGGCAAAGGGCAGCGGTACTTCATCAATAAGTTCTTGAGAATCAAGCAGGAGGCGTAGGCAATGCGAGAGATTAAATTCAGAGCGTGGAATTGCGTGAGAAAGTGTTATATCTACAACGTAGAGCACGAATACGACGATGACCTATGCTGCTTCTCTGATGCTTTAGATGATTCGGGATTGATTGCTGAGCAGTACACCGGGGTAAATGATACCAATGGCCGAGAGATCTACGAGGGCGACATCATACGTTTTCAGCTGTTTGCGACCGCCCAGGGAATCGTAGGCGACATCCGATACAACTCACGTTATGGATACTGCGTGTTTTTCTACAACGGCGTAAAGACGATGTGGCGGCAAGAATACTGGACCGATTACAAAGCGCTGCAAGTTGTTGGGAACATCCACGAGGACCCAGAACTGTTGGAGGGGGACAACGATGACTAATCCTAATTTAATTGCGGTACTTGCCGCCGTTGATCGCCTAATTCGAGAACACGGATATTCCCCGTCTGTTCGCGAGATTGGAGAGCTGGCAGGGTACACAAGTAGCTCGATGATTTATGACCGGATTACGGCGCTGTACGAAGCAGACTGCATTACTTATATGCCGATGCAAACGCGAACCATTCGGGTGACCAGCAAGGGTAAACGGGTACTGAAGGAGGCGGAAATACATGCCAATTAATACCGGGGGAATTTCATTTAATGAATCGATGGCCAGCGCTAAAAAAGGCATAAAGGAAATGCTACTGCCAAAGGGCTTACGGGCCCGACCGTTGGATCGTATTCCTCCTATTACAATCGTTGTTCATGGTGATCCAGTACCTGCAGGACGCCCACGTTTTACACGAACTGGTCACGCCTACGACCCAAAAAAGAGTCACGTCTACAAGAGAATGGTGACTCAGGAGGCCAAGCTACAGTACAAAGGGCCGATGCTCGAGCATAAAGCGCTTCGCGTTGAAATCAAGGTTTACCGACCGATTCAGACCAGTATAAGTAAGCTCAAGCATAAGCGTCGAGCTGAAGGACTAGAGCGGCCAATCGTTAAGCCGGACACCTCAAATTACGTCAAGTTGATTGAAGACGCGCTCACAGGCGTTATCTGGGAAGATGATAACCTGATTGCTGATTTGGTGGCCAGTAAGTACTATTCGGACGAACCGAGAATCGAAGTTACAGTCACGGAGGCGAAATGATGTCAAAACAGCGGAAACACACCAAGAAGTCAACAATGCGCAAGAAGAAGCGGCATATGGCCGCCCATGCGAAGGAATATCAAACAAAGGAGGTTAAGGACAATGACTGATGCGCAGATTAAGTATCGAGCATTTGTTCAGCGTGGCATGGATTCGTACAACGGGGATATTAGTCGAGCAATCGTCTGGTGCAGCAATCGCTTCGACCAGGTTAACTTCTCGGACCACCGTGCAATTCAAATGCTGACGCCGCAGGAGAAAAATCAAGTTATCCACGAGCTGACGATGCAGTCGGTCGTTACGGGATAAAGTTCTTATTTTATGTAGGAGAAGAATTATGAAAAAAATATTTTTACGTTTACAAGAATTTTTTAGCTGTTTTTACTTGCGACATATAAAAAAGCCACAGTGCATTATCTGTGGCGAAGTTGGGACTTTAAAAGTTGGTGATCATCAATATATTTGTGAAAGCTGTGCAGAAATAATGAATGAAATTGGAAATGACAGAGACTAAACTGCATTCCAAATATTTGCTAGGTTTTGTGCATCGATCTTTAGTTGTAAGATTTTATTTTCAGAAGCGGGAGATCCAATGATAAGTTTTCCGTTTTGCAGATTTAGGACTGCAATTTTACAGTCATTAGTGGAAAAACTGTAATTAGCACTATCCATCAGAGTAAGCATGGACTCAATGTTTCTCTTGGTTACTTTTGTAGTCGAGTTTGGTTTCTTGTAATATGCCTTAATCAAGTACTTCTGACCATTTAAAATTAGTCCAAACTCTGGTGAGGATGAGATTGATATGGTATTAGGAATTGTCCAATTGGCGCTACCAGTGTCAAAATATTCAACACTATCATAAGAGTTGTAAAATTTGATGAATTTTTGAATGCATCGCGAATAGTTAGCTCTCTTTTCGGTGCGTACAGTTTCAACGACATCAGCGATTCGATTAATGGGTTGGTCACTTTTCAAAACATTCTTAATAGGTGTGCGTAAATCTTTGTAGTAATCGATTGCTGGCGAATATTCACTAGTCTTTAGCTGCTTTACGTAAGTCATTTTTGCAGAAGTACTTACTTTGGCAGTGAAGGTTAAAAACATCGTCAATGACAAATGGGGATCCATAATAGTAGCCACCTTGAGTGAAATTTAATGTAGTGTGGCCGCTAGAACCACAACATATTGTGGTATCAATGATAGCATAGCATATTTTAAAATGCTAATAAGTGGTTAACTATTTTTGGAGGCGTTAATATGTGGAGCAAAATTGAACCGCTTTTGGAGAAGCGTGGAATCACGCCATATCATCTTTCAAAACTGATGGGTGATAAGAATGACTCAAATGTTTATGCATTAAAAAATGGAAAAATTAAACGTCCAAGTTTTGACCTAATTCTACGAATTGCCAATGCGTTGGATGTTAGCCTAGATACTTTTAGGTAATAAAAAAGGGCTGCCCGGCAGCAGCTCTTACCCAAATTATGCTTACTCAATGGTCAACACATTAATTATACCATTGATAGGGGCTGAAAGGGTTGGCTGAATTAGATTTTGATAATATGAACATGGGAAGTCTCTTCCCAGAGGTAGATGTTGGAGCAACTTTGCAAAACGTGACACACTTTTTATCTGTAGTATTGCCTAAGATGGTCCGTATCAGTGGACAGTCAATGAGTGACTTAAAATCACCTAGTTATGATGGAATGCCAAAGTCTCAGCCATCAGGTAATGCGACAGATTCAAGAATTGTGCGGCGGTTATATGCTGAAGAGGTCGTCAAACGGACAATCCAAGCAATTAAACACTGTGATAAAGATTGCCAGAATATACTAGATGAACTATATCTACAAGAACTATCAGATACCATGTGTTTTATGGACTTAGGATTTTCTGAGTCCAGCTATTTCCACGTTTGGAAGCCCAAAGCACTATTGCAGTTTGCCGATTGCTACATGCTGGATGATCTCCATATTTTTAAAAAAAGCAGTTTTGATGCAGTTTGAGTGCAGTTTTTGTGCAGTCGGACTGCAGGCACCAGCCATATTTAAGGGTTATTCTAGTATCATCGAAAGAATTAAGAAAAACACGCATAGCTCAATGGCAGAGCAGACAGTCATTGCCTGACGCGGGTTCGAACCCCGCTGCGTGCATTGCACTATCTAGGAACTCTGATAGTTATACCCAACATTAGAGTCGAAAAACGTCAGTCGGGCAGTGAGCAACGTTAGAGGCTCACCGGTGGTATTAACCGAGATTTATGGTGTGAAGCTGGAAAAAGTTACTGACATGTTCCGAGTTAAGTTTTGTAGGAACAGTCGTTGTAGGCAAATGGTTAAGCCGCTCAGTGATGAGAGATGCGGGTTCGATTCCCGTCAACGATATAGGGCAGAAGTCATGCTAGTTGGCTAAGCTGTCCCCTGATTAAATTCAGGTGTGTGTTTGTGATGGAATAGATAGACAAAGTGGCTGCTACGGTAATGGGAAACCATAAGCTAAGCGGCGACGACTGGTTCTGTGGGGGCGTCGCGACACCCACGGGTAATTGGTGATGATTGCCGAGAGACCCCCAGTTTGTAGGGTGCAAATCCCTACCAAGCACATTGGCGAATCGTTAAGGAGGTGAGAGCCTCCCTTAAATTTAAATTTCAACGACGATTCTACATTCAATTCGCCAACTCCAAACTATCGACTAGTCCGCATAGCTGGTCGATATGGATTGATAGCTCAAAAGGTAGAGCGCCAGTTTGAAGAGCTGGAGAAGGTGGTTCGATGCCATCTCAATCCATTGGTCCAGCCAAATTGCTTAACCTGGATCATAAATCTAATTGAAAAGAGGTGAAGACTCCTCGCAAGTTTAGGAGTCTGACTTCGCTCGGTTAGGTAATTTCGTATGAGACTCGGTGTGATGGCCGGGCCTTTTTGCGTACATAAATAGTTTCGTCTTGCATAGTGTGTATTCAGTGTGTATAATATAATCAGCAATAAAAGAAGAGGTGAGAGTATGCCGATGAAGCCACGACAGATGATTAAACTGTTGAAGGAACATGGCTTTATCGAGAAATCGCAGAATGGATCATCACATTTAAAACTCTACAACACCCAAAGCAATATTACTGTCATGGTACCGATTCATGCTAAGGAACTTGGAAAAGGGTTGGAGCGCGCGATTTTGAGAGAAGCAAATATAGAGAAACCATAGTGTTTCTTTATTGCGGCCAAAATGAGTGATCGTTTTGGTATACTCTCAAATACTAACCTGATTTTTTCTCCCTGAAGTATGAAACTGACAAAGAAAACACAAAGGAGATCGACTCTATGAAGAAGGATATGGTAATTTACCCTGCTATTTTTAGCGAAGATGGGGACTATATTTTTGTTCGAGTCCCTGACCTAAAAGGCGGGTTTACGCAAGGAAACAATACCTTGGACGCCGTTGCTATGACTGAAGATTTGATTGGTAACTTATTAGAAGACCAATCGGACTATCCTAAACCATCAAATCTGGAAGATATTAAACTAGAAGATGGAGAATCTTTGGTTTATATCTCAGTTGACTTAGCAGAATTTCGTATTAAGTATTCGCGAACCGTTCGCAAAAATGTGACTATTCCAGAGTATTTAAATGTAATTGCTAAGGAACGAAAAATTAATGTTTCCCAGGTATTAACTGAAGCGTTAAGAACAAAATTGGAAGTATAGTTTTAAACGTATAACGTCCTACGGGGCGTTTTTATTTTGCCCAAAAATAGGAGGTGGCCGGCATGGCCAGAATGATCAAAACAAAATTTGGCTATACCAGCGCCGTTGAGACTCGCTGTCTGGGTAACCTGGAACACGAACTGAAGACGGATAAGCGCTGGAAGGAGCGAATCAAGCATGAAAAAGAAGCTGAGCGACAAAGAGAAGGCCAAACTATGGGACGATCTGCCAAATTACATCACAGTTAGTCAACCTAACGGGGAGCTGATTAGTTATATCCCGCTTAAGCCCGAAGCTGGTTTAAATGATGGCATGATTGTCAATAAGGACTATATCTTCACTGAGAGCTATAGCAAAGAAGAAGCTCATTTTGTTGATATTGATGGCAAGGTTTACTACGAAAGTGCCATGACATGGGGAAACCACAAGCAGGCACAGGAGGTTGTTGATCGTGACTGATAAAGAAAATAAGCACTCAATCCGGGTTAGCGACGGTACATTCATTAGCCTTTTTGACCCAAAGTATTTCCATGTCTTGATCAATGATGAAGAACTAAACAGTCTTAGTAGCGACGCGGAAGTTAGAGTCGTTGACTCTGGATCAAACTACGTAGACAAGCTGGTTCAGATTATGGTCCCGCTGGGCAAGCCTTCGGATGAGCTGCTAAAGAGCTTAGTCCGGCAAGAGAAGCCAATTCACTTGGCTATCAAGGATGACAACACTGGCAACTTGTACGAGAGCCATTCGGGGTATATCAAGTACGGTCCGAACGTTGTGTACGGCAAGGGATTTCCAATGGGTCAGTTTACGATGGCCTGTGTATTTATGGATTAGGAGGCGCCCCCATGGGTAAAGGCAAGTATCAAGATTGGTTGACCCATGAGGGCTTGACCAAACTAGAAGGGTGGGCCCGAGATGGCCTAACCGATGAACAAATTGCTAATAATATTGGCATTGGTACAACGACTCTTTACAATTGGAAAAAGCGTTATGTGGAGATTGTGGAGGCCCTAAAAAAGGGAAAAGAAGTCGTTGATCGTGAAGTCGAAGGTTCACTTTTGCGGCGTGCCAAGGGATATACGACAGTTGACCATCAGTACAAAGTAGTTGATGTTGATCCGGATGTGCTGCATGCGCGCCGTCGTAAGGTGGCCAATACTTACAAGTTAGACCATCCGGAAGCAACCAAGCAAGAGGTTGATGACTATGCTGCCGAGAAAGTCCCAACGCGGGAAAGCATCGAGTTGTTTCAGAATCAGCATGAGGTGCCACCAGACACTACAGCAGCTATCTTCTGGTTAAAGAATCGTAAGCCAGATGAATGGCGTGACCGCAAGGAAACTGAGCTTTCCGGTGGCGTCGGCGTTCAAGTCAGTGACCCGTATAAGAATCTTTCAGAAGAGCAGCTAGCCAAGCTGGCTGATGATGACGATGGATAAGAACTTAATTCGTCAAGGTGCACGGGTTGAACTGGCCCGGCGCCGTTTCTTTTCATACGCGCGACTGATTGCACCAAGCTTCTACAAGCGAAGCCGAGGCTACCTAGTTGAGCTGTGCGATGCCTTACAGAACTTCGTGGTTTCCGATGACGATGTGTTGGTCATCAACGAGCCGCCGCGTCACGGTAAATCACGAACGGCGGGGCTGTTTGTCCAATGGCTTCTAGGCAAGGACCCATCGATAAAGGTCATGACCGGTTCATACAACGAAACGCTGTCGACCACGTTTTCTAAGGGAGTTCGTAATTCCATTCAGGAGGTCAAGGCTGACCCAAACATTCCGGTGTTTGCAGACGTCTTTCCTGGCGTAAGTATCAAGCAAGGTGACGGGGCCATGAACCTGTGGTCACTTAAAGGTGGATACAACAACTACCTGGCCACTTCACCGACTGGTACTGCGACTGGGTTCGGGGCCGACGTCATGATTATTGACGACCTGATCAAGAACGCCCAGGAAGCCTTTAACGAGGTCAAGTTGGACGAGCAATGGTCGTGGTTCGTAAATACCATGCTGTCACGACTAGAATCCGGCGGGAAAATCATTATCATTATGACACGGTGGTCATCTCAAGACCTTGCAGGGCGCGCTCTGGCCGAATTACCCGGATTAGGGTATAAGGTCAAGCACATCAGTATGAAAGCTCTCCAGGACGACGGAACCATGCTTTGCGAGGATATTCTGTCCCGTGCTCAGTATGAGCGGACATTTAAGACTCAATCGCCCGAGATTGCGGCGGCCAACTATCAGCAAAAACCAATTGATCAAGAAGGTCGGTTGTACAAGCACTTCAAAACTTATGACGAAATCCCACGAGATGAGCAGGGTAATCCGCTCTTTCGGGGGATTTTTTCATACACCGATACTGCCGACGAAGGCTCTGACTGGTTAGCCCATTACGTCTATGGGGTATATAACGATGAGGCCTACATCTTAGACGTAGTCTTCTCACAAGACCCAATGGAGACGACGGAACCAGCTGTGGCCCGATCGCTATTCGAGAATAAGGTCAATGCGGCCACAATCGAATCTAACAATGGTGGGCGTGGGTTTGCTCGGCAGGTTGAATGGCGATTGCGTGAGGAGTATCACAGCAACGTCACTAAGGTTCAATGGTTCCATAACGGGCAGAATAAGATTGCTCGAATCCTGTCGAACTCGACTTGGGTCATGGAACACATTTACTTCCCGGGAAACTGGCGTAATCGCTGGCCAGACCTGTTTGACTTCCTGACGCGATATCAGCGTGAGGGGAAGAATGAGCATGATGACGCCCCTGATGCTCTCACTGGTGTGGCTGAATCGGTTCAGAACAAGGTAAACATTAGCAAGCGGCCTAGTCGTCGCAAGCAGGCCAAAACACTAAGAAGGATGGGATTAGTATGACTAAAAAAATGGGCCACGTTAGCGCGACCGTATCCAGTTCGCTTGACCGCTATGCCTATAGCCGCGATGGCGGTCAGATTACTATTATCGACCGTGAAATTGGTGAAGCGTTTGTGCTAAAGCTATCTGGTAAGAAGGCCGACATAGTGTGGCAGGTGCTGATTAGCACACACCCTAATCGCGATATCGGTAAGATTGAATTCGGTACAAAGAAAGGGCCACGCACCATTGATGAGTTAATCAAGACGGGGCCAGACGGAACACTTAAATCGAAACTGGGGTTGATCTAATGGCTGATGTACCTGTGTTTGAGTGGAAGGGCGTCAGCATTGCTTCAATGAGTAAGCACGAGCTACTGGCGGCCATTAAAGATAATGAGCAAGGACGCAACTATCCGGATAGTGCCACAACAATCCTGTTGGGTGAAGCAATTAAGCGATTTCTTAATGAAGATGTTGATTTAGAAGATAAACGAGCTGAGGAACGAGAAAGAGTGGTTAACGAAATGCTATCCGGAACTGATGAGAAAGGGGATGAACTAGATGGCGGAAACGAATGATCCACAAGCCCATGGTATGTCTTTGCCGCGGCCTGATCGTAGGAGTATCTATATGCTTCGTGGTGGCTCACGCTTTGGATTCGATGCTAACCAAGATTATCAAATGCCAGCTGATGAATGGAATGCCATCAAAGCTAACCCAGACGCTATCAAGCCGATTCTCTCCTGGTTCGTTAACGACCATTACACCAACCAGCTTCCACGCTTGCTGACCCTCGAACGCTATTATCAGGCTGAAAATGACATTCACTTCTGGCGATCAGACAAGGCTCCTGACCGGGCTGACAACCGCATCACATCTGGTTTGCCACGGTACATTACGGACCAAAAGGTAGGCTATCAGTTTGGAAACCCACTAAAGTTTGCGTACAGTGACCCCGATAATCCTGACGACAGCGGAGAAGACATTGTGAACGCCATTGCGGCATTCAATGACGCGGTAGATGAGCCTTATCACGAGAAGGTGATGAGCAAGAACCTCAACAACACGGGCCGAGCGTACGAGTTGACCTACGTCAAACAGGGAACCAATGACTTAGCTTTGCGCACTATTGATCCGGCCCACTGTTTTGTTGTATATGACACGACGATAGACCTAAACTCGTTGTTTGCCGTGCGTTATTACATGGTCAATTTCATGAAGACTACGACTTACTATATCGAAGTATATACGGATAGTATGGTCTACTACTTCACCAGCACGGATAGCCCGAACGGTGAGTACACGTTGACCGAACAGTCGCCACATTTCTTCGGCACGGTTCCAATCACCGAGTACAAGCTCAACGACGAGCGACTGGGTGCATGGGAGCCCAAGCTGGACGAGATTGACGCTTACGACAAGTCCATTTCCGAGATGGCAAACAGCCAGGAGGATTTCAATAACGCCATTTTGGTCATCTCCGGAGACGTGGATGACGATGACGACCTTGACGACGCGGAGCCGCTGACGAATGCTGACGGGGAGCAGATCACTAATTCAAATGGAGACCCCATCTACAAAGTTGACCGTGTCGACCCTGATAAGCGAATCTTGTTCTTAAAGCCGCGACTTATCGACAACATCGGCGGCGCCCCGACTGTGATTCAGACCTCAGCCGAGTATTTGACTAAGGAGCTTAACGCTCAGGGTTGGCAGACGTACAACGACCGCTTACTTGCTGATATTCATAAGGACACTAACACACCAGATGTTACAGACCAAAACTTCGCGGCTAACGCCAGTGGTGTGGCCATGTCCTACAAGCTGTGGGGTTCTGACCAAGAACGGGCGACACAACAATCCTTATATACTCGGGGAATTAAGCGTCGAATCCGTTTGCTGGCCGCCTATTGGGCGAAGACGTCACTTATCAAGTACACAGACGAGGCTGAGCACGTCAACCCTAGCTATACGCCTAATCTACCGAAGAACGATAACGAAGTCATTACGAACGCGGCCTTATTGCTAAAGACCGGTGCTATATCTAACCAGACGTTCTGGGAAGCGGTCGAATCAGCTACCGGGGTCAAACCTGATGGTGAAGAGAAGCGCATGAAAGACCAGAAGGCCCAGGACAAACAGGATGGATTAGATTACATGGATAAGATTGATGGCTCCGACCAAGATAAAGCTCAAGGTGGTGTAAGTGATGGTGAAGACGACAGTGACCGACCAACAGGAGGAACAGCGAATAAGCCAGCTCCTAAGCTCGGACAAAAGGTTTAAGGGGCAGACCGATAACTTCTACGTGCAGACACTAAAACTCATCAGTGACAATCTGAGGGCCTTCTACGCACGGTATGCATCTAGCAAAGGATTGACTGCTGATGTAGTCCGCCAGCGAATTACTCACTGGGATTTAGACCAGTTTATCCATGCCATCGACCTGTTATCGGACGACGCACCCATAAGTGAGGAACTGAAAAAACGCAAAAAGCTGTACAAGTATCAAGCAGCCGGTGGCGATCATGCCGATGCTGTTGCGGCCATTATCGGTGCGACTATCGCCGTGACCACAAACAAAGTCCAGCACGTTAGTCGTCAGCATTTGGCTAACGACTACGCCGCCGAACAGAGGTACCAACAGGTCATTGCGTCTAAACACATAGTGTGGACGTTGCCACATACCCAAGGCATTCAGATTACGCCGGCCATTGGCCACGTAGTTGATGGCTCCGACTGGTCCGACCGTTTGTGGGTTCACTCAGACAACATGGTCGCCGATGTTCAGAAAGTGGTGCGTAATTCGCTGAGTGGGGGATTGCAGCAGCAACAACTCGAAAAGTTATTGCAACATTTGCAACCTGGTACGAATGCGGCGGGAAACCTACAAGCGGCCGGCGAGACCGAAATGTGGATGGTTGACCGGATAATCCGATCAGAATCAGCACGAGTCGTCGATAAGGCCACTATGGATTCGTTTAAAAACCGACGTGTCAAACGCGTAGATATTGTTACGGAGCCAGACGCCTGTGATAAGTGTAAAGAATTAGCCGCACGAGGCCCATTCCTACTCGTTGAGTGTCCGGCACTACCTTGGCATCCTAATTGCCGGTGCAAGAAGCGAGAGCACGTTGAAAACGAAGAACCAACACCCATCTAGGGTGTTTTTTTATGCCCTTTTTTCGGCAGTGGGCTCTAAAGAAAGCTGATGAGTTATGCCACTCTAACAAGCATTAAAGGAGGAATTCACTATGCTAAATCGCATTTTGCAACACCAATTCTATGACGCTCCGGACGACAACGATGGCGGCCAACACGATGACCACCAGCCGGATGATGGTAAGAAACCAGTTGACCCAGATCCAGACGACAAGCCTGGTGATGACGATGACCACAAGGTTCCAGCTAAGGACCAGCGCAAGATTCGGCAGGACGCGGTCAACCAATTCAAGAACTCCGATGAGTTCAAACAAATGATTGCCGAAACAATGGCTGAGGGCGAAAAGCGGGCCAAAATGTCCGCCGATGAAAAGGCTGAGGCCGACCGCAAGGCACAGGAAGAACGGGACCAGCAGGAGCGAGAAAAGTTCCACCGTGAGCAAGCCCACTTTTACGCTCAACAAGAGCTTGCTAGCCGTCACCTTCCTGATACCTTTGCCGACTACATTGCCGACCAAGACCACGACACCATGGTGGCTAACGCTGACTCCTTCGAGAGGGCCTTCACCGATGCGGTTCATGAAGAAACGTTGAAGCGCATGCAAGGTGATCAAACGCCAGCCTCTGGAACACATACGCCTAATACGTCTGTCACGAAAAAGGACTGGGACGCCATGAGCTATAGTGAACAGCTTGCGATTTATCAGAAAAATCCTCAACTGGCAAAACAATTTATGAGTTAGAAAAGGAGTGATTTAAGTGGCAACTGACGTATTTACACAACTGTCCGGCATGATCCAACCGACCTTGTTTGGGCAAAACGTCGTCAACCTTAGTACCAAGACTAACCGCATGATTCAATCTGGTATTTTGACGCCTGACGACCAATTCGGTGCCCATCTGTTGGACTCAACGGAAGACACCATGACTTTACCATTTACTAATGACCTAGAAGGCGATCCGGATCCATGGACCGATACCGACGATATCAGCGTTTCCGGTGTTACTACGGGCAAGCAACGGGCTATGCGGCTTCGTTTGGTTAAAGCCTTCGGTTACACGGATATCGCACAGCAATTCTCTATTTCCAATCCAGCCGACGTCATCGCATCACGGTTCGCTAACTTCTGGAGTAATTCAGAACAAAAGCTGCTGATGGCAATTCTAGCCGGAGTATTTGGAAATACGGATATCGCAACCGCAAAGATGTTTGATGATTCAAGTAACAACTTTTCTGCTCGCGGCTTCTTGGCTACGATCAACAAGCTGGGCGACCTGCAAGATCAAACGTTCAATAAGATTGCGGTTAACTCCAGCGCTTACGCTGAAATGAAACTGCAAAACATGATTGATACTGTTCAACCAAACGTTGCTGTGGGGCCATTCGGTACTTACAACGGTATGCAAATCGTGGTTGATGATGACCTGCCATTAGATGCCAATGGTGTTGCAACGTCCTACATCTTCGGTAATGGTTCCGTTGGTTATTCTGTGGCTAATCCGTCTGATTCAACTGAAGTTGAACGTGAAGCCCGTAAAAATGGTGGTCGTACTAACATCATCAACCGGCGTACCGAAACCATTCACGTTAAGGGAACTTCAGTGGCCGATGGATTCTCCGCTGCGGGTCAAACTGCAACGATTGACGAACTCTCTAAGCCATCTACTTGGGAAGTAGTAAAGAACGTCGATCCTCGAAATATCCATGTTGTGGCGTACAAGGCTAAGGTCTCAACGGACTTTTTACCAAAGCAAAAAGCTTCGTCTGCTTCAACGACTCCAGCTAAGTAGAGGTGATCTAAATGGCTGACAACAAAACGACACTCGACCGGCTGAAAAAGTACCCGCTGGCGTCTGACTTGGACGATGACGAGTATCTGCAGCAGCTTATCGATGACTCATGGGTGACTGTGCAGGCCGATCACGTTAAACCCATTAAGCAGGAAGAAGCCAACCGACTGCTGGTGCTCAGTGAGCTTTACGTGGATACCTTGGTGGCTAACGGTGGTGTCCAGTCCGCCAGTCATTTAGGCGAGTCTCAAACCATGTTCGACTGGTCGAAGGGGAATGACCCGTACATGATTCGCTATAAGGATTTGGTAGATCAGTTCGGACGCAGTCGTCACCGTGGTCGGGCCTACAGTCGGGATTGAGGTGGTTAGGTGGCTAATTCAAACCATATTCCGGAATGGATTGCGGCATCACGATCGCTCAACGCCATGGACTTAGTGGTGGGAGTACCTATTGATGATCAGTTCCTTCAAATGGTGGCCCGGGTCAACGAACATGGCATGGTGATTCACGCCAAGAAGTCATTTCTGACCATTCCCACGGCCGCAGCCAAGGGGCGAAAGCCGAGTGAGATACCTGGCCTATTTCGCCCCAAGGGTGCGCACAATCACGTCTTAGCGGTTGCTGATAAGTCGGCACCATTTGGCATGCGAATCATGTTTGTTCTTAAAGAGAGTGTTACGATCCCACCACGTCGATTCATTGGCTTATCCTATGAACGTTATCATGATGAATGGAGTCAGATGATGATTGAAGGATTCTTAGATGTCGTGGATGGCAAACAAACTCAGCATGGCCTAGAAGCTAAACTGGGGCGACGTATCTCTAATGATATCAAGAAGACAATTCGAGACGTTCACTCACCAAAGAATGCACCGCTTACTGTCGAGAACAAGGGCTTCAACGACCCGTTGCAGGATACGGGCAAGTTAATCGGTTCTATCACTTGGGAAAAAGAAAGGAAGCTATAATTTATGGCTCAACAATTAGCGATTTACAAGAAGGGTGAAGACACCCCGGTTATTACTGGTGATCCCACAGGGGTTGCAATTACTGGCTTAACGTCTGGTACTGTCGTTGCTGATGGCGACTACCAAGCCGCTGTCGTCGACTCAGATAACGCTGAAAACCCATCTGGCAAGGTCGATGTGACCGGTTGGACGGTGCTAAAAAAAATTGAACCAGAGCCAACTAACGTAAAGGTTATGCCAACTGAAGACGGTGGTACTGTCTCAGCTGACGTAACTAATGCCTAGTTTTAAGCAACAAAATACGTTTCATTTTATGTTCGACAAGGAAAAAGAACCGCTGACTATCACGCCATATCTCGGTAAGGATGATAGCGACCCGTTAGGAATTGGTGGGGCAAAGTATGGGACAGAAATCAAAGTGGAAGAGCCCATCACTTTGACCGCCAATCCAGCTATCACTTACCAGCAAGGCTCTGGTGGTGCGATGGAAGTCAGCATTTTGGTATGGTCTTCGCGAACATCGGGGTTCAAGAAGGGTACCAAGGTTCTCCGTCGGCAGACTGGTGAAACTTTCACGGTCACTGGTAGTGCGCCATTGACGCATAGTCAGTTGACCTATTATCAACTTCAACGAAATGGGGATGATGACGCTGAACAATCGACAAGTGCTAGAAGCACTGGTGACGCAAGTGAACAAGTACCCAATGAATTCGGGGGAGAAGATCCCTTGGGTCTATGAGAAGGAGGCAGCCACAAAAGGCAAGCTTCCTTTTTTTAGTTGGTACATCACGAACCCACATGAGCGAATCACCTTCAAGCGTGTCAATGAACCATTTCTGAAACACGTTCAGGTCAAGGCACATGCTGCCGACCCACTGGAAGTTGGAGACCGAATTGAATGGCTGCAGAACGTTTTAGGTTCCATGCAGCCATTAGTTGACCTGGCTCAGGTAGGAATATCGGTGGTTGATGTCAGCGACCCTGTCTCTACTGATGAGGATTGGACCATTGAAGTTGAGAACCAGTCAGCGGTTGATATCACATTAATGGTCAACCCTGACTACAGCGATGGTACGCAACCCGGTGAGATTACTGCCATCACGCCAAACATTGAAATTACAAAGGAGGAATAACACTAATGCCAGTTACGAAAGTAATTAAGCAACCTAGCGACCTTATTTTCAATACCGTCGTGGCACAAGCAACGGCAGGCAATGAAGTTGCAGCAGTCACCCTGCTTCAACCTGGCGACGCTGAATCTGTCGTGCTCGTTCACAGTGCGGATGAAATGCCTGATATGGGGTTTGATGAAAACACCGATGTCTATGACGTTGTGGCCGCTATGTATGAAGTAAAGGACTTTGAAGGCCCAGTAGCTATTGGGACTTACTCAAGCTCGCCAGTGGTCAGTTTAGATGATTTAACGGTTATCCCTACGGCCGATGGTGCCACTATTGGCGCTCAAGTTTCAGGAGTCCAAAAGTACCTGGAAGACCACCTGTTAGATGGGTCAACTTGGTTCGTTCCAGTTGGTATGTCTGACGATGATATCAAGACCGCTGCGGATATCTTGTACACCAATCAACGTGGCTTCTTGGTCAATCAAGTGGACAACATCGCCGACTTGCAAAAATGGCATGATTACGCCACGACTACCCAAGTCGAAAAAAACAAGCTGGGCCACTTCCGTACGCTTGTCGATAAGGACAATACCCGGAAGATTGCCGGCCAAGCTGCCGCTTACGCTTCCACGAAGGTATTGCTGGACTGGATGCGGATTGGTGACCTGAGTCAATTCGTTGCCAACGACTGGACTCAATCTGAACTGAACATGATCGACAACTTGCATGGTCTGGCCGTGGTCAACAAGTCCGGGAATATGATGCTGTCTGGCAACAAAGAATTGAATGGCGACCAAATCGACAACAGCTTCAACGCTCAATACAACACGGACTTAATTCAAACTCGGTTACAAAAGTGGCTTAACGGCAAAGACTACACCACCTTCAACGATGACAATATCAATGAACTGGTTACCACTGCCGAGACTGCAGGTGAAGATCTCTTCAAGGAGGGAACCATTGCTGCTGATATCAATGGCAAGGCTGACTTCTCAGTTACTGCGGTGTCACGCTCACAAGTATCTGCTTATGAAATTACTCAGCGGACGTACAAGTCGCTGTCTATCAAACAGACACTGCCTAATGCGATTGAAAAGGTCTACGTCAGCAACTCAATTAGCCTGTAAGGAGGTGAAATAGATGAATCAACGTATTCAATTGGATGACGGCACGTACTTCGTACTTAAGGATTCCCGTTTTATTCACGTCTACGTCATCATTGATGGAACACCAACTGAACTGAGCGGGTTCCAATCTGGAGAAGCTGTTAACTGGGAAAAGACAGATAATGATGTCGACGTTGCATCCGACTTCAAGGGGATTCCTTTGGGGTTAATCAACCACTCTAAGTTGGGACAATTTGTGGCTCATCTCAATGATGGGGCCCCCGCACACGACATCATTTACGGCTGCTACTACCGTCAAATGAATCATAGTTCTGATGTTGTGCCGACTTTCGGGTTCAAGGTACAAAATGATAATAACGGCGAGGTCATCAAATCAAGTGTTTGCTTGATTCAAAAGATGCCAGCTGGGTCTGTGTCTAATGGGATTACCACTCGTGACTGGACTATTTTAGCTTGCCAGTATGAAGATACGTTTGGCAACGCCGCTTAGCAGTATAGAAGAGAAGTTAAGCAGGCTTAAACGCCTGCTTTTTACATAACCAAAATTTGAAAGGATGTTTTATTTATGGCTGAACAAATGGCAGCACCAAAGGTTGACGTAACGAAGCTCGCTGAATTAGACAAGCACGAAACGATTGAATATGGGGATAAGAAGGATCCAAAGTCGATTGACGTTACCTTGCGAGATCCTGGCTACACTCGTTTGATGGAAATTCGCGCTAAGCAAAATATTGGTGGGAATGAGCGAGACTACGGTGAGATGGCAAATATGATTAACGAAAACGTCATTATTAATCCCCGTTACGCATTTGCTGATCTTAACAAGAAGGTTCGTAAGACTGAAGAATCAAAAGAAATTGAATTGACTGGTAAGCATGGCAAGAAACCACACATTTTGATGAAGTTTCCTGGATATCGAGAAGCACTGAATCTCTCAACAGATATCCGCGGGGTTGATGGGGCCGATACTTCGTTGGCTGTCCTTCAAGTACTGAATGCAGATGTGTTCCGCCGTGTAGATAATCCAGATAAGCCACTTGATATGGGGTTCTGGTCCGAAAACGGTGGTGGTCTTCAGGCGATGAGCGAAGCTGTAACGTATTTCTCAGACGTTATGGATCATGATGGTTATGCCAGCGTTTTAGTGAAGGCAATTACGTTTCTGTCAGAGTGCATCTAATAATTCTAAGTACCTTAATGATGAAGGTGAGCTCGACCAACAGCGGATTGATGCGGAGGTCGAACAACTCTACGAGCTATATATTCCAGTCCTAACGGGATTAGCTAGCTCGACTTCAGAGGTCAGCGGATGGACGCTAGATAAGCGAATCCTGATGGGAAATTTAGCACAGAAAATATTGGATGAACGTACTGATCGACAGTCATTGGCCGTTGAAAGTGGAGTCGTCCAGTTTTGGAATGCATTGCAGAAGGTAAAGAGTCAATAGGAGGTGTGGCGCTTGGCAGCAGGTGAAATTCGGAGTGAAGATGTTCGAATTGGCTTTGATATAGATTATCCGAAGCTTGAAAAAATGAACACTGCGATCGACAAAGTCATTGATGGAATTGGCAAAATTGGTCATGAATTTGAACCTGTCAACCAACAGGTTGGTGTCATGGGCCGCAACTTCGCAGATACTATCGATAAAATGTTGAGTTCCAACAAGGTTCTTAAGAACTCTAACCAAGATGTCAGCGATTCTATCCAACGTAATTCTCGGGTAACAACTACCTTTCGAGACAAAATTGCGGAATTAAATTCCGTTACCGATGCTTATACAGGCAGTCAAGTTAAGCAATATCGGAGTGTAGGAACGGCTATTGGTGATGTTGCCGGGAATGTAAGTGCACTAAGCCGGAAAATGAAAGATTTACCTAAGGAGTTTATGACCAGGGTAACGTTTGATTCCGGCAGTGTGAAGTCTGGTTCAGGTGATATCAATGCTCAGCTCGGTAAGGTAAACAAGTCTATGGACAAAACCGAAAAGAAGAGTCGACGATTGAGAGATATAATCGCCGGCTCTTTTGCTGGAAACTTAATCTCGAATGGGGTCATGTCTCTAACGAACGGGCTGCAAGAAGCTGCTCGAGCTGGGATGGAGTATAACAAAGAACAAGATACGATGAAGACGGTGTGGACGTCTTTAACCACTGAAGCCCCGAAAGATGGCAAGGAGCTTGTTGGCTTTATTAACAATATGTCACAGCATACGATTTATGCTGCAGGCACTCTGGATAAAATGGCCCAATCCTTCTACCATGTCCACTCTAATGCAAAAGAGACGAAGAACTGGACGAATGACTTCATTGCTTTGGGGTCAACGCTCCACATGAGTAATGATGCTTTGGCAGAGTCTGGTGAGCAGTTCGCTAAGATTGTTGCTGGTGGTAAAGCATCTGCCGAAGACATGTCCGTCATGATTAATCGGTTCCCTATGTTTGGGGAGGCTTTGCAGAAGGCAACTGGCAAGAGCATGAAGCAACTCTATGCATTGTCGGCCTCCGGTAAGATGACAGCAACACAATTTACTGAGGCATTGACCTACTTGGGTAAGAAGTATCGTGGTGGTACCAAGGAAGCCATGACGTCCTTTATGGGGATGTCGATGTACATCAAGTCTCGGTTCAGTAAACTTTCTGGCGATGTCATGAATACCTCGTTCAAGATGAGTAAGGAATCCGCAAAGTCTATGCGGAACTTGGTGTCTGATGACATGATGCAGAAGTATGCAGATGGGATCTCATCTGCACTGGGCATGGTCACTGGAGCTGCAGTAAATAGTATTGAGTATCTTGATAAGCACAAAGAAACTATTATTGACATCTTCGGGAATGTCGGTGATATTGCTGGGATTTTTGGAAAGCAAGTTTGGAAAACAACCAGTGATATTCTTTATGACATCGGAGAGGCATTCGGATTAATTGATAAGAATGGGAAAAATGCCAAAGATCCATTGGACAAGCTGGATGCCTTTTTGTCAGGTGTTGCTAAACATGAACAAGCGATTAAGACTGTAGCCAAAATTGTAGTTGGAATGTTTGTAATTGATAAAGCTGCTAAGTTCGCCAAGAACCTCAGAGAAATCGCTAGCGCTTATAGACTAGTTGCCAAGGATAGTGCTTTGGCAAATGGAGCCGATATGCTAGGTGATTTAACTGGACTTGGATCTCCAAAGGGGCAACATGCTATTCCTAGAACTACAAAACTTGGAGGATTATCTCAAAAGATAACGTCCATCTTCACTAAGGGTGGTAAAACTGGGGGAAAGCATTTTGCAACACAGGTCGAGAAGTCTGGAAACTATGCAGGTAAGCATGGTGGAAGTAAATTCAGTGGCGCAATCCGTGCAATTAGTTGGATTGGTTTAGGCCTAGATGTCGGTAGCTCTGGTGTAAAAGCGTTTAAAGATGGTATTAGTACCAAAAAAGGTGGCAAAGAGCTTTGGGTAGCAGGTGGTAAAGGTGTCGGCGCGGCTATCGGGGGTTATCTTGGCGGGCCGGAAGGTGCTTGGCTTGGTGCTTATCTCGGTGGCGAGATTGCTAAGGCTATTGCATCAAAGGATATTTTGCATGCTAATAAAGATAAAGATCCTAAACACAACGCTTATAAAAGCGTCGATCCCAATCACACAACCAGTCTTCATGACGGTGGTGAGCCAAGTTGGCAAACTCATGCTACCATAGCTGGACAATTTGGTTCAGGGCCATACGCGGATACTAGTTATGGTGTACTCAATCCTTCTAAGTTTAGTTCTAAAAAGAAAAAGTCTAAACGAGTTGTTAAGAAACTGGTTACTGGATTTGGTCATGCAACTGGTGGTCCAATTCATAAAACTGGGATGGCCATGCTTAATGAAGCTGGTCAGGAAATGGCATACAACTCTTCTAAGGGTACTTTCCGCTTCTTAGGGAAAGGCCCAGTAGTAGCTAAGGTATTTGCTGGTGAGCATATCATCAATGCTAAGGATACTGCCAGAATGCTCCATGGTGGGCTTGGGAAGGGCCGGACTCTACCAGGTTATGCTAAAGGAACTACTTCACTCAAGGGTATCAACGTTAGCTCCAAGACAAGTATCACTGGGATTAACGATGCGAGTCTAAAGAACGCTGAATACAAGACTAAGCGAACTGCCAACAAAATTGGTGATGATTTATCCAGCGGGTATTCCAAAGGGACTAAGAAGTCCAAGTCAAAGATTACCAAGTTTAGTAAGGACTCTATTCAGGAGTTTAAACGATTACGTAGTGACACGTCTAATCTGACTGGAAAGATTAGTAAACAGACGATTTCCGACTTTGACCAAATGCAAAAAGGTAGTCAAAAGCAAATGGACCAACTTCATGATGGGATGAACCAAGCCGCTAAAGCAACTGTAAGCGACTTTGGCTCAATCATGGGTAAGTTAAAGGCATATGCTCATACGGCTATGTCAGGGGCCATTTCTTCCCTCAATGGGGGGATTAGTGGAATTGACTCAGCTCTGTCTCAATTTGGTGGTAATAAGCAAGTTTTGAAACCAATTCACTATGCGGCTGGGTCGAATGGCCCTATTGTTAGCGACCAGTTGGCAGTTTTGAATGACGCACAATTTGGTCCACGACAAGAATTAGTTGCTCGTGGTAGCCAGCTGCTAAAACCAGTCGGGGATAATGTGGCTGTTCATCTCCAAAAAGGTGATGAAGTCTTCAACGGCTCTCAGGTTGAACGAGCAAAGCCATATCTTCCTCACTTCAAGAAAGGGACTGGTGCTTCAGACAGTAAGCTGAAGTCATTAGCATCTTCCAATGCAGGCGACCCAAGCAAGGCATTTAGCCAAGAGTTCACAATGAACGTCAAGCCGAACGGCTCAACGTTGCGTCAGGGATTAACGGGAACGTCTAAGTCAGGAGCAAAGTCTGTTGGTTCTAACTGGGAAAACGCTATGTGGAACTACATTGAAAGCCTCATCAGTAGTAACGGTGGTGGAGGTCCTGTGTTGCACTCACCAGGTGCTGGATGGATCAAGACATCTGGATTTGGTAATCGGGGCGGCGTTAGCGGCGGATTCAGCTCTCATGATGGGAATGACTTCTCTGGTGGGAGGACCGTCCACGCACTCCAAGACTCTACCGTAACTAGTACGGGCACCAAAGCTGGCTGGGAAGGCGGTAATGGTATTGGTGAGTACATCGGAACCAAAGGTGGCAAGCTGAGCCTGATTTATCAGGAACTGAATGGCAAGAGCGGTCACGGTGCCACGTTACTTGTTCACGCTGGTGATCACGTTAAGCAGGGGCAAGCAATTGCCAAACTAGGTCCGTCGGGTACTCACGTCCACATTGGTGCTTCAACTCAGGGACTATGGTCTCATGGTGGTGGATCAACTCGTGGCTGGCTTGATGTTACCAAGCTTCATGGTAACTACGGCAATTCTGGTGGCAAGAAGGCTCCAAAGATTAGCAAAGCCATGACTAGGCTAGTTAAGTCGCAATTGGGCTCATCAGCGATTAGCTGGATTAAGAAGAACCTCCAAGACTCAATTGGCGACGCCGATGTTGGTAGTCTGTCCGGGGGCATGACCTCACGGGCCAAGACACTGGCGGCAGCTATCAAGAAAATGTATGGACCAGCAACCAATGCTGGTATCGCGGCCGTCCTAGGTAACTGGGAATTTGAATCAGGTCTGAATCCTGGTGCGATTAATCCCGGTGGTGGTGCCAGTGGCCTTGGGCAATGGTTAGGCGGTCGGAAGGCAGCCTTAATCAGCTACGCCAAGCGACATGGAAAGAACTGGAAGAGCGCCGGAACGCAACTGAAATTTGCTTTAAAAGGTGACGGTTCTGACAGCTCAGTCTTGAAGAGTGTGCTTCGTGGGACTGGCTCAGTTGCTTCACTGGCGAACAAGTTCTCAAGCCAATGGGAACGTGGCGGGTATAATGCTCAGCACGTTGCAGGTGCAAAGAAAATTGAGGCCGCATTACACAATGAAGGTGGCTGGTCTGAATCAGGAAAACTTAATGTTTTTGGAGAAAAAGACCATGAGGTGGCAATTAATCCTAAGAAAGCAAATGCAGATGGGTTAATTAAAAGCGCAATCCGCGCACGGGCTGGTATCGATGGCACGGGTCTTGCGGGTAGTCTCAACAGATCAATTGCATCGCGTCCTAGTCAACGCGTTCCACAAGTGAAGTCTGCTGGAACAAGTGGCACGAGCGTAACCATCAAGATGACCAATCACATCACAGTTCAAGGCGGTGGAGATAGTCACAATATTAGTAAGCAGGTTCAAAAGGGATTGTCGGATTCTGCAGAACAGCTGGTAGACATGATTCACCGAGCAATTGGGACGGATCAAGGTGAAGGAGGGTTGGTGATTTAATGGATATTACATTGAAAGCAAATGTAGTTACGAATGTTAATCGCTACATCAATATGCCGACTACTAAAGTGGTTAGTCTGCCAGTATCTTTGTTATCACCGTCTGAAATGTCTGATAAGCAGCTTACTAGCCAAGTTTCAAAAATTAAAAGGAAGGTGAAGAGTGATGCAAGTAAGATTAGTAGCACCCAACGCGCGATTACCAGTCAACAAAAGGTAATCGACAAGACCGATGACTACCTTAAAAAACAGAATGGATATTCTGTTCGAAAGGCGGCTTACGATGCGGTAACTAAGCAAATTGACACGCAAGAATCCAAGCTAGCTAATGCTAAAAACACTGCTTCCAAGAAAGCAATTCAATCTAAGATAAACAGTCTTAAGAAAAGTCAGAAAGCTGCGTATGCTGACTTGAAAAAGGTAACCAGCTCAAGTGGTTATCAAAAGCAGTTAACAGCACAGAGTAAGGCCCGAACAAAGCTAAAGCAGTCGAAGTCTAAGCTGACTAGTCTGAAGAAGCTGAAATCAAAGGATAAAGATGCTGAAAAGAAACTTAAAGCCGAACAGACAAAACGTAAAGCAGCCGAGAAGAAAAAGAAACAGAAGGCTAATCTCAAAAGTATTAAATCTAAAATAGCCGAACATAAAAAACAACCGCTCGTTGGTCAGACCGTCATTTATCCGGCTGATTTGATGAGCTCGGTTGTTTATTTTTTTGGTGAAGTTCAGCCTACTGAGACGAATACTAGTGAGATTACTTCCGTCGGTGTTGACAATTCCGACCCACGAGCCGGTAAGTCAACGCGTACCAGTAAGGAATTATCTGGCACATACTATCTCTTCGGAAAATCATTTGCTGACTGTGATAAAAAGTTTTCCAATTTACAAAAACTGCAACGCATCGACACTGAATTTATCATGCGAGGCTTTTCGAATTGGAATCACGTAAAAATTTCATCGCTTGCTAAAACTGTTTCGGGTCTTCCACGTGAAAATCTGTTGGAGCTCAGTATTACCTTTACCTATGTTAAACAGGCACGAATCCTTTATAACAAGGCTAAGAAGAAAACAAAGAAGAAAGGTAGTACTAAGGGTTCGAAAAAGAAAGGCAGTAGCAAGTCCAAGTACCGTTCGCATGTGGTTAAGTCTGGAGAAACCTACTGGGGACTAGCTCGCAAGTACAAGACAAGTGTGGCCACTTTGACCAAGCTCAATGGCAGCTGGAAGAAGACCATGTTTCCCGGTCGAAAACTCAAGATTCCAAAGTAGGGGGTAAGTGAATGAAACGAGATAGTATCATGTTCGATTTGACAAGCTTACCTGACCGACAAGAAGTTGAGTTTGAGAACGGTGTTTTCGAGCTGACTCTTCAGAAAAATGAGTTGTCCCAGCAGCTCACCATTGATATGGTTGCTGTGGATGATGAAACCCATAAAATTAATGGCGAACCGCTTACCTACGGCGTTCCATTATGGTATTGGGCCAGTTATGACTGGTTGCCACCGGAACGGCTCGTACCTATGGATGAGGCCGGATTACAGTCATCGGTGACCTTTGGCAACTTCCAAAAGAGTGTCTTCTTGCTAGATGATAGTCTGTATGAGGATGGTGACAGTGATGACGATTGAAACCACTAATCCTGGAGAAAAGACCTGGTATGGATCAAAGATTGAAGTTGATTTGGAACTCAAGTCCGGGACTTATAAATTCACTAACTTCCATCCAATAGGCTATGGGGTTGGTATCACCGGTGATATTAGCGGTGGGGATGGCGGATCGCCTGCAACAAACTCGATTACCCTGGCCAACTTGTCTAAGGAACACGAGAAGCTTTTCAAACCTAAGGCCCACATTGTGGTTAAGGCTGGGGGATATGATGTTTTCGGCATTATCGCTGTTGGCAATATCACAAAGGTTGCACCGGTAGCCAAAGATGGCGAAGATCGTCTCCTCACGATTACCTTTGTTGCTGGGAAGGACTACAGCAAGAACAAGAAGATTTATAATGCTTATTCTGGAGCAAAAAAGGTGAAGCACTCGTACAAGACTTCAAGTGGGCGCACGATCACCTGGATTACCAGCAAGAAAAAGAACATCAATATTCGCTTTAAAAAAGGTGTTAAAGCCAAGACTATCATCCAGCGAATATCTCGCGAGGCGGGTATTCCTATTGCAGTGTTACATCTTAAGAAGAATAAGGTGTACAAGCGGGGCTACACCGTGTCATCTAAGCCGGAATCTGCAATTAAGAAGATCGTGAAAGATTGTGGGAGCCGGTTTCAGTATCGAATGGATGACATTGTCATCGACTACGATGAGAAGCCGACCTTATACCAAACTCATCTTTATTTCACGTTACGAGATGGGTTGGTTAATCAGCCAACAATCAGTGATGAAGACGGCAAGAAGGCAACATGGACGGTGGTCACGTATCTTAATCCGATGATTGCCAACTCGTCGACCTTCTACGTCGCTGAAAACATTAAGAGCTTTGTCAGGGTTAAGAACTACACCCATTCACTAGATGATATGCAGACAAGTTGTGAGGTGGAGTTGGTATGAGTAAGGATAAAAATGAGGCGCTGGACTTAGTAGTTGGCGAATTGATGCCGTACTTTCAGGCAGGTGTTAACTGCGTGATTGTAGGAGACGTTGTTTTCTACGATGGTAAAACTGCTGACGTACAGCCAGCCCCGCTAGATTCCAATGGTAACAAACGGTCAATTATCGGTAACTGTCTGGTACTTGCTAATGCAGCTGAATATCTCAAGGGTGGAAGCCCAACAAAGATGAAGCGTGGCGACCGCGTGGTTGTCGTTTTCCATGACCGGGATCTGGACAACTACGAAGATTCTGGTCAGTTCATGCTCGCGAGTCGACGGATGCACAGCTTGAATGATGGCATAGTGATTGGGGTGGTTAAACAATGAGTAAAGACTTCGCGGTTGGCACTGATAACGACATTCAAATTGACCCCGAAAATGGGGATTTGATTATGGCTGAGGATGTCAATCAATCCGAGGCTTACCGAGTGGCTCTAGGAACCAACGAGGGCGAACTCGTGTGGAATGAAGGCTTTGGGTTGAACCATCTTAGTCTGTTATCTGAAATCGATAACCAGCCCGCAATGGAAGCGGAGATTAGTGATTATCTCGAGAGCCATTTCGATACATTTGTTAGTGCGGAGATTACTGGAATCACTCGTGCGGGCCGCACAGCCACGGTCAGTCTGAAGATTGTAACTATAGACGACAACGGCAACGAGCAATCAACTGATACAGGAATGGAGGTGGAAACGGATGGCTTTGACTGACGAAAATGGTTACGACTTGCAGGAACTCGATGACTTACGGGAAGAAATCAATCAGGACGCGAAGGAAAAGCTAGGCGACAACGTCGCAACAGACGACGCCCATCATTTGGGCCAACTATTAGGTGGCTTGTCCTTGGGACGTAAGAAAGTTGAAGATTTTGGCGAGTTAGTCTATAACGCCTGGTCCATCTTGCGGGGTCGTAATTCAGACCTCGACATCATTGGATCAGACTTTGGGGTGAGCCGTAAGCCAGCTACCCCGGCTACTACCTACTTACAAATTGATGCCAACGTCGGGACCGTTATTCCTGAAGGCACTCAGTTCGGTACTGCAGATGAAGTCCTATTCGATGTGATTGAAGAAGCCAAGGTTCCTGAGATTGCCACGGTTAAGGACGACAACGGCCAAGATGTTCCTTTGACCGATGATGATGGAAACGAGATCGGGCGCATAGTGGTTCAGGCTCAAGCAGATCAGAATGGGATTAGTGGCAATGTTGGGGCTGGAACAATTACTGACCAATCGGGGGAATCAATTGACGGTGTCATCCGGGTAACCAATCCTGAAGCTGCCAGCGGTGGTGATGAAATTGAGTCTGAGATTAATTACCGGGATCGAGCCTTTGAGAATCGATTAGCGCGTTCAGATTCCACTGAAGACGGTCTTAAGACTAATGTTGAAAATGTGGCCGGTGTTCTTCAATGCAAGGTTCAGGTCAATAATGAGCTAACCGAAGACTCGTTTGGCAACCCCGCTAAGACCAGTCATTTCTATGTGATTGGCGGAGCTGATCAGGATATTGCTGAGGCAATTTTTCACGCGATTGGAGCACCTGGGCATACGGTTGGCGAGGTATCAAAGACGGTACTGAACCACTCAGGTCAAAAACGTACAGTTAACTTTTCACGGGCAAAGCTCCAGGCAGTGTACGTACAAGTTCATATCAAGACTACCGATAGCTTCGATTCAGACAACGGTATTGCCAATCTAAAGGATAAGGTCATTGAATATGATCGAACCCTTAGCATGGGTGATTCCTTACTGTACTCGAAGCTTTTTGAATACCTGTGGCAGGTAGATGGAATCAGCAGCATCGATTTGACTGTAGGCACTGATAAGGCGTCATTGTCCCTTGGCAACGTTGCAGTCGATCTATACTCACTGGCCTATATCACTGCAGACAATATCGAGGTGATCATCGATGACTGATGAGCAATGGGATCAGTTCTGGGCCGACCTAGGACTAGATGATGATACGATTCGCCAGTTAATCCTGAGCTCACAACCTGGGATGATGAATCAATCACCTGACAGCACTAATCAAGCACTGCTTAATATCATTGCTGATGTGGTGATTGGTGAAGTATCAATCTTCCGAAAGATTTACGAATCGCGTCAGCTCGATAGGGCCAGTGGAAGAATCCTCGAGGATACTGCGGCGGACTGGGGCGTTAGTCGGATTGACGACGATGACGAATTTCTCAGATTCCAGGTTCGGCTGGCACGTATGCTCAACCAAATGGGGGTCACTGAAGATGATTTGATTGATTTGATTGCCTTCATCCTGCAAGCCGATCCAACCGAATTCAGTCTCGTCACCGATCCTGAGGAACTTGGCGGCGATCCTGAAGCAATTCGGTTCACCAACATTCCCAATAAATACAGCAAATCCGCTAGGAAAAAGAATCTGTTGATTAAGGCCTTAGAGGGCGCGGTGATGCCTGAGGTGAAGATCGTTGGTGTCGACTTCCAAGCACATGCAGAATCAAACCTGTTCATCGCCACAGCAACATCACGCAACCGGCAGCACTTTGCTGTCATGGACTCGCAGGTCGACCGTGAGCATGTCGTTGGGGATGGCTCGACAATGATTGCTACTGTGACGCAAAAGCAGCGGATTCACCGCATTGTAAAGGAGGGATAGCAAGTGCAATTTGATAAAACGTATCTAACTGAGGCTGGGCGAGAGTTGGCAACTAGTACGCAAGGCGGGTTAGATAAGATTCAGTTTACTCGGGCAGTTGCCAGCAGCCACGACTACTCGGCATCTTCGATTGAGGACATTAAGGCCCTGACAGATATTGCCGATGTTAAGCAGGAAGTACAGTATTCACGAATCGTCAAGAAGGACAAAACTACTTTGACCATGCGGGTAGATTTTCCATCTAAGGATGTTACCACTGACTATAGTCTCTATACCGTTGGCTTCTATGCACGTCTTGAGAACGGCGATGAAGCCTTATACGGGGTGCTTCCAAGTTCGTTGCCTGACTACATTCCGGCGTATGATGGTCATTCAAATATCAATGACTCATTCCAAACAGACACGACAGTCAGCGATACGGATAATGTTCTGATCACCGTCAGTCAGGCTGGCTCATTGAACGAAAATGATCTTGATGCAATTCTAGTTGCAAAGCATGTTGCAACGATTGAGGATATTAAGGAGCATATTCCAGAATCGCTGGCCGACCAAGATAAAGACAACGACTTCACGGGCGCCAACAGGTTTGAGAAAGATCCAGTAAACGCATCTGGTGACGCCTATATCACGGCAGAGACGGCTAAGACCACCCTCACAGATGGAAAAAATATGGTCGCTGATAATGGAGACGCCAGTGTTACTGTAGACGGAGTCGTCTACAAGATGGTAGACAAAGATAACGTCTTACTGATTAATCCAGCTACTAGTGAGGTTACTCAGGTGCCCAAGTTCGTGAAGGGGGTCGTACTTGGTACACATACCTTAACGATTACTGATGCTGACGGTCTATGTATCGATGGGTTGCCGCTTGATATTGTTGTAGCCGATGAGGCCACTGCACAGTCCAAGTCTGCTGAAGACCACTTACATCGGTATGTCACAGTGGAAAATGATGAGCCTACCGACGCCACGACAACGGGGGCGACTAGCTAATGGCAATTTGGAACCCAAAGAAGTTCATCAATACTGCGGATAACGGTCACACAATCACAAGCGGCTATCTGAAGCATGGAAAATTCTTCCAAAGATTACTGCCATCTGGAACGATCATTTGTACTATTGGTAAACCTATTCAAACGGTTGGTGGAGGATTCTTGGCCAATTATCCATCTGCAAAAAGTTTTTTTGCGACGGATGCTGTCATACCTTTACCAATTACACGTATTCACAGGGGGATCAAGATATATGCAAGCCAATACCAAGGATTTAGTATTAAGTCATATAGAAGTGGTGGAGATTCTGCTTTATCACAGTCGGTTTATAAATATGTTCCGGATTCTGGTAGCAGTCCCTTCATAATTAGCAAAGAACAACTTATTAGTAATAAATCATTCAAGATAACGGCACCTATGTCGTCAACAGATTCGATGCCCGTTAATGGAATTTGCGATACCGATGGACTCCATCTTTATTCTAGAGGTTCAGTGGATTCAGCAACAGAAATTAACCCAAGCCTTAGAGGCACATCGATAGGTGGTAGCGTTAGTGGGTATGACGATTACGTTCTCATATTAGGTAGATATTTAATTATCGATCGAATTGAAGCATATTAGGAGGTCATTATAATGATTAACACTGTTTACCATGGGGGGCACCTAACGTGCCTAAACCGCCGCGGTAGCGCCTTTCAGTCTGTGAAAGTAGGTGGCTTTTAATGGCTATCTACTATCGTGGAAAAAAGGAACAAACTAATGGATTTCGGAAACTCACATTGAGTCCCGAACCTATTGATCCGGATCCGAGCCCCATGACAATCCGTCAGGCGTTCTGCATGTACAGATTTGATGGGAAAATCCTTGAATTAGCAGGAGGGGTGGTTTTTGATTCGAGCAATTATGCGCTTCATAAATGGGAGTTGGGGCTACTGAAACTTCCTGAATTTTTGTCGGGGACCTATACCCTAGATACAACGAAGGGAAGCATTGCAGGCAATGCAGAGACAATCAATGTAAACCGTTTGCGAAATGCTTCGGCAAAATTAGATGATGATATTCTTACAATTTTGAATGAATATAGTGGTGCTGGTGCAGAAAATGTAAATCCGATAGGAGGAGCAGCATCTTTTGATTTGTTCTTCATCAAACAATAAAGGAGGAATCGCATTGGAATCATTTACGTATTATGTCAAGAAAGGCGACAATAACCGAGTTGCCGAGCAACCAGTAACTGCCACTGCCGATGGCCTAGCGCCTGTTACTATGGCTGATTATGAAAAAGAATATTTCTTACAATATTGGGACCAATACTACTGGGATGCTAACGGGGATTTACAAAGTCCTGAGGATTTGCCGTCACATTCAACAGCCATGCTGCGGCTGACCATTAGTAATCAGGCCAGTCAGATTAGTGACTTGCTCACTGATAATAAGCAGTTGAAGCAAGATAAAGAGCAACTAAGCAAGCAGCTTACCACCGCTAACTCAACCATTGAACAATTGCAAAAGATGGTGGGAGAACTTACGGCCCAGGCGATTACCTATCAGGCAACAATTTCAGATTTGCAGCAGTTAGTTGGCCAATTAACGGCTCAAATCGTTCAACTTCAAGCAGAAAAGAACACTGACACAACCAAGGAGGCTTAACTATGAATTTTCCAAGCTTTGCAACAATTAAGATGCTTTATGGGTGGGGCGCGTTAGCAAATGGCCCTGAATGGTATGTACAGATGGGAGCAATTACGACCGATCAATACAAAGAATTAACTGGTAAGGATTATACAGCACCAACTACTGCGACAGATACCGCCAAGTAGCTAGGTGCTTTTAATTATAGCGAAGGGGATGAGGTGATGTGTTAGGGAAGCTAGCGTTACTGACAACGACGGTGGTACAGCATACCCCGCCGCATTGGTTCATGGGATATCGGTGGACCGAGCTTGCTGCCATTGTCGCGGTGATTGGGTTCGTGTCTGCTGGTGTAGTCGGCTTGGTCAAAGTTGCCATTATAAATCCACAGAACACAATTAATCGGCAGCAAGCGGCACAAGCCGAATTGAGTAACAAAATGCTGCGAGATTCAATCGACATGCTGACGAAAAAAGTAGAGGGAATCGGAGACAATGCCGACATGGTCCACAAAGATCATGACAAGCGACTGGATGACCACGAGGTTCACTTGGCTCGCCATGATGAAGAACTAAGAACGCTCTTTGAGCGAACGGGGGAGAAAAAGTCATGAGTAAATTTAAATTGAGCTTCAATAAGGAATCAGCGACTGATATTGCATCGGTCGTTTTTATTTTGGCGTCTGGGATTGTCATGTTTGGAAACGCGTTAGGTTTAACAGTACCGATTGGTCTTTCTAATTCCATGAGTAGCTGGGTTAGTCTGGTAACGCAAATCTTGGGGTGGGGTGGCCTTATGAGAAACACCTCAAAGGGCAACAACCAATCCCAACAGCTGAACGTGTCGTCAGGAAACGCTTCTAAAGTGCCTGAAAAGGGGGATGAAGTCAGTGAGGACGCTAAGTAAGTGGACGTTAGGAATTGTGATGATTCTGTCGCTTTTCGCCGTTTTCGGCGCAAAATGACGCCACAAACGCCAAGACTGACGCCGCTACAGCTAACGCGGCAAATGCCACACTAACCGAAAAGTTGAAGACGACCGAATCCGGATTACTGGAAATCAGTGACTTTGTCTTCTCACAATCGACCGCCACGACTGGAACAACTACTAAGTAGGAGGTGAGAACATGAATTTTAGTTTCCTGGCCAAGGTTTATGTGGCCGCTGTACAACGCGGTGACCGTACTTTGAACCAAGTACCAGTACAAGTATATGACGAAGTTTCAAAATTACTCGATCAAAAATAAGGAGATAATTTATTATGACTAATTTCAGTTCTTTAGCAGCAATTTATGCATCTTTCGTTTTAGACGGGGTCCGTACCATTGACCAAGTGCCTGCCATTCTGACCGACCAAGTAAAACAGATCCTTGGGATTTCTACCGTCGTAAAAAACTCCTCCGGCACCGACGAATCTATGCCTGCTTAGGCATTACGATTCTAGTTGGTGCTTTTCTTTTGGGAATTTTTATAGGGAAGGAGGGGTAATTAATGATCGATGATCCTAAAGACGGACCACTGCGACGAATTACGCGGCATTGGAACCATTTCTGTTTTGGCCTATTTTCAATCGTCGGTGGCCTGTATGTCTGGTTTCATCAAGTCTATTTAGATGATCCCCGGGTGACTCCCCCGCCTCCACCACCACGAATTGAACACATCATTTTCGGCTTTGCGGACGACTGGTGGTTTGCCCTGTTGCTTATTCTTAGTGGGGGCCTGATCCTTGCCGGTGTTATGTTTTATAGTCGCCGCTTAAGGGACTGGGGCATGGTTGCCTTATCACCGGCCGTCGGTGCCCTGACCATTGCATTTATGGTGCGGGGCCTGTTTGATGCCCGCTTTAATTTGACGTGGGTGTTTGCAATGCTGGTTTTGGTGCTACTAATCGGCACCCTGATGAGAGGTGACCACGGTGAGCACTAGTAACTTCACAGTTTTATTAGGGGCCATTGGTACTTTTGCCGTGGCAATTTGGGGTGTTATCCATGGCCACAATTCCGACCGCCAGGAGCTTGAATCCTACATTCTGACCACTGTTAAGCAGGATAATCAGCAATTACGTGATGATCGGGAGGCCGACCGGAAGCAAGCTAAGGCTGACCGAGAACAGGCTGCTGCCGATCTAGCAACATTACAGGAGAAAAGTTCCGCAATGAAGGACGAACTTAATCAACAGATTGCACAGCTAAAGCAGCGTAACGCTGTCCTGGAACGAGAGAATCGTGAGTATCAAATCAGATATGGAAAATTATAGGAGGCATATATTGTGAACACTGCATTTAAAACGATCAAGTTACTAAACGACACCGGGCTTCTGGGTGTCATTATTTTTGCCCTCGTAGGGTGGTTTACCCGGATTAATCCGGCCTTAAAGCAAAAGATCGCGGCTAACAAGTCCGCTCAACAACGCGAAGTCTTGGGAATCCTCGATAACTTCGCTACGAACGCTGTAGCTTTCTACTCGACCCACTATGAATTGCCAAACGACCAAAAGCGGCAAGCAGCGGTTACCCAGGTTACCACCCAACTAAAGGGGATGGGGCATGAAGTTGACCCGGTTGTGGTATCGGCCGCAATTGAAAAGGCCTACCAGCTGCTTTCCACTAAGGACACGGCGGCGCAGGCCAAACAGGCCAAGTATGACGCGGGCAATGCTGCGGCCATTGAAACCGCTATGCAGTTGGAGGCGGCCAAGGATAAGAAGGCGGCGGCACCCGAAACCGCCGAATCGGCACCGCTGGCCGTACCAGAAACCACCGAAGTGTCTGATTCAACCCCAGTGGAGGGAGATGTTAAGTAATGCCACATTTTGACATGGTTGATACGTCTAATAACAACGGGGTCATGGCCTACAGTAACTGGCGATCGATGAAAAAATATGGTGTCCGCGCGATGGTTGCAAAGCTGTCCGAGGGCACTTTTTTCACGGATCAAACGGCGAAGACCAGTATTCGCAATGCCGTTAAGGCCGGGCTCCACGTTAATGGCTATCACTTCGCCCGTTTTACGACGACCGGCGGGGCCAAGGCCGAGGCCCAAATGGCGGCGCGGTGTGCGTACAACGCCGGTCTAGGTAAGGACAGTGTAATCGTATTGGACTTTGAGGCCACGAACCTCGGGTGGAACCGCAACGCGGCCAACATCAAGGCATGGATTAGCGAAGTCCACCGCATGGGTTACCCCAAGACGGACGTGTACACGATGGGGTCATGGATTAACTCCATGCCGCTCAACAACGCTGGCCGGGGTGGTTGGATTGCTAACTACCCGGGTAACCCAACTGGCTTGAACTTTTACAAGTCCTATATGGGTTGGCAATGGACCAGCAATAAACACTTTGCCGGTTGCTACGGCGGATTTGATGTGTCCCAGATGTACTCAAGCTACTATTACGGGTCCGCGGCCAAGACCACTAAAGCCAAGCCGAAGAAGGCAACCTATTACCAATACAATCCAAAAGTGATTTATTCGCGCGTAGGGATTAACCGGTATAAGGACGTCGAATTTAAGCACAAGGTGGATAGTTTCCCGGCCCAAACTGTGTTTGAAATCGCCAAATTGGTCAAGTATGGGAAGATTACGCGGTTCCAGTTGGCCAATGGGTACTACATCACGGCCAACACGGATCGGGTAAACCGGCTTTACTTTGTGCCGGGTAGTAAGATCAAACGGGTCAAGTCGGTACGTGGAACGCACCGCTTCAAGGACGTGAACCTACACCACACGGTTGACTGGCAACCTGCTGGCACTGAATTTGACGTGGCGGAGGTTGTGGCGCACGGAGATACGTCGCGGATTCGCCTGGCGAACGGCATGTATATTAGTGGTAACAAACAAATTAACAGCTTCGTCAAGTAGCTTAAAGGCCACTCACTCCCTACGGGGTGGGTGGCCTTTTTTATTGTTATTGGGTATAATAAAAGGTACAGATTAGTAAGAGCAAGACCAATCTGTACCTTTGACCTATTTCATATTACTTTTGTTATGAACGATTAGCCCGTAAAGCACCGGCTTGTTGAGCATTGTCCTCAAGAGTTTTTAGATTCTGTGCTTGAAATTATCTCCGAAACATATTAAAAGCCAGCAGTTAAATTAATAACAACTGGCTTACTCAAAGATTATGTGTACTGGTACTCGCTAAGACCAGTATACATAGTCTTTTTTTATTTGTCACGACATAACTATAATATCTATGGAAATTAATATATATAGAATATGCGTTCGAATATAAAGCGATAATATGTTCGGTATATTGTTATAGGATTAGCTTTTCGTCTCTTCGTGACCGGTTACAGTTTCCATACCTTCACGCGTTACAATTAGCTGGCGCCCGAATAGCTTTACTGTTCCTTCCGGGAAACGGGAGGGGTTACTTCGGAGAACCTGACGAACGTAATCCGGTGCTTTCCCCCAACGAAGTGCAGCATCCTTAGCGGTCATAATTTCGGGATCATTTAAATTAATGTGTTTAGTCATGGCGTCCAATCACGAATGAAACAATACTGACAATCAATGCGATGATTGAAACGATTAACGCGACAATACTCATTGTCATTCATATCCTTTCTGCTCTATAATTAGAGTATAAGGAATAAGCGGGTGTTCCCACTCGCTTATCCTTACTATGTTGCTTCTTGTGCCTACCCGCCAGGACTGTCACAAGAGCAATGATGGAGCTTACTAACGAGAAGATTGATGTTAGTAGGCTTATTATTTTGTCCCACAACTTCTATCACCTCCCTACATCTATTATATTACACCAAAAAGTGTACACTATCAAGTGTTAAATGAATTTATTTCGAAAAAGAATGCGTGTTCGGTTGATGTAACAGTAAAATCATGTACTCTGGATGTGGTCGTCATTGTAGGGGACGGTCACCGCATGAATTGGCAAAACGGCGTAGCCCTCAATTGGGTTACGCCGTTTTGTCGTTGTTGTAATAAAAATTCTTCCATTATATAAGGGGTATTTCAGATGACCAATTGGGGTTTAGCCTACCGACCTATGATTATATATTCTAGTATAGATTATATTTTTTGAAGAAAATTGCTCCCAAAAATCACCCATTTAAAAATAGAATGCTGTTATATCAAGGCTGGTACGTCTAATTAAAACCCCACCTCCGGTATCACAAGTAATACACGGAATATTCTTAAAAGGTCTCAATTACTGATTTGTCAGTGATTGAGACCTTTTTGTTAGGTCCTATAAATTTTGAGTCGTACGTGGACTCATGCTCCTTTGACACCCCCTAATGAAGAGGGTTGTGTCCACTTGTCGGCGATGCTAGCAAAGACTACGAGGCACTCCCAAAGACTAGCTAAGGGGGACGTGCTGGCTAGCAGGTGTTCTCTGGCGACGAATATAAGGTGTTGAGAGAACTCACCCGGCCACTGATAAGATGGTACAGATGCACGTTAGGTAGCTTGTCAGGGGTAAGCGACACACCTATACGGAATTATGCCAGTGATGGCTAACCAGCCTTTGTAGGGTCACGTGAGCTAGGTCATCAGGGTGTCTATTTTCGGATAGTTGATTAGCAATAGGTCCAGCCAGGTAAGAGCTTAACTTATTTGGGCGTCACAAGCATGGGTGGGGCGCAATGAGGTCACAGTTCTTGCTAGAGGACCACCCTTATACCGGAGAGGTAGGGGAGGCACCAGTTATTAAAGAGATCTCTACTAGTAATGAGTCTAAACGGTTTTCGGAGGCGTATTCTGAGACAGTGTTCGACACGCCGTAACCCGCTTGTAGACAGTAACGTCGTTCTAAGGCCTTTGTGAGTGCACCCTTAGAGAACCTGGTGAACCTAGTCATACAGTGGAACGCGGTTATCATGACGATGATAGCGATGTCTGCTGTCATGTTGAGAAGCGCCCCAATAGAACGGCCTGGGGGCCATCTAAGACTGGTGTTACCAATAGAGGCTAGTTGTTCACTCCGGGACTAGGAGCGCCGTTACAACGAGTCGAGAGGAGAACAGAGCTAGTCTACCTACCATGGTTATCAAAATTTAGACAATTAAAAACGCCTAGCTGGACTGGCTAGGCGTTTTTGCAGGTTTTGTTAGAAAATTGTTTTAAAGTGATTAGTCTTCGTAAGCTACTTGTAAACCAACCTTGTCTTGGTGGTCGATTGAAGCGTAACGGTCGGAAGCATACATCACGCTGTCTTCACTCTTGGAGTGGCTTAAGCCAATGGCGTGACCAATTTCGTGAGTAGCCACGTTAGTCCGTTGGTTCTTGGAGTACTTGTACTTGGATAACAAGCTCCGGTTAAGCGTAGACTTAGCGGAAACGATTTCGTTGTTGTTGTCACTCTTCTTTAAGTAAGAGTAGTTGGTGTAACCAGCCAGCTTGCCGCTCTTAGTGCTCAGCGACTTGGAAGAGGTTAAGGTGATGTCAGCCTTTTCGCCAGACTTGGCAGCTCTTAACTGAACGACGCCGACTTTGTTCCAACGCTTAACGGCGTTTTTCCAAATGCTCTTGTAATAGGAAGAAGTGTTCTTAGTCTTGTAAGTAATGGTGGTGTCATCCCAGTGACCCCAAGAAGGTGTCTTTGCGGATGCGAGGATGGAACCGGTAAGACTAGTGAACGTCAAGACGATGGTTGCAATTACTAAGACTGTCCATTTAACAATTTTCTTTAACATGTTGATAACCTGCTTTCTTTTAATCCATTAAATTCCGAATAATCACTTTTAAGTTGTTTGCTATCTTATTGACTATGGTTAGTATAAAGCGAGTAGTGGATCAGTTGGTGAGACATATTAGTGAGTATGGATAGTTTCCAGGGGACAATAATCCGGATGTAGATATAAATGACAAAAACATGACAAAAAAGTCGTTCAAATGGTTACACATCAAGCTTTCTGGCTATACAGATAATTCCGTGAAAAGCGATGGAAAAGTCGATAAAGATCAAAAAAAGAGCCACATGAGTTATCCAAATTTGGATGATTCATGTGACTCTTTTATGCTGTTGACGATCTAATCAGATGATAAGCGACGAACGTTTACAACGTTACACAAGTTGAATGTTGTGGTAATTACCGAAACTTAACGGCAGTTCCGTATGCTGCTACGGATTGCATATCTGTCCCAATGGAACCGGAATCAAAACGCATCATTACGACGGCATCTGCCCCCATAGTGACGGCATTCTGCCGCAAACGTTCAATGGCAATTTCACGAGACTCGTTCAGCATTTTTGTATAATCTTTGATCTCGCCACCCACAACGTTCTTGAGTGAGGCGCCAATATTTCGCAAAACGTTCTTGGATTGGGTGGTCAAACCGAAGACTTCGCCTAGAACTTCGTAGTCTTGGCCGGGAATCTTTTCGGTGGTAGTAACTAAAATTTCTGACATAATGGTTCCTCCTCTGGTGTTACTTTCCAATATACGCGCCTTGGTAAGGAAAGTATATGCGGATGGCTTTTTAAAAAAGTACCGGTGAGATAATATTTATTTATAAATATTAAATGATGTATAAACAGACAATAAGTGGCTGATTATGCGGGTATTCCTGACCATACCCAAGAAAGGTTGTATGTTCTTGGTTGACCATGCAAAGCCGACCGACCTATACCACGTGCCTTATAAATAATATGGGCTATGTATTTGATCGCTAACGTGTTAAGGTACCCTTGGATAGCCAACAAGGGCTACCAATAAGGAGACTTTAATGTCCGACAAAGAAAATGTGACGCCAACTTCTACAAAGTGCCGACACGTTTCTAAAGAAGCAATGATGGAACCTTTGACTCGCAGTCAGCGTGATCAGATTGCGGAATTCTTGGTTTCCCACGACAGTTACTTGGACATGAAACATCATCTCGAAGATCTCTTGGGTATGGGCGTCGATGATCATCGACTGAAACACTTGTTTTATCGTGATGTGAATGACTTGGTTCATTTTCGGCGACAATTCTTTTGTTCATTGGGGAATTTCCTCGTTCGCATGGCCGAAGCGCATTATCGAATCGAGCTCTGGGATCGGGAGAGCCACCAAAAGCATAGTTTTCCGATTAGTGAGTTAAGTGAAGCAGATCTCGTCACTGTGAGTAAGGGGACAGCCGTTGAGACGTTGACCTATGAATTGTATGGATTCAAATTGCGACGAAAGTTTGATATTGAACAGGGCCGTCTCTATCGCGTCAAGACGCAGTTCTATATTGCGGGCAAGGAAGTGGCGCTGATCGATGGCCTCATGTCGCTCCAACAACGATTGGATGAGGCCACTCCGTGGTTGCAAGCAGGCTTGGTCGGTATTCAGGATTTTACGTAAATGACAACAAAAAAACCAACCACATCGCGGGGTTGGTTTTTATTAATTAGGTGACGACTGAGCGGACAACACGGCAACGAGCTGCTCCTGAGTGGCGCCTATTTGGCCGTGTAAGAGCTCAGCGTGGCTAACTGGAATGACGTTGGCCAATCGGTTTTGATGGCCGCTAGCTGCTAAAATTTGCGAATCAATCACATAGACTTTGGTGGGATCGATAGTGAGGTTCCAGTGATGTTCCGCTTGTACGGAATTTGGAGTGAGTGCGAGCGCGGTGATGAGACTTTGACAAAATCGATTGATGAGCGCTGCATCAACGATTGGATTACCAGTGAGGGTGGGCCGAAACTTTCCGCTAAGAATATCGCCGATCACTCTGATTTCGGGCATATTTGAATTCCTCCATTGCTTGATGGGCTCATTCTAACACAGCCAAATCATCGGATTTAAGAATTGCCGGGAGTTTAGCGAAACTTTAAGTTTATATCACCAGATTAATCAAGCACTAGCAGTCCCAAGATGAGTTGCACGACGCTGGTGGTGACTAGGCGGTAGCGAACATTGATGCGACGCTGGAGCCACCCATAACCGGCGACCAGCAGGCTGGCAATGGCAATCTGCCAGGAAAAAGCCTGGGTGATAAGTATTGTCACGATCAGGAGTGCCGGTGTAATTAGGGTCAACCGCCAATCCCAGGCCTGGGGAATGAAGTGAAATTCGTAGAAGGCCAGGTAACTGAAGATAATCGGTAAGAGGGGAAGCATGAATTGCCAAGCGAGGTAGTGATTTCTAAGGTAGAACAGGATGACCGGTACCCCACAACCACTGAGCGCACTGAAAACAATTAAGCCGTACACGGACTGGAGTCCCAACTGAGGGACGCAGACCAGAACCAGGAAAATGCAGATCAGAAGCGCAAAGAGCTGAATGAGCCGGTTATCTGGTGCCGCTAAGAAGCCCATGGTTGCGGCCGCCACGACAAGGATGGGGCCGATCGCCGATTGAAAGTGACGGTTGAGGATCAGAAAGCTTCCAGCTGCCAAGAATCCTCCATAAACTAATAGGTAGAATTTAACCAGGGTAGGTAGGGGCGTGCCTGTGGCCGCCGTCGATCCGGCGACCCACCAAAGAATGTTTTGAAAGACGGTGTAGATAAATAATTGCTGAACCGTTCTGTTTTTTAAAAGGGCCATGAATTTAGTCATGGGATCGCTCCATTCGACGAATTATAGTATTTGTCTTTAATCTTAGTAATTGTTGCGCGCGGGGTCAATCATTCTTTCATATAATGGGTAGGTTTCTTTTAAGGTCCGGGAATTTATGTTAGAATACTTGAGTTATGAGTCAATTCCCGATAGGATTCACGATTCTTGTGAAGCTGCCTTGTAACCGACTGGCGCGAGATTATCGGTCAACTTGCGTCAACACTATCTAGGGGGAATATCCATTGCAAGAAAGACATTTATTTACGTCCGAATCCGTTTCGGAAGGCCATCCAGATAAAATTGCTGACCAGATCAGTGATGCCATTCTCGATGCGCTGTTGGAACAAGATCCAGACTCACGGGTAGCCTGTGAGACCTCTGTGACGACCGGGTTGGTCCTGGTCTTTGGGGAAATCTCAACGAAGGCTTACGTGGACATTCAAAAAGTGGTTCGTCAAACGATTAAAGACATTGGTTACACCGACGGTCAATATGGCTTTGATGGTGATAACTGTGCCGTGTTGGTCGCCATCGACGAGCAATCACCCGACATTGCCCAAGGGGTCGATGACTCCCTGGAAACGCGGAAGGGTGACGGCGATCCGTTAGACAAGATTGGTGCCGGCGACCAAGGCTTGATGTTTGGGTATGCCGTTGATGAGACCCCAGAGCTCATGCCACTCCCAATCATGTTGAGTCATGCTTTAATGCAACGCATTGCCAGTCTGCGGAAGAACGGCGTTATTGATTACCTCCGTCCCGATGCCAAGGCAGAAGTTACCGTTGAATACGATGATGAGGGCAAGCCAATGCGTGTCGATACGGTTGTCTTGAGTACGCAACATGACCCTGACGTCACGTTGGACCAGATTCGCCAAGACGTCATCGACCAGGTGGTTAAGGAAGTCATTCCAGCTAAGTTGTTGGATGACAAGACCAAGTACTTCATTAACCCGACTGGCCGCTTCGTAATCGGGGGTCCTCAAGGGGATGCCGGATTGACGGGTCGGAAGATTATCGTGGATACCTATGGTGGTGCCGCTCACCATGGTGGGGGGGCCTTCTCCGGGAAGGACGCCACCAAGGTGGACCGTTCGGCTAGTTACGCCGCGCGTTACATTGCCAAGAACATTGTGGCTGCCAAATTAGCCAGCGAATGTGAAGTTCAGATTGCCTATGCGATTGGGGTTGCGGAACCCGTTTCCGTTTCGATCAATACGTTCGGGACGGGTGTGGTCAAGGAAAGTAAGCTGGCGGAAGCCGTGCGTGCGATCTTTGATTTACGTCCAGCCGGGATCATTGAGATGCTGGATCTGAAGCGTCCAATTTACAAGCAAACAGCAGCTTACGGTCACTTTGGCCGGACTGATGTGGATTTACCTTGGGAACATCTCGACAAGGTAGAGGCATTGAAGGCTGCCTGCAAATAAGCGCAGGTAATGATAGAAATCTCGCTACCAGGAATCTCTTGGTGGCGGGATTTTTGGGTTGGGGGTTGAAATTTAGGCGCTCACCCTTGATAATATAAGGTATTACTGTTTTAATACAGACTTGGGAAGTAGCGCAATTGGCTACTCAGTTTCGTTGTGTGGTGGGGCCCAACGGTAGGAGGAAATTATGGTAAAGAAACAAACTAGTGTCAAGGTCGTGACGGGGGCTGTCTTCGTCGCCACCTTCATGTCTGCTATCGAAGGAACCATCGTCTCAACCGCCATGCCCACTATCGTTGGCGATCTACAAGGGGTGGCCCTCATGAACTGGGTCTTCTCGATCTTCTTATTGACGAGTGCTATTGCCACACCCATCTACGGTAAGCTCGCCGATACTGTTGGCCGTAAGCTGGTCTTTCTCGTCGGACTCTTCGTCTTCGTTGTGGGGTCGACTCTCTCGGGAATGTCGCACAGTATGGAGACGCTGATTGCTTGGCGGGCGCTACAAGGAATTGGAGCCGGAGCTATTATGCCCGTGTCCTTCACAATTCTCGCCGATATCTATCCGGTGGAACAACGAGCTCGGGTCATGGGGCTTAACGGGTCCGCTTGGGGGATTGCCGCCGTTGTTGCCCCATTGTTAGGGGGCTTCATCGTTGACCACCTCAGCTGGCACTGGATCTTCTTCATTAACATTCCCATTGGGATTGTGACCATGGGACTGATTTGGTTCTATCTACAAGAACGCACGGAACGAAAGAAATTCACGATGGACTGGGCCGGTTGTTTCTGGTTGTCACTCGGTCTGTTGGCCTTGATGCTGACTTTCCAACTGTTAGGGGAGGGGCAACTCAATGTGTTGTTCGTCGTCCTGGGATTCCTGATTTCTATCGGGACCTTCTGGGCTTTCCTTCGCCAAGAGAAACGGACTGCCGATCCATTGATTCCGTTATCTTTGTTTGCAAACCGGACGTTTGTCGTGCAAAATTTAATCGCCGCATTACTGAGTGGGTTTATTATGGGTTTTGAGGTCTACTTACCCACTTGGACGCAGGGTCTTCTGGGACTAAAGGCTTCCGAAGCTGGGTTTGCGATTACACCCAGTTCTCTGATGTGGATTGTTGGGTCGTTTATTGCCGGTAAATTACTGCTGAGTCGGTCACCTTATCAAATCGTGAATATCAGTTTGACACTGGTGATGATTGGGGCCATAACCATGGCATTATTGCCCGCTAGTACGCCATTCTGGTGCTTCTTCGTCATCGCTGGGATCTGTGGAACTGGATTTGGGATTACCATTACCACGACTACGGTGACGGTTCAAAGCCAAGTCGCAGTCGATGAGGTTGGGGTTGCAACTTCATTCAATACGTTGTCACGGACACTGGGGCAGACCATGATGGTTTCTATCTTAGGGATTATCATGAACCTTGCCATGACGCGCGGTGTGGTCAGCCATCATGGGACGAGTATGGCGATGATGAACAAGCTCATCAACCCGCAAACGGCGTTGAGCTTGCCAGCCAATGTCTTACCAACCCTACGTGGTATCTTGTATCAGGGTCTGCACGCCATCTTTATTGCCGGTGTGATTCTGATTGTCATCTCGTTTGCGGTCAACTTCTTTGACCGGCGTGAGACGCAGCACCTGACCGACGACAAGGGGTAATTATTCCCGTTTTGAAAATAGTTACGGTATAATAGTTTTAAACGATCGAGAGTGGAGGCGAAGAAAATGTTTGAAAGTAATCATGCACGTTACGCCAGTTATGGTACCGTTGCGGTCCTACCCGGCGACATGATCGACGCCGTCTGGGATATCATTGACAATGACCTCCAGGGTCTCTTTCCGTTAGCGAATCTGCTGACGTTTAAGCTTCACAATAATCAGGGGATGACGACGTTTGAGTATGTTCAAACGGACGACAAGCGCGGGGCCGTCAGTGCCGGATTCGACACTGATTTCACCTATGCGCCACAGTTACCAGAGACTGTTCTAGCCTATGATGACGGTGATAGCCAAATCATTTTGTTACCATCCGAAACGGCGGATCATTAAATAGAATGTGACAAGAGGAGGGATGCCTAAGGTGTGCCTCCTTTTTGTTGTTATGGCGCGCAAATGAAAACGCCGCAAACCCATCGTAGGTTTGCGGCGTTAATCGTCGAACTAGACCGTTGCGTCCGTCCGAATCGCTTTTAAGGCGTCATCAATTTGTTGGAGAACCAGGTCCGTGTTGCCAGGAACGTCTAGATCGTACTTCTGTAAGTCGATCCGCACCTTTGGACTCAAGTCGTAGTCAGCGTACCAGCCTTGATAAGCCGTCCACATCTTCTTGTAGTAGGCTTCCAAGTCAGGGTTGTCGTCGAATTGTTCGTAATCGCGGCCACGCTTCTTGATCCGGTGAAGAATGGTGTCGAAGTCGGCATCCGCATAGACTAATAAGTCTGGGGCCTTCTTTGGCAGTGCGCTCAATTCGTTCATCATGTTGTCGAGCAGGTTTAAGTAAACTTCCAACTCAGTATCCGTGATGTTCCCTTCGGCGTTATTTTCACGCGTGAAGAGGGCATCTTCATAGATCGAACGGTCCAGAACGTTATTGTCGTCCGCCAACGCTCGCTTGATCATACTAAAACGTTTGTTGAGGAAGTAAATTTGCAATAAGAAACCATATTGTTTGGGATCTGCATAATATAGTGGTAGAACCGGGTTGTCACCAACCGGTTCGAAAAATGCCTTTGTGTCCAAGTGTGATGCAATCTTTCCAGTAAGAGTCGTCTTGCCGACGCCAATCATTCCAGCTGTAATTATCACCATGATAGCCCCTCTTTTATCAAATATACAAGATATAGTGTACCATAAAAAGTTGGCTACTACATTTGCTTGACAGATATTTTTTCGCCATTTCATGAACTTTGGTCATTGTTGTATAATAGACTCGTTGGTATAAGTGGATTAGGAGGTTGAACGAGATGTATCAAGCAATCGTCTTTTTTGATTTGGATGGTACGTTATTTGACGACAACAAGAATGTTTTACCGACAAGTATCGCCGCCATTCACGAAATGCAACAACATCATATTCTACCAGTTATTGCCACTGGAAGAAACATTTTTGAAATTCAATATGTGCTCGACGCCACGAACATCGACGCTGTGGTCAGTGCTAATGGGAGTTACGTCCAGTATCAGGGTAAGCGACTCACGGCCGCGGTGATTCCACAGAAGGAACTCGCAGCGATTACCGCTTTTGCGAATGAACAGGGCGACCCCTTAGGCTATTTCAACAATCGTGGGTTTCGACTGAGTCAGGCTAACCAGGATACCAAAGATAATTTCAAGTTGTTACGACTGGATGCGCAGGTTGATCCGACCTGGTATCAGACTCAGGAGATTAACTTTCTGAACGTATTCAATCGTGATAACGAGGCGCCATACCGGGAAAAGTTTGCCGGTGAGTTATCCTTTGTTCGGAACAATCCCCGGGCACTGGACACGATGGCAACCGGGATTAGCAAGCAGACTGGGATTCGGACCTTCTTGAAAGAGGCCGGATTGCAGGACGTGAAGACCTATGCCTTTGGGGATGGCTTGAATGATCTCCAAATGTTTGATGAGGTCGACGTGTCAGTCTCCATGGGCAACGGAGTCTTTCAAGCCAAGCACAAGGCAACTTATGTGACAGCCACTAACATGGATGACGGAATCGTCAAAGGGTTACGGCACTTTGGTTTGATTCAATAAATTTTTCAGATTAAAACGGTGTCATTACTTTTTTCAAGTAGTGACACCGTTTTTGTGGTAATGAGAATTAATTTAATTTTTGAGCAATGTTAGCGAGAGTGACACTGGCCGTGTTGGCAAAGACCATGTCGGCGGCTGCCAATTCGTGGGCATCCCCGATGCCGAGTGAAACTTCTCCGGCAGCATTGATCGCTTGCACACCGGCAGCGGCATCTTCGACCCCAATGCACTGCGCCGGATCAAGGTTGAGTACCTGCGCACCCTTGGTGTAGATTTCGGGATCTGGCTTACCATGGGTTAGGCTGGCTGGGTCAACGATCTTGGGAAAGTAGTCGGCCAATTGCAGCTTGTCGAGGACACGGGGAGCGTTCTTGGAGGCCGAGGCTAGTGAGAGCCGGTAGCCCTTATCCCGTAGGTCATCCAGGAAGGCCTTCATTCCTGGCAAAATGTTGGCGGGGGTCATCTTGTTCACCTCGGCCACATAATTGTCGTTCTTCTGAGTAGCTAGGGCCACCTTCTGGTCTTGGGTGTAGTCATTTTCCTTATGGCCAGACTTCAGAATCATTTCAAGAGAGTCCATGCGACTGATTCCCTTGAGCCCGTTGGCAAGGTCTTCATTCCAGCTCACACCGAGCGAATCGGCGAGTTGGTGCCAGGCATTACCATGTAAGACGGAGGTGTCCGTAATGACACCGTCTAAGTCAAAGACAAAACCCTTAATATCCGCAAATTTAGTCATCATTGAAAACTCCTTAATATGAAATAGTTTGTGTTTGGTTTGGTTTTAACGTTATGGTCTGATCACCAATTGTTAAGTCGGCTGCTTTATCTGCGGTGACCTGAACGTGCTGGTGGTCAATCGTGAAGTGATACCGGATGCCCCGAATGAGTTGGGCGAAGTCCAACCGTTGCCAGGTAGCCGGCAAGTGGGGGTTAACCGACAATTTAGGGGCTAAGATATCCACCCCTGCATAGTGTCGGGTGGTCATGAGGGTGACGGCTCCCATGACGCCTAGGTGAATTCCTTCGGCAGTGGTTCCACCTTGGATGTCGTAATAGTCCGATAGAAGGGCCTGTGAGAAGAGTTTCCACGACTGGTCCATGTTACCCGCCATTGCTGTTAAAACAGCGTAGACGACACGAGAGAGCGTGGAACCATGGGTTGTTCGGTCGAGGTAGAACTGGAGGTTCTTGTCGAAAGCGCCTTTTGGCAGGTGATAACCCAGTTGGTCCAAGAGACCGAAGACCTGTTGTTCATCGAGGCTGTAGAATGCCATTAAGGCATCAGCTTGTTTGGCGACTTGGTAGGCGTCGGGCGTCTTTCCCTCGGCCTTCAAGATCCGGTCCATCCGGGAGATGTCGCCGTACTTCTTCTGATATTTGGTGAAGTCCAGTCGGGGAAGCTTGAAGTAGCCGGCAAATTGTCCGATGATTCCCGCCGAACTGATGTCGAGTCGCAGGTGGTGACTGACGTCTTTTAACTGGTCGGTTGTTTGGGCCGTCCAGCCGGTCTTGCGGTCAGTAGCAGCGACCGCTTTAGCGGGTAGTTCGTGACGTAAGGTGCGAACCTGGTTGAAGAGCCAGGTGACCATGAGGTTGGTATAAGCATTGTCAGCCAGCCCGGTACTGTCGGCATTCGGATAATTTTCGTGGAATTCATCTGGTCCCATGACGCGATCAATCGTGTAACGATGGGTCTGTGAATTCAATTTGGCCCGGCTGAGCCAGAACTTGGAAATTTCACTCAACATCTCTAAACCATACGCGGTCATGAAGCTGTGATCGCCTGTGATGTGGGTATACATAATGACGTTGTAAGCCACGGCCAAGGAAACATGCCGCTGAAGCGAGGAGTAGTCGGGATCCCAGGAATTCGTCAGGGGGTTCAGGTGGACGACTTGCGATTGTTCGTCACCGAACTCGCCGGATTGCCAAGGATACATGGCCCCGTCGTCACCATCAGCCTGAGCATTCTTTTTGGCGGCATCTAGGCGGCGGTAACGGTACATGAGAAGCTGTTTTGCCAGCTCGGGGTCGTGTAAGGCGTAGACGGGAAGATCGAACATTTCGTCCCAGAAGACGTGTCCCCGGTAGGCTTCCCCGTCGAGCCCCCGTGCATTGACGGAGGCATCAATTTTACCTGAGGCAATGGCTTGGGTGGCTGAGAAGAGGTGGTATAAGTTGACGCGCGTTAATTTTTGCGCGGTGATATCGCCAGTGATTTGGATATCCGCACCTTGCCAACGTTTCTCCCAATAATGGGTATTGCTGGTGAGGGTGTCGGCAAAGGTGGCGGCGTTAATCTCTGTCGCAGCCGCTTGATCCAGGGGACTGGTTGTTTCGCGGCCAGTGAAGAAGACCACATTTTTCTCGAAGGTATAAGTCTGGTTGGGTTGAACCGCAACCGAGCGCATCTGTTGAATGTGCTGTTCAGCATGAGGGCGGATGTCAATGGGGGCATCCAAGGCCTCGCCAGGACCAGTTAACCGTGATCCGAAGATAAAGGGAACTTTCGACGACTGGGTCTGACCCTCTAAGAAAATCGTGTCGGGTTGGCGACTGGTGCCGGTTACCTGGATATGACGTTGATTGAAAGCCCGATACCGTTCGACGTTACCGTTGACAACGCTCCCGTCGATTTCAGAATAAATCTGAAGGGACCCGGAGAAGTTAAGGGGTGTGACGCTGTAACGAATAGCCATTCGGTGCCAGTCAGTCATATTGGCAAGCTTGGTTGTCTTGATCTGCAACGTATGGCCGGTGGAGAGTTGAACCAGCATGGTTGTGGTCAACGCTCCCGTGTGAAGATCCAGACTACGATAGATGTCTTGAATATCACTGTTCCGAATCTGAAATGGATTTTGATGATCCACCCCAAACGTTAAGGCTTGGGCGTTTGGCAGGTTGACCAGATCTTCATTAACGACCTGGCGACCGTTAATATTAGTTGTCAGTTGGTCATACAGACCTGCTGTGTACATGCCGGGATAGTTGTCGGCATCGGCGTGAGCTTCGGTATAGGCTCCGCGCAGGCCAAAGAAGCCGTTGCCCACAGTTAACATGGCCTCTTGCCCGTAGTTTCGTTTACCAGCGTACTGTCCATAGTAATCCAGGTGCCAACTGAGGTATTCGCGCTTGCTAGCCAGGGCATCTTCTAGTCCTTGGTCGGCAATCGCTTGGCTGCTGACTACGGGGATGTTGAGCATGTTGGTAATTGCTAAACCAATATCAATTCGTTGGTGGTTAATCCCGACGACGGTGTCGGAGAAGGGATAACTCAGGGCGTTATCGACCACTGCGGCATCCACGTCGAGACCCACTAAGCGTACCCGCAAATTTTCAAGGTTTTCACCGATACTTTGGTCCGTATTGTAAGCGATAGTGAACTCGCGTTGGGCCGCCGGCTTTCCAGCAGGGGCATAGCTGACCTGAAGGGCGTCATCTGAAACGTGTAACGTAATAATTTTCAAACCCAATCGTCTTCCTTTCTATATAATTATTTGCACAATCATTCACTATTAATCTTAGGCTACCCCCTGTTAATTAGCAATTAATCACCCTCTATTGACGCAAAATAAGTATTATTATAAATGCCGGTATCACGCAAATGCAAACGATTGCACTTTTTCGTCGAGTGCTCGCTGAACGGTCAGGCTGATGGTGCCAGTGAAAACAGATTGTGAGACGGGTCGAAAACGTGGTAAGATTTGACCAATGACAGTTGAGAGGAAGTGATGACGTGGCAAAATTCATTCGAACAGTGAGTCTAATTGTGGGGTTAACTGTGGTCATTATCCTGGCTACAGTGTGGATTGCTACGCACTGGGTTTCCGGGGCTTGGGCGCAGGCCGCCGTGAGTCTGGTTGGTTTTACCTTGACTACGACTGGGATTGTCGGATTCTCTTTAAACGCTGGTCGGTCATCGCACCGATTCTCCAGCGACCGTCGAAGCAGCAAGAAGAGCCAGAAGAAAAAACGACACAAAAAAAGCCATTACGATAAGTCGCAATGGCCAAAGAGTAAGGTTACAACATAATTGGGGGATTATGTTGTAAAAATTTCATCTACTTTGGGGGAGTAAAATGAAATCTGTCTGTTGAATGAGGACAGAAGCCTCACGCGCAAGCTGAAGTTTAGTTCAAACTTGCCCGCAACCATATAGTACCGCATAATGAGAAAAAATGCCATTAAAATATTAATAACAAGAAAATTGGGTTTTGCTGACTAATCGGAAGTAACGGATCGTGGGATTCTACGGGCTGTTCCACGGTTAGTTAAGCGAGCCAACAAAGGACGGATATTGTGAACTTTAAACAGTTAAAAAGCTTAAAAAACATCGGTTGGTTCGTGGTTATGTTAATTCTCGTCACGATTGTTCAGATACCCTTGGCCTTCTTGAGTCGTGGGGCAACCTGGCAGCAGGCCATTTGGGCGGTCATCTACGTGGCTGGGTTCACCGTGGCAATTGGCATTGGTCTGTGGATTTATCGGGGGATGGTCCCGGGAAAATGGCAACGTTTAACCGGCTCTGACTGGGGCCTCATGGTGAAAGGCTACGTCTTTATGATGGTGGTTGAAATGAGCCTAAACGTTGCGAACATCGTGATTTTTAAGGAAACTGGGACCAAAAATAATGACTTAATTGCTACAATTCTGGGAAAGAGTCCGCTGTCATTAATCATGTTAAGTCTGACGGCCGTGTTGGCGTCACCGGTTCTGGAGGAGTTAACTTTTCGCGGGATTTTAATGAGTGGTTGTTTTTCTAAGGACCACTTTTGGTTACCGATTATCGTGAGTGGTGTGGTCTTCTCGTTAGTTCATCAAAGTGACAATCCGATCAGTTGGCTCATTTATGCCATCATGGGTGGGACCTTCGCGTACGTTTACCGTAAGACAGGTAAGCTGCAAACAACGATCTTTATGCATGGTTTTAATAATTTAATTGCCATGTTGGCCATGGTGACCACCATTCATTAAAAAAAGGGTCTGGGGAAATCCCAGACCCTTTAGTGTTTCCAAACTTGGATGCACGTTCTTTAGTTATCGATGTTCTTGGTAATCAGTCGTTGGCGACTGACGTTATCTAACTGGGACTTGACGGTGGCCAATTCAGCCATCGTCTCGTCGATCTCCTCGTCGGACATTCCTAACAAGGTTTGGCATTGGCCGATTCGAGAATAGACTTCTTCACGTTTGGCTGTAGCCATTTCGGTTAAGTGAATTAACACCTGGCGTTCATCGGTTTGGCTACGAACGCGACTGACCCAACCTTGTTTTTCGAGCCGTTTTAGCAGTGGCGTTAAGGTACCACTATCAAGCTCTAAGCGTTCACCAAGCTGGTGAACGGTCAGGGGGGCGTCCTCCCACAAAACCAACATCGCAATGTATTGCGGGTAGGTCAGGCTGAATGGGGCAAGGGCACTCTGGTAGAAGTGATTAAACTTCTTGCTAGCGGAATAGATCGAGAAGCAAAGTTGCTGGTCGAGTAAGACTGGCGGAACCTTTGGCATGGCACAGGCCTCCTTTCAAATACTTTCAGAATATTGTATACAATTAAATTGTTATTAGCAAGGAACTAACCTTGCTGACAGCCAGTTGGGTGACGGCGTGACCGTTAACCCACTGGAGATCGTCAACCTCACGTCAAAACGATTATATAGCATGTAGACTGGTGAGTGCAATGATTATTGATGAATTGATTTTTTTGCCCACCTAGAGGTTAGACAAGAAAACAATCGAATTGGGTCGCTAACTGGCTTTAGTATACCAGAAGAGGTTGTCATAAAAAGATAAATTTTATGAGAATGATAATTAACAACTTAGAATTTGCTGAGTTTTTGCTGGCAAAGGTGTGCTGATTTGACTTGAATTCAACCGTTACGGTTTAGTCGAGGTGCCTAAAATAGCGGTGGGCGGAGTATCGCTGGCTGGGGCCTGGATGGCTCATAATAAGCATTGTCGATGGACCGAAGAATCAGTATACTAAGGGTATAAAGGGGGGGAATGCCAATGATGCGTTGGTTACCATTCATTTTGGTTAGCTTGGCTCTTCTGGGTTTAACACTGAAAGCCGGGCGGCAGCGTAACTGGCCGCGACTTTGGTGGTGGTTGGGTTGTTGGGGCCTGGCAGCGCTGACTTGGACCCCCGTTACGGTGACGCTAGGGTCTCAGGTTGCAGATATTCAGACTTTCCATTGGGCCAATGGCATCTGGGTGTTATGGCCCTTACAGCCCGCGGGAATTGATGCTTCGTTTTGGCTGAATATCGTCATGACGATGCCACAAGGGATACTGTGGCGTTGGAATTTTGGTGGTCGTTGGCCCCAGTGGTTGGTGGTAGGCCTTGCAATTGGCGTGACGTTAGAAGCTGGACAAGCGCTTGGTAATTATCTAGTTGGCCTGGATCGATGGGTCGATATTAATGATGTCCTGACTAATGCGTTGGGGGTAGTCCTGGGGGCCCTTATCTTCGCATGGGGACAACGACGAGAAGAACTTAGGAGGTAAGTGCAATGTTTATGACAACGGGTGGCCTCAACCGGGCTCACGAGATTCAAGGGATTATGACGGCGACACAACACGCGATGATGCGTTCTGAGAAGCCTGATGAATTTTCTTTATTTGACGATTTATTTGATGCGGTTAAGCAGAAATTGATGAAGCAGGCTCAGGAAGCCGGTGCAGACGGTTTAATCGAAGTTCGCTTCAATACAGAGGTGGTCCGGATGAGTGTGGCACCGAAATTTTTAGTGGTTCATGGTTATGGGACCGCGGTTAAATTCCCGCAGAAAAAATAAATCTGAATAAAAGGGTTCACATTTATTCACGGATAGTGTAATATATTACTTGTTGTTGAGTTGCCCCGATGGCGGAACTGGCAGACGCGCAGCGTTCAGGTCGCTGTTTGAGTGATCAAGTACAGGTTCGAATCCTGCTCGGGGCATCAGTTAACAATTTGGAACGATTCACAAAAAATAGGAATCTCGGTAAATTAACGTTTATCGAGGTTCCTATTTTTTATTTCCACGTAGAAAAAAGAAGGTCCGTCAAAATGGCCGACCTCCTTTTGTGCAGACTGGGTTAATTTCTAATTGCGTGACGCCCTAAAGTTTCTTAGAGATTGTGTAACGCTTGCTCGTGGACGGGTTCTTTTGCCCATTATCCAGCTGTTGCTCCGCTAAGAAAATATCGAAAGACGGCGCACCGTTGTCGCTCTTAACAACGACCACGTGACCGGATTCTGTATGGCGTTCTTGATAAATCTGCGCGGTCTGTACGGCCTCGTGATAATCGTGAAAATTCCCAATGGAGTCACCGGGATTGAAAAGTACAATTTCATCCATCATAATCATTCCTTTCGGGGCTAGCTTAAATTCATTATAGCGCATTTGGCTTTTGAGTGATACCAATTTACAGGTTGGCATCCATGGTAAAAGACAGATCCGAAAGGGCGGCGTTGGCTTGAACTAATTTACCGGCCTGTGCCTGAATGGCGGCAGCATATTTGGCGGCCGTGTCAACATTTAAACTGCCGAGACTAGCGGAATTGGGGGTTGGAATGGCATCCCCTGCTTGTAGGCGTTGGTAGCCCATGGCCTGAGTCGATCCCAAGAAGTTGTCAATAACCTGGCGATTTTCGTGATAGTGGCTTTCACTGAGTACGTCGAGTAGCTTGCTAGCCCAGTAGGGATTCTCGCTCTGATAGTCCGTGTTGTCGGCGGCATACGCAGCGGCGAACTGGTCGCCTTGGGCGTAGAAGGGCACGTAGGGATTGAAGGCGGGGTTCCCGAAGCATTGCCAAACGATGCCGGCTAACATCGGGACAACATCGCGACGGAGTTGGAGAATGTGGGAGTTCTGTGTCCGTGAAAGGCCCACCGCTCTGAATTGATGCCGCTCCGTTTCGGTGCCCGTACCCAAGGGATCATAGGGGGTCTCTTGATAATGGGATCCCAGAAAGTTGGCGATTTCGGGCAGGCTGATCTTCTTTTCAGCGTGTTGAATGAAGGGTAGTTCCTGATCGGTTGGGTTTTCAAAAGCACTGGGAGTGAAGAGCTTGTGCCCATACCAGACCCGTGGTGTATTGTAGTGGCTGTCTGTGGCGGTTGCCGTCCCGAAAATATGACGGGAGTTGAATCGATTGCCGTCAGGGTTGAGATGGTGACTCTGGACGAATTGCCGAATATTAGTTGAGGTCATGAATTCCTGTGGGCGATCAAAATCAATGTCCTGAATTGCCAGTTGATTGGCAACTACGGCATAGGCGTCGTCGGGAATCCGTTGGGCTACCCAGTGGTGACCACTAACAATTTCCATATACCAGACCTCATCGGTGTCGCCAAAGAGGATGCCATTACTCTCCGCAGCACCATTGGTTTCGACCAAGTGTCCCAGTCGTTGGACCCCAGCCTTTGCCGAATCAATGTAGGGCAGAACCACGGTTACCATGGCATCTTCGGCGATCCCATTGGCTACTAAGGGATCGACACCTAAGACGCGGCTATTGGCATAAGCGGACTCGGTGGCACTCATGGCGACATTCTTGGCATTGATTCCACTTTCTTCGTAGAAGCCAGCTGAGGGGTCGGTGTCCGGGACGGCGCTGTAGTGGTAGGCCTTCTCGGGGAGGGTCGTTCTAAACTCATTACCTTTGGAGATAAAGTTCAAATTACGGGGTTCGTTAGTCATGTGGACCACGACGCGCTTGGGCCAAATGGCCACGCCGTTATCTTCGTTGCGGGCGATCAGGGGATTCCCATCGATCGTGGCGTTTTTACCGGCTAAAAATGAGGTACAGGCTTGATGTAGCATTCGGGACATGAAAAATTCCTCCTCAATAAGTTAACGGTTTCATTATGGTCACTATAGCACAATCCACGTGGGAAGGCTTTCTTTACCGGTTTTGGCCGGGAGTTTGCTAGAATAGAGGATATGAGAAAGGAAGATGTGGTCATGGAACAAGGACATCAACACCATCAACATTCAATCGAACGAGAACTGGAATGTGTGTCGCAAGTGCCGATTTTTCAGGGCTTAGCGGACGATCAGCTGACCTCCGTGGCTCAGGTAACTCGACCGATTCATGCGGGTAAAGGGGATGCCGTCTTCAGTACTGGCGACCTTTCTCGAACGCTGTACATCGTGAATACCGGACAGGTTCGGCTCTATCATTTGGCCGAGGATGGCCGTGAACAAATCCTGCGCGTCCTGAATCCCGGCGACTTTATCGGGGAGATTGCGTTGTTTACGGATGAAATTCATACCTCCTACGCGCAAGCAACCAAAACCACTGAACTCTGTACCATCTCGCGGGCAGCCTTAACGGATCTGATTACCGAGCTTCCTACGCTCTCAATGGCATTACTAGGGGCTTTGGCCGATCGATTGAAGACGGCCGAACGCCAGGCTACTTTGCTGGCAATTCCGGATGCGCTGCCACGATTGGCAGGTTATCTGCTAGAGATTAGCGGTCACCGCGCACAGCTGTTAGATTTACCGATGAGTAAACAGGATCTGGCAGCCTACCTAGGCATGACCCCCGAGTCCATGAGTCGTAAGCTACGCCAGCTAGCCAAACAAGGGGCCATCGAGACGGTAGGCCGCCGTCAGGTGCGCATTATCGATGTCGATCAACTGGCCGAGTTCGCCCCAGAATGATGGCAGTGTTTACTATCAGCTTAAGAATCTTTAATAATATGGTATTCACGAATCAAATTTGCTAGAATAATGGGTGTTGTGTTTCATTAAATATTAATGAACGTTCAAATTAAACTGACTATTAACGAGAAAAAGGGGATACGCACATGTGTGGATTCGTTGGCTATGTGAATCAAAAAGATGTTCCGTCTACCACGATTAACGATATGGCAGACCGGATTAAGCACCGGGGGCCGGACGACGAGGCATACTTTAAGGATGACCAAGCCGTCATGGGTTTCCGTCGCCTGTCAATCATTGACTTGGCTCACGGGAAGCAACCCATGTACAACCGAGACCAAACCAAAGTTTTAACTTTTAATGGAGAAATCTATAACTACCAAGAAATTCGGGCCGATTTGCAAAAGCTCGGTTACGAATTCCAAACGGACGTGGACTCTGAAGTCTTGATCCACGGTTACGATGCTTGGGGTCCTAAGCTGTTGGACCGTCTGCGTGGGATGTATGCCTTTGCCATCTACGACAAGACCAAGAACGAAGTCTTCGGTGCGCGGGACCACTTCGGTATCAAGCCGATGTACTACTACGACGATGGCAAGACCTTCCTCTGGGCCTCAGAAATCAAGGCATTTTTGGAACACCCTAACTTTAAGAAGGAATTCAACGAAGCCTTGTTACCAATTCACCTGAGCTTTGAATTCATTCCTTCAAAGGAAACCATGTTCAAGAACGTCTATAAAGTCTTACCAGGTCAGTATTTCATTCACCGAGCCAACGGCGAAACGGAAACGCACCGGTACTACAAGTTCAATTACGACCACATCGACAACACCCAAACGGTTGAAGAAGATGCCAAGAAGATTCGTGGCATCGTTGACGAGTCTGTTAAGACACATATGATTGCCGACGTTGAAGTTGGGAGCTTCCTGTCTAGTGGGATCGATTCTTCCTACGTGTTGAATGAAGCCTCTAAGTTAAAACCGATCCAATCCTTCTCCTTAGGTTTTAAGAATTCCAAATACAGTGAATTAAGCTGGTCCACGGAATTTGCCAAGGAAATCAAGCAGAAGAACACACCACTCTACATGACTGGTGATGATTACTTCGACATTCTGCCAACGATCATGTACTACATGGATGAACCATTGTCTAACCCATCAGCTATGCAACTTTACTACCTGTCTAAGGGGACGCGTCAGTCCGTGAAGGTGGCTTTATCTGGTGAAGGGGCCGATGAATTCTTCGGGGGGTACAACACCTACCTCGAAGCCATTCCGTTCGAACGCTATCAGAAGTGGGTTCCTAAGGGTATCCGCAAGATGATGGGTGGGATTGCCGAAAAGCTGCCACGGTTCCACGGTCGCCGGTTCTTAGTTCGGGGAGCGCAACCACTGAGCGAACGGTACTACCGGGTGAACTACGTGTTCGACTATCACGATCGCAACAAGATCTTGAAGAATCCCAGCCTCAACCAAGATGCCGGAGCTTACACCAAGCACCTGTTTGATGACGTTAAGGGCTTAGACGAAATGACCCAGATGCAGTACTTCGACATCAACACTTGGTTGCCTTATGACATCTTACACAAGGCCGACCGTATGAGTATGGCGAACTCGCTGGAAGTTCGGACACCATTGGTGGACAAGGAAGTGGCGAAGTTTGCCGCAACCATGCCAGTTAAGACGCGGATTCATGCGGATGAAACTAAGGTTTCTCTGCGGACCGCTGCCGAATCTGAATTACCAGAACGGGTCGCAAAGAAGGAAAAGATGGGCTTCCCATCCCCAATTGCAACCTGGATCAAGACGGAACCTTACAAGTCACGGATCATTGAAGCCTTTAACTCTGACGTGGCCCACAAGTTCTTTAACACGGATGCCTTGATGGAGATTCTTCACGAACACATCAACGGTAAGTCCAGCATGCAAAAGATCTTCACGATCTACACCTTCATCCTCTGGTACGAAGTGTACTTCCCAGAAGACACGACGGCTAAGACGGTGGATCTCGTGCACCGGACCCAAATCTAACTGAATCCGGCCCCAGAAATGGTCGGCCGATAACGATCAAGGTTGCTATTGGACTCGTCCGCTAACAACCTTGATTGCGTTTACCTAGAAAAAAACGAGTGGGGGGACTCCCCACCCAGTACTTAACTCAATTATTTAAACGTTGTGAAGGGACTTTAAGCCGTTATGGAAACCAAGGAAGTCAAGTTTACCCCAGTTCTTTTGGGGAGTGATTTTAACGTTTACGGCATGGCACGCTCATTTTATGACCTGTACCATCAACCCGTTCAAGCCTTTGCCAGCATTCAATTGGCACCGACGCGTTACACCAAGATTGTGAATTTAGAATTAATTCCGGGATTCGATGAAGATCCCGTTTGGATTGAAACTATGCGTAAATTAAAGGAACGTTACGCCGATCATCCCGAGCCGGTTATCTTAATCGGGTGTGGGGATGGCTATGCCGAGTTAATCAGTAAGCACAAGGCAGAATTGGAAGACGTCTTCATCTGCCCATACATTGATTACGACAAACTGCGGCATCTGAATAACAAAGAAAACTTCTACAAGGTCTGCGATCAGTATGGCTTACCATACCCCGCAACGCGAATTATCACCAAGGCGGAAGCCACAAGTGGCCAGCCGGTCGAACAACCCTTCGACTATCCGGTCGCGTTGAAGCCAGCCAATAGTGTGGAATGGTTAGACGTTCACTTTGAGGGCCGTAAGAAGGCCTTTCGGATTCAGTCAGCGGCAGAGTTCAAAGACATTGTCCAGAAGGTTTATGCCAACGGCTATACGTCCGACTTGATTCTCCAAGATTTTGTTCCCGGAGATGACAGTAACATGCGGGTGCTCAATGCCTACGTTGACCGGAATCACAAGGTAAAGATGATGTGTCTGGGTCATCCATTGTTGGAAGACCCAGCCCCATCGGCCATCGGTAATTACGTGGCGATCATTCCGGAATACAACGAAACTATTTACCAGAACATCCAGAAGTTCCTGGAAGCCATCGAGTTTATCGGTTACGCGAACTTCGATATGAAGTATGATGTCCGGGATCACAGCTTCAAGTTGTTTGAAATCAACCTGCGTCAAGGCCGGAGTAGTTTCTTCGTGACCTTGAACGGCTATAACTTGGCTGACTGGGTGGTTAAGGACTACGTGAAGGACAGTCTGAAGGATGCCCCGACGGTGTACGGTAACAAGGACGAGAGTCAGCATGCGCTATGGTTGGGTGTGCCGGTGAAAGTCTTCAAACAGTACACGCGGGAAAATGCCGACAAGGATCGGGCCCTGAAGTTGATTGCCGCCGGTCAGTATGGCACCACGTATCACTATGACCAAGATATGAATCTGAAACGCTGGGCCTTGATCCAGTGGATGCAGCACAATTACACGGTTAACTTTAAGAAATACTTCGCAGAAAATAAGGGGTAATTCACCATGCAAAAATTCTTTACGATTATTGGCGGCATGGGCACCATGGCCACCGAGAGCTATATTCATCAGTTGAATCTACGGACGCCTGCGCACGCCGATCAGGAGTATTTGAATTATATTCTGGTGAACCACGCGACAGTTCCGGATCGGACAAATTATATTTTGGATCACAATCAACCCAATCCGTTACCCAGTCTGCTTGAAGATATTCAACAACAGAGTCAGTTGAAGCCAGCTTTCTTTACGTTGCCTTGCAACACGGCGCACTACTTCTATGATGACCTGCAGGCAGCGACGGATGTGCCACTGCTACACATGCCTCGTGAAACGGTTAAGGAGATTAAGCGTCGTTATCCGCAAGCCAAGCGCATCGGAATTACCGGGACGCAGGGGACCATTACGGATAAGGTCTATGAGGATGAAGTTGCAGCGGCTGGACTCGAACCCGTACTGCCAACGCAGGCGATCGAGGACGAAACCATGTCACTGATCTATGATCACATCAAGGAAAACAATGAAGTTGATGCTAAGCTGTACCATCACATTCTCAATGAGATGGTGACGGAACGACACGCCGATGTTGTGATTCTGGGATGCACGGAGCTATCGTTAGCTCAGGAACGTGAACCAGAACGCACCATTCCGGTGGCAGATAGTCAATCGATTCTGGTTGACCGGACGTTGGAAATGGCGTTAAAGCTACGGCAAACTGACTAAGCATTGTCAGAGTTAGAGGCATCCAGGTTAACTACCCGGATGCCTCTTTTAGATCTCAAAAAAAGGTGCCGAGAACAATCGTCTCGACACCTTATCAGGGTCTTATTTGAAAGCGAGGGTGAGTCCCAGGCCAACCGTGATCAGAGCAACGACGCCCAAGATCCAATAAATCAGATGGGGGGTATCACGTTCCATCTTCCGCCCGAAACTAATTTCGATGAGGGCGATGGTGGCGATACCCAGAATGAACTTCAGACTGATTAGAATCGGGGCGTGCACAAACGTCCGAATGGAGAGGACGACACCACTAATGATCATGACCAAGTAGGCAATCCGTGCGATCAGTAGGAACTGCGTGACCCGTTTTTCAGAATGACGTGTGAGCCCGAGAATCACAAGAATAGTCAAGATAATCCACGTCCAGAAGTGTAAGGCCAACCACATGACTAATGCCTCCTTAAAGTTTTAACTATTACCAGCCTACCATATTCGGACGGATCGGTGGCATTAATTTTGTCGGCGATAGACCATTTCGGCCAGTGGCCCGTATTGGTGAACGGCGGTCAGTTCAAACGTCTGGGGTGTGGCGAGTTCGCCAAAGAGGCGTTTGCCGTGTCCCAATAGGGTTGGGGCAACCTGGAGGTAAAGGTCATCTACAAGATTGGCCGCGAGGAGTGGCGTCAGGACTTGCTGGCCACCGACGATCCAAACATTGCCTTTGGTTTGTAGCCGCTGTGCTAATTCAACAACTGGTGTCGCCGTGAAATGGATGGGGCCCTGGTCGATACGCGACTGATGCGTCAGGACGTAGCCTGGCATATCGGTGTTGTAAGGATTCAGTGTGAGGCCTTCAGTCACGTCAGCCTGGATGGTGTCATAGGTGACTCGTCCCAGAATGGCACTAGTCATCTGACTAAGCGTTGCCTGTCCGATGTTGGCAGGGAGGTCGGTGAGACCGGTCAGCCAATCCAGACGGTCATCTTCGGTTGCGAGAAAACCATCGAGGGAGACGGCACCGTAAAATTGAATTCTACCCATTAGAAAGCTCCTTAGGTGGCAAAATGGAGTTGGAAAAATTCCAACTCCATTTCATCACGTCTTATTTTTATTTCAGGCTCGTGGATTTAACCCAGTAGGATTTACTCCCAATGGTTCCGCGATACCAGGTGGAATTGTCCGAAGACTTCACACCTTTCTTATTCAACTTGATTGTTTGGCCGGCTTGGAAGTCTTGCGTGTGGGCCGTGACCGTACTCAGGTAGTCTGAATTGAGCACGTGGTTGTACAGAGCTGAGTTAGTGGTCGTGTTTAGCGTCTTAGTCCCATTGGCATCCTTATAGGTGACCTTCGGGAAGTTTAAGACGTTACTGCAGACCCAGTATTTGTAGGTGGAGTGCTTGGCAAAGCGGATCCGATACCAAGTGCCACTCCAACCGCCTTTTTTAACCCCTCTGCTGTCGACGTAGACCTTAGCACCACGGTGGTCGGCACTCAGGTTACCCCAACCAATCTTACGGGCCTTAGCGGTGCCCTTGACGTGGTTATAGACGGTCCAGTTGGTGTAGTTGTTCGCCAAGGTAGCCGTTTCGTTATTGGTTCCGGCGTAGTACTTGACCGTCTTAGGCTTGGCCGAGGTGTGTTGGTTGGAATCATCCGTTGTGTTGCCACTATTGCTACTGTTACCGGTGATCTTGGCATACTGGGTGTTCACCAGGCTCATGAAGTCGGCCATGGTGTAGGTCGTTCCAAAGTAAGCCTTAGCATTGGCTTTCCAGTAACCGTCTGGATCGGTGTGATCGGTCCCGCCCAGGTTGTTCGACACATCGTGGTGGGAGAGAACCGTGGTATTGCGCTTAGGTTTTAACCCATACTTGTTCAGAATGTAGGCCGTATAGTAGGCGGACTTGTTCAATTCATTCGCGAATGCGGACTTGGAGTGAACTTCGACCTGCTCAAACTGAACGTAGCGTTGGTTACCATAGTAACCCGATCCCCAACAGAGATACTTGGTATTGGCCACGTTAATGATATTACCGGCATCGATGAAGGTATGCACAAAGGCATTTTGGTAGTTGTTCTTCATGTAGGCAATTTCGTTGTAGATCGTGGACTTGGGGTTAGCGGTTTCGTGGACCACAACCCCTTCAGGCTTGCCGTAACGGTAGCTGTTCTTAGGGAAGCCACTCCAGATCTGTGTAGTAATCTTCGGTGTGGCGTAACCCTGATTGTTGATATAAGTATTGATTGAATTGGCGCTAGCCGGGGTTGCGGCCCAGAACAGGCCCATAAATCCCACGGCTAAGGCGATTCCCCGAACCGCGCTTAGGTGCCATTTTTTCATAATTAAACGTCTCCTCCTCGTTTGTTTTGAGTCAATTGATTCGGCTGAAATACAACGCCTTGATTATAACTTATTTTGCGGTAAATGCGTACGGTTGGGAAAGTTAGGAAAAGTAGGGGTGACGTTCGGGAAAACGCTATCTTGCGGTGAATAACGATAGTAATTGGGCACAACTATCGGGTTTTGGGAGAACGGCTCGAAATAAGTCACAGAGTGTTCGGAATTCCCCAATTATTTCAAACTCCTTACAATTCAATTGCTTGCGGTGGCCAGTCAATTTGACTATAATGTTACTTTGCATACGAAAGGAGCGACGAACAATGGCTGAAGTTGAACTCAAAGTTGGCGATTACGTTGCGGCGAAAAAATTTGGTCCTCTGGAACACGGCTTTACTGGTGAAGTGACCAAAGTGTATGATAATTCAGTTTTAGTTGAGATTAAAGAATATAATCCAGCTGATAAGACGGCGGTTGGAGACATGAACAACCGCGCTGTCGTCCGCAAGTCGGCGGCAAAGATTACCGAAAAGAAAGTGGATAAAGACTAGTTTTCTTGGGTAATTTTGAATTAATTTGCAAAAAAACAATGACAACTCACAAGAGGTATGCTATACTTTCTTGTGTTGTGCGGGTGTAGTTTAGTGGTAAAATTCAAGCTTCCCAAGCTTGCGTCGCGGGTCCGATTCCCGTCACCCGCTTTCGAATTGGGGCGGCCAGTTGGTCGTCTTTCTTATTATTCGAAAGCTAACCTGATACGATTAGTAGGTTGTGTGTCTAAGTTAAGCGAGTCCGGAATGGTGCGAGCCGGATCACAGACGCTACCGAACGGGCGTTGTCAGTTCGAACATTTAAATGAATTTAAAGTGGACTTTCAAGTCAATCAGAGTGGTACCGCGGGTTTACCTCGTCTCTTACAATTTATTTTGTAAGGGGCGTTTTTTTGTCCCAGGGGCTAGATGGTGTAGACTGAAAGTAGTTATCTGCGATGGACAATTGTTTAGGGAGGAAAATAAGGATGGATTACAAACAAAAAGTAACAGCAGCCTTGACGGCGGCGTTAGACGGTCAGCTGACGGCTGAAGAGATTAGCAACAAGATTGAACGGCCCAAGACGTCTGACAAGGGGGACTTAGCTTTCCCCACGTTTACGTTAGCAAAGGTCTTGCACCAAGCACCACAACAGATTGCTAAGGACGTGGCAGCTAAGCTCGACACGACCGGCTTTGAAAAGGTTGAAGTGGTTGGCCCATACTTAAATTTCTTCTTCGATAAGAATGCGTTCAGTGAAGAGACGTTGCAGACGGTCCTGAGCGAGGGTGCCGACTATGGGAAGAACGAAGAGGGTGCCGGGGGCAACGTACCTATCGACATGTCCTCACCGAACATTGCCAAGCCAATGTCCATGGGTCACTTGCGGTCAACAGTGATTGGAAATTCGATCGCTGAAATTCTCACGAAGAACGGCTATCACCCCATCAAAGATAATCACCTAGGTGACTGGGGGACGCAGTTCGGGAAGCTCATCACGGCCTACAAGCTGTGGGGAAACGAAGCCGATGTCAAGAAAGACCCTATCAACAAGCTGGTTGAATACTACGTTCGTTTCCATAAGGAGGACGTGGAACATCCAGAATTGGATGACGAAGCCCGGGAATGGTTCCGTAAGTTGGAAGCCGGCGACCCTGAAGCACACAAGTTGTGGGCTTGGTTCCGGGAAGCCTCACTGCAAGAATTTAGCCAAGTTTACGATGAATTAGGTGTTTCCTTCGATACTTTCAACGGGGAAGCCTTTTACAACGATAAGCTGGAAGAAGTTGTCCAGATCTTGAAGGACAAGAACCTCCTAGTTGAATCTCAAGGCGCCCAAGTCGTTGATTTGAGTAAGTATGACTTGAACCCCGCACTGATTTTAAAGAGTGATGGCGCCTCACTGTACATCACGCGGGATATCGCCACGGCCCTTTATCGTGACCGGACGTACGCCCCAGCCAAGAACCTCTACGTGGTGGGGTCCGAACAAGCCTACTACTTCAAACAGTTGAAGGCCGTTCTGACTGAAATTGGGTTGCCATCCGCTTCCAAGTTACAGTACGTGCCATTCGGACTGATCACGGTTGACGGTAAGAAGCTGTCAACACGTTCCGGCCGGATTATCCTGTTGGCCAAGGTCCTCGAAGAATCCGTTAAATTAGCGGGTGAAGAAATCAACGAGAAGAACCCTGATCTACCTAACAAGGAAGAAGTCGCACATCAAGTTGGGGTTGGGGCCATTGTCTTCGGAGATTTGAAGAACGAACGGACCAATGCCATTGACTTCGTATTGGCTGACCAATTGAAGTTTGAAGGGGAAACGGGTCCTTACGTTCAATACGCCCATGCCCGTGCCGAAAGTATCTTACGCAAGGCGGCAAACGTCGACGTTAAGGCCGGGGGCAACGCGATCTCTGATCCCGAAGCTTGGGATACGATTAAGACCTTGGCTGACTTCCCAGCAACGGTCAAGATGGCTTGTGCCGAATTAGAACCATCTGTCATTGCCAAGTTTGCCATTCGCTTGTCGAAGACGTTCAACAAGTACTATGCGCACTCTAAGATTCTGGCCGAAGATGCTGAATTACCAGCACGTTTAGCCTTAGTTAAGGCTGTTTCTACGGTCTTGAAGGAATCTCTACGACTCTTAGGGGTGCAAGCACCAGACGAAATGTAAAATGAAGTTAATCGGGTCACCTCGCTAACGCGGGGTGACTTTTTTGCGTAAAAAAAGAATATTTGTTACACTTACTTTATAAATATGCAGAGACATGTGGCTTAATTCCGCATCCTTTGTTATACTTAATGCAATTTTATGCGGGAGGGTGGTCACAATGAAAAAGAGTATGCGGCAGGCAAGAATCGAGCAGTTAATTAATCAGTATCCGATTGGTACGCAAGAAGAATTAATGGAGCACTTGGAGGAAGTCGGCATTCAGGCCACCCAGGCCACCATCTCGCGCGATATTCGGGAAATGCAAATCGTTAAGGCCCAGGATGGTCATGGGCACCTCCGTTATACAATTTTTAAGGCGGGGAATCGTAGTGAGGAAGAACACCTCCGCGAGACGATTAACGAGGTGGTCACGGGCCTGACGCGAGTCGAATTCGTCAATATTTTGAAAACGCTGCCGAGCAACGGGAACCTCTTGGCAGCCATCTTTGATGATCTGAACTTACCAGAGATTGCCGGGACGTTAGCGGGGCACGACACGATCTTTATCATCAGCCCCGATGCCAAGATTGCGGCACGCCTCCACGACGAGATTGCAGCAGAGATGAATCCTGATATTATTCATTAATTTAATTATGAAAGATCTAACACCCGGGAATCCCATTTTCAATTGGTTTCCGGGTGTTTTTCAACGGCTTAAGTGAAGTTAAAGGTTCGTAAAGTTTCAGTGAAAGCGCGGCTAGACACAGTGTTTATGCTAAAATAGCCATATTATAACTGAGATAGAAGAGGCTATTGAATGAATACCCAACAACCTAATCAGAGCAAGGGGTCGGGCGTTAGATCCCGCCTCAAACAAGTCTGGCATCGGTATCAATTGACCCGGTGGATCATTGTGATTCTGTTGAGTGGCTTTCTAGCGTTAAGTGGTTACATGACCTTTATGGCGAAGACCGCTAACGTGGGTAACCTGAAGGCGGCCCTAGAAAATCCCACCAAGATCTATGACCGGAGCAATCAAAAGGCGGGGACTTTATACTCGCAAAAAGGGACCTACGTGCCCCTAAAGCGGATTTCCCCGAACGTGCAAAGCGCCGTGGTCTCGACCGAGGACCGGAATTTTTACCACGAATATGGCTTTTCATTTAAGGGCTATGCGCGGGCGCTTTTACTGTACGCTAAAAACAAAATTCTCCGCCGGGACTACATCAGTGGTGGGGGAAGTACGTTAACTCAACAACTGGCTAAGAACGCCTACTTATCACAGGAACAGACCTTTACCCGGAAGTTCAAGGAACTCTTTCTTTCCATCGAAATTGAGAATGTCTATAGTAAGAAGGATATTCTCTCGATGTACCTGAACAACGCCTACTTTGACAATGGGGTCTGGGGTGTTCAAGACGCTGCGGAACGTTACTTTGGTACTACCGCAGACAACCTGACGGTGCCCCAATCGGCGGTACTAGCGGGGATGTTGACGTCACCGAGTGGCTACAATCCGATTAAGCACCCTCAGGCTTCTCGTTCTCGCCGGAATGTCGTCTTAGGCCTCATGGCTGAGACTGGGGCGATTACTGCCGAACAGGCCAAGCAGTATCAGGCAACGGCACTGACAACTAGTGATGATTATACTTACAAGAATACCTATAAGTATCCGTACTACTTTGACGCGGTGATCAACGAGGCCGTCAGCAAGTATGGGTTAACAGAGTCCGAAATCATGAACCGCGGCTACAAGATTTATACAACCCTGGATCAGAATAATCAGGCCCAGATGCAGGCGCTCTTCAAAAACGACAGCTACTTCCCAGCCAATGCCAGTGATGGTACCAAAGTTCAAGCGGCCAGCATTGCCATTGATCCCGACACCGGGGGCGTGGAAGCCGTCGTCGGTGGTCGGGGCAAGCACGTCTTTAGAGGGTACAACCGTGCTACGCAGATGCAGCGGCAACCGGGCTCCACGATTAAACCACTTGCCGTCTACACACCGGCCCTGGAGAACGGTTACTACTATGATTCCGAGCTGACGGATAAGAAGAAATCCTATGGGACGAATAATTATACGCCAGGTAACTATGGGAATCAGTACAGCGGGAAAATTCCGATGTACCAAGCGCTGGCACAGAGTACCAATGCGCCAGCAGTCTGGCTATTGAATAAGATCGGTGTCGACAAGGGTTACGACTCCGTGAAGAAGTTTGGACTACCCGTGTCCAAGTCCGATAAGAACCTTGCCTTGGCTCTTGGGGGCTTAAAGACCGGGGTTTCACCGCAACAACTGGCACAAGCTTATACCTCATTTGCTAACGGAGGAACCATGTCCTCGGCCCACTACATTCGTAAGATTGTCGATGCTTCTGGAAATGTGGTCGTTGATACCCAGGACAGTGCACCGAAGACGACCAAGGTCATGTCGGCCAAGACGGCCAAGCAGATGACTAGTATGATGATGGGCGTCTTTAACTACGGAACCGGGGCTTCAGCCAAGCCATATGGCTATACAATTGCCGGGAAGACTGGGAGTACCGAAGCCGATGGGGATGCCGATGCCACGCGTGACAAATGGATTGTCGGGTATACGCCAGACGTCGTCGTGACGACCTGGGAAGGCTTTGACAACACCAGCGATAAACATCACTTGGAGAACGTGAGTGGGACTGGTGAAGGCCCACTCTTCCAGGCTGAAATGCAGAGTATCCTGCCGAACACCAAGGGCACCTCGTTTACCACGAAGGATGCGTCGACGTTGGCCAAGGCCGAAAACTCTGGGTCCTCGTCAACGGACATTTGGGATCAGGTTCAACAGGGGATCGACAATGCCGGCAAGTCCTTTAATAATGCCGCCGATAAGGTGAAATCCTGGTGGGAAAAGGCTAAGTCCGTTGTCAATTAACAAATGACGCTGGGGTCAGTCACCAAAGCATGGTACAATGGTTAGTGGTTATTACCTAATCCGGGCCACGGCCCATCGAGGAGGAAACATTCATGGCTGACGACATGCACACTCTGGGTGAAAAGACTGCCCAAGTTTTGCAAGATACGCAAGAGTTTAAAGATTTAAAGGCTGCCTTTGCAACGATGAAGGCGGACGAGGAAACCTTCCAACTGTTTAAGGAATTTGAACAAGTTCAATTGAACTTACAACAGAAGCAGATGACGGGCCAACAACCAACCGAGGACGAAATGAAACACGTCCAAGAGGTTGCTGGACGGGTCTCCAAGAAGGATGCCATCAAGGCTTTGATGGAAAAGGAACGGGGCTTAAACGACCTGTTAACCGAGTTAAACAAGACTATTACGGAGCCTATTCAAGCTATTTACAAGGGCTAAGGACGAAATCGTCGGCGCAACCACTCACTTTGGAGGGTCGGTGCCGACGATTTTTTTAAACCGTCGTTTGGGGAGGGAACAGACAACATGAAATTTATTCACGCAGCGGATCTCCATTTAGATAGTCCCTTTCGGGGATTGCAAGATCTGCCTGCGTCACTATTGACGCAGATTCGAGAATCGACGTTTACGGCGGCGACTAAGGTTTTTGACCGGGCGTTGGCCGAGCAGGTGGACTTTGTCCTGTTAGCAGGGGATCTCTTCGATCGTGCGGAGCAGAGTGTGGCTGCTCAGGCCTATCTGATTGAACAGTTTGACCGCTTGGCCCAAGCGAAGATCCCAGTTATTCTGGGTTTTGGTAATCATGATTATCTGGCGGATCAGCATCTGTCGATTGCCTATCCGGATAATGTGACCGTACTGGGGCCGCAGGTGACGACCACGACACTCACACTGCAGGATGGCACGACGGTAGCTATTAGTGGCTTTAGTTATGATCAGCGTTGGGTGGACCGCGATCCACTAGGAGATTTCCCCGTACATGCCGCCACCGACTGGCATCTGGGGATGCTTCACGGGGCCGTGGCTACCGGTAGTGGCGATCACTATGCACCGTTTACGGTCGCAGAGCTGCTGGCCAAACGCTATGATTACTGGGCGTTGGGGCACATCCATCAGCGACAACGCCTAAATGAAAATCCACCAGTCTTGTATGCTGGTAACACTCAGGGCCGTGATCGCACGGAGACTGGTGATCGCGGGGCCTACCTGGTGACGAATCAGGACCATCGATTGGTTCCCGAGTTCTTCTCGACGGCTGCCTTGGTATGGACCAACCCGACCTTAGCCCTGACGACGCCCAATCCTACGCTGGCCGAGATTGGGGATTGCCTGACGACCTGGTTGAGCCGTGAACCGGCGATGACACCGGAGCTGGTAGTGCCGACCTTATCTTTGAATGGGGCACTTTCGGCTGCAGAACAGGCTCAGATTACCAGTGGTGACTGGCTGGCCCTGTTCCAGCGGACGCAACGGCGGGTGATGCAGGCGGTCAAAAGGGTTGTCGTGGCCTTACGCTGGGACTCACCAGTCGGGACTACGGCGGCTCCACAACTGGATACGCGCTATTGGTCAGTGGGTGCCGACCAAGTCTTTACGCCTGAGAATTTACAAGAACAGTTTGGCAAATTGGCTCAAGAACCGGCTTTGGCTGATTGGTTTGCAGACCCCAAGACGGCCGTAACCCTACGGGAGGAAGCCACAAAATTATTAGCTGCGTTAGCGGGAGAGGAGGATGATCATGCATCTTAACCGATTAACAATTTATGGATTCGGTCAATTTCACGATCGGACCTTCAACCTGCGTCCCGGTCTCTCTGTGTTTCTGGGGCCCAATGAGGCGGGAAAGTCGACCTTGACGCAGTTTATTAGCGCTATTCTCTTTGGTTTTCCTACAAAGAAGCATCCCACGCTACGGTATGAACCGTTGGATGGGAGCCGGTTTGGTGGTGAGATTGCCTTCACCCACGGTGGCCAGGATTATCTGGTCACCCGCGTCGATGGTCCTCGCGGGGGTAAGGTGACCCTACATAATACGACAAGTGACCTGAAGTTACCTGCCGAAAGCTTGCCTCATCTGCTGGCACCGATGGACGCGATCCTTTTTCAACAGGTTTATGCCATCAACGAGCCCCGGTTGGCTGCAGTCTTTACGACGTCTAAGCAGGAACTGGTGGCGCATTTGCGGCACGTTGGGGCCGTGGGAAGTGACTTCTGGTTGGATCAGGCCAGTCAATTGGATGAGGCAGCGAATGCCCGTTACAAGCCGCAGGGCCGTAATCCGGAGTTGAATCGCGACCTCCAAGAGTATCGAGATCTGCGTCTGAAATTGGAGCGGGCGAATGCGGCCTACCCGAAGTATTGGCGTCTGCTTGACCAACAGCGCCAACTGAATCAACATCAGGCTAGCTTGCGGACGCAGCTAGAGGCCGATCGGCAACAGGTGGCCATTGGCGAACAGCGTCTGGCAAAATGGCCCATCTATCAACAATGGGCGACATTGGCTACAGCGGCTGATCCGGTGCAAGCTGGGTTTGCCCCCGAAGATGCGGCGACCTTGGAACGGCTGGTCAACCAACAACGCGTGACGCAGGAAAGCCTGATCCATGATCAACAGGAACTGGCGGCCCAACGCCAGGCGGCTCAACTGACGCCGTTATTTCAACGCTACTTGGAGACGGCCGATCGCCTGGCACCTACACTGGCTGCCATTCCAGAAACTTTAGTGGCGAAGCACACGGCCGAACAGGCCCATGCTCAGCAGGCCGATCTTCAGGACCGCGCGGGGAGCATAGAACAACAGTATGCCCATCAGGGGCAGATGCCGCGAGCCTTCTCGTTGGCGACATTACAGGAGGTTAACCAGCTACGCCAAGATCTCACCACGGCGAATCAGAAGCGGCGCCGCCTGCAACAGAATCTAAATGACTTGAATGAACAGTTCCGCCAACAGCAACCAACGCGGCAACAACAGCGCAATCCCTTGGCGGATAAACAGATCGGTTGGTTAGCCGCCGGGTTGGTCGTACTGATTGGTTCATTATTTCTCCCCTCGGCCTTCCTTAAACTTGGTGGGGCCTTGGTCGGGGTAGCCGTTGGCTATTACGGGGCCTTCATCGTTTCGGGTGGAACCCCTGCTAGCCAGCAGACGGATGAGCTGGAAGCTGATATTCGTGACTTACAAGCACAGCTACGTGAGGGAACGAGTACCACGACCGAGTTGACCAATCGGCTGGATACCATCGGAGAGAGCCATGGTATGGCAGACATTCCTTTGGAGGAGTGGGCCACGGCGCAGGGAGTGATTGCGGAATGGGAACGCCTAACGCGGCAGTTAGAGAGCGTTACCACGGATCTCCAGACCGCTCAGCAGAAGGTGAAGACTTTCCAAACGACAGTGACGGCGCTACTCCCCGAGCTAGTCGACCAGCCGCTCCAAGACCAAGTGGACCAACTGACGGATTTGCAACGGCAACAACAGCGATTAGCAACCCGTGACAGTGACCTCAGTGCCTTAAGTGAGCGGGTTACCCGCGACCATACTAGGCTGAAGCAAGCAACCACGGCGGTCACAACCTTTCTGCAAACACGTAACGTGGCGGATGCGCAAGCCTTTTACCAGCAATATCGGAGCGTCCAGGAGCGAGATCAACGGCAACAACGCCGTGCCGATCTCGCACACCAGCTGGGAAAGACTGACTTAGCTGCCCTGCAAGGGGTGACCGATGAGGCAACACTCCAGGCGGCATTTGAGCGGGCCCGTCAGCGCTTGGCGGCAACGCAGGCCCAGTTGGATTCGGGTAACGAACGTCTGGCCACTTTGGCTGGCCAGATCGATCAATTAACTACGAGTGGAACCCAAGCGGTGTTGCGACAGAAGTTAGCTGATCTGGAGACTCGGATGATCGCAACCACCCAGCGGTGGCTAGTTGACCGGCTAGCTAGCCAGTGGATTGCCGCTGCATTGGCGGCGGCTTCCAGTGACCGATTGCCACAGATTGTCGCCAAAGCTAGTGAATTTTATGGCAAATTAACTGAAAACCGGTATACTGAAATTGAGTTAACGGAAACAACGTTGCGGGTTCGCCGCCACGATGGTGAGTGGCGCACAGTCAGTCAGTTGTCGCGAGGAACCGCGGAACAACTCGACTTTGCCGTCAAGTTGGCTTTTGCCATCGTGATGACACAACAGGTTCAGATGCCCGTGGTCATTGATGATGGTTTTGTGAACTTTGATGTGAAACGCCGCCGGCAGGCCTACCGATTACTTGATGAGATTAGTCGTGAGACTCAGGTGATTCTGATGACGGCGGATACTGCCGTGACCGAAAACGTTGCCGAACAACAGATTATCCAATTAGTGGACTAGGAGGGTTATTATGGCAGCAACCAAACAATTGATGGACTATGCCGTCGACGAGGCGGTTGACTTATTCGTTTTGCTAAAGTCAGCCGACGTGCGAACGGCTAAAAATGGGAAACAATACATTGCCATCGTGTTCGAAGATCGTTCCGGTGAAATCTCTGGGAAGTATTGGGATGCTTCGGAAGAAGACATTGCAAACTACGTCGCCGGGCGAGTCGTGCACTTGCAGGGAAAGCGGGAGAACTATCAGACGCATCCCCAGATCAAGATTTTCCATCTGCGACTCAGCAAGCCGGGCGAGCCAGCCGATCCCGAGGCTTTTATCGAGCAGGCACCCATGAATCGCAAAGAAATGGAAGACTACATTAATCAAACGATTTTTGAAATTACCCAACCAACTTGGAACCGATTGGTCCGCAAGCTGCTAGGGGAGTACCAGGAACAATTTTTCACCTACCCAGCAGCCAAGAGTAATCATCATGCCTTCAAGGGGGGCTTGGCCTTTCATACCATTTCCATTTTGAAATTAGCACATTCAGTGGTAGCACAGTATCCCGATCTCAACGGGCCACTGTTGTACGCGGGGGCCATTCTACATGACTTGGGCAAGACGATTGAATTATCCGGCCCCAAGTCGACGGTCTATACGCTGGCGGGCAATCTGATTGGGCACATCGTCTTGATCGATGGTGAGTTGGTTCGTGCTTGCGATCCTTTGAAGTTGGACCCGCAAGCCGAGGACGTGCTGCTCTTACGGCATATGATTCTGAGTCATCATGGGTTGCTGGAGTATGGGTCACCCGTACGGCCAGCCTTGCGTGAGGCGGACGTCTTACATCAACTCGATGAGCTTGATGCCTCAATCATGATGTTAGATACCGTGGTAGAACACACCGAGCCGGGTGAGTTTTCGGAACGGGTCTTTGCCATGGACGGTCGGCGTTTCTACCGACCGTCGACGGACAAGCCCGAAGAGTAGGGCATCATTAAATAGAAACTAAAAAAGACATCCGATTTCATTTCGAAATCGGATGTCTTTTAAGTTATGACGCTTACTTAGATGAAGATGAAGTCGTCGAAGTGCTGGAACTTGATGACAAGTAGTCAGCCAGGATGTTCTTCATGTCCTTATCCTTGATAGAAACGTCACCCTTCTTCAAGACCTTAGCAACCACGTTGTGCAGAATGGTTGAATCATTCATGTCATTGTCGATGATTTGCTTAGTCAATTCGGCCTTGTGTTCCTTGATAGTGCCCTTACCAGGGTTCTTCAACATCAAGATAACATGGTAACCGTATTGGGTCTTAACGGGAGTTGCCGTGTAATCGTTCGTGTTCAGCTTGAAGGCAGCCTTCTTAAAGGTTGAGTCCAAAGAAGTGTCGGTGCTATCGAAGGCACTTAACTTACCACCCTTGTTCTTGGTAGCAGTATCAGTAGAGTACTTCTTAGCAAGAGTAGTAAATTCGCTAGTCAAGTCGCTCTTCTTCGTGTCCTTCAACTTGTCGATAATCGTGTTAGCGGTCGACTTCTTGGAAACTAAGATGTGGGCAACCGTAACTTCTGGTTCGTAGCTCTTGAATTGCTTCTTAAGTTGCGCATCCGTTACCTTAACGTTGTCCTTTACGGCTTGCTTCAAAAGTAAGTTCGAACGGATTTCAGTCTTTAAGCTGGATTCCGTCATCCCACTTTGGGAAAGAACGCTCTTGAAGGATGAGCCATATTGTGCCTTGTATTGGTTAAATTGCTTGGTAACTTGAGACTTCTTAACCTTGTCACCGTATTGCTTTTCCAAGACCTTGTTTAAGATCATTTGTTGCAGAACTTGCTTACCAGAAGAAGTCCCTTTAAGACTGCTGTAGTAAGCACTTTCTGTGACCTTACCACCACTAGTAGTGGCAACGGTTTGGTTCCCACAACCAGCAAGTGTTACAGTCAGTAACACACCAGCGAGGGCGATTAACCATTTCTTCATATTGCTCAACACATCCATTCATCAAGATTGGTGTAAACACCATACTCAGACATCATAACACAAAAAAACGCAAACCCAAAAAGGTACGAGAAGCTTTACAAAAAGTTCAAATTTAGTCCTGTTCCCAACGATCCAACGTCTCTTGAATCACCGCAACACGGGGGGCAATCTTGAATTGAAACTTCTCAATGTCGTGCTGAATATCTTCCAGAGCAGGAGTGCTGGCTTCGACGGCCGCACCGAGCTTTTGAGCGCTCTCAGTCAAGCGTTCCTGAGCGTTCTGCGCCTCACTAGCCTTAGTTGCCGTGTGTTGGGCTTGCGCTTTCAGGTGTTTGGCCCACGTGATCGGGTCCTGTTTGGTTAAGGTAAGGTAAGCGGCCAAACCAACGCCGGTGGCAAGGGTGAGACCGCCAATGAATCGGCTAATTCCCATGGTTAATCCTCCAATTGTTCCTTAATTTTAGCTTGAATGACGCCATATGAAGCTGGGGTGAAGTTTGCCGCGTTATCCTTGAAGATCATCTTGAAGTCATCGTGATCCGTGTAGCGTGGAATCAGGTGGAAGTGGGAGTGGAGAACGGACTGGTAGGCCACTTCACCGTTGTTATTGACAATGTTCATCCCCAAAATCGTGGGATCGGCAGCCTTGATGGCCCGAGCAATCTTGGGAATCCGGGTGAAGACAGCGGCAGCCAGGTCTTCGTCATAGGCAAAGATGTCTTGCACGTGGGTCTTAGGAATGACCAGTGTGTGGCCGGGGGTGCCTTGGGAGATGTCCAAAAAGGCCTTCACAATGTTATCCTCATAAACGGTATAACTGGGAATGTCGCCCTTTAAGATCTTGCAAAAAACACAATCATCATCGTAATGTGGTTCTAACGTCATAGTCGCCATTAAATCTCCTTCTTTCACTGTAGTTCTTTCATTATACACCAGCAATCACTGCTGTTTCATCCCAACCGTTCGTTTGTCGGGTCGCCTATGGTATAATGGTGCGGTTAAATTATGAAGAAATGAAGGGATGTTTATGGCTTTAGAAGTCAGCCATGTTGTGGGAGGTTACTCCCAAATTCCCGTCTTAAAAGATATTAGTTTTGATGTTAAGGACGGCGAATTGGTAGGCTTGATCGGATTAAATGGTGCCGGGAAGTCCACCACGATTAACCACGTCATTGGCCTGTTAACGCCTCATCAGGGGACGATTACCCTGAATGGGGTGACCATTGATCAGGATAGTCAGGCTTACAAGCAGCAGATTGCCTATATTCCTGAAACCCCAGTTTTGTATCAGGAACTGACCCTAAGAGAACACCTTGAGGTCACCATGATGGCCTATGATTTGGATCATGAAAAGGCCTGGGCCACGGCGCACAAGCTCTTGAAGACATTTCGTTTAGATAATAAGCTGGATTGGTTCCCCGCGAACTTTTCCAAGGGGATGAAGCAAAAGGTCATGATCGTCTGTGCCTTTTTGACGCCAGCCAAACTCTTTATCATTGACGAACCCTTCCTGGGACTGGACCCATTGGCCGTTAATGACCTCCTGAATCTGATTGAGGAACGTAAGCGTCAGGGAGCTAGCATCTTGATGTCCACCCACGTCTTGGATACAGCCCAGCGATACTGTGATCGCTTCGTGTTGCTCCACGATGGTCAGGTGAAGACTGAAGGAACCCTCAGCGAATTACAAGCCGCTCTTCCGGAAGCGGGGGAATCACTGAACGATATCTACCTTTCGATGACGAAGGTTGATCGCTCATGACCGGTTTATTTAAGACTCGGCTGCAGCGCCATCTCCGGGAAATGGCGAAGTATCTACGGCTGGTTTTCAATGACTTCTTCGTTTTCGCGTTACTATTCTTCCTCGGTGGTTTGGGACTCGGCTATTCCAATGTGCTGAAACAGCTCCACGGTCACGAATGGTGGGCCCCACTGGTTGCCTTGCTGGTGCTGACCATTGTGGCCCAGATTGGCCGATTGGCGACCCTCATTGAGGATGCCGACCGTGTCTTCTTACTTCCTAAGGAGCGGGCCATGCACGCCTATCTGGTTGCCGCACGGCGGTACAGCCAGGTGATTGCACAAGCTACTCAGGTCATCGCGATCTTCCTCTTGTCACCATTTTTAGCGGTGACTCTCGGGTGGACGGTGACACCCGTGTTATTCCTCTTGATTACGCAGGTAGCCTTAAAGGATACCCTGCTGCGGTTGGACCTTGCCAGTGCCTATCAGGTTACCGGGCAGACACGGATGAATCGGTGGCCCGTCAAATGGGGACTGAGTCTCATTGTGTTAGCTTGTGGCCTGTGGCTGACGCCGATTGTGGCTCTGGTTTTGGCCATTGTGGCTGATGTTGCGGTCGCTATTTGGTTCCAACGACATTGGCAAACGCAACAGATTCGTTGGCGAGAACAGATTAAGATTGAGGATAACCGGATGCTCGGCATTTACCGGTTCTTCAACATGTTTACCGAAGTACCGATGTTATCTGGAACCATCAAACGTCGTCGCTATCTCGATGGCCTTTTCCAGTTGATTAAACCGGCGCATGACCAAACCTACCTCTATTTGTTTAGTCGGGGGATGGCCCGGGGGACCGAGTTCAGTGGCCTGATTGTCCGACTGACGGTGATTGGCATGCTGTTGTTGTACTTTATTCGAGGTGAGTGGCTACCCGTGATCCTTGCGGCGCTCTTCATCTATCTGATTGGATTTCAACTCTTGCCATTCTTCCACCAATACGATGATATTGTCTTCACCCACGTCTATCCGGTAGCGGGTGCCCAACGGTTGAAGAGTTTCGTGACCCTGATGACTTTGATCCTCAGTGTGACGGCAGTCCTGTTGTGGATCGTCGTCGTGGTGGCCAACCAGCAGCTCTTGCCAGCGGCAGTGACGTTAATTGTTGAGGTGCTCGAAGTTTGGTATCTGGCACGGATCTATACACCGCAACGTTTGAAGCGGTCGGCCGAAAATAGGGGTTGACGCGGCCTCGATTTCCCAATAGAATTAATAATAGCTGACAAATCGAGGAGGGGTGGACATGGCACTGGACATAAGTGACGGCTGGAGTCTGTATCCGCTGGGCGGTAATACCGGCACAGCGTATATGGGGACTAAAGCCTCACAAAAGGTGTTTCTAAAACAGAATGCATCACCATTTCTGGCTGCACTCTCCATGGAAGGTATTACACCGCGGTTAGTGTGGACGAAACGCTTGGCATCTGGGGACGTCATGACCGCTCAGGAATGGTTGAATGGCCGGACACTGCATCGTGAGGAAATGCGCGAGCAACGCGTGGCTCGGTTATTGCACCGCGTACACCATTCCCATTTATTACATGATATGTTATTAAAAGTCGGCGGACGTTTCACCACGCCCGCCCAGCTATTGACACACTTGCAACCGGCGTTGGCTTTGGATTTACGGCGTCATCCGTTAATCCAATCGGCCTTTGCTGCCTTGCAGAGTGAACAGCCACAGCTGCCCAAGACCCGTTATGAAGTTTGTCATGGTGATTTAAATCATAAGAATTGGTTGTTGTCCGATCGCAGTCGCCTCTATCTGGTGGACTGGGATGCAGCAACTTTTGCCGATCCAGCGCTGGACCTTGGGGCGTTACTCTGTGAGTATGTGCCCGTCGAGGAATGGCAACGTTGGTTACAGGACTACGGCGAACGGGTGACCCCGGACTTAACGGCTCGGGTGAACTGGTATGCCAGAGTTCATTGCTTGACCGTCATTGCGGAAAGCTATCATCAACAACGGTTCCAGATCATGAATCAACATTTAATTTTACTCGAACGACTGACTCGAGAGGCAGTCACAGACTGAGTTTTTGGCGGGAGCGAGGATAACCTTGCGCCCGCCGTTGTCATTAAAGGAGGATATACGATGCGTGTACGTAATAAGCCGTGGGCGAAGGATTATTTGGCCGATCACCCCGATCAAATGGTGGAAACGCCAGAAGCTCTGATGGGCAACTGGCAGAGTCGCTTTCCTAAAGACCAACCCCTGAATGTTGAAATTGGGACGGGGAAGGGCCAATTCATTGTTGAAATGGCGCGACAACACCCTGACCAGAACTTTATTGGAATTGAAATTCAGATGTCAGTGATTGCGGCAGCACTGAAGAAGGTTGTTGCCAGTGAGCTGACCAATATTCAAATGGTTCGGACGGATGGCGAGGCTATCAATACTTTCTTCGCTAAAGGTGAGATTACGAATATTTATCTTAATTTCTCCGATCCTTGGCCTAAGACACGGCACGCTAAGCGGCGGTTGACATCCCCCGTCTTCTTGGCCCACTATGCAGACGTTTTAGCAGAAGGTGGCCAGATTCAATTTAAGACCGATAATCGTGGGCTCTTCGAATATTCCCTGTGGAGCTTAAACAACTTCCCAATGGTGTTCGATGGGGTCTGGCTGGATCTTCATGCCGCAACTGATGGCGTCGAAGATATTCAAACTGAATATGAACAGAAGTTTTCGGCTAAGGGGCCCATCTACCAGGTGATCGCCCACTTTCCAACCGAAGCCTAAGCGACAAAGTTAGGTCATCATGACCTAACTTTTTATTTTGGCTAAAATTTTTGCCCCTTAATCACGGAATTAGCTGGTAAGGGGGTGAGGTTGTGTTGATTGCATGGCGTGCAGGAAAGCTAATCGATGCCAGTGGTGCGGACCGAGAGCCGGATTATCAGTGTCCGGCCTGTCATCAGCGCGTGGTTTTGCATCGGGGGCGAGTGGTACCGCCGTATTTTGCACATCAGACTCTGGGGGACTGCGCTGTAGCGACGGAGGGTGAATCGTTACAGCACGTTTTGGGGAAACGTCAGTTGGCCACATTCTTTACCGCGTGGGGGGTGCCGACGCTGGAGAAAATCTTGCCGACGATTGACCAGCGTGCGGATTGCTGGCTTGATCGTGGTGATCGTCAACCGGTAGCCCTTGAGTTTCAGTGCAGTCCCATCGGTCGTGATCAGGTGGCTACCCGAACGACAGGGTATCAGGGGATGGCTGTGTTTCCTTGCTGGATTTTAGGCGAGCGCTATCAACGCCAACACTTGAATTGGGGGCTAGTCGACCGATTTGCTTGGCGGATGCCGGGTTGGGGACTGTGTCTTCTTTTCTGGGATGTGTCTCAACAACGGTTACGGCTAGATCATCACTTGCAACAGACAGCGGTCGGAAAAATTGTCGCGACGACCAGTTGGCTAACTGCCGTGGATGACTTACGCCGACCACGACAACCAGCACCCCAACCACCGGTGGACCTGACGACTTATCGACGAAAATTGACACTGGACCTATTGCGCGGCAATACTGGACTTCGCCTCATTCAAGAGGCGCTCTACCTATTGGGAAAGAACCTACCGGGATTTCCCCCAGTTTTGAGCACGACACGAGGCTATTTGCCGATCTTTGGTCGAGGACCGATTCTCTGGCGGGTTGTCGTGGGAGCGTGGATCTTTTCACGGCAGACACAGTGGACCGTGTCTGCTCTCTGGCAGTTGGCCTGTGAAGGCTTAGCCTTAGTAGGCGGCCACTGTGCGGGTGGCATTCGGTTCAGCGGAAGAGCAGCACTGCGTTTGGCGCTGAACGACCTCCTGGCGGACTTGGTGACAGCCCACTACCTGCATCGAACCACCACTGGTTGGCAGGTCGCGGTGAAGCCAACGTGGTCTCAAGACGGTCGAAAATGGTTAGAAAATAATGAGAGAAAATAAGTTGCGGTCGCCAAACGTCGCGGTAAAAGTGTTAAACTATCTATATGTAAAATTAAAGGAGGATGAGGATAGTGAAACAAATTCCCGAACGCTCAGCGGTTCCAACGGCATTGACCTGGGACCTGACGACGATTTATCCCGATGATAGTGGGTTTGATCAGGCGGTAGCCGCGGTCAAGGCTCAAGCCCAAAAGGTGGCCCAGCTTCAAGGCAAACTGGCCACGAGTGGCGAACAACTTTACCAGGTGACAACGGCTATCTTCGATCTCAATCGACAGCTAGAGCGGCTATACGTTTACGCCTCCCTTAAGAATGATCAAGATACCAGTAATGCCCATGCCCAGGATCTCTCGGGTCAAGCTGAAAGCCTGGTTGCAACGGTAGCTGCGGCGACATCTTGGTATGAACCGGAAGTCCTGGGACTCGAACCAGCAGCCTTACAGAGCTTGATTGATGCTGAACCACGGTTAGCTGATTATCAGCATGTCTTCGATGTGTTGGGCCAACGGCGTGACCACACCTTATCAGCACCGGAAGAAAAATTGTTAGCCGGTGCGGGGGATATCTTCGGGGCTTCTGCTAAGACCTACAGTGTTTTGAGTGATGCTGACCTTCAATTCCCAGTCGTTCAGGATGAGGAGGGTCACGATGTCCGCTTGTCCGAAGGCCTCTATGGCGTTCTGCTGCAGTCGACCACGCCTAAGGTTCGAGAACAAGCTTTTAAGGCCCTGTATAGCGTCTATCAGCAGTTCCGGCATACCTTTGCCTCGACCTTAGCTAGTGAGGTTAAAACCCACAATTATACGGCTCAGGTCCGGCATTACGGGTCGGCTCGTGAAGCGGCCATGAGTAGCAATGAGATTCCAGCGGTGGTCTACGACACCCTGGTGAAGACCGTTAACCAGCATCTGAATTCACTGCACCAGTACGTGGGATTACGTAAGGAGATTTTGGGCTTACCAGAACTCCATATGTATGATCTCTATACGCCAATTACGGGAGAACCTAGCCTGAAGTACACTTATCCTGAAGCCCAACAAGAAGCTTTGAAGGCCTTGTCCGTATTAGGTCCAGACTATGTGGCTAATGTGCAGAAGATGTTTGATACCCGGGCCATCGATGTCGTGGAAAACAAAGGTAAGCGAACTGGGGCCTACTCCGGTGGGATGTATGATACGAAGCCCTATATTCTTCTAAACTGGCAGGACAGCCTGGAGAGTCTCTTTACCTTGGTTCACGAAATGGGTCACAGCATGCATAGTCATTACACACGATCCAACCAGCCCTATCAGTATGGGGACTATTCGATCTTTGTGGCTGAAATTGCCTCAACAACTAATGAAAACTTATTAACGGACTATCTGTTGAAGACTCAAACCGATCCTCATGTTCGGGCTTATGTCTTGAATCATTATCTGGATGGGTTCAAGGGGACTGTTTACCGTCAGACCCAGTTTGCCGAATTTGAAGACTACATTCACACCCAAGCGGCAGCTAGTCAGTCATTGACGGCTGATTTCATGAGCAAATTCTATGGTGACTTGAACGCCCGCTACTATGGGGACAATGTCATTTCCGATCCGCAGATTGCTGACGAGTGGACCCGGATTCCACATTTCTACTACAACTATTATGTTTACCAATATTCAACTGGGTTTGCAGCAGCGACCACCTTGTCACAACGCATCTTGAGTGGTGATCCTGCTAAGCGTGAGGCTTACTTGAATTACCTGAAGTCTGGGGACTCTGCTTCACCACTTGAAGTGATGAAGCGTGCCGGGGTCGATATGACTCAACCTGACTATCTCGATCGGGCCTTTAAGACCTTCGACGAACGGTTAGCCGAGTTTACCCAACTCGCTCGTGAGTTAAAAGAATAAATTGATGTGTGAAAAAAGCTTTGGCTAACTGCCAAAGCTTTTTTTATAGAATCATCCGTTGATTGTTTAATGAGTTTAAATGGATTGCCAGTCTTGTTGCCAAAAGATACCCATCGTCTTTTCTCCCGTGTGAACACTGATGGCGGGGCCGAGTTGACTCTGGCTCACGCGAATCTGCGGGAAGAGGGTGTGGAGGTCGGTGACCCACTGGCGTGCAAGCTCGGGGTCGTTGGCATCGATGACCGTGGCGTGCATGGGATAGTCCGTGGTGGCAAGTTCTTTACCGAGGGCTGCGGTCATGTAATGAAAGGCCTTCTTCATGGTCCGCTCCTTACCGATAGCCACAATTTTTCCCTCTTGATCAAAGGTCAGAAGGGGTTTGATATTGAGGAGATTGCCAATCATGGCCGAACGATTACTCAGACGACCCGTTCGTGCCAGGTGGCTGAGATTATCCACAGCGAAGTACACTTGTTGCGTATCGCGAAGGTGCTCAAGTTGGGGCACGATTTGTTCACCGGTCTGGCCAGCCTGGATGAGTTTACCCGCTAGCAGGCAGAGGTTAGCCTCACCTGCACTGGCTACCAGGGAGTCTACTGGAAAAATCTTGGCCTTGGTGTAGTCTCGACAGAAGACCCGCAGATTATTCATGAAGGAGGTGATTCCGCTGGAGAGATGAATTGAGATGATTTCATCAAATCCAGCGGCCGCCAAACGATCGTAGGCCTCTTCGATTTGGCCTAAGGAGACTTGTGCAGTCGTAGGGAGCTCCTGATCACTCTTCAGATAATCGTAAAAGGTTTGGCGACTCAGTTTCGATTCCGGGTACTGATGGCCTCCTAAAATGACCGTGATGGGGAGCACGGTAATGGGGTTGGCTGCAATTTGGTCAGCGGTGAGGTACGCTGCGGTATCGGTGACAATGGCTGTTGGCATAGGAGTTGCTCCTTTTCCCAAAATTAATGGCTCAATCATACCATAATCCAGACACAATACCAGCCATGCAGGATCAAAAAAGCCAAGCTAAGTTAGCTTGACTTTTAGGTAAAACGATTTATAACACTCGTAAATGAGGATGCAATCCCCCGGTAAGTGATGAGGGCGTTTGGTTATTAGTCGGGTAATTAGGTTCACCCATTAACATCTCTTTCGTCGCAACACCCTGGCTCTCGCAAACGTCACACAGTGAGTCGTAGGTGACGTCATTTAGAAGCAACCCGTATTGGGAAACATCACAATTGAAGATGACAGCAGAAGAAGACTGTTGAATTTTCATTTCGGCAGCTAACTTCTGGTCGGTCTTAAACGCTTGTTTGGCAAGATCAGACTGACAATCTTCGTTAAACATATCGAGGTCGAGCCGGCAATCCTTCGCCAATTCTAAGGCCAACTCTTGCGAGAAGGACTCATGATGGCTGACGACAGCGGTTTGCATGTTCAAGAGGAAATCGCGGCCTTTCCGCTTCCCTTGGAATAGGGCGGCTTTATAGGCTAAGATTGCCTGGTAATACACGCTGAAGGAGGCATTCCGTTCGGCCAATGTTGGCCGCTTAGGTAAAGCCTGTTCAATAATCTGCTGATTGAGTAAGGGCACAAATTGAAATGAGACCTTGCTATTAAGATGATCGGCCAACTTCATAATGTTACGCTCGGAACGCATACAGCGAGCGCCTAATGGGTTGACGAACAAATAGACTTCTAACACATTGCTTCCTCCTATAATTTGTCCTCGTTGGCAATCAGCAAGGGTCGCCAAACAAAAAGTAACAATAGCACTACTTTAGCAAAATTTCAAAAAATAGCAATCCGGAACATTTGTTTGAGATAAAAACCGTCCATTTAAAACGCACCCTAATCATGCAACATTTTTCGACTTAGGTAAAGCTAAACGCCTCGTGAACCGGGAAGTTAGGGGTGGAAAAAATTACGCGTCTCAAATAGAAGGTAATTAGTCTCGGTAAACCGTGAAATATGGTAAAATTTAAGGATGAGACGTGCAAACAAGGTTGGGGGAAAGTCATCATGATAGCAAATTGGGATCAATTTTTATTACCCTATCAACAAGCTGTGAGTGAGTTGAAAGTTAAACTCCGCGGCATTCGAAAGCAATTTGAAAACCAAAATCAACGGCCACCCATTGAATTCGTTACGGGTCGGGTGAAGCCAGTGGCAAGCATCAAGGAAAAGATGACGCGCCGGCACGTCGCTGAGGAGCGCCTCGAGAAGGATATGCAGGACATTGCGGGCTTACGAATCATGTGCCAATTTGTTGAGGATATCTATCAAGTCGTCGATCTTCTCCGCCAGCGTACCGACCTCACGATTTTGGAAGAACGGGACTACATTCATAACGAAAAGCCCAGTGGCTATCGGTCCTATCACATTGTGATTGAGTATCCGGTACAATTGGTCACGGGAGAAAAGAAGATTTTAGCAGAGATTCAAGTGCGGACATTAGCCATGAATTTTTGGGCGACAATTGAGCATTCATTGAATTACAAGTACCAAGGTGACTTTCCGGAACAACTCAGTCAACGGCTACAGCGGGCTGCGGAAGCCGCATTTAAGCTAGACACGGAAATGTCAGAAATTCGAGAAGAAATCCAGGAAGCCCAACACTACACCCCCAAGAGTGGGGGACAGCCAGGGACGCCACCGGAACGTTCTCAAGATAAGGAAGATTAGCGCATGAAGGTTTCAATTTTTGGGAATAATGGGCCGGCCTCGATGAAGGTTGCCCGGGCGTTAAAGGCCGGGCTCACGGCGGCGGGCATCACTATTGATAGCCTCGATCCCGATATTGTCGTGACCGTTGGCGGGGATGGGACGTTGCTTTCAGCCTTTCACCACTACAACGATCGGCTAGATCACGTGCGCTTTGTCGGGATTCATACTGGCCACCTGGGGTTCTATACGGACTGGCGCGATTACGAAGTTCAAGAACTCATTAAGAGCCTGATCCAAGACAACGGGCAAAGTGTCAGTTACCCCTTGTTGAACATCAAGGTTGAATATGCGGATGGTACCCATCCAGACGAGGCGCTGGCTCTGAATGAGTCCACGATCAAGAAGGTTTCGGGAACCATGGTGGCCGATGTTTACATTAAAGGTGAACTCTTTGAAAGCTTCCGAGGAGACGGCCTGTGCCTGTCGACGCCGACTGGATCGACCGCCTATAACAAGTCTGTTGGGGGGGCTGTGCTTAGCCCACACTTCGATGCTGTCCAAATGGCCGAGATTGCCTCAATTAACAATCTGGTCTTCCGGACACTGGGATCACCGCTGATTATTCCCGCAGATGAGTGGGTTCGAATCGAACCCACTGCCGCCACAGATAATATTTTGATGTGTGATCAGCTAGCTATTGAGGGCCGGCCAATCAAGGCCATTACTTACCAGATCGCTAAACAGCGGATCTCTTTTGCTGAGTATCGGCACACCCATTTCTGGCAACGGGTCGAGTCGTCCTTCATTGGGAGGGACCGCTAATGACCAGTTTTGCTTGGCGGGTTACAGGAACCGCACCGATCCATGTTCGAACGGTTCTAATGGCCCATGGTGTCACCCGAACCTTTCTGAAACGCGTCAAGTTTCATGGCGGCGTGGTTAGTCTGGACGGTCGTGAGGTTCGCGTAATTGAGATGGCTCAGCCTGGCCAGATTGTGGGGCTGACACTACCGCCAGAACCCACGAATCCCCATGTTTCGCCATCTTTTAAGCCTTTAGCAATCTTATACGAAGATGATCACTTCCTGGTGGTGAATAAGCCGGCTGGCATGGCCTCTGTGCCGTCTCACATCTATTCGGAGGATACCTTGGCTAATCGTGTGAAAGGGCACCTAATGACGATTCAGGCCCCTAGTACGGTGACACACATCGTGACCCGACTGGATCGGGAGACCAGTGGCGTCGTGATATTTGCCAAACATCACTTTGCGCATTCGGTATTGGATAAACAGCTAAAATTGAAAACGTTAGATAAGCGTTACATTGCAGTGGCCTCGGGCGCATTTGCTCAGGACCACTTAGTGATTGAAGCGCCGATTGGTCGAGCAGCCGATTCGTTTGTCAAACGGACCGTTCGGCCAGATGGCCGCCAGGCGAAGACAGAGCTCTGGGTGCGTGCGCGATCCAAGTCGGCCAGTCTGTTGGCCCTCAAGCTACATACCGGTCGGACACATCAGATTCGAGTCCATTGCGAGGCTGTAGGGCATCCCCTGATTGGCGACTGGTTGTATGGTCGGCAGACCAATCCCTGGATTCACCGACAGGCCCTCCATTGTGCCCGGGTAAGCTTCTATGAACCCTTCATTGACCAGCAGATTGTCTGTTTTGCCCCGCTATCTAGTGATATGGCTTGTGTGATTGAAAATGAAATTTTAAAGCAGAAATAAAGATGAACCGACTTCGTAAGCAAATACGACGTCGGTTTTTTTCGCAAAAATTTGATTTTAAGCTGTTACACAATTAAGTAAGTGTGGTCAATTTATAATCTTAAGGTAATCGTTTATATAATTATAAACAAATTTATCGTAAAAATAAGTTCCTATGGCCTTCATTAACACTGCACATATTAGCAATGGTGTGAGTAAAGTCTCATTAAAAACAAATTTAACAAAGCGTTTCAATTTTCAAGACGAAAGTAAGTTGACTTTAACTGCTAAAAATCAGTGAGCAAGTGATAAATGCTTTCTAAATTTACGAACTGTACAAATACGTTGCTGCATAAGCGTTTATGCAACTGATGGTCGCAGTTTTAAATCTGTTTTTACAAGTGAAATGCATACATCCAACAGCTTAAGGGTGTCGTTCGAACATAATTTGAACCTTCTAATCTTAGGACCCTGCATAGTCAATTATAAGTTTAAATTAAGCTTTCAAATAGTACGTATAGTAAAGTTGTGCTATGATGATTCTCGAATGGGAAGTGGTTTATAGGGGGGCTCCTTTTTGGAGACATAAGTATAGACCATACACGGTTATTTCGGTCGAGCGACGTTGAAATCGCTTACAAATCCGGAGGCCCTTCTCGTTATTAAAGTTTAGGAACTGAGTCACAGTTGAAGGAGGACGACTTAAAAGTGAAATTTATGCGGAAACAAGCTTTTAGAGGCGATCCTAAATTACGATATAAGATGTTCAAGGCAGGGAAGACTTGGGTCTTCGCTGCTATGGCATCCTTTTCGCTTTTAGGGGCGGGCCAGTTAACTGCCAGTGCGGATACCACCAGTACAGTTGATAAGACCCAAAGTGCCCAAGTTAGGACAACAAGTTCAGGAGATTCATCGGCAACCTCGGAGGCGGAGAAATCAGCCTCGGATGCTACCGATGAAAGTAGTCGTGTTACAGATGACCAGGTCGCTGCAGCTAATAAAGCTGTGGTAGAAGCGACGAGCGCCAGTGACGATCTCGATACTTCAGCTGATTCAAGCTCAAGTGTAGACACTAGTTCAGCCGCCAGCAGTTCAGCACAAAAATCAGAAAAGGCCACGAGTACTAGTGCCGTTGCAACCAGCAGTGCGGAAGCCACGAGTGCCAGTACAGACATTTCAGCAAGCCAGGTAAATAAGCTGGCTGAAACAGCTGGAACTGATATTACGTTAAATGTTGCGGTAACCTCGTCAGTTAACAAGGTTGCGGTAACCAAGAAGGCCAATGTTTCACGAATGACCTTCTATACCTCATCAGATGAAGTCGCCAATTCAGCAGGTGACAGTAGCGCAGCTGTGGCAGCTTCAGCCGCAGCCAAAGCCGCAGCGAAGGCTGCCAGTGCAGCTTCTAGCTACGATAAGTTAGTTTCGACGGCCGCAACTAAGGCAGCCAACAGTGCGGCCAAGAGTGCTTATGCCGAAACCGACCAAGCTTACAAATTTGCCGATTACTATAATAGTTTAGCGAACATGTACCTCGATGCTTTGAACTCACAAGTTGGGGGCGCGGATGCCGGGATCAAGTACGGTGAAGCCAGTTCCTCAGCGAACTATTTTGCCAAAGAAGCCCAGTCCTATGCCGAGACAACTTCTAGCTACGCCAGCATGGGGAGTTCCGCCGCGGCCATTGGGATTAAAGACATGGTAAGTTCATATGCTAGCATGGTTCACAGCCTAGCTAGCGCGGCATCAAATGCTGCCGCTGAAGCTTCAGCAGCAGCTAATGAAGCTTACTTAGCGACACAATATGATAAAAATAACTCCGCAGCGTTGTCTGCCGCATCATCGGCCAACGTTGCCTTCGAGAATGCTAAATCAGCAGCCAAAACGGCCGTTAATTTAGCCAATGACGCCGATTCTTACTACGTGACGGCAACGTCTGCTGCCGCTTCCGGTAATTATGAAGCGGCAAGTACGGCATTAGTGGCTTCGACTACGTTGGCGGAAGAGACGGCGACAGCAAATAACAATGCTGCCAATGCTTTCCGTGACAGTGCGAAGTCCTATGCCAGTGCAGCGGTCAGCATCTCTATCGGGGATGCCGCTTCGGATGCCGCTTCTAAGGCTAGTGCCGCGGCTTCATCTGCTAGTGCTGCCTCGAGTTACGCCAATGCGGCTTCCGGTTACCATGGGGATCAATCGAGTTCCTATGCTGCCGCCGCTAGCAGTGCTGCAGTGACGGCTGCCAATGCCGCTGCTACTGCCGATTCAGCTGCTAAAGCAGCCAAGACTGCCGCAACACCTAAGGAAGCCAGTTCGTTAGCAGTTCAAGCATCCTCAGCCGCGGTAGTTGCCGCAACGGCCGCCAGTGATGCTGCTAAGGCAGCTTCTTTAGCTGTTCAATTCGATACCAACGTGGAAAATAATGCGACGGATGATCAGGGTGGTATTTCAACTGATTTCGATGTTGATAAGTCTGCGATTGATGTTGGTCAAAGTATCACGTTGACCGCGACAATCGGTGATTTCACCATACTTTCCGGAAGTGCAACTTACGTTTGGTACGTGTCAACCGATGGCAAGACGTGGAAACAAGCCACGGATCCGACAACTGTTTCGGAGAAGAATGCTTCCGTCACCTTAACGCCAAATGCCGCCGGAACGTATTACTACCAATATGTTGCTTCTGGTAAAAAGGGTATGTTGGGTACCGGTGGTTCATTTAAGAAAGCAAGTAACGTTCTGACGGTTGTTGTGACCGATGCCAAGGGAACTTACACGGACCAAGCCAAGAAGGCCGCTAGCTTAGCCGCAAGTTATGCTAAGCAAGCCGATACACAGGCTACTGCGGTCAGCGAAGCTGTCATTACCATGAACTCCTTAGCTGACTTCGAACCTGATGAAATGGTTTCCGGGAAGGTCTACGCGACTGCTGCCGCCGCCGCTTCTAAGAGCGCCGCATCGTATGCCGCTGAAGCCGCTACGGAAGCCAAATCGGCCGCTGCCGCCCAAAGCGCTGCTGCAACTTTAGAAGCAGCTGGGGACTACAGTGGTGCTAGCTCAGCAGCCCTAGTTGCCGCCGCAAGTGCTGAAAAAGTTTCATCTTACAGTGTCTTGGCTAGCTCAGCTGCAGCCTTAGCCCGTGAAAACGTGGATAATGCGCTGTCAGAAGCTGCCCGGATTACACAGGATGCAACTATTGGAAGTTACTTGAAAGATAGTTACGCTGCAACCGCTGCCTCAACGGCGAGTGTCGCGGCTTCATTAGCAACCGAAGCTGCAACCCACGCCCAAGATGCCAACAACGCTTATAACAATGTGCCGGAATTCAATTCTGGTGCAACGATTGCCAACTCAATGGCAGCTAGTGCAGCTGCTAAGACCGCTTCGTATGCAGCTAAGGCGCAACAATACGCAACGTCGGCAGCCAACGCTAAGGATTACACGGCAGCCTCTGGGGCAGCCAAGGATGCGGCGTCAAACCTGATCCTGGCTGAATCCGAATCGGTGGAAGCTTCTAGTGCCGCTAGTGACGCAACGAAGATCATCGTGGATGCCCAGTCGTCTCACGTTTCCGAAGTTGCTTCTGCAGCCAATGCTGCCAATGCTTTAGCCACTCAAGCCGCTACTTTAGCCGCCAGTGTTGCAACCTCATTATCAAGTAGCATCAAGGCGAATACGAGTTTAGGTGCTTCATATGTCGCGGATACTCAGGAATACGCACAGGCTGCTGAATTAGCTGCAGCATCCGGGGATAGCGCAGCCTTTGCCGCTAACAGTTACATGACCCAAGCCTCTTCAGCAGTTAGCGCTGGAGACTTCATCGCGGCCAGCTCATTTGCTGCCGCTGCCAGCACCGCTTTGGCAGATGCCAATTCATATGCTGCCGCAGCAACGGTTTCTGCTTCATCCGGTACGGAAGCCGCATCATACGCGGTTAACTATTCCAACGACACGAGTTCTTACAAGAAGAAGCCTTCCGGAAATGCCACGATGATTTGGGGAATTCCAATCACCAACGGCTATACCCAACAACCAGCAACGATGACGTCAACGAAGCAAGGTCAAACCTTTACTTTAACTGGGACTTCACGGCTGGGGATTATCAACCTGGCAGCGATTACGACTAGTGTGACCTGGTATGTTCAGGTTAACGGTAAGTGGATGACCACCGACGATGCTGTTTCTCAAGGTTACTTGGAAAGTGCTACCGCGGAAAACAACGCTGGGTGGGGGATGAAGATGTCCACCGCCAGCACGTTGACTGTGAAGACCAACGATACTTTCAAGGGGACATTGCTATTCCAGATGTACTCTGATTATGGAATTTTAATTGGGGCTCAGCTGTACAGTAACTTAGCTGAAGTTGATGTCTATGACAAAGAAATTCCAGCTACTGGGATCACGATCAGTGGGGACAATTACCTGTTGAACTCTGACCCAGGGACTTATGTTGCGACAACCAATCCAACGAACTCCACGAGTAATATTACTTGGAGCAGTAGTGATGAAAGTATCGCTACGGTTAACAACGCCGGGGTTGTTACGGCAACTTCCACAAATGCACGGGGAACCGTGACGATTACAGCTACGGTAACGAACGCCGATGGGACAACCTATTCTGATTCCAAGGTTATCCAAGTGGGTAACGGACTTGAAGACCAGGCAGTTGATGCCGGGAACTCCGTCACTTTCCAACCAGATGCTGGTGCGGGTAACACTGGGGATGCTTCCAAGATTACTTACCAGTGGTACTACTCAACAACTGCTGATGGAACTGACATTGTGAAGTTGGATGGTCAAACGGAAGATACGCTTAATTTATCCGATGTAAAGACTTCGCAAGCCGGTTACTACTTCTTGAGAATTACGGCTAAGACGACTCTGGGAACGACGGTTACCGTCGACTTAGGACGTGCCTACCTGACGGTTAACGCCGTGGATAGTGACGATGCTTCTAACGCAGCTTTAGCCGCAGCTTCAGAAGCGGCCGATGCTGAAGAGTATGCAAAATTGGCTAGCTCATATGCTGATGTTGCTAATAAGTATGCCACTGCTAATACGTCGAATGCTGAAATTGCAGATGCTGCTTCTAACGCGGCGTCCGCAGCGTCCGCAGCCAGTTCAGCTTTAGCCGCAGCTTCAACGGCACAATCAAATGCTGAGGCAGCACAATCCGAAGCAAACGCAGCACAGAACGTGGCCGGCGATAACGCCGCTGCTAAGTCTGCCGCTGAGAAGGCAAAAGCTGCAGCGGATGAAGCCAAAGCAGCTAAGGATAGTGCCGCATCTGCAGCCAGTGATGCTAAATACTGGGCGGGTGTAGCCGCAGCAATTGACGACAACTCCGATTCGGATAGTGATTCTGATTCCGACAGTGACTCAGATTCGGACAGTTATTCTGATTCGGACTCAGATAGTGATTCGGACTCAGATAGCGACTCTGATTCGGATAGTGACTCAGACTCAGACAGCGATTCCGATTCCGACAGTGATTCGGACTCGGATAGTGACTCTGATTCCGATAGCGATTCGGACTCGGATAGCGATTCAGACTCCGACAGTGACTCGGATTCAGATAGCGACTCTGATTCCGACAGCGACTCTGATTCCGACAGTGACTCTGATTCAGATAGCGATTCAGACTCCGACAGTGATTCGGACTCAGATAGTGACTCTGACTCAGATAGTGATTCCGATTCCGACAGTGACTCTGATTCAGATAGCGATTCGGATTCCGACAGTGACTCTGATTCCGACAGCGACTCCGATTCCGACAGTGACTCTGATTCCGACAGCGACTCCGATTCCGATAGCGATTCGGATTCCGACAGCGACTCTGACTCGGACAGCGATTCCGATTCCGACAGTGATTCCGATTCAGATAGTGACTCGGATTCTGACAGCGATTCGGACTCCGACAGTGACTCGGATTCTGACAGCGATTCGGACTCCGACAGTGACTCTGATTCAGATAGCGAGTCCGATTCCGACAGTGATTCGGACTCGGATAGCGACTCTGATTCAGATAGCGACTCTGATTCCGACAGCGACTCTGATTCCGACAGTGACTCTGATTCCGACAGTGACTCAGACTCAGATAGCGATTCTGATTCAGATAGTGATTCCGATTCCGACAGTGACTCTGATTCGGATAGTGACTCGGACTCAGACAGCGACTCAGATAGCGATTCGGATTCCGATAGTGACTCGGACTCTGACAGTGATTCCGACTCTGACAGTGATTCCGACTCTGACAGTGATTCCGACTCTGACAGCGATTCCGATTCAGATAGCGACTCTGATTCCGACAGTGACTCTGATTCCGACAGTGATTCCGATTCCGACAGTGACTCTGATTCCGACAGCGATTCCGATTCCGACAGTGATTCCGATTCCGACAGTGATTCGGATTCCGACAGCGACTCAGACTCTGACAGTGACTCAGACTCGGATAGTGACTCCGATTCCGACAGTGATTCTGACTCAGACAGTGACTCAGATAACGATTCTGATGGGAATGCTGGAAACGGTGGAAATGGCGGGAACGGTGGTTCCGGTTCAGGCTCAGGTTCAGGTTCTGGTTCCGGCATGGGTAACGGCAGTGGCACAAATGGTGGTTCGAACAATGGCACGGGTTCTGGTACCAATGTTTCGGGCACTGCAGGTGGCACGGCAACCACGTTGGGTTACGCCGGTGATGCGGCTCAAGGCCAAGCAGCACCAGTTGACTTGACGGCCGCTGGAACAACTGGTATCTCCGATGATGCGAGTCATGACGATTCGGACAAGCAAAACAAGTCAGGGGACGCCAAGACTAGTGATGGTAGCGATGTCCAGCACTCTGGTAACTCTGCCGATGCAACACCAACGACTGATAACAATGAGGACAATCACACCACACTCTGGGGTGCAATCATCGCAGCGATTGCTGCCGCAACGGGTGGTTCATGGTGGTTCTTCGGTCGCAAGCACCGTCAAAATGGCAGTGACGATGATCACACGGTTTAGTAACACAATGAACAAAGTGTAACGGCAACGTTACATGAGCGGATCCCCACAGGTCAAACTGTGGGGATTCATACATAGGTCGAGGCTATTAATCGACAATACGCGAAAGAAATAGTATTATTAGTTTATAGTGAATGAGATTTAGTTAGACTAATTTTCTATTGGGCTTTCACGTAAAACACTAAGGATTTATGGGGGCGTGAAATTAGATGAAAAAGGCTTTAATTAAGCGTTTGAAAGGGGAATTAATTAACCGCGGTAATCTTCAGAATCGCGTAACGGGGCAATCCACGTTGGTGGTGTCTATTTCCGATAAAAGGCATCGTGCGGCCGTGACGGTCATCCGTGCCGACTCGTTTAAGAAGGCTTGGATTCAGGTTGAACATCGGCTAACCCAAGCGATGTCAGCATCCTGGGTTCGGGTAGAAACCATTCACTCTATTCAGCAAATTAGTCGTGAAAAATTCACGACAGATTTGGCTAGAATCACACGTGCTAATTTCTGGCGGGGGGGGGGTCAGTTTCGATGAAGACTTCCGGACGGCATTGCTAGAAATGGAGATTAATGGTCATGAGTTTTTCGAACCGGCTCAAGACTATAAAGTCGGCAAGACAACGGCAAAAGCAACCGTGAACTATTCAGCAATTACCGAATATCTCATGAAACGTAATGGAAATAACGATGTTGATATTCAATCCGGCGATAGTGTTTGGACCTTTACGACTAGTGGTGTTTTCACGGATGGAAATCGTGTCTGGGGATTAGAAGATAACCACCCACAATTACTGGGCGTTCGCCAGTTGGCTGAACCTAAACAAGAGATTGTGGATTACTTGGGGCTAGGTGAAACCTACCTGAAGAATCAAATCAAGTCTGATGGTCGATTCATTTATGGTTACTTCCCCAGCATCAAACGGGTTTTAAGTAACTATAATAGTGTGCGGCACTTCTCTTCGATTTATGCTTTATTGGAAGCGATTACGTTTACTAAGCGCCATGATGATCTTAAACAAGCCAAGCGTGCTTTAAAATGGGGTCTTGAGCATTTGACGATGGTGAAAGACGATGCCCTGTTTGTTGTCGAACAACCCAAAGAGGGCGAGGCGGAGCTGAAGCTTGGAGCGCAAGCCATGCTAATTCTGGCCTTGTGCAAGTATCAAGAAGTGACTCACGAGACGCAATTTGAGAAACCAGCGCTGCAAGCCTTCAGAGGTATCGAAGCCTTTCGTCAGGCCGATGGTAGATTCAATCATGTGTTACGATCAGACTTGAGCGTCAAGGATGCCTTTCGAATTATCTATTATGAAGGTGAAATTGTCTTTGCCATGTCTCGGTTGTACGCGATGACGCATGAGGAACGCGTGAAGAACTTGATTCAGGAGACCTTGGACTTCATGGTGGCCCACGATTATGGCCGCAATCATGACCACTGGATCGCCTATGCCGTCAACGATGCCTTAGGAATCTTTGGCAACAACCGTGACTATATGGCGATGGGGTTGAAGAATGCTTTTGAGGACTTGGAAAACATTAAGCACAAACTGATGCCTTACCCGACGCGTTTAGAATTACTGACGGCAGCCGTTAAGATGACGGATACCATCCAGGCTACGGGCAATGACGATCTGCTAGCACCCTATGATGTTGCGACACTGCGCTCTGTTTGGCAGTATCGAGCTGAATATGAGCTGTTGACCGGTAGTTTCTTCCCTGAGGTGGCGATGTACTTCTACCATCCAGCCAAATTGGTCGGCGGTTTCTACGCCCGCAACGACCATTTCCGAACGCGGATTGATGATTGTGAACATTTCCTATCCGGATTAATTAGTTACTATGACTATAAGTATTAGAGAGGAGTCACTTGCATGCTAGTTTTAACGAGTATCTTTGCGTACAAGAAGATTCAATTTTTCCTACGGCTATCCATCTATTTTGTTTTAGGAATCGTTGTCTTGGTTTTCCGGTCCATACATAAGCGGAAGACCCGTAAGCGGATGGACGAGCGCACGGAATACATGATGAAACACACGGAGAAAAATGATGAAGGTAAGTATCCCTGGGAAGAGTAACGGGAATAATTAGTCGAAAAGAATGAGGTGGCAGTCGTGTATTACTTTATTAATGAATACATCTTGCAAAAGAATTCGAGTGTGGAACATACCGCAATGAACCGGGTGAAACTCTTTAACCATTATCAAGAACCCGCCAAGATTGTGACGAAGATTTACGATCGGTTGTTACACCGGACGTTGACAACGTTTGGCATTGCCGACAATGAAGTTGTCAACATGTTTGACTTCTTCCAACAGGCGACGGCGGTGCCAACGACGGTTGTGCGAACCGATGACTTACGCCTGCCAGTAGAAACCGAAGTGGTTGTGGGGGCTAACTTCAGTCAAGTACTCAATGGTGATGACAATCTCGGACGCGTTGGATTCATCCCGGGAACCATTGGCCGGGTCTTCTATCATGAACATGCGGATAATCAGGGGAACCTGATTGAAACGGACCTGTGGGACTGGCGGGGATTCCGTTCGGCCACACAATACTTTGGGCAGAATGGAAAATTAGTTCTGGAACGGTATTACACGCCGACTGGTCAAACCGCAATTGAAATTTATAGCGTTCCCGACACTAACGGGAATCCGCTGGTCTCGCGGGTTATTTTGAAGGACTATCAAGGCCAGGGTGACCGGTTCTTCCAGAATCAGGATGACTTATTTGAATTCTTCTTGGCAGAACTTAGCAAGCAGGATGCCGGAACGACGACCTTCATCAGTGATCGACCAGGTACCGGAGTTCGGCCGCTTCTCAATCTGGATGATGGCTCACGGAAGTATATTTACCTGCCAATTAATCATGCCGTCTCACCTGATGATCCGATCCATGGTGACCTGGATGGCTTCTTGAAGCCGGCCTTTGAGCACTTCCGGCACTTCGATGGCTTTATCACAGGGACGGCCCAACAGGCCGAACACTTGCGGACCCGTTTCCCTGAAGCTAATGTAACTGATCTGCCGGCGGTTACGATGGCGCCACTTGCTAAGGATGGTCGTGATGAGATTGCACCGACCGATCGTCGAGTCAACAGCTTGCTATATGTTGGCCGGATTGCCCAAGACAAGCAGATAGAGCAGTTGCTACGGATGTTTGCCTTAGTTCAGGATCGGGTTCCTGGCGCGACATTTGACCTCTACGGTTACGGGGATCATGAGTACCAAAAGAAGATGGTTGATCTGGTTAGCGAACGCCATCTGGAACACAATGTGACCTTTAAGGACTACGATCCACAACTATCACAGAAGTACGATACTTACCAAGTTCTGGTGAACATGTCGATCGCAGACGGAGGGCCTATGGGAATGTTTGAAGCCATGAGTCACGGCATTCCAGTGGTCAGTTACCCATTCAATTATGGGCCAAGAGACCTCATTACAGACGGGGACAATGGCTATCTGATTGATCGCGGGAACTCACTGGCAATGGCTGAGCACGTGGTGGACCTCTTCAGCAATCCGCAGAAGCTACAGGTTATGAGCCATGCGGCTTATCAGACCGCTAATGCAACCTGGACCCAGCGTCGAGTCTGGAACCGTTGGCAACGTTTCTTACAGGCATAGAAGGGAGGACGCCTCATGTATTATTTCTTAAATGACAACATGCAATACTCAAAATCAGGGATTGAACACGCGGAAATTAATCGGCTCCATCTCTTCCATAAGAACGGCATCCCAGCAAAAATTGTGACGCGAATCTTCTCAATGGAACTGACCAATATTCTGGCACAGGCCGGTATTCCACGAGAAAACTTCGTGAACTTATTTGAATTCTTCTGTGGGAGTGAAGAGGTGGCTGGTAAGCCACTGACTCTCAATGATTTTTCATTACCACGTAACACGACCAGTACGCGAAAAGACAATCAGATCCAGGTGTTCACGCAGGGGAAGATGTTAATGATTATCTACCTACGTAAGGATACCGAGGATGAGATTAGTAATATTCAGTACTTTGACGTGAACGGCCGGACCCTCAAGATGGTTTGGTGGGACACGCGTGGTTTCAAGTGTTTGGAACAGCTCTTTGATTGGGACGGCAAGATCGTCCAGGAGCAGTACTTCGGTCCAGATGGTCTAGTGCATATCGAAAAATGTCATCTGATCGACCACGCGGGTAAGGAACATCTGTCGTGGCGGGTTCTGAATTATGGTGACGGCAGTAGCCGGACCTTCAATGGGATGAACGGGTTGACCCGGTTCTTCTACGACGAATTGAATGCCAATGGGGAAACCAATGTCTATATCTGTGACCGGACCGTGGAATGTGACTGGGCACTCTTTAACATGCAGACCCCAGCCTTCAAGGTCTTACACCTGCATAATGACCATGTCGCGGATCCAACCGATATGATTCATTCGCCACTCAATAACAACTATCAAAATGCCTTGATGAACTGGCACAAGTGGGATGCTGTGATTTCAGCAACGCCAGAACAGTCCCAAGACGTGGCTGATCGTTTTGGCACTGACATTCCGGCATTTACGATTCCCGTTGGCTATGTGACCGATGAACAGGTAGCTGCACCACAGGAGCCATTTAGCAAACGCCAGAAGCACCTCGTGGTTCATGTGGCTCGTTTGGCTCCCGAAAAGCAACAAAATCATTCGATTCAAGCCTTCGCTCAAGTTCACCAGAAGTTCCCGGATGCGCGCCTTGAGTTGTGGGGGTATGCCAACGGAGATGTCGAGAAGAAGTTCAAGCAGCAGGTAGCCGACAGTGGGCTAAGTGATGTCATCTCCTTCAAGGGCTACACCCACGACATTGCGGCAGTCTATGACCGTGCTCAGCTGGGATTATTACCGAGTCGGGCGGAAGGATTCTCCTTGATGTTACTGGAAGCACAGTCACATGGGGTTCCCATGATTGCCAACGATGTGAAGTATGGCCCGAGCGATATCATTGCTAATGGCGAGAGTGGTTTGTTAACGACTGATGGTGACGTTCAGGGCTTGGCTGACGACATGATTGCCTTACTGGGTGACCAAGATCGTTTGGCAGCCTTCAGTGCGGCAGCTTATCAGAACGCGCAACGGTATTCGGAAGATGCGGTCTTTGCTAAGTGGCAAGTTCTGTTAGACTACTTTGATCGCCAGACGCAGGCCCAACGCGCCGTGGCTGAGGAGGCCTAATCATGAATTATTTTGTGGCGGTGTATTTTAATGCCAAACTAACAGGGATTGAGCAAGGCCAGGTTAACCGTCTGAAGCTTTTTAAGGCGGCCAATCTTCCCGCCAAGTGTGTCTATACCCGATACAATCCGGGTATTCATGCCAATGCCGAACGTTTCGGTATTGGTCCCGATTGTTTCAGCCTTTACGACTACTTTCAAGATACGGTGAGTGTGCCAGTCAAGGCCATTGACTGGTGTAAATATTGGGAAGAAACCTGCCATTTTCGGTTACAAGAGGTGGCTTCGGCTCCCGACATTCGGATTTTTACCACCGAAGGACGATTCCTAATGTACGCCCACTTCCGCGATGAGTCATTGAAACAGTTGGTTTACCTGAACTACTTCGATGCCAAGCGCATGAAGGTTAAGCGAGAACACTACGACAGTCGTGGCTTTCTGAGTCGGGTGAGCTATCTGCATGACAATCAGAAGGTTCAAAACGAAGTGTACCTGGATACTGCAGGACACGTCAAAATAGAAAAGTATTATACCAATAATCCCGGCGAACCGAAGTTGCATCAGATTATTCTGAATGATTATCGTGGTCAACAGTGGTTCTTTGACACGGAACGCGAGCTACAAACGTTCTTCTTTAACGAACTCTATCAGGCCGGCGACGTGTACTTCAGCGATAAGAACGGTCCACTGGCGCCGGCATTTGGGGCCACACGACCGGATGTGACGGTGTGTGCAGTCTTCCACAGTACCCACGCTCGGGATCAAGCCAACGTGATTGAAGGGCCTCTGAAAAATACCTATCGTTACGTCTTGGATCATCCGGAACAGTTTGACCGCATCGTGGTTTCGACCAGCCTACAGCGGACGGATCTGATGGAACGCTTCCCAAATCTGCCACCAGTCGTGGTGATTCCAGTTGGTTATACCACGAAACAACGGGTCAATTTGCGTAAGAAAAAGCCCCACCGGATCATTGGTGTGGCGCGGTTATCACCAGAAAAACAGGTCATGGAACAGGTTCAAGTGGTGGGACGGTTGGTCGATGAATTTCCGGACATTGAGTTACACCTCTTTGGTTTCGGCAGTCGGGTCGAAGAACAACGTCTGCGGGACTATGTGACCGAGCACCAGTTGACCGATCACGTCTTCTTCCGCGGCTATCTTCCGGACCTTACGGCGGAATACGAGCAGGCTTCACTAGAAATGGTGACGAGTGTCGAAGAGGGGTTCTCGTTGACTACCCTGGAAGCATTGAGTTTCGGCGTACCAGTCATCAGCTATGACATTCGGTATGGACCTAATGAAATGGTGGTCGACGGTGAGAATGGAAATCTCGTCGAACGAAACAACCAGGATCTGCTTTATTGGAAGGTTCGTGATTACTTAAAGGATCCTAAACTCCAGCGTCGCTACATGAAAAACAGTCTAAAACGTGCCAATGACTATTCGGCAACGGCTACCCGTCAGAAGTGGCAAGCCTTGCTGGCCGATCTGGCGGAGTAAGTAGACTGTGGGCAGTGAACAGTTGGGATGATTGGGAGTTAGTGAACGTCGATGAAAATGCGGTTTCGTCGGCCAACACGAATTGCCAAGGGGTTCACTAGAAAAAGGCCCTTCACGTCAATCGATGACATGAAGGGCCTTTCGTATGGTCAAAAGTTAGTTGAGAACGTCCGTCCCAAAGAAAAAGTTAGCGCCGAGTTCCTTGGCCACGGGTTCAATCTCCTGTGCGGTCAGGCCGCTAGGAACCAGGGTCAGGTTGACGGAGTCTAGGAGACGCTTGGAGGCAGTCCAGTCGGCTAACCGGTCCTCACTAGCATTTCCAGTGCTCAAAACGTAGTCAAAGCCTTGGGTGCTGAGCCAGTCAACGGCAGTTCCCCGGTCTTGGGGCCGGATGTCGTCGAAGGCGGTGCTGAAGGTGATGGTCATGCCACCAGCCGCGGCGATTAGAAGGCTGAGGGCCTCGACATCTAGGGTTTGTTGTGTGGTCAAAGCCCCAAAGATTGCCCCGTCGACTCCTAATTGCTGAGCCTCAAGTAAGTCGGCCTCCATCATCTTGATTTCGACGTCGTTGTAGGGGCTGTGGCCCCCTCTAGGGGCGATGAGGACGTCTAAGGTAACTTGGTGTTCGTGGGCGTAACGAACGGCCTCACCCATGACCCCCTTGCTAATGGTGGTGCCACCAACGGCGAGGTTGTCGGCGAGGGCAATGCGCTTAGCACCGGCCTCAATGGCGTTGGGTAGATCCGCATAGTTTTCCAGTAATGGTTCGATAATTCGCAAATGTCTCATTCCTTTCTCTCCGCAAGAGTCGTCACCGGTCTATGGGGTATGGTACAATATACCCACTATATTAACGGAAGTGAAGCCCTTGAAGACAGAGTCTCAAAAAAATCGGTCGTGGTTCTGGAACTGGGTGGTTAACAACCGCCTGGTATCAGGATTAACAATCACGCTCCTCATTTTACTCATTTTGTTAGTGTTAAGTAAAGTCCCATGGCTCGCGACGCCGCTTGTTTTGGTCTGGCAGATCGTGGGATTACCCGTCATCATTGCAGGGGTGGGGTTCTATCTCTTGAATCCGGTGGTCGATCGCCTCGAAAAGCGGGGGATCGGGCGTACCTGGACGATTACCGGTCTCTTTGTGATTGTCGCGGCACTGTTGGTCTGGGGGATTGGAAGCCTCATTCCCATGGTTCAGAAACAATTGACAACCCTGGTGACGGAGTGGCCACACTACTGGCAAGAGGTCACGAGAACCGCCTCTCTGTGGCTCGAGGACGATCGGTTGAGCGGCCTGAAGTCGCAACTCGACCAATTCAATCAGCAGCTCTCAGATAGCTCCTCCACGGCAGCCTCTAGTTTGGCCAAGACGACCTTCTCCTCGGTAGGAAGCATTGTCAGCCGAGTGGCTTCGGTGGTGGTGGCGATTGTCACCGCACCGTTCATCCTATTTTATCTCCTGCGCGATGGCCATCAATTACCCGATCATTTAGTCAAGATACTGCCAATTAAGTATCGGGACACGACCAAACATTTACTGGTCGAAATGAATCGACAGGTCAGTAACTATGTTCGTGGACAGTTAATCGTTGCTTTCTTTGTTGCTGTCTTGTTCTACGTTGGTTTTCTAATCGTTGGCTTGAAGTTTGCCCTGTTACTGGGGATTTTAGCCGGGGTTTTGAACCTGGTACCGTATCTCGGATCGTTTCTAGCGATGATACCGGCCGTTGTGGTGGCAGCCTTTATGTCACCTTGGATGTTGGTGAAGGTCCTGATTGTCTTCGTGGTGGAACAGACCGTCGAAGGCCGCTTCATCTCACCACTGGTATTGGGCAGCTCCCTCAAGATTCACCCGCTCACGATCATCTTTATCCTGTTATTAGCCGGGAAGGCGTTTGGTGTGTTGGGTGTGGTCCTAGGAATTCCGGGCTATGCGGTTATCCGAGTGGTTGCCACAGAAGGCTTCCACTGGTATCAAAATTTTGCGGGCGGTTACGTTGAAGTCCCGCCAGTTACGGAAAAGGAAGCAAATTCAAATGAAGAAAATTGATGAGGCGGCGGCCTTTCTAACCGCCAACACGGGGCTCTTTCGTTGTCCAGTCTGTCTGACCCCATATGATGCGGTGGTTGGTCACAGCCTCGTGTGTCCCAACGGGCATAGCGTGGATCTTTCCAAAAAGGGGACGTTGTATTTCATGCAGCGTTCGGTGGCCAGTGAATATGACAACGACATGTTAGCTGCCCGGCGCCGTCTGTTGCAGGCGGGTCTATTTGCGGGAATTACCCAAGAGTTCGCGGCCAACATGCCAGCTAACCCCCAGACGATCTTGGATGTCGGTTGTGGTGAGGGAACGCCATTGGCAGATGTCTTGGCGCAACGCGATCAACGAGACACCGCGATTGGTTTCGACCTCTCAAAGGCGGGAATCAATCTGGGGACACAACTAGCAAGTTCGGCGTTCTTCTGCGTTGCCGATCTGGCCAAGATGCCCTTTAGCGACGGGGCCTTTACCACCATCCTTGACCTGTTCTCACCCTCGGCCTATCAGGAATTCAATCGGGTGTTAGCTCCCGGTGGTCAGCTTCTTAAGGTGATTCCGAATGCGGATTACCTGATCGAATTGCGGCACAGCATCTTTCCAGCTGGGAGTGCCCACGCCACTTACGATAATGGGAAGGTCTTGCGACTCTTCGAACAACATTATCCTAATGCCACAACGAAACGGATTCGCTACCAGTTCCCGGTATCTTCGGCATTGTTCAGTGATTTAACCGTCATGACACCTATGCATTGGGGAGCCACACCGGAACGGCTGGCTGCCATTCAGGCCGAACCGTTTGACAACATTACGGTCGATGTCACCTTGCTGATCGCCCAAAAAGCCGCGGAATAATGGGCATTATGCGCAGAGCAGGGCACTTGCGCGGCTCACAACACGGTGTTATATTGAATATGAGAAATCGTTTGGCAGTCGACATCAGCGAATAGCTGTTGGTGGCTGACAAGGTGCACTTCACTAAAGCAGCCCCTCGCCGTTTCAACACCGAGGAACTGCTTTTTTATGTGACAGGGGATGGTAGGTGCGTTGCCTCGGTGAAAAAAGGCGGACTTGACCAGTGGCTTTGACCACTAAAATAGTCGCGATGGTCCCTTGTCAAAGCGCGTCAGACGTGACTATAATAATGAGACGGTGCGGGGAATTTGCCCGCAAATCGGAAGACAGACTTAACCAGCAGAACGGAGAAGAGAGTTATGACGAATCACATTGCCTTATTCGAACCATTGTTTCCGGCTAATACAGGAAACATCGCCCGGACCTGTGCGGGAACCGATACCATTTTAGATTTAATCAAGCCTTTGGGTTTTTCCGTAGACGATGCGCACCTGAAGCGTGCCGGCCTCGACTACTGGGATAAGGTGGATGTTCGCTATCACGAAAATCTACCAGCTTTTATGGATTCTATTTCAGATCTATCCCAGCTCTACTTAGTCTCAAAATTTGCGGATCAGGACTACACCGATCCGGACTACCAGCTTAATGACAACGACCACTACTTCCTCTTTGGGAAGGAGACAACGGGGTTGCCGGAACCTTTCATGCGGAAAAACATGGAGAAGTGCATTCGGATTCCACAAGACGATAGCCATATTCGGGCGTTGAACTTGTCGAACTCGGCGGCCATCGTTATTTACGAAGTTCTGCGTCAGCAGAGCTTTCCAGGATTAGAGCGGGTACACCAATACCCCCATGATAAACTGAAGTAACTTGATTGAAAGGAGGCCGTTCTTTGGCGACCAAACGAAAAACAACGCGTCGTAAGACCACGAAACGGCGTCCAGCTAAGCGTCGGCGAACGAGTCACCAACCGTTTCCGTATACCAGTAATGTGATCGGCTTGGTGCTGATTGCCTTGGTGGCCCTGGGATTATTTCATCTGGGACTTCTGGGAACGCTGTGTGCGAATTTAGTTCGCTTGTTTCTAGGGGATAGCTATCAATTTGGATTGGTGGTTATCGGAGCCTTAGGCGCGGCGTTACTTGTCACCGGGACCTGGCCTCGGCTAGCGCGCCATTACTTGGTCGGCGGTGGCTTAATTTATGCTGGCTGGCTACTGTGGATCACGGCGACCCACTTTGTCACAGCCAATCAACATGCGCAATTTATTCCAACCATCTGGCATGCGGGTCTGGCCGATCTATTCACGGGTGGTCTAACCAGCCAACTGGGTGGTGGGGTCATTGGGGCCCTAGAACTCAGTATTGTGGCCTGGTTGATCGCCCTGGTGGGGGCACAGGTTGCTGCCTGGATCATCATGGCGGGTGGGGTTGTTGTGTTCTTTCAGATTCCTTTCGCCGACCTGCAACGCTGGATCAAGACCGTCTGGGGCGTGTTGTCCCGGGGGATGCACGCCAGTGGTCAAGCTCTGAGACGCGGTGGTGAAGCGGCTAAACAAAAGCATCAGGCGCGTTCGCGTAAGCCACAGCCGGCGGCGATTGCCGATCCCGAGAAAAAGGATTTTCCCGAACCTAAGCCCCAACCTAAGGATGGCGAACCTAGCTATCACATCACGGTGGCTAATGAGCGGCCGACAGCGAAGCCCAAGCCAGCACCGGTTGAGGAGGAGCCAACACCTGAGGCGGATCCCGATTTAACTAGTGGAACGCCGGTCGATCCAAACTATCAATTACCTACTTCTGAGCTGTTAAAGCAGGTTCCACCGACCGATCAGACGGATGAGGTTAATGCCATTGATGCCAATACCAAGATTTTGAAACAGACACTGGATAGTTTTGGTGTCGATGCTGAGGTTAAGAATGTCAGCCTGGGGCCATCGGTGACGGAATATGAACTTCATCCCGCTATCGGGGTCAAGGTGTCGCGCATTGTTAATCTAGCCGATGACCTCGCCTTGGCGCTAGCGGCTAAGGGTATCCGGATTCAGGCACCCATTCCAGGAAAGTCGTTGATTGGCATTGAAGTGCCTAATAAGGAAGTCTCAACCGTTGCCTTTCGGGACGTGGTTGAGGCGCAACCCGCGCATCCGAATAAGCCCCTAGAAGTGCCATTAGGGCGGAATGTTACGGGTGAAGTGGTCACCATGGACCTCACAAAGATGCCGCACTTGCTGATCGCCGGGGCGACCGGGAGTGGGAAGTCCGTGGCCATCAACGGGATTATTACCAGTATGCTGATGAATGCCCGGCCCGACCAAGTGAAGCTGATGTTGATTGATCCCAAGAAGGTTGAACTCAGCGTTTACAATGGGATTCCACATCTATTGACACCGGTGGTTTCGGAGCCTAAGAAGGCGGCCCGGGCGTTACACAAGGTGGTAGCCGAAATGGAACGACGCTATGAGCTGTTCTCTCAATTTGGGCAACGGAAGATTTCCGGGTACAATGCCTTCGTCCGCAAGGCCAATGCCCAAGACGATCAGGCCCGGCCAACGTTGCCGTATATCGTGGTCGTCGTGGATGAATTGGCTGATTTGATGATGACGGTTTCTAACGAAGTTGAAGATGCGATTATTCGCCTCGCTCAGATGGGACGAGCGGCCGGGGTCCACATGATCTTGGCTACCCAACGGCCATCTGTCGATGTTATCACTGGTTTGATTAAGGCCAACGTCCCGTCTCGGATTGCCTTTGCGGTTTCCAGTGGGATTGATTCGCGGACGATTCTCGATACCAACGGTGCTGAAAAGCTGCTGGGTCGCGGGGACATGCTTTATCAACCCGTCGATGCCAATTCACCCGTGCGTGTTCAGGGGGCCTTTATCCCGGATGAGGACGTGGCGAATGTCGTGGACTTTATCAAACAGCAGCAGACGGCGGATTACGATGAAGATATGATGGTTACCGATGAGGAACTCAAGCAGGAGGAGGCTGGCGACAGCGATGACGACCTGTTTGATGATGCCTTAGCCTTTGTAGTGGACCAACAGAAGGCCAGTACATCGCTGCTACAGCGGCGGTTCCGGATTGGCTATAATCGTGCCGCTCGGATCATGGATGACCTGGAGCAACGCGGGTATATTGGCCCTCAGGAGGGGAGTAAGCCCCGCCAGGTGTACAAGCAACCCGATAAGACGGATCCTAACGAATAGAATTTAAAATGCCATCACAGGCAATCTGGTTAATTCCGATTGCTGGTGATGGCATTTTTAAGTTGCAGCCAGTTTGTTTGTTAAGTGAGTTTGCTAGATGCCGGCAAAAAAAAGCGCCACCCTACGAACGAAGGTAGCGACAGATATGATTAGCCCATCCAACCGAGGGATGCAATTGCCCCGAAGACTAAGGAGCCGATAGTTGCGATAATCATGATCCAAACGAAGACATTGGTAATTTTTTGAAATGTTGATTTCTTTTTCTTTTCCATGCGCGAATAGCCACCTCTTTGCGTCCCAATTTACTCAATTAGTTTACCGTGGGTGGGGGTGAAATGCAACAGTCGCGGCAAAGTTGTCAACGACTTGTTATAAAAGTGAATTGCAACTGGTGATGGAAATCCCTATAATATAACGAAGAGTCGCCGGTACTTGTCCGTTCAGAGACTGTCTGAAGCGCTAGGCAATCGGCGGGATTAGAACAGAAGTTGTGGGGGGAAGTAGAATGTCGTTTTGGTCATCGCCAGCCGGGAAACTGGCCATACTGGCAATTGGCTACATCATAATTCGTGGGGTGAAGGGGTTGCTCAGACAGCGTTGGCCAACCGGATTGAGTGTCTGGGACCTCATGGCCCCCTTATTCTTGGTCTGCGCGTTGGCCCTCATCCCGCATGGGGCGGGGCTGGTCTTACCCTGGCTGGTGATTGGTTGGATGGCAATTGGTATCCTGGTGACCATCATTCAGGCGGTTCAGGACCACGAGATCCTCTATCCCACTTTTTTCAAGACTTTCTGGCGGTTGACCGACTTATATTGGTTGCTAGGGTTTACGGTTTGCTTCCTGTTGGCCATCAGCTAATTTTATGCATGACGAATTTACAATTGAAGTGCAACGCTAATTAGAACATAAAAGAAGACTCATAGCCTGAGCCCTTGTAAAATGGAATCACCACAACACCATTACAAGGAGGACTCAGACTATGAGCCTGTATCATCATCTTACCTTAAAAGAACGAGAAATCATACTGACAGGTTTAACTTGGCAAATTCTATAATTAATCCGAACAGAAATTAAAAAGCCCAAAGCAATCACTTACAATGGTAGTAGCTAATTCCAACCAATATAGGGAGTGATTACTTTGGGTACATCTACTTTATCACGTTTTCAACGTGGCGCACTAGCAC
>NZ_RHOD01000059.1 GCF_003946095.1 Levilactobacillus lindianensis | reverse complement strand
TGCTATAGTCCCCTTAAGGTTGACAGATGAAATACTATAATTCATCTGTTAACTTTAAGGGGATTTTTCTATGCCTAGAACTAGATTTACAGCTATGGAGAAGCTGGATATTTTAACTGGTCTATCACAGACCAACTTAACCAGGACCAAATACCTGGAGCGGTACGGTATTGATCACTCTACGATTCGGACTTGGAAAGAACATTACGAGCGTGATGGCCTTGACGGCCTAAAAGAACGTCACAGTTGGACACGTTATAGTACAAAGACCAAGCAACAGGCTGTAGAAGCCTATCTAAACGGCAAAGGAAGTTTAGCTGAAATTAGTCATCGTTTTGGAGTGAGAAACCGTAAACAACTTCGCGACTGGATCAAGAAATTCCAGTATAATGGGGCCAATAAATCATTGACGGCTACGCCGTCAAGAAGGCAGGTCCGCATTATGAGTCGTAAAACGACATTCGAAGAACGAATTAAGATTGTGGAGTATGTCACGGCTGGAAAGCATTCGTACTCTCAAGCAGCTGAAAACTTCAACGTTTCTTACCAACAGGTGAGATCCTGGGTTCTCAAATCTAAAAACGGTGGTTACACAGCATTAAAGGATAGGCGTGGACGCACTAAACCAGTTGAAGAGATGACTGAGGTTGAACGTCTAAAACTGGAGAATCGTCAACTAAAGGCTCAGCTCAAGGAACAGGAGGTAATGGAGCTCTTCGCAAAAAAATTCCGAGAACTACAGAACAAGGAGTGAACGCCCAACATAAATTAGTATTCCAGACAATCCAGGAACTCAGCCCACAGATTCATGGCGCCCAAGCCATTATCCTTCGAAAAGTGGGTCTATCTCGCCAAGCATTTAATCAATGGCTTCATCGTGAAGAAACCCCTTGGGAGCAACAAGACACGTTACTCAAACAAAAGGTACTCCGGTACTTCAACGAACATCGACAGAGAATCGGTGCAGGAAAACTGAAGATCTATCTCAACCGTGATGTGGAACTTAACTTTTATGTCTCCCTTAAACGCGTTAAACGGCTTATGACCCTACTCCACCTCAAATGTCAGAGTAGAGTGAAGAAACATCATCATGTGAAGCAAGCTGAACAAGAATTACGAGATAACGTATTAAACCAGCGGTTTAATATGACAACTAAACCAAATGAAGTGTGGCTATCGGACGCCACTGAGGTTCATTACGGTATCAATGGCGAGTACAAGGCCCGTTTATGTGGGGTACTTGATCTACATGGCAGGTACCTTTTATCTTACAATCTGAGCGTTACTGAAACTAGTGACGCCATGATTGAGACCTTCAAACGAGCTTTCAACAAAGCTGGAGGGGCTCATCCGATGGTCCATACGGACCGTGGCTCGGCGTACACTTCCAAGGACTTTAATAGCCTGATGACCGAACACCAAGTCGTTCGGAGTATGTCACGACCAGGAACACCGTACGATAACGCTCCAATGGAGCGTTGGTGGAACGAATTCAAGTTAAACTGGTTGGACAGTCACCCATTGCCTAAGACTAGGAAAGAACTAATCAAGCTCATCGAGGAAGGTATTTACTACTTCAACTATATCGATCGTACAGCACAAAGAAACGGCTCCACCGCGGTTGAATACCGTGGTGAAGCCGCTTGAGTAAAGACGCTAAAATTATAGTATTTCATCTGTCAACTTGACAGGGACTAGTACA
>NZ_RHOD01000058.1 GCF_003946095.1 Levilactobacillus lindianensis | reverse complement strand
TGGGAAGTAGATACGGTGCTTTCTAGTCGAAGTGAGTCACGATCATGTCTGGTTACATTCGTAGAACGTAAGACCCGACTTCTATGGGCCATCAAAGCCCCTAATAGAACGGCTAAGGCTCTAAACACCGCCTTTGGCAAGTTTATGGGGGCCTTCGGTCCCCAAGTAAAATCCATTACTGTTGATTATGGTAAAGAGTTTGCCAATTATCAGGCCTTAGAACAGGATTATCAGATCAAAGTTTATTTTTGCCATCCATATTCACCATGGGAGCGAGGTTCCAATGAATATTTTAATAGACGGTTACGCTGGTTCTTCCCGAAAAAGACCAATTTTAGCCAAGTAACGACTGATGAGATCCTAGCAGCACTTGAACTAATTAATCAACGACCATTAAAAATACATCATCAACAGACTGCCATTGAAAGATTCCGGGCTTGTTCGGATTAAACTTGTAATTTGCCCTCTAAATAAATATAGATCAGCTTAATTATCAAAAGTCATATTAGTAGAAAGTTTACGGTATTTTTCAATAGTTTCATGCAACTTGGCCATTTTTTCTTCAATTGCCTTAATAGTGTCTTCACCAGCTAAAAAGTGAAGAGGTGGGTTATCTGAATGAGCTAGCTGGATCAAAGCATTAGCTAGTTTTTCAGGATTACCCGGTTGGTGGCCATTTTGACTAGCAAAAAATCTCTGATATTCTTTGTTTTTTTCTGCATAATCAGCAATTGCTAAGTTACCAAATTTAGCAGAATTTTTAGTTAGAAATTCTGACCGGAAAAAGCCAGGCTCAACGAGTGTAACTTTAATATTGAATGGGGCCATCTCTGGTTCAAGTGCCTCCATCCAACCTTCAAGGGCAAATTTGGAAGCTGAGTAAGCAGCGTTATATTCAAAGCCAACTAGTCCAGCACTAGATGAGAGTGTAATAATATGACCAGACTTTTGCTGACGCATAATTGGCAAGACATGGCGGGTTAAACTCATTGTTCCAAAGACATTAGTTTCAAATTGAGCACGAATCTGTTCAGGACTAATCTCTTCGAAATAACCACCGTAGAAATTACCAGCGCTGTTAAGAAGAATATCAATCCGACCGAATTGAGCCATAATTTTATCAAGAGCTTGAGTAATTGACTCTTGATTGGTAATATCAAGTTCAAGTTCTACTTTTAACAGGTTCGAATTATCTGGTAAGATTTTATCTAATTTACTAAGATCACGAGCGGTGGCAATAACTCGGTCACCATGATTCAAAATAGAATTAGCAAAGATATTTCCCATTCCTCGACTAGCACCAGTGATTAACCATACTTTTGATTCTGTAGACATAAAAAAACTCCTTCCTTTTCATCAATAGGCTTACTTTATTGACTAAGATATACCTTAAGGCAAGCATTAATTACAAAAAATTAGGAGAATAGTATGTATACAGGGCAAATTACAAGTTTAATCCGAAAAAGCCCGGAATCTTTCAATGGCAGTCTGTTGATGATGTATTTTTAATGGTCGTTGATTAATTAGTTCAAGTGCTGCTAGGATCTCATCAGTCGTTACTTGGCTAAAATTGGTCTTTTTCGGGAAGAACCAGCGTAACCGCCTATTAAAATATTCATTGGAACCTCGCTCCCATGGTGAATATGGATGGCAAAAATAAACTTTGATCTGATAATCCTGTTCTAAGGCCTGATAATTGGCAAACTCTTTACCATGATCAACAGTAATGGATTTTACTTGGGGACCGAAGGCCCCCATAAACTTGCCAAAGGCGGTGTTTAGAGCCTTAGCCGTTCTATTAGGGGCTTTGATGGCCCATAGAAGTCGGGTCTTACGTTCTACGAATGTAACCAGACATGATCGTGACTCACTTCGACTAGAAAGCACCGTATCTACTTCCCA
>NZ_RHOD01000057.1 GCF_003946095.1 Levilactobacillus lindianensis | reverse complement strand
GTGCTAGTGCGCCACGTTGAAAACGTGATAAAGTAGATGTACCCAAAGTAATCACTCCCTATATTGGTTGGAATTAGTTACTACCATTGTAAGTGATTGCTTTGGGCTTTTTAATTTCTGTTCGGATTAATTATAGAATTTGCCAATATAAGAAATTTGCAGATCACCAATTAATTGATGCACAAGAGCAAGCCAAGTTTATGGCTGATAAAATAGCAACTTATCAAAAATGGATAAAAGAAGACTCAAAAAAGAATCACTTATGCTAGAGATAATTTTTGATCTGAAAATAAAATTTATAAAATAAGACACTTACTTATTGATTAGTAAGTGTTTTTTTGGTGAATTATGAGTATATAAATTTTTACCATTTTACTGATTATTTAAATTAGCTTGTAATTATCTTATAGTGAAACGCAGTTAGTTTTCTGTCATTTACCGACTAGTTAAGGATAAAATTAAAGAGAGAATCGTAATGAGAAAATTAAATATACTAAATCAACTTGATAATGTGATACGAGAAACTGCTGATAATATTCATGATTTCATCAGCGACCCTCGCGCTTTTACTAGAACACGTAAATTAGACCCATTTACTATGCTTAAAGTGCCTATTAATATGCAGGGAAATAGTCTTGATAAAGAACTATACGATGCTTTTTCAGACTCTGATGATAAATCATTAGTATCTACATCAGCTTATGTTCAGCAAAAGGCCAAGCTCTCTCCGGCCTGTTTTGAGCATATTTTCCATACTATGAATCAACGACAAAAGGCTCAAAGATTATTTAAGTCCCAATACCGACTGTTAGCTATTGATGGCTCTGATTTTAACCAGCTTTGGAATCCAGAATCAAAAAATATTGTTAAATTTACTAACCAGCATGGTTGTCAGAATTATTGTCAATTTCATATGAATACCAGTTACGATTTAGTTAATAATACTTATCAAGATGTAATTTTACAGCCTAAAAGCCAAATTGATGAACGCAAAGCAGCACTTCTAATGCTCAAGCGTACTGAAATGAAGCCAACGATTGTCACAATGGATCGGGGATATTGCAGTTTTAACAGGATTGAGAACTGCAATCGATTAAAGAATTGTAATTATGTAATCAGAAGCAAAACAGGACAGGGAGCCTTTAAGGAAATCCAATCTTTACCGAACCGAGAATGTGATTTAGAAGTGTCCTGTCGGGTAACTATTTCTAATTATTACTACATTACGCACAAAGACACTGAGGATCTTCATCTGGTAACTCATCATAAGAAACAATATATTGAACAACGCTCCAAAAATACTTACGATGCAAGCTGGGATTTTGAGGATATTTGTACTATAAAGTTCAGGGTTTGTAAATTTAGAATAAATAATGAAGAATCTGGTAAAGATGAGTGGGAAGTATTAGTAACTAATCTTAATTCGAAAGAATTTTCGTTGGAAGAGATGAAAGAGCTTTATCACCTTCGTTGGGGGATCGAAAGCTCATTTAGAAAGTTAAAATATGATATTGGTAGTGTACAATTTCATTCTAAACAAGATCATTTTATTGAAATGGCAAATTACAAGTTTAATCCGAACAAGCCCGGAATCTTTCAATGGCAGTCTGTTGATGATGTATTTTTAATGGTCGTTGATTAATTAGTTCAAGTGCTGCTAGGATCTCATCAGTCGTTACTTGGCTAAAATTGGTCTTTTTCGGGAAGAACCAGCGTAACCGCCTATTAAAATATTCATTGGAACCTCGCTCCCATGGTGAATATGGATGGCAAAAATAAACTTTGATCTGATAATCCTGTTCTAAGGCCTGATAATTGGCAAACTCTTTACCATGATCAACAGTAATGGATTTTACTTGGGGACCGAAGGCCCCCATAAACTTGCCAAAGGCGGTGTTTAGAGCCTTAGCCGTTCTATTAGGGGCTTTGATGGCCCATAGAAGTCGGGTCTTACGTTCTACGAATGTAACCAGACATGATCGTGACTCACTTCGACTAGAAAGCACCGTATCTACTTCCCA
>NZ_RHOD01000056.1 GCF_003946095.1 Levilactobacillus lindianensis | reverse complement strand
AATACAAAAACAGAACTAGAAGCCGCTTAGCTTCTAGTTCTGTAAAACTATCTATCAACAGGATTTGACAGAGAGCCTAACATTTAAGCGTCTAACATGGTGACAAATCGATGATCCCAAATGCCTTCAAAAAAGGCAATGGTTTGGTCCGCTGTCATAAATTTATTATCGACGGTGGTTGTTAGTCCCCGCGTCATTTGTAAGTCATAGCCAATGCCATGAGCCACCTTAGTGGTCGTATCAACACAGTATTCAACCTGTGCGCCACAAATTTCCAAAGACTCTGCCGCAAAGCTCGTTAAGACGCGTCGCAGATTAGAGTGGAAAAAAGCGTTTGCGTGGTGCTTAGAAACGATGGGGTCCGTATCGCGATAATCCAATTCGGGAATCAATTCCCAATCGTGGGTCCCTTCTACCAAGTCTTCATCCGAATGCTGGATAAAGACGATTGGTTTCTTAGCCTTGCGATACGCCGCAATCCGAGCGTTAACACCTGCAATGACTTGGGGCATGTTTGCTGCGGTTTGTTCACCGTAACAAACACCGTTTTGAAGATCAATGACTAGTAAGACGTCTGCCATGTTGATGGCCTCCTTCAGGAATCTTTCAGCTTAGTTTCTATCATACGCTATTTACGGTGTCCTTCAAACTATTAAAAAATTTGAGTTAGCTTTATTTAAAGTTTAATCGCCCTTCGCTTACTAACTAGTTATTGCGTGACGTTCGAATTTCGTTCACTTTAGTCACATTACCACGATCGACAGTAAAAGAGGCTTCAGAACCCATTAGGGGTCCTATAAAGCCTCTTTTAACTCCTTATTGTTGAGCTTCGTTCTCCTCATTCAGCTTGTCGCAGTCGATAATCAACTGACAAACCTCTTTGTCCGGAGACAACTTCATCGAATACTTTCGACCGTATTCAATCATCGTATGATGCGCACGATGTAATTCCTCGGGAGCTAAAACACCAACAATCCTTTTCTCCACCTGCAGCGGGGATGCTGTTTGTTCAACGAAGTGCAGTCGTTTTGAAATAGCCGACACGTGCGTATCTACAGCAAAGGTTGGCTCGCCAAAGACATCACTCAAGACAACATTGGCCGTCTTTCTCCCAGCACCTGGCAGGGCCATAATCCCCTTACGATCGGTCGGGACAACATCATTCAACTCCTCATGAACGATACGAGCGGTCTTGATAATGTTTTTCGCTTTATTGTGGAATAAACCCACACTCTTAATAATCAATTCGACATCGGTAACATTGGCCACCATTAAATCCGCTGGATTCGGATACTTCGTAAACAAGGTTGGTGTCACCTTGTTAACCGAGACGTCTGTCGCCTGCGCACTGAGAATCACCGATATCAAATATTGAAATGGTGTTCTAGAATCAAGTGAAGGCCCCACTGGACCAATATCTTCTTCCATCTGATGGATTGCCCAGACTATCTGTTCGTCTTTCAACATAAGTACTGCCAGCCCCTCTCGTCTTTATGACGGTAAACTTCATAACTCAATCTTACCGCAAAAGGCCAGAGGACAAACTAATTCGACAAATTTATTTGCCGACTGTAAACCCGGCACCGTGACCCCCAAAGTTATGAAAGACACCGTTGAGTTCATGAATTCCATGGAGAATATAGGTGGTGTTCCCCACCTGTTTTACCTTTTCCTGCATGAAAGAAATATCACCATTTGGAAAACGGTAATAGTTATGTACAATGTCCGCAGGAACTTTCTGGGACTTCAACTTTTTGAGCTTAGCCACATACCTTTTATTGAGTTTATTAATCTTGTGCGTCAAACTCTTCGCTTGTTTTGCTGTATATACGGTCCCTTTTTCCTGAGCAACAGTCTTTTTCAAATGCTTGAGTAACTTGATCTTGTGTGATACAACTTCTTTCCAGGCGATCGATAAGCCCTTCTTGTTCAGAGTTGCCGCTCGCAGAACCTTTTTATTTTTCTTGATAGGCAAATTACAAGTTTAATCCGAACAAGCCCGGAATCTTTCAATGGCAGTCTGTTGATGATGTATTTTTAATGGTCGTTGATTAATTAGTTCAAGTGCTGCTAGGATCTCATCAGTCGTTACTTGGCTAAAATTGGTCTTTTTCGGGAAGAACCAGCGTAACCGCCTATTAAAATATTCATTGGAACCTCGCTCCCATGGTGAATATGGATGGCAAAAATAAACTTTGATCTGATAATCCTGTTCTAAGGCCTGATAATTGGCAAACTCTTTACCATGATCAACAGTAATGGATTTTACTTGGGGACCGAAGGCCCCCATAAACTTGCCAAAGGCGGTGTTTAGAGCCTTAGCCGTTCTATTAGGGGCTTTGATGGCCCATAGAAGTCGGGTCTTACGTTCTACGAATGTAACCAGACATGATCGTGACTCACTTCGACTAGAAAGCACCGTATCTACTTCCCA
>NZ_RHOD01000055.1 GCF_003946095.1 Levilactobacillus lindianensis | reverse complement strand
ATCAGTACCCGAATACAAAGCTATGCGGGAAGAATTGAAAAAAATAGAGACCGAAAAACAAGAGACACAAGTAAAGCTTGCACATACAAAAAAACAGCTTGATGAAATCAAGCCACGGGATAACAAAAAAATTGCTAGTAAACCCACCTTGATGAATAAAAATAAAGTCACGGTTGATAAATCTGATCTCGCTGATTTGGAACAACGGGCGTCTTTTAGTGATAATTACAATCAAATGCATGCTAGAGCAAGGCGTGAAGCCGACTCGTTAGGAGATAAACTGACTAGAACAACGTGGGAATATAATGACCTCGAAAGAGAAAATGTTCGTTTGCGAAAGTTAGTCGGAACACTTCAAGACATTGTGCGCAATGTTGATGAGTTTCTACACAAAAAACTAGGTATTAATTTACCTGAAAAGTGGCTAGAGCGTGCAGGACTAAAAGAACCGTCTAAAAAAGCCCCTGAAAGCTCACAGGAATTCGACAGGCATAAATCTGATGAATTAGGCGGTCCACATCTTTAAAACACTTATATGGGCTTAAAATGGCGTTTAAGAGCTTAATTTAACATCTCACTAGATTGAACGTAGTTAACTTTGTGTCTGTCAACGGTAAATCGAATTAAAGGGGCTTGCTGCTTTAGCAGTTAGCCCCTTTTTTGAGGCTTTAAGGAGTTGATAGACTAGCGGATAAAACACTTTTGCGCATGCAAAGAAAAGCACACCTGCTTTTTTTGCCTGCCCCACGGCGAGTGCGGGGTGAGTTTGAGCGGGAGCTCCCGCTCATTTATGGGGTCAAGCTGACACAGCTTGCGGGTTTGGGCGGAGCCCATATTTTGGTTTGAGTGGAATAAAAATTTTGAAAATCAGGGGGCAGGGAGCGATTTTCGCTCCCGTACTACGACCCCCCTTTTAAGTGCCGAGTGCCAATTTTGATAAAAAAGTGATTTTAAGCCTTTGATATCAATGGTTACAGAGTTTTATATCTCGGCGAGTTTTTGGCGAGTTTTTAGCGAGTTTTTAGCAAAATAGAGGTTTCTAGCACATATTGTTGACAATAATGTTGCAAAAACGCATAATAGTGGTGTACTTAAAATTAATTTAGTTTGGAGTAAAAAATATGGCTACAAATAAAAAAAGAATTACGGTCAGTTTAACTGAAGACCAGTATTCTACTTTGGAAAAACTTGCGAAAGAAAAAGGTTTTTCCAAGTCTGCGATTTTAGCTTTAGCTTTAGAAGATTATTCAAGAAAGGAATTAGAACAAAAAAAATAAGCGAAAACTCGGCTTGGGCAAGACGAAAGTTTCCGCTAAACATTGTTGTTCTAACAAGGTTATTCTACCATTATGGCAAAAGACAAATCAAGATACTTCACCTTTTTGTTATATCCCGAATCTATTCCAGAAGATTGGAAGTCGAAATTGGAATTAATTGGTGTCCCAATTGCTGTTAGTCCATTGCATGATAAAGATAAAAGTACTGTGCCAGGACAAGATTTTAAAAAGCCACATTATCATGTTGTCTATGTGGCTAAAAACCCAGTTACTGCTGATAGTGTTCGGTACAAAATTAAACAGCTTCTAGGCGATCAGAGTATTGCTAAAGTACAAATAGTCATCAGAAGTATGACAAGTATGTATTTATATCTTACTCATGAGTCGAAAGACGCTATCGAGAAGAAAAAGCATAAATATAATAAACAAGATATTACGCTGATTAATAATTTTGATATTGATAGATATATATCGCTTGATGTGGAAGATAAAGACGATATGTTGAATACTGTCTGTGATTTGATTGATGAATATGGGATAGCTAATATACGTGAATTGAAGCGTTTTGTTAGAGTTCATGGTAATGAGTATGGGCTTCCTAGTATGAAAATAATTAACTCCGTTTTGCGTGCGCATACTGCCTTGGTAAGGCTATATTTTGACGCAGTCTATCAAGAACGAAGATACGGCAGGGGCGATATTGATAAAGAAACGGGCGAAATATTGAACGATAAGGAGATTAGAGATGAAAAACAGAAATAAAACTGCATTTTGGATACCTTTTTCTATTACGTTTTGCGTTTTTTTGTTTTCCCTTTTTGCTGAGCCTTTTTTGGATAAAATATTTGGTACTCACCCTTTTTTATATCGGGTAATTGCTACCTAAATATTACATGATTAATGGAGGAAATTATTTATGACATTTAGTAACGTAGAAAATACACGAGTATGGTTTATTACAGGAGCGAGCAGTGGACTAGGATACGAGTTCACTAAAAAAGTACTAGAGTCAGGAGATAAGGTTGTTGGTGTTGCTAGAAATATTGAAAAACTTAATGAGTTAAAATACCAGTTTGAAGGAATGTTACTTCCGTTAAGTCTTGATGTTACTGATAGAAGTGCTGTTTTTACTACAGTGGAAACTGCCATTAAACATTTTGGAAGGATCGATATTGTCATTAACAATGCAGGAAATATGGTATTGGGAATGATTGAAGAATTTAGTGAAGATGAAGTTAGAAGTCAAATGGAGACTAATTTCTATGGTGCAATTTGGATTTGTCAAGCAGCTATGCCGTACTTACGGACACAAGGATCAGGTCATATTATACAGATATCTAGTATTGGTGGACTGATTACTGGTCCAATGTCGGGAATCTATAGTGCTAGCAAATTTGCTTTAGAAGGATTTAGCGAGGCATTAGCACAAGAAGCTGCACATTTTGGTGTAAAGGTATCTATCGTTGAACCCGGAGGCTATTGGACGAATCTATACTTAAAAATGAGTTTTACCACACAGAACAAAGAGTATGATTCATTACGTGAGAAGTTGGCTCAACAAAACTCAACCGAATCAGTTGATAGTGACCCTAAGTTGGCTGCCGAAGCTATAATGAAACTGGTTAATAGTGAGAATCCGCCTCTCCGATTGATTCTAGGAAGCCTTGTTTATGATTTAGCTGTTGAAAATGCAGAAAAACGTATATCTACATGGAAAGAGTGGGAATCAGT
>NZ_RHOD01000054.1 GCF_003946095.1 Levilactobacillus lindianensis | reverse complement strand
GATGATGGCTTGAATAGCTCATCGATTGTTGTTACTTTTTTATAAAAGCGAATTGACTTCGCAAATATTGTTTGGGTTTGATATAAATATCAAACCGCCCTACACATATTTGGTTTGTCGAAACAATGTTCAGTTTTCAAAGGTCTACCGCGTCATCTGCTCTCACAGACAACTTAATTATCATACCATTTAGCTGATATGAATGTCAACAAGAAGTTTTAAATAATAATTCTTGTCGTTTGTTGCCTCTAACGAAGCAGCTCAATTAATATACCATTTTGTCAGACTACTTGTCAACAAACAATTTAACTTTTTAAATTAACGAGCTGCTGTCGTAAAAGACAACTTAGATAATATACCATGCACATCATCTGCCTGTCAACAAAAATTCTAATTTAATGTCAATCCCCCCACTGTTCGCTTGCAGCGGCTCCAGGACCATCTCATCCTCCTCCCTGTTTTGGGCCCAGAAGCTCCCCTTGGTACAATGTCGCCGTAACGCCTGTCGTCATAACTAGCCTGCAAACCATGTTTCCGGCACCCTCCTCAACCTAAATCCGCCGCCTTGAAAAGATCACTGCACCTACCCCAACAAAGAACAACGCCCATACAAGATTCCCGACACTCAACTGTTGAATCGTCAAATGGGTCACATTCTGCTGGTAGCTAGGATTGCCATACTCCTCCTGCAGGAAGAACATATTAAACGGATTCCATTTCATCACTGGCAGCAACGACTTAAACGACTGCAATAATAGACTGGACACACCCTCCCCAACGAAACAAACACCAACACCAATAGCAATCGCCGCCGCACTGTTATGACTGCAACTTGCCAGTAAGAAGACTAGCCCAACAATCATTACGCCGCCATAAATATCCAATGCTGCATTTGTCACCAAATTTGCCAATAAGGCTTGATGGTAGAGATAGACGTTCTGCCACGAGAGGTTTCGCTCACCGCTCCCCTTGAGCAATAGTGTCATGAGGATGACTACTCCATGGAGTAAGACACTATAGCCGAGGACTAAAACATACTTCCCCACAAAGATCGTCCAGCGATGATTCACCTGAATCGCCAACTGTTTAATGGTCCCGTACTCAAACTCCATTGTCACACAGCTGGCGCCAATCACAATAATGAGTATTGTCAGCCATTGGAACCCGCCATACGCCGATGAAACATAAAATTTCCGATCACTGACCGATGCCCCATGTGCCGTCATTGCCAGTCCCGCCATTAAAAGGACCAAGATGACCGGTGCGAGCCATGCCAATCGCTGATGTCTGAATTTAAAAAACTCCTGTTGTAATAATTGTCCCATAACCTATACCTTCCTCTCCACTAATAAGCGTAACAAAACCGTCTCTAGATCTTCCTCGTGCTGGTTCACCTTTAAAATCTGGATATGCGCGTCAAGTAGGGTCAGCAGTAAGGGCGTCAACGCAACCGGCTTCGTCACGACTAAGTTGCCGTGCCACTGGGTAATCTGCCTGTAAAAGTACCCGCAAAGCCCGGGCATTCTCCGTCGTCCGCACCACTAAAGATTGCCGCGCCGATTCCCGAAACTGGGCCATCGTCCGTTGCAGCAACACTTGTCCTTGATTAATTAGAATCACTGTATCAATGATCTTTTCCAACTCACTCAAAATATGACTGGAAATTAGAAATGTAGTCCCTCCCCGTGCCAATTGAACGATCAAATGGCGCAATCGCTTAACCGACTGTGGGTCCAACCCATTCATCGGCTCGTCCAATATGACTAACCGTGGGCGATTCACCAACGCCATGGCAATTCCCAGCTTTTGTTTCATGCCGAGTGAATACCGCTTGGCCGGCCGGTGAATATAGGTTTCCATTTGGAGGGCCTGCACCACCCACGTCATTTATTCTGCGGAAGTCGTCATCAGTTGTAAATGTTGCCAGCCAGTCAGAAACGGATAAATTGCTGGGCGTTCGATGAGCGCGCCAACCTGTTGGGTCACGATAGTATGGGTATTGACCGAAACGGGTTGTCCCAAAATCTGAACGTTACCAGCATCCGTGGCTAGCAGTCCCAACAATGCTTTCATGATGGTCGTCTTGCCCGCACCATTGGGCCCGACTAAGCCGACAACTGCACCAGTTGAAAATGCGAAATTCACATCACGTAAGACCACACGGCGACCGAACTTTTTTCGTAGCCCGGTTACCTGAACCATTTTCGCTTGTCCATTTTGCACTGGACATCATCTCCTCTACTCCCTTTCAGCGTACCCGTTCAAATCTCGGAATGATACGGATGCTAGCGAGAATAGCTTGCTATTTCCAGACGATTCTCTATGCTAGAGTTAATAGCAATTATCAAGGAAGTGAGGTACCCCCATGGCATCGACAGAACTAGGCGCGCGTCTGAAAAAATTCCGCCAAACGCAACAGCTGACCCAAACAGCACTGGCAGACCAACTGCACGTCTCACGTCAGACCGTTTCCAGCTGGGAGACTGGCCGGAACCAACCGGACATCGCCACCATTACCCAATTAGCTACTCTATATGCCGTCCCAGTAGATGACCTCTTACAGGGCACGGCAACCGCACCCGTAACGAAACCAGTTGCCCACCCAAACGCCAGCCTATTAGTAGTCCTCTTCGGCGTTCTCCTGGTGGAACGCGTCACCCAATTTTCAACCTTCCCTGCTCTTTACTGGATGGACTTTCTCATTCTCTTGCTGATCGGTCTTATGCTCAACTTGGGCATTGCCCGGCGCCACCCAAACACTTGGACGAAGCAGATACATTGGATTGGCTTAACGGTATTTGCCACACTCAGTCTCGTTAGTGGGAGTATCAACGCCTTTAACATGGGCTTTGGCCTAATGACGACCTGCCAATTCAGTGGCCTTGTCGTTATCATCGTATTGGTCAGAAAGTGCTGGCAATCGCGATCGACTAAGGTCACACAACGCTAGAGTGATCGTCCTCTATAAGGCGTACTGTAACTGCTCAAAAAAGGTAACGACCTTCCTGCATGGAAGTACCGTTACCTTTTTAAATTGACTATTCTTCTAATCTTGCTCAGTGGGCCGGTACTCGCTTTTTGACCGTAATGTGTTCGATCATTATCAGCCACTTGAAATGAACGTCAATTTAGCGACACATCACTATCAGAACTGGAACGTCCACAACCCAAGATGCCGTCCATAACTTATTGCGGTTTTGATTCGTTTGTACGTTTTCCCTAGCCATAGATAGCAGACGTGACCAGTAGCTTCAGAAAATCGTCCGAATCTACACGACCATTTTGTTCCTGACGGCACTGCGTTGCCAGGCACACTGGCGCTGAGGTCATGCGCCCATTCCACTTTTCCTTTTTGCAAAAAAAAAGAACCCTCACAGGGTTCTTTCGTTCGCGTGGCAACGTCCTATCCTCGCAGGGGGCGATCCCCCAACTACTATCAGCGTGCTGAAGCTTAACTTCCGTGTTCGGCATG
>NZ_RHOD01000053.1 GCF_003946095.1 Levilactobacillus lindianensis | reverse complement strand
AAATTCCTTCCTTTTGAGAGACGATTTATTCATTATACGCTCTCTTAAAAGTTGTCTCAGGAATCAGCTTACATCCATTGTGTTCTTTTCTCTGCAATGGATAATCAACACATTTGAAAAGTAACCTTATAAATTTTAGTTATTATATTGGGCTGAAACCCTTGCTACAAGCGGACTAGCAAAAATGCAAGCTCGACAAAAACATAACTAAATAATCTATTGCTCTTATGATGATATTTTACCAAACGAGAAAAACTAGTCCGGAATATCAGCATAAGAGCAAGTGTGTTAATCAGTCCGTATTAGATAGTTTTCCGTCGACAATTTTGTAGACATTATCAGAAAACTCTCGCAGACGATCATCGTGCGTGACGATGACGACTGCTTTTTCCTCGTCATGCGCAATATTAGCAAAAAGTTGGCCAACTTCTTTGACACGTGCCGTATCTAATGCTGCCGTAGGTTCATCGGCTAGGATGATCGCCGGGTCTGTATACAACGCACGGGCAATTGCAACGCGCTGTTGTTGACCGCCAGACAATTCGCCAGGGTATTTGTTTAATAATTTTTGAATGCCTAGCGTTTCAATAATTTTGTCAAATCCATCTTGACTGAGGTTATTGTTAGGCTTCACCTGGTCAACAAGTTTGAATTGGTCTGCTACGGTTAAATATGGCACGAGATTGTACGCCTGTAAGACGAAACCGATTTGTTCAAGTCGTGTTTTTTCGGCTTCTTTGGTACTCAAATCACTGATGTCGTGACCATTCAAACGAACTGAGCCGTCTGTTGGTGTCTGTAACCCGCCTAAAATGGTTAGCAAGGTACTTTTACCAGATCCTGAAGGACCAATGATAAGCGACACCTCACCAGCTTTAAACGCTAAACTGACGTCTTCTAGTGCCGTAACTAAATTAGTTTTCTGACCAAATTGTTTCGTCACGTGTTCAAGGGCTAGTTTTTCTTCACGCATCTTTTTAACCTCCAATTACTGATACCGGATCAATCTTACTAATCACACGAATCGGAATGATTGCACCCAGTAACCCGGTTACCATCAATCCGGCCGCAATGAGTCCCATCAATCCCCAATCAAATGCCATTGGTACGCTATCTGGAATCCCAAATTCAGTTAATGCCGATAGTACAGCACCAACGACGATACCAGTTGCCATAATAAAGAACGTCTCAAATAACGTATTTTGGGCCAAGAAACGATTTGGAATGCCTTGTGCACGCAAAACTGCCAAGTTAGGCAATTTTTGAACCGTTAGAATGTAGAGGAAGATGGTAATCACAATCAATGAAATGACAATCAGGAAGCCAATCATGAGACCAAACGTCGCTTTTTGCGGTGTATAACCTGGCAATTTATTGATAAAGGCTTGGTATGAATAAGTCTTTAATGCTTTATCATCGACCGATTGTGACGTTTTTGAAGTAACTACGCTACCTTGGAATTGATCTGACACGCCCTTAATGACACGCCATTGCGCTAACGCGCCATAAATAACAGGTGCGGTGTTATACGTGGCATTTTTCGCATAACCCACGATTTTATATTTCGTATCAGATAACCCAATCGAAATTTTATCCCCCATACCGTAAATATCCTTATCAACTGAGTCAGCGAGGACGACTTCGTTAGCTGCCTTTGGCAAGTGCCCCTTGGTTAATTGTAGGTTTTTAGCGATGTACTCGTCGTTATTCATCCCAACGAATTGTGCGGATTCACGTTTTCCGCCAATTTTCATATTAACTGGTGTAATGCCAAGTGTTGCGGTTTTGTCGTCGCTTAACTGATCCACCTGTTTCGTTGTCAGTAATGACTGTCCGGCATTGCCATTAGCGTCTTTGGTCATTACAAAGGACTTAGACTGCCAGCTGTCCACCGCAGCGGTGTTAGCTGTTGCCAGCCCGAGCGCCAGGGCACTTAAAATGAAAATCAAATAACTGATTAAGACGACGACTGTTAGAATCAAGCCGTACCGTAGTTTTTCTTTTTTAATCTCTCTAATTGCTAAAAACATTTGTTCCTCCTGTATTTGTTGCAGTTCAGCAAACTTACTATACACAAGTATACATGCTCTTATGATGAGATTCCGGACTAGTTTTGCTAGTTTGGTAAAATATCATCATAGGAGCATTTTTATTTATGGTTACACGTTATGAAGAGGACTTAAAAAAGTCCATTGTGGAGATGGTTAAAGCGGGACGACGATCCGATGAATTATCCAAGGAATACGGTCCTTCAGCCGATTCAATTCGGAATTGGGTTAAAGGCGCTAAATCAGTTGAGCTAGAAGACGGTACTGAAGTAACGTCCAAAGAATTCAAACAACTTCAAAGGGAAAATCAGCGATTAAAGGAGGAACTTGAAATTTTAAAAGCTGCGGCGGTGTTACTGGGAAAGCATTAGGACGAATTAATTGCCTTGTCTTCATAGAAGATCAGTTATTGCGACACCGCTTATCAATTATTCTTTCGGCACTGAAATTACCGCGCAGCACCTATTACCATTGGAAAAGATATCAACCTAGTCAACACGAACGTGTTGATAATCAGCTCAAAGAAAAAATTGAATTGATTTGGGAAAATAATTATCGTGCCTATGGTTATCCACGAATAACGATGGTGCTTCGCAAGTCAGGCATCTGTGTTGGGTCAAAACGAATTTTACGATTAATGAGGGAAATGGAGATTCACTCTTTAATGAATCGGCGATTTAAAAAACCTGGCACTCATGTGGATCATTCACAACGCCCCAATTTAATCAAGCACCAGCCCAATGCAAGGATATGGCGTGCTGACATTACTTATTTGGAATTACGTCCAGGAACCTGGGTTTATCTCAGTTCTATTTACGAACCAAAGGTTCATCAAGTTCTTGCTTTCAAGATTGGTCGTCAGATGGAGGCGACGTTAGTTGTAGAAACGATTAATCAGGCGCTTGAATGTCATCAAAAGCCACAATATTTTCACTCTGACATGGGTTCACAGTACACCAGCAACGAAGTTGAAACTTTACTTGAACGGCATCAGATTAGCCACTCATACTCAAAACAAGGTTATCCTTATGATAATGGGCCAATTGAAGCTTTTCACTCATTGTTGAAGAGAGAGTTTGCCTTTCAAACAACTTTTTCCAATTTTGAGGACTTGGTAATCCGAACCTCAAATTACATCAGTTGGTTTAATTCCGACAGAATTAGAACGAGTGTTTAGAAAAAGATGTGCCATTTATTGACATAGGAGCAGATACGGTGTTTGCCAATCGAGTATTTTAAGCGGTCGCTGGTTAATTTGGAGTAACGTCGTCGTTAAATCTTGAGCACTAATGTGCTCAAAACGAGTCCCCTTAGGATAAAAATAACGTAAATTCCGATTAAAGCGTTCATTACTACCACGTTCAGCTGGCGTATAAGCATGGCAGTAATAGGTCTTAATACCATATTGTGATTCAAGTGATACTAGCCCACTAAACTCAGTGCCACG
>NZ_RHOD01000052.1 GCF_003946095.1 Levilactobacillus lindianensis | reverse complement strand
CATGCCGAACACGGAAGTTAAGCTTCAGCACGCTGATAGTAGTTGGGGGATCGCCCCCTGCGAGGATAGGACGTTGCTACGCGATTATTCCGGCATAGCTCAGTTGGTAGAGCACCTGACTGTTAATCAGGTTGTCGACGGTTCGAGCCCGCCTGCCGGAGTCGGGTTAACCACGTTAGCCAGATATGCCGGCTTAGCTCAGCTGGTAGAGCATCGGTATCGTAAACCGAGGGTCGGGGATTCGAATTCCTCAGCCGGCATCTGATAAACTTCTAGTCGTTGACTGGGAGTTTTTTTGTGTCTGAAACTTGATTGAGTAGGTGACAACTGGTCTAGTCAGATGCAAATTGGTCTAATGTTTCTATACCAATTGGTATAGAAACGAGAATGCCTTCATGACAACGATAGTTAAAATTAATGACAAATTGATTTTTCGAATAAACTCATTGTGGTATAGGTCTATTAGTGCTATCCTGAGGTTAACTAGAAAAGGATAGGGAGTTGCCATCATGAAAAACATTCTGTTAGTTTGCGGTCAAGGAATCTCAAGCCATTTGTTTATCGGGGAAGCTAAGCGGGTATCGGAAACACAACGGGTACCTTTGCATTTTCAGGCTGTGAGTTATTTGGAGTTAACACCAGAACTGTTGGCTGATCAGGACCTCGTCTTGTTGACCCCACAGGTGGCCTATCAAGCCGAGATTCAAGCGAAGATTGGCGACCAGGTCCCAATGGCCGTGATTCCTAACGACATCTACGGTTGGCTGAATAGTCAGGCTCTTGTGAAGTTCACTTGTCAGCAACTGGCTGTGCACCCCGCAGTGGCCTACTAAAATGGTTCCTGCGACGGTAACCCAACTCGCGATGCAACTCTTGCTGGCCGCGGGTGAAGCGAAGCAGCTGTTGCTGAAAGCGGCAGCCGCCGGGGAACTAACACCGACGAATCTAGCACCCTGTCGCGCCAAATTAGTCGCTGCCCATCAATTTCAGACTAAAATCATGGCTGAGCTGACGTCTAAAGGTCTTGGCCCGGATATCTTGGTGATTCACGCCATGGACAGTCTGATGGCTGTAGAGAGCAATTTTGAGTTAATTCAACTATTAAACCTAAAACCAGCGAAAGACGTCGACTAACCGCGGCGTCTTTTTTATATTGATCGTAACTTTATTCATTAAAAGTATAATAGGCGGGTAGATTAGAAATGAATAAAAAATAAGAGGATTGCATGAGACGCCTCATGCTTTCATCATTATTTTTTCCTAGGCGTGACGCGGTATGCGACGCTTTTTCTACCGAAAACCGTTGCGTAACGGCACTTCATGCAGTATAATTACTACTATGTTTTATTAGAGGTCTATGAGACACTGTAGCGACCGCCTTTTTCTTGACGGCGAAACAAAAATAAAAATATTCATTTTGACAATTGCACTGGAGGTATTATTGTTTTGAATAACAAACCAGAAACGCCTACCCAAGACCGCACTTTCTTCGGTCAACCGCGGGGGTTATCGACTCTGTTCTTCACGGAAATGTGGGAACGGTTCAGTTACTACGGGATGCGTGCCATCCTTATCTACTACATGTACTACTCTGTTACCAAGGGTGGTCTGGGCTTCGACCAAGCTACAGCCGCTTCGGTAATGTCCATCTATGGATCCATGGTTTACTTGGCTTCCGTTTTAGGTGGTTACCTGAGTGACCGGGTATGGGGGAGTCGAAAGACGGTCTTCATCGGTGGGGTTTTAATCATGTTCGGACACATTGCGTTGTCCATTCCTGCCGGGGCCATGGCCCTCTTCATTTCCATTCTCTTGATTGTTTTAGGGACTGGGCTGTTGAAGCCTAACGTTTCTGAAATGGTTGGGGGTCTCTATGACGAAGGTGACACGCGGCGTGATGCTGGGTTCACAATCTTCGTCTTCGGGATTAACTTAGGTTCCCTGGTTGCCCCACTGATCGTTGGGTGGTTAGGATTAGGTTACAACTTCCACTTAGGGTTCTCCTTGGCCGCTATCGGGATGTTCCTTGGTTTGGTTCAATACTGGTACGGTGGTAAGAAGTACTTGAGTAAAGAAAGTCTTTACCCAACCGACCCCTTGGAACCAGGTGACATGTCTAAATTAACGGTTCGTTCTCTCGTCGGTTTAGTTGCCTTCGGGTTAGTGATCCTCCTGATGTTCTTGTTAGGTTCTCTGAACTTAAACAACTTCGTGATGTTACTTTCGACGATCGCCTTGGCTGCACCTGTTATCTACTTTGTCATCTTCTTGACGAGTAAGAAGGTTACGCCAACCGAACGAAAGCACGTCTGGGCTTACTTGGGCCTGTTCATTGCTGCAACCATCTTCTGGGCAATTGAAGAACAAGGGTCATCTGTTTTGGCCTTATTCGCTGCTAACCAAACGAATAACAACTTCATGGGCTTCCACATTCTGCCTTCTTGGTACCAAATGTTAAACCCATTATTCATTCTGATTTACACGCCATTCTTTGCGATGTTGTGGAACCGTTGGGGGAAGAAGCAACCAAGTTCACCAGCCAAGTTTGCAACTGGGATGTTGTTCGCCGGGGCTTCCTTCTTACTGATGGTTGTTCCTGTGACGATGTTTGGGACTGACGTTAAGATTAGCCCACTGTGGTTAGTTGGGAGTTGGGCAATCGTTGAAATTGCCGAACTGCTGATTTCCCCAATTGGGTTGTCCGTCACGACTAAGCTGGCACCAAAGGCCTTCCAATCACAAATGATGAGTATGTGGTTCTTAGCCGATGCCGCTGGGCAAGCTGCTAACGCCCAAGTCGTTAAGCTCTACACACCAGGTAACGAAGGTGGTTACTTCCTGGGCGTGGCCATTGTTGCCATTGTTGCCGGGTTAATCATGTTCGCTCTGGTTAAACCAATTAAGAATTTGATGGCCGGAATTAAATAATCAATTTAGCCGGCAAAAAGTGCTACTCTATGGGGGTAGCACTTTTTTTGTGGAGGAGGTCTTTTCGTGGTTAAAGTGGCATTGGTCAGCGATCTACATTTTGACGTGAATCATCAGGAACTCGACACCGTCATCCCAGCCCACGTGGCTTGGTTGAAGCAACACCAAGTAGGGGTGTACCTCATTGCCGGCGACATCACCAATCACTTTGCCCAATCTCTAGCCTACGCTGAGCGCATGCAGGCGGCCTTAGCACCTGCTCAGGTGCGATTCGTGGCTGGTAACCACGACATGCTCCACGACGTCTCCTATGCCGATCTAGGGACCTCTCTGGCGCCGACGTATCTGCATCGCCAGTTTTTAGACGTTGCCGAGACCGATTGGCGAATCGTTGGGAACAACGGGTGGTATGACTACGGTTTTGCCGACAACCTGGTCGGTAGAGACTTTGCGACTTGGAAACGGGCTTTTTGGGTGGACGGCAGTATTCCTCAACCCCAGTCTGATCCAGAACGCTTGGCGGTAGAGCTACCACTGATTCAAGACCAGCTCGACCTGGCCCGGGCGGCTGACAAACGTGTGCTTTTCATGACACACTTCGTGCCACGCCGGGAGTTTATTCGCTATACGGATGATAATCGTTTCTGGAACATGGCCAACGCGCTGTTAGGTAGTCCCAAAATGGGGGAACTTCTGGCTAAGAATCAAGTGGAAACGGTCCTCTTTGGCCACGTCCACCGGCACTTTACACCCCGGCAGTTGGATGGTACTTGGTATTACGATCAGGCGGTGGGGTACCACAATCGACGGATTAACGAGTGGACTCAGGCTGATTTTGCTTCAGAATGGCAGCAACGGGTCCGAATTCTGAATTTAAACTAAAAACATCGGAAAAAATGCTTGACGATTTATACAGAATTCTGTATGATAATAAACGTTGATTCGTTTCGACGTTTCAAGCTTTTGGTGGGGTAGCGAAGTCTGGCTAAACGCGGCGGACTGTAAATCCGCTCCTTCGGGTTCGGTGGTTCGAATCCACTCCCCACCATTTTATTATTGGGCTATAGCCAAGTGGTAAGGCAACAGGTTTTGATCCTGTCATGCGCTGGTTCGAACCCAGCTAGCCCAACTTTAACCAGTCACTGTGTGTGGCTGGCTTTTTTGTGTGACGAATTGTCAAATCAAGTGCAACGTTTTCCCATAGAACACTTCAGATGGAGTTTTCCAGCCTAAGACCTTGCGTGGACGATTATTCAACTCTTTAACAAAGTTGCT
>NZ_RHOD01000051.1 GCF_003946095.1 Levilactobacillus lindianensis | reverse complement strand
ACCCAAACAATATTTGCGAAGTCAATTCGCTTTTATAAAAAAGTAACAACAATCGATGAGCTATTCAAGCCATCATCATAAGATGAGAGTTTGATCCTGGCTCAGGACGAACGCTGGCGGCATGCCTAATACATGCAAGTCGAACGCGTCTTCGTTAACTGAAGTGCTTGCACGGACGTTAACCATAAGACGAGTGGCGAACTGGTGAGTAACACGTAGGAAACCTGCCCAGAAGCAGGGGATAACACTTGGAAACAGGTGCTAATACCGTATAACAACGAAAACCGCATGGTTTTCGTTTGAAAGATGGCTTCGGCTATCACTTCTGGATGGTCCTGCGGCGTATTAGTTAGTTGGTGAGGTAAAGGCCCACCAAGACGATGATACGTAGCCGACCTGAGAGGGTAATCGGCCACATTGGGACTGAGACACGGCCCAAACTCCTACGGGAGGCAGCAGTAGGGAATCTTCCACAATGGACGAAAGTCTGATGGAGCAATGCCGCGTGAGTGAAGAAGGGTTTCGGCTCGTAAAACTCTGTTGTTGAAGAAGAACGGGTGCAAGAGTAACTGTTTGCATCGTGACGGTATTCAACCAGAAAGCCACGGCTAACTACGTGCCAGCAGCCGCGGTAATACGTAGGTGGCAAGCGTTGTCCGGATTTATTGGGCGTAAAGCGAGCGCAGGCGGTTTCTTAAGTCTGATGTGAAAGCCTTCGGCTTAACCGGAGAAGTGCATCGGAAACTGGGGAACTTGAGTGCAGAAGAGGACAGTGGAACTCCATGTGTAGCGGTGGAATGCGTAGATATATGGAAGAACACCAGTGGCGAAGGCGGCTGTCTAGTCTGTAACTGACGCTGAGGCTCGAAAGCATGGGTAGCAAACAGGATTAGATACCCTGGTAGTCCATGCCGTAAACGATGAGTGCTAGGTGTTGGAGGGTTTCCGCCCTTCAGTGCCGCAGCTAACGCATTAAGCACTCCGCCTGGGGAGTACGACCGCAAGGTTGAAACTCAAAGGAATTGACGGGGGCCCGCACAAGCGGTGGAGCATGTGGTTTAATTCGAAGCTACGCGAAGAACCTTACCAGGTCTTGACATACTATGCAAATCCTAGAGATAGGACGTTCCCTTCGGGGACATGGATACAGGTGGTGCATGGTTGTCGTCAGCTCGTGTCGTGAGATGTTGGGTTAAGTCCCGCAACGAGCGCAACCCTTATTATCAGTTGCCAGCATTAAGTTGGGCACTCTGGTGAGACTGCCGGTGACAAACCGGAGGAAGGTGGGGATGACGTCAAATCATCATGCCCCTTATGACCTGGGCTACACACGTGCTACAATGGGCGGTACAACGAGTTGCGAAGTCGTGAGGCTAAGCTAATCTCTTAAAGCCGCTCTCAGTTCGGATTGTAGGCTGCAACTCGCCTACATGAAGTTGGAATCGCTAGTAATCGCGGATCAGCATGCCGCGGTGAATACGTTCCCGGGCCTTGTACACACCGCCCGTCACACCATGAGAGTTTGTAACACCCAAAGCCGGTGAGATAACCTTCGGGAGTCAGCCGTCTAAGGTGGGACAGATGATTAGGGTGAAGTCGTAACAAGGTAGCCGTAGGAGAACCTGCGGCTGGATCACCTCCTTTCTAAGGAATATACGGAGGCTACACATACTTTGTCGAAACAATGTTCAGTTTTGAGGGGCTTACCTCTCAA
>NZ_RHOD01000050.1 GCF_003946095.1 Levilactobacillus lindianensis | reverse complement strand
TTGTTCTTTGAAAACTAGATATTATCAATTATTTTCCTTTAATTATTAAGATAATTAAACCGAGAAACAACTGCGTATTTTTGAGTTTTTTAATTAGTTTTATATCGCTAATACTCGATTAATCAACGATTACTTCGTAATCGTTAGGTTAAGTTATGAAGGGCGCATGGTGGATGCCTTGGTACTAGGAGCCGATGAAGGACGGGACTAACACCGATATGCTTCGGGGAGCTGTACGTAAGCTTTGATCCGGAGATTTCCGAATGGGGAAACCCAATTACATTAATCCGTAATTACAACTTGGGGAATACATACTCAAGTTGAGGCAGACGCGGGGAACTGAAACATCTAAGTACCCGCAGGAATAGAAAGAAAAATCGATTCCCTAAGTAGCGGCGAGCGAACGGGGAATAGCCCAAACCAAAGAGCTTGCTCTTTGGGGTTGTAGGACTGAACATTTGAGTTACCAAAGTCAATGATAATCGAAGAGTCTGGGAAGACTCGGCATAGAGGGTGATACCCCCGTAGATGAAATCATTGGCCCTCAGTTCAGTATCCTGAGTACGGCCACACACGTGAAACGTGGTCGGAATCCGGGAGGACCATCTCCCAAGGCTAAATACTCCCTAGTGACCGATAGTGAACCAGTACCGTGAGGGAAAGGTGAAAAGCACCGCGGAAGCGGAGTGAAATAGTTCCTGAAACCATGTGCCTACAATTAGTTAGAGCCCGTTAATGGGTGATAGCGTGCCTTTTGTAGAATGAACCGGCGAGTTACGTTAATTTGCAAGGTTAAGGTGGAAAGACCGGAGCCGTAGCGAAAGCGAGTCTGAAACGGGCGTTTCAGTAAATTGACGTAGACCCGAAACCAGGTGACCTACCCATGTCCAGGTTGAAGGTGCGGTAAAGCGCACTGGAGGACCGAACCCGTGTATGTTGAAAAATGCTGGGATGAGGTGTGGGTAGCGGTGAAATTCCAAACGAACTTGGAGATAGCTGGTTCTCTCCGAAATAGCTTTAGGGTTAGCCTCGGAGTTAAGAATCGTGGAGGTAGAGCCACTGTTTGGACTAGGGGCCCGTCATGGGTTACTGAATTCAGATAAACTCCGAATGCCACAGATTTATATCCGGGAGTCAGACGACGAGTGATAAGATCCGCCGTCGAAAGGGGAACAGCCCAGACCACCAATTAAGGTCCCTAAATATGTACTGAGTGGAAAAGGATGTGGAGTTGCATAGACAGCTAGGATGTTGGCTCAGAAGCAGCCACCATTTAAAGAGTGCGTAATAGCTCACTAGCCGAGTGATCCTGCGCCGAAAATTTACCGGGGCTAAGTACATTACCGAAATTGTGGATGCGACCATTAGGTCGCGTGATAGGAGAGCGTTCTAAGGGCAACGAAGGTAGACCGCAAGGACTACTGGAGCGCTTAGAAGTGAGAATGCCGGTATGAGTAGCGAAAGATCAGTGAGAATCTGATCCACCGAATGACTAAGGTTTCCTGGGGAAGGCTCGTCCTCCCAGGGTTAGTCGGGACCTAAGCCGAGGCTGAGAAGCGTAGGCGATGGATAACAGGTTGATATTCCTGTACTAGTTAATCATGTTTGAACGATGGAGGGACGCAGGAGGCTATGGTGAGCATCCGATTGGAAATGGATGTTCAAACGTCAAGTCTGGTTGTGAGTCAAATGCTTACAGCTAAGGACAAGGCGCGATGAGGACCGAATTTTAGTAGGGAAGCACCAGACGTCACACTGCCGAGAAAAGCTTCTAGTTAGTGATTAACTACCCGTACCGCAAACCGACACAGGTAGTCGAGGAGAGTATCCTAAGGTGAGCGAGTGAACTCTCGTTAAGGAACTCGGCAAAATGACCCCGTAACTTCGGGAGAAGGGGTGCTACACGCAAGTGTAGCCGCAGTGAAAAGGCCCAGGCGACTGTTTATCAAAAACACAGGTTTCTGCAAAATCGTAAGATGACGTATAGGGGCTGACGCCTGCCCGGTGCTGGAAGGTTAAGTGGATGAGTTAGCTTCGGCGAAGCCCAGAAATGAAGCCCCAGTAAACGGCGGCCGTAACTATAACGGTCCTAAGGTAGCGAAATTCCTTGTCGGGTAAGTTCCGACCCGCACGAAAGGCGTAACGATCTGGGCACTGTCTCAACGAGAGACTCGGTGAAATTATATTACCTGTGAAGATGCAGGTTACCCGCGACAGGACGGAAAGACCCCATGGAGCTTTACTGTAGCTTGATATTGGGTGTTGACACAGCTTGTACAGGATAGGTCGGAGCCGTAGAATTCGGAACGCTAGTTTCGAATGAGGCGCTGGTGGGATACGACCCTCGCTGTGTGAATACTCTAACCCACACCACTTATCGTGGTGGGAGACAGTGTCAGGTGGGCAGTTTGACTGGGGCGGTCGCCTCCTAAAAAGTAACGGAGGCGCCCAAAGGTTCTCTCAGAATGGTTGGAAATCATTCATTGAGTGTAAAGGCAGAAGAGAGCTTGACTGCGAGACAGACAGGTCGAGCAGGGACGAAAGTCGGGCTTAGTGATCCGGTGGTACCGTATGGAAGGGCCATCGCTCAACGGATAAAAGCTACCCTGGGGATAACAGGCTTATCTCCCCCAAGAGTCCACATCGACGGGGAGGTTTGGCACCTCGATGTCGGCTCATCGCATCCTGGGGCTGTAGTCGGTCCCAAGGGTTGGGCTGTTCGCCCATTAAAGCGGTACGCGAGCTGGGTTCAGAACGTCGTGAGACAGTTCGGTCCCTATCCGTCGCGGGCGTAGGAAATTTGAGAGGAGCTGTCCTTAGTACGAGAGGACCGGGATGGACATACCGCTGGTGTACCAGTTGTGCCGCCAGGCGCATCGCTGGGTAGCTATGTATGGATGAGATAAACGCTGAAAGCATCTAAGTGTGAAACTCGCCTCGAGATGAGATTTCCCATTCCTATATGGAAGTAAGACCCCTGAGAGATGATCAGGTAGATAGGCTGGAAGTGGCAGCCCCGTGAGGGGTGAAGCGGACCAGTACTAATCGGTCGAGGACTTAACCAAGTTGAAAACGTGGTTGTTTCCGCTGGAAGATAATTGAATAATATCTAGTTTTGAGAGAACAAGCTCTCATAGTGTGGTGGCGATAGCCTGAAGGATACACCCGTTCCCATGCCGAACACGGAAGTTAAGCTTCAGCACGCTGATAGTAGTTGGGGGATCGCCCCCTGCGAGGATAGGACGTTGC
>NZ_RHOD01000005.1 GCF_003946095.1 Levilactobacillus lindianensis | reverse complement strand
GATGATGGCTTGAATAGCTCATCGATTGTTGTTACTTTTTTATAAAAGCGAATTGACTTCGCAAATATTGTTTGGGTTTGATATAAATATCAAACCGCCCTACACATATTTGGTTTGTCGAAACAATGTTCAGTTTTCAAAGGTCTACCAGCCGTTTGCCGAAGCAATCAGCTTAATTATCATACCATTCTATCGGTATGCTGTCAACGAAATATTGATGTATCAATATTTCGTCCCAATCGACCGTCGCAAACGCGACAGCTCAATCAATATAACATTTTGTTGTCCGCTCTGTCAACAACTATTTTCAATGTTTAAATTGGTCTAGTTGATGACTCGCTGTGACAACGTCTATAACTATACCAACCATAGACCCCCATCGTCAACTAAAAATTGAAAATAAACGTATCTTTTTTCAAAGACAAATCTTATGGTTGAAAGCTCGTGAATTGTTAACTGACGGCCGTGTGTTCCCTACATTTTCTCTTGCAATCATTCGCTTTTATTTTTGCAACAAAAAAGCCCAACTACCGTCACTGGCAATTGGGCTCACATATTCAAGTCTTAATCGGCAATCCGAACTAAGAAGTAACGCTTCTTCCCACGACGAATAATCACAAACTTACCGTCAAAGGCACTCTTAGGGTCAACATCGGCAGCCACATCCGTGACCTTTTCACCATTAACCCGAATAGCACCGTTCGTAATATCTTCACGTGCTTGACGCCGTGAGGATTCAATCTTCGTGTCATCCACTAACCATTCAACGATGTTCTTCGTCTCGGAAGTAACCGTCACGGATGGCATCTTCTTGAAACCTTGTTCGATTTCACTAGCAGATAGGTCAGCGACATTACCAGAGAACAAGGCCTTGGTAATATGTTCGGCTTCAACGACGGCTTCATCCCCATGAACAAAGGCCGTCACTTCTTCAGCTAACCGCTTTTGGGCTTCCCGCTTCTCTGGGTGCGTCGCCACAGCCGTCTCTAATTCCTTGATTTGATCTTCATCTAAGAAGGTAAAGTACTTCAAGAATTTAACAACATCGCGGTCATCCGTGTTAATCCAGAATTGGTAGAACTCGTAAGGTGAGGTCTTTTCAGGGTCCAACCAGATGTTGCCCCCTTCGGACTTCCCAAATTTAGTCCCGTCAGCCTTCAATAATAAGGGAATCGTTAACCCGTAGGCCTTGGCTTCGCCACCTTGTTCCTTGTGGATCAGGTCAATTCCGGCGGTAATGTTCCCCCATTGGTCGGCACCTCCGATTTGGAGTTGGACATCTTCTGCCGTAAACAAATGAAGGAAATCGATCGATTGCAGAATTTGGTAGGTAAATTCCGTGTAAGAAATCCCCACTTCTAGTCGTGAAGCCACAACTTCCTTGTTTAACATGTTATTCACGTTAAACAACTTCCCATAGTCTCGCAGGAAGTCCAGGAGAGAGAGCTTCGACAACCAATCGTAGTTGTTCACGATCTTAAAGGTCCCGTCCTGACCGAAGAGATGTTCCATTTGTTTCGTCAAGCACTCTTGGTTGTGACGAACTTGGTCCATCGTTTGCAGAACCCGTTCGGCCTTCTTACCAGACGGGTCACCGATTGAACCGGTAGCCCCACCAATTACAATATATGGTCGGTGACCAGCCAATTGGAATCGTTTCAGAATCATGAAGGGAATCAGGTGTCCAATGTGCATGGAGTCCCCAGTGGGGTCAATCCCAGCGTAGAGACCCACGGCCTTTTCGTTTACCAGTTCACCCAGCCCGGCTTCATCCGTTTGCTGGTTAATGGCACCACGCCATTTTAGTTCATCAATAATTGACATCTGCAAGTCCTCCTAAGGTTTATTTCCAATAAAAAAGTCCCCAATGACTAATAGTCATCAGGGACGAATTGAAATCCGCGTTACCACCCAAGTTGTTGTCAATTGACAACCGCTCGTCATTGTTAACGGAATGACCCGCCGATCACTCGGCCGCTCCACAGGGTAATTCGTGATGATGGTCGTCCTAACTTCCAGCGCCGTTAGGTCTCTTAACCGGTGCCACCCTCACTACTGTACTGCTTCATCGCTTATGATGTGATCATACCGGCCCATCCCCGAAAAGTCAATACATGCCGCGGCTAAAATAACCCACTGAGGCTCCCCCAGACGATCTGGAGATTCAAGATCGTCAGAACAGCGGTACAGACCCAAGCGAGGACGGTCACCCACCGCTTATTGACATATTCTTCACCCATGATCTTCTTGGAAGAGGTAAAGACCGTTAGCGGAATCATAGAAAATGGGAGCGCGATTGACAGGAAGACCTGCGAGTTAACCAGCAAATGATCCAAGGCAGCTTCATTGCCCCCATAGATAATCGTGCAGACTACCACGGGAACCACTGAGACCAGTCGGGTCACCAATCGACGGACCCACAAAGGCACCTTCATATTGATGAAACCTTCCATAATAACTTGACCGGTCAAAGTTCCGGTAATCGTCGAGTTCTGACCTGAGGCTAACAAGGCCACCGCAAACAACGTAGACAGAAGTGGTGATGCTACTGCCCCGGCTAAGCGGTTATCTTGCAAGGCCGCATACAGGTTCCCAAACGTCCCCAACTGATCGGTTGCCTTGCCGAAGAACATGGCGGCCCCTAACAGTAACAAGAGACAGTTGATGATAAACGCACCGAATAACTGAATGTTCGAATCCCAAGTCGTAAACTTCACGGCCCGGCGCATCTCAGCTGGATCGGATCGATCGAACTTACGGCTCTGGGAGATCGAAGAATGCAGGTAGAGGTTATGCGGCATCACCGTGGCCCCAACGATCCCTAATGCCATCGTGAGTTGCCCCGAATGCATGATTTCAGTCCGTGGCACTAAGTTGGCCACCGCTGCACCCATATTGGGCTGCGCAATAATGACCTCGTAGGCAAAGACGACCAGAATCACCGTAATCAGGCAGACGACGATCGCTTCGATCTTCCGGAAGCCCAGCTTCGTCAATAGTAATAGAAGTAAGACGTCAAAAACGGTTAGAGAAACTCCCAAGATCAACGGCACCCCGAACAGCAATTGCAGGGCAATGGCCCCCCCAATTACTTCAGCAATATCCGTGGCCATAATGGCCAACTCGGTCACCACCCATAGGACGGCCCCGATGCGTTTCGTGGTATGAGCCCGCGTTGCTTGGGCCAAGTCCATCTGGGTCACAATTCCCAGTTTAGCCGCCATGTATTGCAATAACATCGCGATTAAACTCGAAATCAAGATCACGGACATTAACAGGTAGCCGTACTGGGCACCCCCACCGATCGACGTCACCCAGTTACCTGGGTCCATGTACCCCACGGCAACCAAGGCCCCCGGTCCGGAGAAGGCCATGAGATTTTTCCAAAACCCTTTACTCTTCGGAACGGCAACCGTCCCATTGATTTCCTGCAAAGACGGCCCGTTAGCGTAACCGGTCAACCCGGTATTTTCCGTTGAAACGTTGTCGCTCATGTCTTGTCACACTCTCTTTCTCTTTAACTATCTCACCATTATACTGACGTACCACCGGTTGTAAAGGGTTTTTTAACCATCCCTAACTTTAATTTTATATCACCCAGTAATTAGCTAATCCCTAAAATACCGCTGAGCCTTGCAATTCAGCGACAATCCGGGGATAATACTCGAGTCTTAATTTTTCTGTAGAAAGGTGCGGTTGACGCATGAATTACACGCGATTCTTTCTGGAAATGCTCGCCCCCATCTTCATTGCCGTTCTAGTGATCGCCGGTCTCAGTGCCTGGATTACCGGCCGCCTGACTGCCACCACGCTTGGCCTCGCTGTGCTAGGCAGTGCGGGACTCACCGTCACCGTGCTCAGTGGCCTCATTGCCGATCTCTGGGAGCATCACCAAACCGTCACGCATCCCCTGAAAGAACAACAAAAAACCGGAAGACCTTAACTGGTCTGCCGGTTTTCTTCTACCGTTGCCGTATTTTTTAAATGTTGAAGGGTCATGGCCAACTGACTCGGCAACTCCCGTTGAATCACCGCTAACTGATTCTCACCAGCGGGGGTCAAGGCCAAGTAGCGACGCCGCCGGTCACGAGCAATGACCCGCTGACTCAAATAACCACGTTTACAGAGATCCACAACTAAATTAGAGGTCCGAGTCGCCGAAAATCCCAGCTTTTCTGCAGCCTGCGCCACAGTCAGCTGGTCTACGGCCACATAATTTAACAACTCACACTGGGGCAAGTTCAGGTCAAGCTTAGCCAAGGGCTGGTTGTAACACCTGGTCACCACCCCATAGATTTGCGTTAATTGACGTAACTGCGCTTCCTCCACCATCGTTTTCCACTCCAATTATGTAATTGTATCCGCTTTCATTGTACCACGAATAGGGTTTCGGCTCTATGCCGTTTCTACAGAGGTGACTATTGTGTCTATTCAAAAAGGACTCAAGCCCACGGCCCGAATCCTCCATCGTCACCAAGCCTAATCCGGCTGGTGGCTACGATTATTAAAGTCTAAAGCAAACAGCGACAGATCATGGTGCCGCAACACCCCAATCAGCCGATCCAAATTCTCCCCGTAGGCAATCTCCTTAACCCAGTGGAAGGACTCCAACTGATGTTGCTCGGCAAAACCGGCGGCCAAGGGGTCCACCCCATAGATCACCAGGTAATTGTCGCGCCGGTCGGGATCAATCACGGTCTGATCAGTCAGCAGACTCAGATGAACAATCCCACTGAGCAAGCGGTTAAAGATATCCGTGGTCACTCCGATCATGTCGTAGGTCACGAGAATTTCCACCTTGGCCGCCGTCAAGGTTAGGCCGTTGGTGTATTTACTCAGGTAACGTTGTACCAACCGTAAGTCTGCCGGAATCACCTGTTGCGGATACAGCCGTTGCATGGACTTGGCAATCGCCAACGCCGCGGCCTTCGATTCATCGGTCGGCTGGTAAAGTGCGGTAATTTCCGGTCGGAGCAACGGGTCCACCCGAAACAGCAACATGAACTGACATAAGGCAAACAGCCAGTTGGCAAACCAATTCCGGCCGGTGGCATAGTCACTGAGCGCTGGCACGCCCGGTGCGAGTTCATAGCTACCGACGTGTTGTTTCAGGGCAAGATACAACCGCACCATGGCGTGAGGTTGCAACGCCCGCACGAAGTACGGTGAGCTCGTCAGTAGGTAATCCAATGGGGCCAGCTGACGTAGGGCCACCTGAGGCGTGACCCCGAGCGAAGCCTGCAGCATCCCCGCCAACTGGCGCAGATCAACCAGGTGACCGATAGCAAAACGTAACGACTTATACCGATGCCCCTGTGACCAGCGCAGGACGGCCACCGTAATCAACAGTTCCCGACGTTGCGCCAGACTGGTCGATTCTTGATAGAGTTCATCATTCGTATAGGTTTCGATCAGGGCCCGTCGCAGTGGCTGCAACGCCACCGGAATGGTCGGCAACTCCCCTATCGCAGTAATCGTGGTGCTGAACAACATGAAATACAAGAGTTCAATCAGCGCTTCATTACCGGTCAGCCGTAGCGGGTTCGCCGCAAACTGCAGATCGTACTGGGCAAGCTGCTGTTTCATGGGCCGAATCCGCCGGTTAAAGGTTGATGAGCTAATCTGGTGATCCTCGCAAAAAGCGGCAATTGTTGGATACTTCTGCGTCAACGTGGCCATCATCATTTGATACGGCAGGCTAGTGGTATACAGCCAATGCCGATAGCCATCCATGGTAACCGCCGTCTGGAGGTCATCCTTGGTCAGTGTTGTCTGGGCGTCTAAGACCTTTAAGTCAGCCCGCAGACTCAACAACACGTGGTAGGCTCGCGAGTAGCTCACGGATGTTGATTCCGCAAAGTCGGTCAAATTAAAGTGCCGCCCGTGGTCATTCATAAAGGTCAACAGCTGGATTTTCAGAATTTCACGCGCTGTTAACATCGCAAAGTCAATCTTCACTTTACTTCACTTCACTTTTCAATCGGCTTGATGATATAGACAAGGCCCCCTTGCCCAATGGGCTAAAGGGGGTCTGCTCTGTTTATTTAACCGCCGGACTAATCGATGCTGGTAATGGTAATGTTACGTTCATCGAAGTCCGTCAACGTTTCCTTTAAAATAATCCGTGGGTCATCGTAACGCACACCTGGTAAGGCACTGCTCAGGTAGTTCCCGGTCATGCGGCCTTCGACGACCTCTGGCTGAATTAGCACATCCTGACCAACGTCCGTGGATAGCGTTACGCTTTCGCCCGCAACCAACCGGTCCATTAATGGTAAAATTGGCATCTTTTGCATCATTCCGATCACCCTCCAATTCTTATCTTTCCACTCTTCATTCTACCACGGTGGCCCCTAAAAATTCTCATCGACTGCTCGGTCCAGAACAATTAAAAACAAATATAATTATTAAAGCTTACGTTTTTACCACATTTCATTTCCGCCATTTCGTCCCCTGTCCTAGCATGCTATGCTCTAGGTCAAGCTAGTTAATATCGTTTATGTTCAATATTGGGGGAGAATTTTAAAGTTATGTGGTTTAACAATCTAAGCACGGCCTTTGTGGTCGGTTATCCCATCTTCGTTTCGATCATTTGGATTACCGGCTGCCTGTTTTCAAGCCTTTATCGGCGGCAACAATCCCGGCCTCTGGTCAAACCTGTCGAGGCCCCATTCGTTTCGATCTTGGTTCCGGCCCACAACGAAGTGGCGACACTGGCAGAAGCTATCCAGTCCTTAGCCGCATTGGATTACCGCCATTACGAAGTGGTCTTAATTGATGACTGTAGTAGCGATGCTACCCGGGAACTCATGGCTTCACTAAAGGAACAGTGGCGCGGCCAACTGAACATCACGATCGTGGCACTACCGGTGAACCAAGGCAAGGCTAACGCCCTAAATCAAGGACTACGAGTTGCTCGGGGAGATTATCTCGTGGCTATTGATGCCGACTCACTCCTGTCTCCGGGTGCCGTGACCCAATTAATGACCACGCTACTCGCTCAAACAGACTATGGCGCCGTCACAGGGAAACCCGTCGTCCGTAACCGGTCCAACCTTTTAGGTCGCCTGCAGTTGTTGGAGTACATTGGGGTGATCGATCTGATTAAGAAGGCCCAAGCCTATTTAACGGGGAGCATTACCACCGTCTCAGGCGTTATCGTGGCTTTTCGCCGCGAAGCCTTGGTTGCCGTTGGCGGCTGGAACCCCGATGTCATGACTGAAGACATCGACGTCACCTGGCGGCTTTATCGCCACCACTGGCGCGTCGCCTACGAACCGCGAGCCATCTGCTGGATCCTAGTTCCCGAACGCTTACGTGGCCTGATTAAGCAACGACAACGCTGGTCGCGAGGTGGCCTCGAAGTTCTAGTCACCAATTGGCGCGGCTTCTATCGCAATCCTTGGGGTCAACGTTTTCTGTTATTGGAGACCGTCGTCAGCAACCTGTGGGCCGTCCTCACGGCGTTAAGTGTCGTCAGCTATACGATTCAGCTACTCTTCCTTCATGGACTATCCTTGGATGGAAACCTCCTCGTCGTCCTCCTCCTACTCAGTGGAATTCAATTCACCGTAGGCTTCCTATCCTCACAAGTTACTGCCAAGCTTGCCGTTCCGGAGTTACTACTCGTTCCCATCTATGTGCTGTACTATTGGATGGTCAACCTAATCAGCTGCCTCTCGGCAATTGGCTCTTACTTTATCAGTCCACAACGGACCGGCACTTGGCGCAGTCCAGATCGGGGGATTTAACATGCAAAAACAACCGCTAGATCCCATCATTCGTCACCAAACGAGTCGTCTTAGCCGCTACGTTCGCGGTCTTGTCCTGACGACTCTGTGGGGGTTTGTCGCGCTGATCGTATTGGCCAATATCAGCTTTAAAGCTGGCTGGTACAGCGATACGCTGGTCAGCCTCTACCTACTTTTCAATTTAAAAGCCCACGCCGATGACCATCTGTTAGCGCTGATCGGCCTCCTACTCGTCCTGGTTCCCATCTACGCCGGTTGGCGGTGGGCTTGCCTACGAAGGGAGGAACGCTAATGTCGCGTTTATTTCGTAAAAGCCTCTTAGTGAGCCTGCTAGTTACCCTAATCTTCACCTTAGGCTGGACCGCCCACCGGCAGGCCGATCACCAACAACACATGCAAGCTGGCTACGCGCTACCCGCCCAGTACCAGCACGTGAAAAATGGTATTATGGTCTTCTGTTACCATCGCGTCCTGCAAGATTCCTTACCCACCCGTCTGGTTCAAGGCCTTTCAAACAACTCACAACTCCATGAATTCAACGTGCCACTGGACCAATTCAAGTCCCAAATGAAGTTTCTAAAGGACCATCACGTGCAGGTCATCTCCGCCGATACCATGACCCAGATGGTGCGGTCAGGAAAACCCATCCACGGTAAATATGCTGTGTTGAGCTTTGACGACATCGACCGAACCGTGGTCGATAACGCCATCCCCGTGATGAAGCACTACAACTTCCCCTTCACAGCCTTCATCATCACCGGCAATACCGGCGAGTACCGCGAGGGAACCCAACTGGCAACTTGGCGCCAAATTACCGCAGCTCAGCAGTCCGCTGGGGCTCTCATGACTTTAGGGTTACACACCCACAACCTGCACCACTTGAACGCTCGTTTTCAACCAGTCTTTATGCAGCCACATTTTGCAGGTCGTTTCCAGCGCGATTTCGATCTGTCTAAACGAGAACTACGGCAACACACCGGCGTCTTGGCCACCTCGTTTGCCTTTCCTTACGGTTCTGGCACCACCCAAATCAATCGCTTTTTGGCGAGTCAGCACCTCGATTGGGTCGCTACCCTAAACTCCGGAATCGTGACCGACCAAACCGATCTCAACGTGACCCCACGAATCGTGGTTAACCAAGAGAGTTGGCCGTCTATGAAGACGTGGTTATCGTCAACCAAGCCGCAAAAAGACTAGGCACCCTGCCCGAACGATCCTGGGTCTGGGCGCTTAGTTTTTAAATCTCCGCCAACATCTTCCAATCGTCCCAAAAGTCAACTATGATAGATCTAATTACTCAGAACAGCGAGTTACCTGAACTTCAACTCATATTGGAGGAGAAATCATGACTAAACTCTACCTAAATCAAAAAGTTCTATCTTTGCGGGACAAGTTCGATATTCTTGATGAACATGATAATCCTGTCTACCACGCGGTTGGTAGCGTCTTTCGGATTCCTAAACACTTTGACATCCTCGATCTCAACGACCGCGTCGTCGCCAGCGTGACGAAGAAGCCCCTCACCCTGATGCCCCAATTCACTCTGGAGATCGGTGGTCGGGCAGTGGCAACAATTCAAAAGCGTTTCACCTTTTTGAAACCCCACTACGACCTGACAGCAGCCGGCCTCACGGTTTCCGGTGACTTCTGGGACATGGACTTTGACGTCTCGCGCCAGGGGACGGTTGTCGGCCAGATTCGTAAGCGTTGGTTTAGTGTCGGCGATAAGTACGAAATCTCGGTCTTAGATGATCAAGCCGAACTCCTATTAGTGGGCTTAGTCATTGCGATTGACTACGTCAAGAAGCAAGCGGAAGCCGCCGCTAGTGGCGCCGCGGCTGGCCATTAGGAGCACATCCCAGATACCAACAGCTAATCCACAAAAATACGTTTCGACAAAACAAACTGGTACCCATCGTTTGGAGACTTCCAAGCCATGGGCACCAGTTTTTAATTTCGTTTTATCCAACTTAAACATTTAGTAGTTCAAATGACGGCAATTCAGACCAGACCTTCTGTAGCACGGTTAAAGTCTAACCCTAACCTTAGCAGGCGGTAAACTTGAACTAGCTTACCTGCTCTTCACCGTCGACACGAGAGGTAGTGGCTGTCACCGACATCCCAATCCAGTAAATCAAAGCCGTCAAAACCATGGCAATAAACGTGGCCCCGACAGTATCCGCAATCACACTGACCTGCTTAAGTCCCCAGTAAGAAGCCACTCCAAGCGCCCAGCTAGCCACGGCTACCCAATTCACCCCATGGGCATACCAGTAAGCCCCGCGGACGGCCGTAAATTCCTTAAGTTGGTAACGACGGCGTTTCAGGACAAAGTAATCAAGTAGGAAGATGGCAATCTCCGGCCCTAGAAACATGCCAATCCCATCGAGGAAGGTTTCGAAGACGTCCAGGAAACTAGCGAGATACACCGGAATGAAACTCACTGCGGTTGCCAGAATCGTTACCACCCATAGGCTTACATTTAAGGACAGGCGATGGGTGATGTTGGTTAGGGCCGACCCCGCTGACATCAAATTGACGGCATTCGCTGTCGTACTCGTCAGGACAATCACCAGCAGAGCAATCACGCCCAGGCCTAGTTTAGCCGCCACCGTACTGGGGTCCGAGTTATTCGGGTCAAAATGGTTCAACGATACAGCCGTGCCAATCGTGGCGAAGAGGCCAATCAGTGCGAACCAGAAGAGCCCGATGTTGGCCCCTAAGAAAGACGCCGTCGTAGCCGCCGAACGTTTATTGGTAAAGCGACTGAAATCGGAGGCCGCCGTCACCCAGGCTAAGTTAAAGGCCGCCAGCGTATCCGCCGCCACACCGGATGACATCTTCAAGGCATGGGGTGGTTGCCAACTCACGATGTCGTGGAACGAGACCGTTTGAAAGACCACTACCGATTCCCAGAGAACGAAGACAACAACCAGGATAATCCCGACTCGTTCGATCAACCGCACCGATCGTTCCCCCATCGAGATGCTCAAGAGGTGCAACACACTCATGATGACAATCCCCACGACGAGGCCAAAGGTCCCGCCCGGCTTACCATAGAGCGGCCAACCGAACAGCTCGCCAAATATGTAGCTGATTGACGTCGCGGCAATGAAGGTATTCACCGCGGCCCAACCAATGAACTGAACGACATTGATTACCGATGGCACGATGCTTCCGCGCAGGCCAAACGAGGCCCGGGTCAGTGCCATCGCGGGTAATCCGGTACGATAGCCCATGTAGCTCGCCGCGGCCAGAAGAACGTAAGCTAGAACCCCCACGATCATCAGCGTCGTCGAGGCTGTCAAGAAACCACAAGCCGCGATCACCCCACCGATATACCAGGTCCCGTTGTTGGCGTTAGCCCCAATCCAGGTCGCAAACAAATCCCAGTTTCCCATACGGCGACTCTCACGCGGTACCGCATCGACGCGGCCATAAGTTTTGGCCGGCGCTTTGACTAGCGTTTTAACTTCCTGTGCCATAATTAGCCCCTCCTTGATGATCGTGAATTACAGAACTTTACCGGTAAACTCATTGCCGGGTAGTTGTTGAAAATCATAGGTAGCAAGGGCGTTCACATCTTGAGTGTACCAGTGCAAACTTTCCGAAATCATCAAGTTGACCTGTTCCGTCTTCTCTTGGAGCACGATGATTGGCTTGTGACTCATCGTGGCCACCCCCAGTTCGTAGGCCGTACCAGAATCCACATTCTCAGCCTCAAAGTCAATCACCGTCACCACGATCTGAGCCGCTGCGATCTGGTCCATGTCACGGTGATAGATCTCAGTCGCCCAAGGCTTGGTAAATTGTTCGTGTTCGGCGTCTTGATGCAGCCGTGGTGAGTAGAAATCAACGACCGTGGGATTAGCTTCTAAGGCCTGTTCAACCCGTTGAACGCGGTCGATTTGTTCGGGACTAAAGAACGGACTTGCAACGTAGATTTGTGCCATGATGAATTCCTCCAAGTGAGTTTAATTCAGTCCTGGGCCATAAAAAAAGCGGCCGAATCCCGCGAGGATTCCAGCCGCTAGCCCCCACTGGTTCCCCAGTGGTTTCTACCGTACCTTTGTTAGCCTCACGGGACTAACTTCAAAGGACTGTTTACTTATTGGAGAGTATTATACGGGCTCATCGCCAAGTCGTCAAATCCAAAATTGAGGTTATCACGCCAGGTTAATCGTTTCACCTGCCGCGATAACTGGTCTAGATCAACCTAAAAAATATTTTCCTCAACAGTGCCAATTTGCTGCGACCAACCGCCTCTGCTACACTGTTTCTAACAGGAGAGGAAGTTTACATATGTCACAAATCCGAAACCCACTGCCCAATCGAATCAAACTGATCTGGGGAATCAGCGCCATCGGTAGCCTACTGGTGCTACTCATCGTAACCGGCTTATTCTGGTTGGCTCAAACCTACTGGAATTGGGCGGCCTGGCTGACCGTCACCATGCTCGTCATTGCTATTGGTGAACCCATCGTTGAAACCGCCCTGATTCCCTATCGTTATCGCTTCACCCGTTACATGATTTCCGACACTGCCGTCGAGATGCAGGCTGGCTTTATCTTTAAGAAGCGCGTCGCCATCCCCATTGCTCGGGTCCAAAATGTGACGCTCAATGCAGGACCGCTACTCCAGTGGCAAAAACTCTCTAAAGTCACCGTGGCCACAGCTTCCACGACTCATACCATCGAAGGATTGGAGCTAGCGATCGCCGAGCAGCTACGCGATCAGATCATGCAACTCGCTCGGGAGGCCCGCCATGACCAAAACTAAACGGACCCATCCCTTAGGCTTACTTGATCACCTCGCTAAATCGGTTAAAAACTGGTGGCCACTCTTACTTATTATTCTGGCTCAGAATCAATCCTGGTGGGGTAAACTTCTCATCCCCGCAGCGATTCTGATCTTTGTCATCTGGCCCCTGATTAGCTGGTGGTCAATTAGCTACCGCATCACGCCAACGGCCCTAGAATTTCACTCGGGCATTTTAGTTCGTCATCACGAGCACATCCCATATGCCCGCATCCAAACAGTCCAACGAAAACAGTGGTTCTATTTGGCCCCGTTTCATTTAGAAGAGGTCTCAGTCGAAACGGCCAGCCATGAAGACGGCAAGCCAGAAGTTCGGCTAGCCGCAGTGACGCCCGATGTGGCGGCTTTAATTGACCGCTATCGTCAAGCAGCCAACGCAATCCCAACCGACAATAGCACGGCAACTTCAGCTGAACCGGTTGCGACGCCGCCCGTTCAGGCCACCTATGCTTTGACATCCCGTTCCAAATGGCAATTTATTCTCACATCGACGGGATTCATCCCCATTCTCTTAGTGGCCTTGGGAATCTACGGTAAACTCCCACATGATCTCATCGAACGCCTGGGATCGGACCTCGCACATTTCAGTGTTCTGCTCCTCATTGGTGGTGCGCTGGTGATTGCTTTGGGGGCCTGGCTCTTCACCGCGGTCATGCTGTTAATTCGCTATTACCGCTTTCGGGCCACTCGCACAAACGATCAAATTCAAGTCGCCAAGGGGCTCTTTCAACGCAATACGATCACCGTCCCTTTGCAACGTATTCAGGCCATCCGCTTCAAGCAGACTATCTTTCGCCAGTGGATTGCGATCCAAACGACCCAGCTTCTCTTGGCCTCCCGCGCGGCGGCCGAAGATAATAACGACGACTTGGTCCTATTGCCCGCCGTCACGCAGCAACAGAGCTATGCCGACCTGCACCCCTTCGTCGACTGGACACCAACCACCGCACCCGATCTAACTGCCCTCAGCGTCACCAATGGTCGACGCTGGTTACTGGTCCGCAACGCGCTTCTCATCGCCTTAGTTCCCGTCGCCATCGCTACTTGGCTCTGGCCCACTTGGAACGCTCTCTTTGACATCGTCTTGATTATTGCTTTTGGTCAGGGATTGTTTGCGGCCAACAACACCGGGGGCAGTCTAGTCAATCATCACCTCTTGGTCTTACAAACAGGCCACTGGTGGACCCGAGAAACTTACTTGGTGCCGCTGGCTAAGATCCAGTCGGTTCGCCTCCGTCAGTCGATCTGGATGAAGCGAACTCACCTGATGCACCTCACCGTCAACGTGCGTCACGGCAATAATAACCAAGCCATTGCCCTGCGTTATCTGACAGCGCAACAGGCCGAATCCATCTATGATTGGTATCGCATGAACGCCAATTGAAAGGAGTTTTCCCCATGTCAACACCCCGCATCTTTACCATGCCGTTTGCCAAGGTCTATCCCCTTTATCTCAACAAAGCCGCTAAAAAACACCGATCGGCGGCAGAAGTCAACGCACTTATCTTGTGGCTCACAGGCTACGACCAGTCCGGTCTCGACCACCAGCTACAGGCCAACGTGGCTTGCCAGACCTTCTTCGAACAAGCCCCGGCCTTTAACCCACGAGCTATTTTGATTACTGGATCTATCTGTGGCGTACGGGTCGAGGACGTGGCCGATCCCACCATGCAGCGCATCCGCTACCTAGATAAACTGATCGACGAACTCGCCCACGGCAAGACGCTCGACCAAATCTACCGTTAGATCAAAAAACAGGCGCCGCCGACAAGATTGTCAGCGGTGCCTGTTTTTGTCGTCCAACCGTTCCCCAACGGTCACACGCTCCCCCTGGACGGCTGACTTCCCCCAGTCATGACCATCCGCTATTACCATTTTAAATTCCTACTCTCTAGCCTGTTTACTTTCTCGCCATTGATGCCACATCTCACCCAAGCGGGGCCGCCAAAGCCAGCTGTACCCGAAGAGTGCTGAAAAGATAAACGCGCCCACCATGGTCGTCACATCGGAATCGTAGCTGTACAACCACGTGACGTACACCACAAAGACCACGTATACCGGAACCCGCAAACGTGGGAACAAGAGATATTCCCCATTGTGCTCGAGTGACAAGTGTTGATACAAAACGGCACCCCAGATAAAGAGAACCACGGCAGCAACGAGCCAAACACCCGCGCCAATCCACGGCAAAGCCGATCTGGAAATCCTGAACCAGGGCCCACTTAAGATATTACCACCAATTCCACTTGAGCCAACTAAAGAAAGAGTAAAGCCTGCAATCGTCACAATGAGTGACCCTGTCTGCCCGACAATGGTCGAAGCAAACCAACTCAGAGAAAACATCCCAATCGAAACGACCAGGCCCATGGCCCAAGACGTGATGAGTCCTGGCCAGGCCAGTGTGAAGGTCGCACCACTCGGTTTACTCAGCCAGTACAGGAGATATTGAATGGCAATGACTACCGCCGCCATCCCCAGCAGGGCCCCAAGGGCCATCCGTAGCTTAGCCCAGTAGACCCTCAACCGACTGAAGCCGCTACTAAAGAGAAACTCGTTGAAGTGATCTCGCAGGTCGAGATGCATGATTTCCAATCCACCTAGCCAAAAGGCAAGAACCAGCCACCAGGAATATGCATTAAAGTAGTCTCCTCTGTACACTTGCCACTTATGAATCGACCCCGAGACAATCTGCATATTGGGCTCGGGATTCTGCTTCATCGTATGAAGTAAAATCAACGTCATCATGACGGTTCCCAACAGGGCAATACCACCAATCACGGCCATCAACTTGCGATGACGCCGCCAAATTAAACGATCTAATTTACTGCTAAACATGTCTGCCCCTCCTACTTCATCATCTGGTAACCTGTCTCGTGAGCTAGGTTAGCCCGGAACAGGTCTTCCAATGTCAATGGTAATTCTTCAAACAACACAGGCTTCAAGTCCTTCAGGGCCTGATCAATTTCCGGCGTGTAATTAGTAATGACCACCACCAAGACCCGGCCAGAAACCCGAATTAATTGGCTGTGTTCCTTTAAGACCGCCGGAATCACCCGGTCATTTAATACCAGCTGAATCTTCTTAGCCTTAGCCCGGATGTCTTCCAGATTGTAATCGTGAACCAATTTGCTGTCCTTTAGCAACAGCACCCGGTCACTTAACCCATCGAGTTCATTCAGGTCATGTGATGAAATCAGGAAACCCTTCTGTTGGTCGGCTACCTCGTCAATCACCATCGAGGCAATATTTTCGCGAATAATTACGTCTAAGCCATCGAAGGGTTCATCGAGAATGATATACGTGGCATTAGAGGTCAAGGCCAACACCAAGTTGACCAAGGCCCGCATCCCCTTGGATAGGCGACGATACTGGCTATTCCGGTCGAGTTTGAACTCAGCTAATAAAGATGTGAACCGTTGCTCGTCGAAGCGCGGATAGACAGCCCTGAAGAAATCTGGCAGTTCCCATAACCGATAATTATTTAAAAAGTTATATTGGGTATCGATAAAGAATAATTGCTGTTGCCGGCTGGGAACCCGCTGGGTATCCTGACCATCTACCGTCACGTGACCGGCTTCTGGCACGTAGTGATTCATCATGCTCCGGAACAGTGTGGTTTTCCCCACCCCATTCCGGCCGACTAACCCGAGAATTTCTCCGGGTGCCCATTCAAAAGTAATGTCTTGGATGATCTGTTGACCACCGATTTCCTTACTGAGTCCTGTTACATTTAAAGTCACTGTGCTTCCCCCTCATAGGCCACTTTGATCCAACTCACGACATCCTCTAAAGGCACGCCGAGGTATTGGATTTCCGTCAGTAGCGTTAATAATTGCTTCTTGGTCGCGACGACTTGGGCGGAATCTCCCGCTGGCGCCGTGGCCTCCCGTACGTAGGTCCCTTTACCATGGACCGTTGAGATGACGTGTTGGGATTCCAACTGTTTATAAGCCTTGCTCACCGTGTTCGGATTCAACTGTTCCTGACGCGCCATTTCACGCACCGACGGTAACCGGTCTCCCGGTCGCAAGATTCCCTGAACGATTTGCTGTTTTACCCGCAATACCAGTTGCTCGTAGTATGGCAGACTGGATTGATCGTTAACTTGCATGCTCTTCACCCCTTGGTTTGGCTACCTGTTCTGTGTGTACTATTATACCTAGTACAGTTAAAAAGACAACCCCTCGGGACGAAATAACCCAGCGAAACCCGTTTCAAAAGAAAGAGGGCCCGCTAAACCGCGTTGCCCTCACGTTTTGCTTTTTTAAATTAAGCTTCTGGCCCTTGATCCCCATCGAAGGTATCTGCAGCCGGCTGGTCTTCGTCTCTGATCACGAGCTGGTTATAAAACTTAGCCCGGGTCTGGTCATAGTACGGCTGAACAAAGAGTGCCGCAAAGCCAAAGGTAATCCCCTGCAACAGTATCCACCCGATAAAACTCAGGTCCATGATGAACAGAAAGGCCTTGTTGCCGTCCATCAACCGCCGAGATTCCGTAATCGCCTCTAGTGGCGTGATCGGATCATTTCGGTCGATAGCGTCCCGGTAAATATAAAATGATTGCGAATATGCATAGGCTTTAATCATTCCTGGGATAAAGAATAACAGGCTCCACAGAAAGGTGAAAATTCCCACTAAAATGGCAATAAAGAGCCAACCTAAGAAATACTGACCCTTGTCAAATAAGGCAAAGCTTCGTTGAATCGGGTGGTCCATCGTGATCTTACCCCGGTCCAAGTCAATCATGGTCAATTGGGACCCCACCCGCATGATCGAAGAGGCAATTGTCAGAACCCCAGCCAACGACAGGCCTCCGCCTAAGACAAATCCGGAATTATTGTTAACGGCCATAATCCAATTCATACTGCGTTGATAGGTCAGACCCCCAATGAAACCCAAGGCCAACCAAAGAATAGTCAACAAAAAGTAGAATTTAAAATGATCCAACACCTGAGCCTTGGCCCCGAGTTTGAAATCAATGCGATCCTGTGAATCCATAGCGAATCTCCTCCTCTGATGATTGCCTCATTGTAACATAATTGTAACAATAAGTTTAGGGGGGCTCCGGAATTCAACCAAATTTGCTATTGCCAAGTTAATACCAGGCCGCTGGGGCTACAATCCACCAAAAATCAGCGACTTAATTTCCAAGTCGCCGATTCCAAATTTTCTTTACTGATTACGCGATCCAGTGTGGCTGGGCAGACTGCTGGACTTGCTAGGACGCTCCCCACTCATCCCCTTAGGTGCGTTCTTCATCTGCTGAGTTTGGGCCGACTTGGCCTGTTGTTGACCCAGTAGGTAACCCGTTCCACCACCGCCAGCAAACAGAAGGAATCCTGCCATAACAAAGACTAACCAACGCTTGGGACCTTGCTGACTTGATTTCATGACACCCTCATCCTTTCGGCAGCTTATGACTTCGTTCATAAAAATTAGTCTAGCATCGGGAACTTAATGGGAACTAAACTGGGCGCATTGCGGCATTAAAAAGGGGATGACGGCTGTCATCCCTTTTGGTGATTTGAATTTAGATGGTCGAAACGTGCGCCAGAAGGCAGCCAACTCCGCTTAAACCTGCTAACTAAATAATCCAAGACCGGGATTATTCAGTTAGCAGCCTTAATGCTCTCTGGCTAACCGCCTTCTGTCACATTCTATTCAGCGTACAACGCCGCAACCTGATCCTGAACCTGTTGGTGGCCCAAGAACTCGTCGTAAGTCGTATCGGCGCGATCGACAATCCCCTTTGGTGAGACTTCAATGATGCGGTTGGCAATCGTTTGAATGAACTCGTGGTCATGGGAAGTGAAGAGAATACTACTCTTGAAGGACACCAGCGCGTCGTTTAACGCCGTGATGGATTCCAAGTCCAAGTGATTGGTTGGGTCGTCTAACAAGAGAACGTTCGCCTTGCTCAACATCATCTTGGATAACATCGCCCGCACTTTTTCGCCCCCGGACATCACGTCAACTTCACGGTTGACGTCGTCACCGGAGAACAGCATCTTCCCAAGGAAACCACGGAGGAAGGTGTTGTCACTTTCTTCCTTGGAAGCAAATTGCCGTAACCAGTCGATCACAGACATCTCGTTGTCGGCGAAGTAGTCGTTAACATTCTTAGGTAAATACGTCGTACTAGTCGTCTGACCCCAGGTAATCGTTCCGTTGTCTGGTTCCAACTCACCGGAAATGAGCTGCATCAGAATCGTGGTCGTTAAGTCATTACGACTGATGAAGGCTACCTTCTCACCGGGACGCAGGGTAAAACTCACATCGTCGAGAATCGTGACCCCATCAACGGCCTTGCTCAAATGTTCCACGCGAACCAGGTCATTCCCGAGCTCCCGTTCTGGATTGAACGAGATGAAAGGATACTTACGGGAAGATGGCTTGATGTCATCCAACGTAATCTTTTCCAATTGCTTCTTCCGGGATGTCGCTTGCTTAGACTTCGAGGCGTTGGCACTGAACCGAGCCACGAACTCTTGTAATTGCTTAATCTGATCGGCCTTCTTAGCATTGGCGTTAGCCTTCAGCTTAGCAGCCAATTCGCTAGATTCCATCCAGAAATCGTAGTTCCCAACAAACAGGGTAATCTTCCCAAAGTCCACGTCACACATGTGCGTGCAGACCTGGTTCAGGAAGTGTCGGTCATGGGAAACGACAATAACGGTGTTTTCGTAACCCGCCAAGAAGTTTTCTAACCAACTGATAGATTGAACGTCTAACCCGTTGGTCGGTTCGTCCAAGAGTAAAACATCGGGGTGACCGAACAAGGCTTGGCCCAGTAAGACTTTCACCTTCTGGGGTTCCGTCAGTTCACTCATTGGTAACTGGTGAAGTGATTCATCGATACCTAAGGATTGTAGCATCTGGCTCGCTTCGGCCTCGGCTTCCCAGCCACCCATTTCGCCAAATTCGGCTTCGAGTTCAGCGGCACGAATCCCATCTGCATCGCTGAAATCAGCCTTCATGTAGATGGCATTTTTTTCAATCATGATATCGTAGAGCTTCTTGTAACCTTGCATCACGGTGTTCAAGACCGTTTCATTTTCGAAGGCAAAGTGATCTTGGTTCAAGCTGGACATCCGTTCATTCGGGCCCATGGAGACCGTCCCCGTCGTTGGCTTGAGTTTGTTCTCAATGATTTTCAGGAACGTGGACTTGCCGGCGCCGTTAGCGCCAATGACCCCATAACAATTCCCCGGGGTGAACTTAAGATTGACTTCGTCGTAGAGCTTCCGGTCGGAGAACTGCATACTGACATTATTGACGGTTAACATGAACGATACCTCCTGTGATTTTCGCGTAAAAAACCAACGTGTCAATTAACGGCAACGTTGGTTCTGCACTCGTATTCGTTGTGTTATGTTGGCTCAGTCTACCATAAATACCCCATACAAGCAATGGTTATGCTACGACCAAGCCCGTTGTGCGGCATAGCGTTCGCGATAAGTCATCGGCGTCATCTGGAAGTGCTGTTTGAACGTCACGAAAAAGTTCTTTTCCGTCCGAAAGCCCGTCTTGGTCGCAATGGTTTGAATTGAATCTTGGGAGGTCATCAGGAGTTCTGTCGCTCGTTCCAAGCGGATCTGACCCAGATAAGCCTTGGGGGCCACCCCCATATATTCCTTGAAGAATCGGGAGAAATACACGCTGGAGTAATTGAGTCGTTCGGCTAAGTCGGCAATTGAGAAGGCCGTGCCATACTTTTCTTGAATCTCGGTAACGGCCTGCCGGAGTGGCTCTGGCAGAGGTAATTGGTCATTGCTGACCTGCCCATTAACCTGCAAGTGCTTTAACAATTGACCCACCAATTGATATTCCGCACCTAGACTCGCAAGATAGTCCGCCCGCTGATCCGGCTCCGTCACAGCATTGGTGGCTAATGTGTCCACAGCGCGTCCCAAGTCACGATACGGCTCTGCTCTTAGATTCAGGTCCAACGGCCCCCAGATCGGTAACTGTTCGTCCTCAACCACATTGCGGAGCCAGGCTGCGGGTAAAAGAAGCGTCACGATCTGATTGTCCTCATCTAGGTACGTTTCATAACTGTGCACCACTTCTGAGTTAACCACGTAGAGGTGGTGATCTTGCATTTCAAACGTCGAGCTCCCAATATGAACGGTTCCTGGATGGCCCCGATACGCATAGGCTAATTCAACCGAATTGTGCCAGTGCGGCAAAACCATTTTTGGTCCACAAGTGCCGTGATCGATAACTCTCAGCGGCAGTGCCATCGTATAATTCAGTCGTTCGTGATACGGCTGTGGCATGGTGATTCCTCCCTTTCAAATTTTGAACAAACCCAGCCATTTCTGGCGTCATGATTTAACTAGACCAATCTTCTCAATTACGCTTAATATTAGCATACCACGTACAGGACCAACTAGGTTAAAATTAGTAACTCACTCCTTAAATTACGGGATTCACCAAACCCTTAATCCCCCATATAATGTACTTGTAACATCCGGATGGATACAAATCATTTGATACCTGATGGGCCTTTCCAACGGGACCAATTCGGGGTCAAGATGCTTTGTTTGCCGCTTCAACTTGTTTATGCGCTACTGGGGGGTAACGCATAAATACCGCGACCGTTTAGTTTGTTCGAGCCGTAACTCAACAGCTGGCGCCATCCTGGTTCATGACCACACGTTGTCCCTTTGGGGAGAGACAATGTGGCTGACACCAACCAACTATTTATTACTGGATCACTGATTCTCTTGGGGAAGAGACCAGTGATACGGTTGTTCCAACAGAATAGGCCATGGCCAATCGGAGGCTTTGGGGGAGGCAGCTAGCTTTGCTAGCTGCTTTTTTGTGTTCTCGGTGGAATTAAAAACCGTTTAGAACCTAGTGGGGCTGCGTGTTTGGTCCCTTCGTTTAATCCTTTTATAGATGAAAAAGAGCCTGGAAACTAGTCCCAGGCTCTTCTGTCGTTGGTATTTATTTGGTGGAAACGTGTGAAAAAGGGCAGTCAGTTCCGCTTAACACTGATAACCAAATAATCCAAAACCAGGATTATCTGGTTATCACCGTTAATGCTCGCTGACTAACCGCCCCTTTCCACACTCTTTTTCTTTTCTATTCTACCGATTGCATCGCTTCGGGCCGTTTCAACAGAAACGCCATCAGGTAAGAAACGATGAGGAAGCCCGCTACCACGAGGTATGGGTAGTGCGGGTTCATGTCTAGTAACATCCCCGACATGATGGGGCCGACAATGTTACCGATACTGGTAAGCGACATGTTCAATCCATTAATCAAGCCTTGGTTGGATTCGCTGGCTTTGGTTAACAGCGTGGTAATCGCTGGGCGTAATAGGTCAAATGAGGAGAAGATAATTAGTGTCGCAATTATCACGGCAATCTTCCCGTGAGCCTGAGTAATCCAGACTACACAGATGGCTGCCAGGAAGAAGCAGGCCCGAATAACCCGCCGTTCACCCCACCGACTCACCAGGGTATCAAACATCGCCACTTGCAGGAATAATGAGATTAATCCATTAAGGGTCAACACTAACGCGATGTTGCTTAAGCTAAAGTGGAACACCTCGTTGACGTAGATACTGTAGATACTTTCGAACCCTTGGAGACCAAACGAGGAAACCAAAATCATCGTAAAGAGAATGATGATGGGAACCGTCCAGAAAGCCCGACTCATGGGATGGGCTGAAGGTTCGGCAATTGGATCATCAACCTCAGCCATGGTCTTCTTAGTTTCAGCATCACTGGGTAAGAGGCTAATCAGGACAATTGCACTAACTAAGCCTAACGCACCAGCAGCCCAGAAAGGCGTCTTATAACTGATACCAGCCAAGATTCCTCCGATTCCGGGTCCCAAGATGAGTCCCCCACTAAAAGCCGCAGACAGCCAGCCAATGACTCTTGCTCGCTGATGCTTCGTGGTAATATCGGCGGCCAAGGCCATCGCGGTTGGCACTACCATGGCGGCGGATAACCCACCGATTAACCGCGAAATGTTGAAGACCATTAACCGGTTGGTCAAGGCAAACAACACCTCGGACACCATGAATAACAAGAGCCCGGCGGTTAATACGGGCTTCCGGCCGATGCGATCGGAGAGCCGCCCAATGATTGGCGAAGCCACAAATTGGGCAAAGGCAAAGAGGGAATTCATAATCCCCATATCGGTGGCGGTCAGATGCAACTCATTCTTGATGAATGGCATGACCGGAATCACTAAACTAATCCCCAGACAGACTAGGAATTCACTAAAAATTAAAATAAAAATGGCCCGTTTCGTTTTTTTCGTCACGGCGGCTCACCCCTTCTCTGATTTTTGACGACAATAGTACTACTATATCAATATTTGATAGTGTTTGTCTAATCATCTGCTCAAAAGAGTACGAGAAAAGGCGTTTTGCCGGCGAACATTAACGGGGACTGCTGGCTTATTCGCACGTTTTGCCAATATAAATTTTAGGAGGAACCTACCCTTGGTGCCCTCGCAGCCATGCTCCCCAGTTCCGATAGTCACGTGCCAGATAGCTATCACGTGGATAGACCAGATCGAGATCATGGTTGAGTTGGCCGGCCGCTAGAGGGAGTACCCGCAGGTCACCGCGGGCAATCGCGGTCGCCGCCACGGAACGATACACGAAGCTCACGCCACTCCCTTGGGCTACCAACTCCCGAATTGCCGTGGGGTTGTTCACGGTGATGACCTGGGAAAATTCCGCCAATGAGACGTTGGCCGCCCCAGCCAAATGTAGCAAGATTTCACGACTACCAGAGCCGACCTCCCGCACAATCAACGGGTATTTAAGAAGGTCAGGCCACCCCACAGTCGGCAGATCCGCCAAGGGATGATTGGCCGCCACCACACCAACAAACGGTTCTTGCCGGACGACTTGATAGTCATACTGGCTCTTATCAAAGTTCCCTTCAATCAGGGCAAAGTCACTTTCACCAGTAGTCAATGCCCGCAAGGCCGCCTGGGTATTCGTTACCCGGCAGGTGATTTCCTGGTAGGACCCGGCTAACTGAAGGTGCCTGATCAGTTGCGGTGCGAGAAATTCACTGAGCGACAGCGTTGTACTGAAGGTCAGCCGTTTCGGGGTTCGCGGATGCTTGAGGTGATCCAACACCTTATCCGTCTGAACTTGGACCCGCTGAATCAGATCCGCCAGCTCCCGTCCAGCCGGGGTAATTGTGAGATGAGGCCGCTGATAAGTGACGAGTGTCACCCCCAGTTCTCCCTCCAGACTCTTGATCTGCTGGGAAACGGCAGGCTGGGTAATGTAAAGCTGTTGTGCCGTCTGAGTATAGGACTTCGTGGTGGCAAGTACTAGAAATGTTTGATAGCGATTGTCGAGCATGTTTTTTTCCTTCTTCCAATCATAAGGTGCCCTTATAACGTCATTATTCATTACAATTTTAACTTATGATGAGTTTCCGGTAAACTAGGACTTATCATTTTTGAGGAGGATAACATCTTGGATATTCGAACAACCCTTAGTACGCGTAGCTTCTGGTTTGCCGCCGGTGCAACTCTGATTTGTGCCGTCCTAGGTAGTGAACTCGCCCAGCTCCCTTACTTAAACTTGGTAGGTGCCTTAGTTCTGGCGCTTTTGCTAGGTATGCTGTGTCAGCTGAGTCCCCGGACCATCGCCGTCAGCCGTGATGGGATTGGCTTCATTAGTAATAAATTTCTGCGTTTAGGTATTATTTTATTAGGATTCAAATTAAACCTCATTCAATTGGCCCAGGCCGGCGTTAAGACCATCGCCTTAGCCGCTGTCGTCGTGACCGGCATGGTCTTATTGACCTACAATCTTAGCCGGAAGCTTGGCGTCGATCGTGAGCTCGCAATTCTCACGGCCACGGGGACTAGCATCTGTGGGGCCGCCGCCGTCATGGGTGTCTCACCTCAGATCAAGGTCAGCCCCGACAAGGCCGAACGTCAACGGGAAAACGAAGTCCTGGCTGTGGCCATCGTGGCCATTTTAGGAACGGTGTTCACACTGATTGAGATTGGCTTGAAGCCCCTGCTTCACTTGACCGCCGTTCAATTTGGCGTCATGACCGGGGGATCACTTCATGAGATCGCCCACGCTGTTGCCGCCGGTAGTGCTGGTGGTCCGGTCAGTCTAGACACGGCCATCATCACTAAACTTTCTCGGGTTCTCTTGCTCGCACCGGCCGCCCTGATCATTGGCTGGTGGTACCAGAAACAAACGACCACCACAACTACTAATGAACATACGAAGCTCCCAATTCCCTGGTTCATGGCCGGCTTCCTACTGACTAGTATTCTAGGCACCTGGTTACCACTAAGTGCCGCTGTCTTAGCTGGTTTAGTCAAATTGGCCTACGTTTTCTTGGGAATGGCCATGGCCGCTCTGGGAATGAGCGTCAACTTCCGGGTCATCTTCCAACGCGGGGGCAATGTCTTTCTTGCCGCCACGCTATCCTCAGTGGTTCTCCTGACTGGGGTCACCATTGCTAGCAAATTATTCTTCTAACAGTAAAAATGCGACCAGGATAACCGCCCGATCGCATTTTTTATTTACACTAATAAGTGAATCAGATGGGGCACCGTGCCACTATCCCATAAGATATACAGTCCAATTAGAATGTAAACAGCCACGGTGATATAGCGGCCTTCTTTTTCGAGAATATCCGCCACGCGGGGCAAGCACGCCAGTCGATACCCAATCTCCCAGAAAATCACAACCATGACAGCAAACGTCAGGAGGATCAGGGGAATCGTGCCGGGGGCCACCGTGGTAAACAACGGCACGTAGATCCCTACGTTGTCTGCCCCACAAGTGGCCATGGTGATCAGGGCCACACTGCCAATTAACCGTTTCGGGTCCGCCACCTTGGCCGCAATGGCCTCGGTATCGTCATCATCTCCGGCAACCCACAACTTGATTCCCAGAAAAATCGGAATTAATCCCAACAGCCCTAGCAACCACGGTGCCGGAACAAAACCCAAGAAAAACGCTATGGCTAAAGAGCTGCCGACCAAGACGACTGTCCCCAAGAAGTCCCCGATTAAGACCAGCCACCGGTCTTCATGCTTTACGCGGCCAAAGATTACCATTAGAATAATTAAGTAGTCGAGTCCAGTTGACACATACGCTGTGACTCCTGTTAAAATTGTTTTTATCATGACGCATCTCCCCACATATGTTGTTCATAACATATGTTATCATGATCATATGAAAGGAGCAAGCCTTTTTATGTCGGCAACCACTCAAAACGTTCATTTAATCCAAGAACCCGCACTTGATGCCTCTCAGGATATCTTCAAGCTCTTGAGTAACACAACGCGGTTACAAATCCTTTACCTCTTAGAGCAAAAGGAACTCAACGTCAGTGAACTTAGCAATCTGCTCGCCGTGGAACAATCGGTCATCTCCCACCAGCTTGCGCTCCTGAAGAAGGAACAGTTGGTGACCTCGCGGCGGGTAGGTAAACAAAATTTCTATCAGCTCGACGATCCTCACATTCTGGATATCGTGAATGAAACCCTGGCGCACGTGGATCACGTGTTGCGGGGGAAGAAACATGGACAGTAAAAGCGCTTGGAATTTAAATTCCAAACGCTTTTTTTATTCCTATTTTGCCACTGATTACATGAGCTAATTCAGGCTATGTTTACGTTCGCCCTTGTAGTAGTGATTGCCGTACTTTTTCGCTAACTTTTTCGTATGGTAACCATGACCGGTCGTCCAATACCCGGTGGTAGGACCACCAGCTATCTGTAAAACCGGCACCTTATGGCCACCAAGCTTATGAGTCGTCACACGATAGGCAGCACAGTCGCCGCCCCATTGTTCCCAGCCCCAAACGGTAACCCAAGTTTGTTTCTTGGCCTTCGCATTCTTCGCAATAAACCAAGATGGATGTTTCGAGTTTGTCGTGTGTTTGACAACGTACGACGTCTTCCGCGAATGCAGACGCTCTACAAAACCGTTATCGACAAGTTTAGTCGCTGTAATCTTATACTTATACATCGTGTTGTACTGATAAGAATACCAAGTTCCCCGCATACGCTTTGGAAAAGTCTTTAACGTCGTCTTTGCTTTCGCATGGACAACTTGTGCTGGACTGGTAGTTGCAACACCCACGCCAATGAATAACGATAATCCTGTGACCAACAAGACACCGAACCGTCCTAATTTCATGAATATCCTCCTATAGAAAATTATTCAGTATGTACATTGTAATTATGGCACAAACATTCGCGGTCAACAATACTTTCCACTAGCCGAACATCACCTAATTATTTTGGTACTTATACATTAATTTTTGTTGGTTTTTCTGTCTCTTCTATCACGAAAAAGGTATTCGCTCAATCGTTATTGTTGGACCGACTTACTTGCGTTGGTTGACCGGATCTCGCCACTAGATCCGGAAACTTGCTGCCTCTGAAACGTGCTACGCGAGCCAGACTCCTGCGCTTAGCAAAAGAAAGGACTCCCGGTCGACGTTGTCGACCAGAAGCCCTTTCTTCGCTAATGCTCAGAGTCTAAGCGGCTCACTTCGCACTCTCTTACATTTTCATTCCCATCTTCTCATAGGAACTCATCCCCGCTAAACGGAGGTCCTTAACGTCAATTCCACGTTCTTCAGCGATCGCGTTCATTAACGTGTCCATATCCATTAGCTTATAAGTCTTCGGATTATCGGGATCGTACGCTTCGATTTGCGCCATCATCCCGCCATCTTCATGTTCGATGATGTGGCAGTGATACATGTAAACCCCAGTGTGTTCGAACCAGACCTTGATGCGAACCGTTTCACCTGGGTTGACCCCAACCGTATCCTTTAATCCGTGTTCATTGGCATAAGGTTCGTGGCCATTTCTGGATAACACTCTGAATTGCGTCCCGTGCATGTGGAATGGGTGAACCATTCCGCCATCCATATCATTCGTGTTTGTAATATCCCACAATTCAACATTGCCAACCTTCTGGCGGGCGTCGATACGTTGCATTTCAAATTTTTTGCCGTCCATCATGACCGCTTCATCCATCCCGGACATGACAACCTTCCGGACTGGGGTATCGGGCGTGACTTCTGGATCAGGGATGTCGACCAAGTGCTCTGGCAACGTCACATCATCTGCGGCAAAGTCGTGAACCCGGAACCGAACCAGTGGCACATCATCCGAGTAAAGCGTCACCGTCTTCCCAGGTTGAATCTTCCCAAAGTCGACAATGATTTCGGCCCGTTCGGCACAGGTTAACATCAAATGGGTAAATTCAACTGGACTTGGCAAGATCCCACCATCGGAAGCGACCTGCGTGAATGGTAAATCGTCACTAAAGTGAAGCCGCCATTCACGCCGGTTGGCCCCATCCAAGATCCGTAGCCGAAGCCGTTGCGTAGTGACATCAAAGTAAGGATTGATAGTCCCATTGATCATCGCCGTTGGTCCTTGGACCCCATCGGGATCGTAGTCGGCGTCGTAGTCCCACTGATTATCTTCGTGGAAGCGCCGGTCCTGTAAGACTAACGGAATGTCATCGACCCCGTAGTGACGTGGAAATGGCAATTTAGCCTCGACATCGTCGGTAACCAAGGCCAGACCAGCGAGTCCATGCCAGACCTGTTCGGCCGTTGATGGACATGGATGGGCATGTAGCCACAGCGTCGCAGCGGGTTGATCGACCTTGAAGTCGATGTGGCGGGTCTTCCCAGGATATACGGGCGCGTGACAGCCACCGTCCGTGTAAGGACCAGGAACGTTCAGACCGTGCCAGTGGAATGTGGTCAGTTCCGGTAAACTATTTTTCAAATCAATATGCATGGTCTTGCCTTTAGCGAAGACGATCGTTTGACCCAGCAGACTCCCATTGTAGCCCCAGGTCTTGGTCTTCTTACCCGGTAGGAGTTGTGTTTCTCCTGCTTGGGCTTCGACCGTATAGTAAGTATCCGTTGCGGTTTCCTTATCCGGTTTCAATAACGGTGGAATCCGCAAAGGTTGTTCAGGCGTGGTGGGTTCTTCCAAAGGAACATAGCCACCATCGTGGGTGTTATAAGCCGGTTCATCAAAGAAATAATCGGTGTAGATAGATTTTGTCATCTTTCAGGCTCCTCTTCGATTTAATTGAAACCACTTACAGCTTTATCATACCGCAATCAACCTGACTTAGGAAAGTAACGTTCTCTCCAAATGGGTGCCTAGCGATCCACTCGGGCCCGCAAGGCATAAAGGATCGTGACGGTGTCAACAACTTCTTGAAAGACAGCCCCAATGATGGCGGGAATCACCCCAAAGCTGGCAATCAGCATCAATCCGGTACAGATAAAAATTCCAATCAAGACGGCTTGTTTTGCCACCCGCATCGTATCCTGCGCAATCTTTCTGGCCACACTGACCCGCGTCAAATCATCCTTAAGGACCACCGCATCGGCGGACTCGCTGGCCGCCGTGGCACCGTGTGCTCCCATGGCAATGCCAACATCGGCCGTTGCCAGTGATGGGGCATCGTTAATTCCGTCTCCAACCATCGCGACTGGTAACTGTTCCACTGGGAGACCCGCCAACACCTTAATCTTATCGGCTGGCAAACACTCCGCGTGAACCTGGTCGATCCCAACTTCTTTGGCGATAATTTCCGCTACGGGACGGCGGTCTCCCGAAATCATGAGGAGGTGTTCCACACCGCTGTCACGCAAACCGCCCATGGTTGCTTGTGCCTCAGGCCGAACGCGATCGGTAAAGCTCACGTACCCTTGATAAATACCGGCCACGGTTACGTATACTGCCGTTTGGTCCGGCTGTTCCACTTTATTTTCGGTGACAAAGCTACGCTTACCGACCCGGACTGCTTGCCCGTCGATCGTCGCCGCCACCCCTTGAGCTGTGGTTTCATTAACCCCACTGGCTACTAGAAGTGGTTCCTGGTTAGCGGCAACTAGCGACTGCGCCAAGACGTGACCCGAGTGCTGTTCTGCACTAGCCGCGAACTGGAGGAGTCGATCATTACTGAGCGCAGTGACGGGCACCACTCGATCGACTACAAGACGTCCTTGGGTAATCGTTCCGGTCTTATCGAAGGCCACCGTTTTAACCTTGGCTAACTTTTCTAACGTCGTCCCGGTCTTCACGATAATTCCATTTCGACTAGCCCGACTCATCCCCGAGATCAGAGCAATCGGTGCCGCTAAAATCAGCGGACAAGGTGAAGCGACGACCAAGACTTCGGCAAACCGCACGGGGTCCTTTGACACCGCCCAGGCAATCCCCGCAATCACATAAGCTAATAGGGTAAAGGGCACTGCATACCGGTCGGCCAACCGAACAAATTTGGCCGGCCGTTCCTCGGCTTGTTTAACCAGCCGGACGATGTTTTGGTACTGACTGTTACCGGCCGTCTGATCGGCTCTAAGTTCCACCGCAGCCTCACCGTTCAAACTCCCGGACATCACGGTCATTCCGACTTGCTTGTCTATTGGCCGAGCTTCCCCCGTCAGTGAGGACTCATTGACCGAGGTTGGCCCCGTCAGTAAGGTTCCGTCCACGGGCATCACCTCACCAGGCTTAACTAGGAGGCGATCGCCCACGGAAATTTCACCGACAGCAACGTCTTCCCAGGATTCGTCCCCGGCTCGATGGGCAATCTGGGGCGAATTATTTAGCAGCTCCTGAAGTTCACTGTTGGCCTTACGCGCCGCAAAGTCTTCCAGTGCGTCCCCACCAGTCAACATTAGTAACACAATCAGTGCCGCCCAATATTCGCCGACGGCTAGGGTTGCTAGGACCGCCGTAATCGCCAACAGGTCAATCCCAAATTTTCCGGAACGTAGGGTCTGAACCATTTCCACAAGCATCAGCAGGGCCAGTAGTAACCCCAACGCCGTAATTAAGATCTGAGCCAGGTTAGCGCGCTGTAACCCAAATTGGAGTCCTAATGCGATGACCCCGAGCGTTATCACTGCCCAGAATTCCTTATATTGTCGTAATCGTTTCATCCACGCATCCTCCTCGACCGTTCCTTTTACCCTGAGTATAACAGAGCTTGTGCCGTTTTCCACTTAATAATCATTCTAAATTAAAAGCCCGAGCAAATTTGCCCAGGCTTTCGAAATTCATTCAATTCAGTGACTAGAACCGACGCCGTAAAACAGCACTCAGTGAAATCAAAGTTAAGAATCCAGCAACCGTGACGAACCACCCATTCCGGTCATTCGTTTGTGGTAACTTGGTGTTCTTGTTAGCAGTCGTCTTGCCAGCGGTTTGCGTTGCCGTAGCCTTAGCGACCGCCTTCTTGTTAGGCTTGGCTGGGCTCGTCTTGGCAGGTGTCTTCTTATCCTTATCCGTCGTCACCTTGTCCTCAACGAAGCCACCATCGACGTCGTCCGTCCCGGTACCAGTCTCTTCATCGGGATCTCCTTCGTCGGTTTCATGGTTACCATCGGGATCGACGTGGTCCCCACCACCGGAGCCACTGTTCCCATTAGAAGATGAGACATTGCCGTTAGCTTCTTCGGAGTTAGGCCCACCATTGACGCCACCGCCCCAATTCATCACGGCATTGTTTTTAAATTTATAGCCGGAGTCAATCAGTGCCGGATCGGTAATCTTGGTGTAGTAGTCAATCACAATCAAGTGGTCTACCGTGTCATTAAAGGTCATATCAAAGCCGTTATCCTTGTAGTTCACGTCATAGTCTTTGCCCTCTACCAAGGCTGGCTTCTTTCGCTTATAACTCGTCGTCGTTGACCATTCACCGTCACTGACAGTCACACCCGGGATCAATTCTTGATTGCTCCCAATGGTATCGCTAATCTTTAGATTTTTCAGATCAACTTCGCGGCGGTCAACCAAAATGGTCCACTTGATGGTCCCATCATCTTGGATGACGCCCTTCTTTGACAAGTTAGCTTCATCAGAGACAACGTTAATTTGTGAGGTGCTACTCCCATTGTTTTCGAGTGGGAAATTAACATCTTTTTCTCCCGTATCTTCGTAACGGTACTTCGTGTCGAGGTTCAAGGTCAACTTGTCATTGGTTTTTCCTTCGAGTTTATCATTCATGGTGATGACCACTCCGGTATCGGAAACAACCGCTTCCCCGATCACAACACCCTTTTCATCATAGACTTTGAAAGTGTCCCCTGGCGTCTTCCCTTTCAGATTCTCTGGAAAGTCCAGGGTAATGGTATCGCCACTTTTAATTGGCGTGTTCCCAAAGTCCAAGTTATATTGAACTTTAATCGTATCTTTGTGCTTAAAATCTGGGCCATTGGTTACGCTGGCCGACGTGGTAAAGTCGGCACCATTATGATTAGTTGCCGCTTGAGCTGGCGTGGCAACTTGGCCGACAATTAGGAGCAGCGCTAAACTAACGAGCCCCACAACTAGTCGCCAAAATTTATTGTTCTTCGTCAAAAAAATCCCCTCCCGCAACATTTACGTAGTTAAAGTATACGCGCACGCCCATTAAATTGGCAATAGTGTTGGGACAAGTCGATCGATCTGAGGGGGCACACTTAGCGCAAATTAAAAAGGCCTGGACGACTGTCCAGACCTCATCAAATTTCTTAGCAAATTCGGGTACCTAACGTCTGCATCTCTCGCTTCAGGTCCAAGTCGGACTTCTCTTGCGCCGTATAGGTTATCAAACCCACAGCACTATCCAGCACACCGGTATCATCTCGTAATGATAACTGATTAAAGACCCGATCCAAAATTAAACCATTACCCAGGTACAGAGCCGTGTCGGCATTCGTTCGAATCGTCAAACCGGCATTATTGTCAACAGTTAACGGATAGTTAACATCATCCTCGGTCAAAGCGACAAATTGGAACTTGTCACCGATGGCACAAGTCCCCCCGACCGTCGAATACCGATTGGACCCGTCATCCGTTGTTAGTAACAGCGTCATATTGGGCTGAACGTGAGCCGCCAGATAAGCCTGAGCGGCGTCTTTAATTGTAATGTCCATGAGTCGTTCCCTCTTTCTTGGATGAATGCACTAGTCAATTGCACACAATCCACTATACGAGGAAAATTGAGAATTGTAAACTAAACCGACTTCAAACCCCACTCTGGTGAAAATGAAAGGTGAGTCTGACAAGTGGCGGTCAGTTAATGTGCCTTAACGTCGATAGGTGAATAATTTCAGCCTTGAATTGCTTGTCTACCGGGGTTAAGCGGAATCAGTCGCCATTTGCCGGCCGTTTCAACTATAAACGTTCGGAACGCAATAGGGGTCTGAGACTTTGGTCCCAGACCCCTAGCTCTTTGATTTTAGACTGTCGAAAGGTGCGTCAGCAGGCGGTCAATTCCGCCTAAGACCCTGTGTCACACCCTCAAGCTTCATAGCCGCGCCGAATCAATTCAATTAACTCGTCTTCTGACAGATTAAGTTTACGGGCCTCACTCGTGAAACGACTGACGTAGCGATCGTAGAATTCTGCCCGCCGCTTCTCACGTATCGTCTTTTCGGCATCTGGGGTGACGAACATCCCTACGCCACGGCGCTTTTCAATCACACCTGCCGCAACGAGTCGGTTAATCCCCTTTAAAACCGTCGCCGGATTAATATGAAATTCTTTGGACATCTCAGTCGTGGACGGCACCTGTTCCCCCGCCCGATAGATTCCGGTAAAGATGGCTTCCTCCACCTGTTCTGCGACTTGCAGATAGATTGGTTCCGGACTATCGAAATTAAATTTCATTTTTCATTCCCACATTCTTTATGAACTCACTTGTGTTCCGCTTGAGCTTGGGCCGGAGCCTGAGGCAACACAATTTGCCAATATAGGGCGAGCGTAATGAGATAATAAATCGCATACAACCCGATGAAGATGGCAAACGTACTCCCGATTCCCAGGTAGGGACTCATGGGCTTGGGCATCAACGGCTTAAACATTTGGAGACCGAACAACACATCGATTACTCCCATGATACCAGGAATCATGAATAAAATCCCAATTTCTTTTGCGATCCCGTTACGCATCAGGTTGTGGCGGACCCCAACCTTGTAAAGCATCCGGTAACGTCGCTTGTCGCCGGGAGCACCAGAGAGAATCTTGAACATCAGGCAGGAAGCCAACATTGCTAGGAACGCAATTCCCAGGAAGTACCCCATGAACTCGAGGCCCCCGAAGAAGGCCAACATGAGTTCGTAGGATTGATAGTTTCCAATAGTTAATTCACCAGCATGCGGAAAGCGAGCCATTTCGAGCTGGTTGAGTTTCTTCAAAGTTACACGATCATTCCCGATGTTTTTAACACGAATCGTCGTCACCGAAACGGTCTTTCCAGATTGCCGGGCAAACTTGGTCGCGCTCAACATCTTCGGCGCGTACAGATTGTTCTGACCCAATACAGCTAGGTTCAAGAAATCGAGGCTGTTAAGGTCAGTCGATTTCATCTGTGCAGCCGTCTTCTTTTCATATTTAGGGGTCATTTCGCCTTCGTTGAATTCATAAGGTTGTTGCTTGAACTCTGCGGCATTGTAAAATACCGTCTTCCCTTGGCGCTTCTGGGTGTAAGTGGCTTGATGTGCCACGTCCAGCTTGCTAATCAACTGCTGTTCCTTAGCTGTCTTATCATGAATGGCTACCGTATAAGATCCCAGACTATCAGCCATCATTGGTAATTGGCGATGGTAACCGGACCCCACCGTGATGGCACCTAAGGCCATGGCAAAGAGCAGAGAAACAATCGTCAACATCCGTGTGTAGTTGTAGACCCGGAAGTTCAGTTGGCCCATCAGGAACCCATTGAGGTGCTTCTTAGCCCACTTGGTCTGGCGTAACCACCGAATGATGGTCAACAAGGTCGCCCTGAACAACAGGTAAGTCCCCAAGGTAATCGTCACGATGGCAAATGGAATCGCCGCCATCTGAAGCATTTTAATATTGGCTAAGGCCCAGTAACCCGCGGCCAATAACAGAATCCCCACGATACCGGCAATCATCTGCCGAACGGGTTTTACTTGGGGCTGATTTGCCTGTTCATCGGTATGCAGGAGCTTGAGAACCGTGGTCCGCGTCAACTTAACCAAGTTGAATAGCGAGGCCAAGATAAACAGGCCCACATACAGCACGGCCGTCGCGATGATCGCCGGCAAATAGAAGGACTCCAGGTGTGCTAAATGTAATCCCAAGGCATTTAGCAGGAAGCCGACGAGGAAGCGACTCATAAGTAGTCCCAGGACAATCCCGATAGCTGTCGCTACCGCTCCTAAGATCAACGTTTCCAGGAAGACCAACTGGCCAATCCGCCGTTTCTTAGCGCCCAACATCATGAAGAGGCCATAGTCATGTTGCCGCATACTAAGTAGGAAACTATTGGCATACATAATGTAGACAATGGTAATCAAAATCAAGAGAACGGCCCCGAAACCAAAGATGAGCATGGATTGGCCAACCACCCCATTGGCCTTAACGAAGGCTTTGTTGGTAGCGAGGTTCGCAAACATATAGAAGATTGCCGCGGACATGGTTAATCCGGCCAGAAGCACCAGATAGTCGCGACGCCGGTTCTTAATTCCGGCTAGCGCTAATTTTCCTAACATGTGTTTCCCCCCTACTCGTTAAACGTGCCCAGCTCATTTAAGATCTGCTGGTAAAAAGCACTCCGGTCCTGATCGCCACGCCGAATCTCTGAACCAATCAACCCATCCTTGATAAAGAGGATACGTTGACAGAAGCTGGCGGAGAACGGATCGTGGGTGACAAGTAAGACCGACATGTGTTGTTCTTGGTTGATGGTCGTCAAGAGATCTAACAACTCTCTGGCACTCGTAGAATCCAAGGCACCCGTGGGTTCGTCACCCATCAGGATTGAAGGGTGATGCACGATCGCTCTGGCCGCCGCCACCCGTTGCTTTTGGCCCCCAGATAACTCAGATGGATATTTCTGTAAAAGATCAGCGATGGACAGGGTCTCCGCCACTTCGTGAATGGCCTGATCCATAATCTTGGAAGAGGTCCCCTTCAACGCCAGTGGCAAACCGATATTTTCTTCAGCTGTTAGGCTTTCTAGCAGGTTAAAGTCTTGGAAAATAAAGCCGACCTCTTGTGCTCGAAAGTCTGCGAGCTGATTTCCCCGCATCTTCGTCACATCGTGACCGTTAACGATCACATCACCCTTGGTGGGGACGTCTAGCGTCGACAGCATGTTCAGCAGCGTGGTCTTCCCGGAACCAGAGGCGCCCATGATCCCAACAAATTCAACGGAGGCCACCTGAAAGTTTAGCCCCTTCAAGGCCTGATACTGCCGTTCGTTGACTTTTCCATACGTTTTTTCCAGGCCGTGTACGTCGACCACTGCGTTACTGCTTGTCATGATTAAAATCCCCTTACTCTTTAGATTAAGTTTGATTACGTGTGTTGGTTAGTTACTTGTGTAATTAACTATAACGGTTCTCCGAACAAAGTCAACCATTTTCTGATAAATAAAGGGCTTTCACGCGAAATCTATGGTAATCTGCGGTAAGATTATTAGTGGATTTGTAAATCTGTTTGATAAAGGAGTTTTATTGATGAAACAATTACGTTTAGGTGGGACAAACTGGCAATCTTCCGCAGTTGCCTTAGGAATCATGCGGATGGGTGTTCTCGATCAACCAGCCGCAGTGAACGCCCTCGAAGCCGCTCACGATGCCGGAATTACTTACATCGACTCCGCAGATATTTATGTCAACGGTAAGTCTGAAGAAGTCTTTGGCGGGGCCTTGAAGGCTTCCGGACTATCCCGAGACGACTTCTACATTCAATCCAAGGGTGGCATCATCGTCGACCCCGAACGGAGTCACGACGACCTGGTCTTCGGTAAGCGTTATGACTTCTCGAAGCAACACCTGATCGATGCGGTTGATGGCATCTTGTCACGGATGGGGATCGACTACCTCGACTCCTTCCTGCTTCACCGGCCAGATCCACTGATGGAACCCGAAGAAATTGCCGATGCCTTCAACACCTTGCAGGCTGCAGGTAAGGTTCGTCACTTTGGGGTTTCTAACTTTAACGTTCAACAATTCGAAATGTTACAAGAAGCCGTCGACCAAAAGTTAATGTTTAACCAACTTCAATTCAGTGCCGCTCACGCGGGCATGGTTGCCGCTGGTCTGCACGTTAACATGGACGACAAGCCAACCTCCAATGACTTGGGGATGTTGGAATACGCCCGCCGTAAGCATGTGACGGTTCAGGCTTGGTCGCCATTCCAATACGGTCTCTTCGCTGGGATGTTTATCAATGACCCGAAGTACCCTGAATTAAATGCCGAATTACAGAAGTTAGCTGACAAGTATGGTGTTTCCAAGAACGGGATTGCCGTGGCCTGGATTCTACGCCACCCTGCCAACTTACAAGTCTTACTGGGAACGATGACTCCTGCTCACATCAAGGACAGTGCGGCTGGTGCCGATGTTACCTTGACCAAGCAGGAATGGTACGACGTCTACTTCGCTGCTGGTAACGATTTACCTTAATCTATAATCTACCGAACCACGCTATCACTCGTTGATGGCGTGGTTTTTATTCTCCAAATTGGCTTAAAACAGCCCGCTTGCGGCTGTCAGGGATTACGCCGGATCTGACTGATCTTGGCCACTACTAATAACTCTGCGACTAGTAAGACTGACTGTCTTGTTCTGACTATCGTGCCCAGTGTCCGATCATAAATGACAAAACCAATAGATAATGGGAAGCATGGAACCATGTCGAATGACCGTCGTTCCATCCGAACGACCTGTTAAAAAAATCCCTAATCACCGTCAAAATGGTAATTAGGGACCTCGTTATTTAAAACCGTCTAGTCAAATTTTTAAGTGTCGACATATGTCAAACAAAAGTCAGTTTCAAAATTTTCACCGTGCGCCCTAGTCAATTCAAAGCACATTTCCCCCAACCATTACAAACACTAGGGAGCATCCGCCAGTTGCCAGCGGAGTTCGCCCTGATACTGGCCAGCCGTCGCGCCACCATGCACCCGGATCAGCATTCCCGAGTTCTGATGCCAGCCACCGATCACGTCGGTCTCTTCACCCAAACCGTGCGTCCGTTGTTCGTGGACTACGACCGGATCGGTGCCAATGACTTTCTGTTCGTGTCCGGTCTGATACACCATATCACCTTGCAATAAATGCCCCCGTTCATCTCGTAGCGGCTCCGCCAAGCTTGCCTGAAGTTTCCAACGATTCTCGCCAGCTCGTTCATCACGCACCCGCAATTTCCAACCGTTGTCTCTGCTAATCAATTGTCGCGTCCCGGTCAGCTGACCGGCAAAGCCATTTTCCGGCGAGATGGCGCTAAACACTAGGTCTCCAGAGAGCTGGATAATTGGAATTGTGAGGTCTGGGGCCACATCATCACGGTTCGTTGCCGCGATGGTCAGCTTATTCTTGCCTTGATGCAATAGTGCGGCCGGTACCCGCAATTTAAACTGACCGGTCGCCCCCGTCCACGCCCCATCAAGCTGCGTAAATGTATATGGCTTGCCGTTAACCGAAAAGCTCAGTTTAGAATCGGCCATAGCGTCTGGCTGGATCGTCCGGCCATTGTTACTTAAGCGACCCGCTATTTCGGCATCCGCTTGTGGCACCACCGCCGCGGTAGGTGTGCCCAGCTTCTCAAGTTTTAGGTTCAGCTTACGTTTCAAATAATAACCCACGGACCTGACCGCCACATAATGATTTTCGCCGTAATAAATCGCGGTCTGTGGGGCAACGTAGGTGTCTTCCTCCGGCGACTGCCCCTTGGCCTGTAGCTCGGTCTCGACGGTCGGTTGATCCTTAGTGAAGACATCCTGTCCAATGGCATGCGACATTGGCGGCTCTGCCAGCTCTGCGGCATTAAACGCATAGAGTGGCGCCGACTGCCCAGGCTGCTGGACTCTCCCCGCCAACCATTTAAGCGCTGGAGACGAACCTAGAACAACCGCAGTTGTATCACTCGTTCGAAAACCGTCTGGTTGGCCAGTTGCCTTGAAATGATAGAATACTTCCGCATCCCCCGGAATCCGATCGCCCTCATGAACCAGTTGGCGTTGCCCGTCCGCGGTGACCACCTGAGTGTCCTGGTCAACATCGAAACGCATCTGCCCAGGTTCCTGGTCAACCACTGCCAAGTTATTCTCACCTCTTGAACTCGTAGCCCCGGTCAGTCCCCAGACGGCACTGGTTGCTGGTTGATCCGGTGTCCCCAATTTGGTCAAATCAATCGAGATACTGTCCTGAACCTCCGGCGTGAGCGCCTGCCCAGTCTGTGGATCACGGTCGTTGTAGGCATAGGTCATTTGACTCTTGGCCTTCTGCCAATCCATGGTCACATGATGCCAACGGCCATTCGAAGGATTAGCCATAAGCTTAGGCTGGCGGTGTTTCAATCCAAAATAGTAATGCCCCCGACTGCCAAAGATCTGATAACTCCCCTTCTCGCCAGGATAATTACTGGCAATGTGTGGGCCTTGGCTCGGAACTGCCTCATAGTCAAAGTAATTGGCCTGACTCACGCTATTGACGACGTTGTTAACGTGGGTATCAAATTCTAATGCCCAGCTCTTCTGCAAGGCAATTTGAGAAATGTACGATGTATCCCCACTGGCGTTGGTATCGCCGCCCCAAACTCCCAGCGACTGACCGGACCCACCTCTCGCCAGCGCATCCGTGCCAGTTGCCGCATTTTGGAGCGTAAAGGTCATCCCATCCGCGGCCTTGTCACCCTTATTACCAAAGTACAACCAAAATGACCAGTGCTGATCACGGGTCAACGGAATGCGGCGCGGCTGACTCTGCGTCCCTGGCACCTTAGACCACAGCACCCCCACCTGACGGTACATCTGATTGAAATTATCATTGGTTAACTGCGCAATCTGTTTCGGTATGGCGGGACCATCCAGTAACCTGTCTGCCGCACCGTATGATCGACCGGGACTAAAGCCCCGGTCGAGTGAAAATCCCGGCGGCGCACTCGCAATCGCCGCGAGCATATCATCGTCTCGGGTTATGGCCGCTTGCGCTGAATTGCTGACCATCAGGCCCCAACCGCAGATCACAAGTAATAGAAATAATTGATACAGCTGCTTACGCCCCAAAGTAAGCCCCCCAGTTCTGATCTAGATTCTGAAAGTATACTGGAAAAGTTTGGAACATCGTGTCCCGCGTTAGTCTTCAGCCACAATCCATTATAAAATCACTAATATTACGAGTAGCGTTGCCTACTACCTCGCTCTTAACTGGACAACGCTTCTCCCACGCATCTTTAACAGGGATTTCTTCGAAAAGTGACGACTCCCGAATCATCACCCACCAAAAAGAGGCCCCCAACAACCTGTCGAGGACCTCTTCAATCATTCATTCTCTCTAACGATTAAACTTTTTAACCAATCGCTTGGCCGGACGAGCTAAGCGAATCAGGCCGACCGTAAGGCCAATACTGATGGCCACCATCACGGCACCGAAGAACGGTGTCCATCCTAACCCAACTTGGCTTGTGACCTGACCACCGATGCCAGAACCCAGAGCGATCCCCACGTTAAAGGCTGAGATGTTCAAGGCTGAAGCCATCGTAATGTCAGCTGGCGTGTACTTTTCCGCTAACTGGACGATATACAACTGTAGGCCCGGTACATTCATGAAGGCGAAGAAACCCATCGCCAGAACGGTTAGGAGACCCAACCAGTGGCTACTTGCCGTCACAGATAAGACCAGTAGCGTCACGAAGAGTCCCATGAACATTTTCAATAAAGCTGCCAAGGGCTTCTTGTTCGCCCAACGGCCACCCAGGGTGTTTCCTAAGGCCACCATCAAACCATAAACGACCAGAATCACCACGACGGCACTGCTCGACCAGCCCATCTTTTGTTCCAATAAGGGTGACAAGTAGGTGTAAGCGACGAAAGTCCCCCCGTAACCCAAGGCCGTGACTAAGAGTGCTAATAAGAGTTGCGGGTTACCCAAAACGCGTAACAACCCCTTAGCGGTCGCCTTACTTGGTAATGGCAACTCGCGTGGCACTAGAATATAGTCGGCGACCAAGCCAATTAACCCAATCACACTAATAAAGATGAACGACCAGCGCCAGCCACCCAGCTGCCCGATCATGGTGCCCATTGGCACCCCAGTAACCGTGGCTACCGTCAGTCCGGTAAACATTACGGCAATTGCCGAAGCCCGTTTGGACGGTGCCACGACATCAGCCGCGATCACCGAGGCCACCGTCATGAAAATCCCATGAGCCAGAGCAGCAATCACCCGTCCTGCCAGCAAAACAGCAAACGTTGGGGCAAAGGCCGCCACCAGATTCCCGGTGATAAAGAGTAACATGATGATGACCATTAAGGTGTGACGGTTAATCTGACCGGTCAGGAGAGTCATGACGGGTGCCCCAATCATGATTCCCATCGCATAGACGGAAACCGTCAATCCGGCCTGCGCCATGCTAACGTGGAAGCTTTGAATCAACATCGGAATCAACCCGACACTAATGAACTCGGTTGACCCAATGGCAAAGGCACTCACAGCGAGCGCTAGTAACGTCAAGGTTGCTGAAATTTGTTTTTGTTTTGTCATAATACCCTCCTCAGATTGCGTACGTGATAAATATTGATTATACTGGCTAATAACTAGGGAACAAGAACCCACTTTAAAGTGCCCTACTTACCAAAAAGTAACCATCAACGAGGAGAACTGTTTTATGCCCACCAAGACCTATCACATTGGCGTCGAGGCTACCATGGAAATCATCGGTGGCAAATGGAAGTCAATCATTCTATGTCACTTGCGTCACCGCACCATGCGGACCGGCGAACTAGCCCGGGCCATCCCTCAGATTTCGCAGAAGATGTTGACCCAACAGCTTCGCGAGTTAGAAGCTGCCAATATCGTCTCGCGCCACGTCTTTCACCAGGTCCCACCCAAGGTTGAATATGCCCTGACCGATTATGGTGAAAGTCTCTCAGGAATTCTCCACGAACTCTGTGTCTGGGGAGAAGACAACATCGATCGCCGGCAAGCTAACGGTGAGGCGATCACACTCTTAAGCCGCGACGATGTTTAAAACCCTTCAATATTAGGGTTAAGAATTTCACCTTTTTGCATTTTTAGGTGGCAACCCTCCCAGATCTCGGTATAATAGGAGTCGTTGCCAAATTACTGTCTACTAAACTTACATACATTACGGAGAAGGAAAAATTATGCACGTTTTCGTTAACATCGTGCCGCAAGCACAGTTGGACTGGGCCAAGCTCAGTTCCCTCATTGAGGAACTCGCCAACCAAAACTTTGCCGCCACGACGCTGAATCTACAACTACCAACTGAACAATCGCTAACGGCCGAACAACAGGCCCAAGCCGCCAGCTGGCATCTCTCAGTCAATGACCTGAATTTGCCCTCGACACCCCACAACTATCTCCTTAATCTACGCGAGACGGATCATGTTTTACCGGGTGCCCTGCAACAATGGGATCAACTGGCAACGCAACATCCCGGCAGTCCGATCAGTCTGTCAGCCTTTGAGACGACTCAGGATCTTGACGAACAGATCTCAACTTATCTCGCCGAACACGATTCATCTGCGACTCAACTGACCTTTCAAAATCTAACCTCGGCCACACCGACGACCCCCACTGAACGCCAAATGACGTTATGGGCCCGTCAAAGTTACAGCATTCAAACCGATTTACAAAGTGTGGGTCGTCTGACCCAACGCATCCGTCCAACCGGGTTATTGTTACCCGTCACGTTACTGGATCACGACCTGCCCCTAGTTTCCATCGCGCAGGCCTTTCATGTGCTCCAGCTCAGCCAAGACGTCTTACGGCTCCACGTGCCAACGATTCAACGGCAAATTTGGGCGGAAGCCACCCCTGTCGAATGGCTCGATGAGCTCCAACACATCGACGTACAATCATTGGGTGTCATGTGGCAACCTGCCTTTACGGAGTACTTCCAGCGCCAGCTGAATACGCTGTTAGACACTGCTGGCAAAAAAAATCTCAGTGCGGCCAATCATGTCCAGCTCCTGAGTCGGATTAAAGAACTCATTACCCCACCAACCAAAGTTTGGTCGCGGTTAGGGCTCTTGCGGATGGTGTCACCACAGATGGCACATCGGCTGTTTTATTAGGAGGTTGTCATGAAATTTAGTTTAATTACACCCTGCCAAACGGGTGAACTACATCAACTATTAGCCCTACGGCAGAACTTAGTACACCAAACGACTCACGACTTCGAGTGGATTATCGCGCTCAACGCGCCCCTCGACTTCACTGAATCAGAGTGGCAGGTGCCTTTCAAGGTCCGTCAAGTGTCCTTTGATGGTAACACCATGGGTGCGGCCCGCAATGCGGCCGTAGCTGCGGCAACCGGTGACTGGTTAGTCTTCGTGGATAGCGATGACTTCCTGGTACCCAGTGCCCTGGCAGAAATGGCAGCGATCAATCCCGCTACCGACACCCTGGGCGACTTGAACCAATACCCCACTTACGAACCCCAGTCGTCATTCCTCAATAGCTTGGAACAGACGGAAGCCCTGGACACCCTGCCCAAATGGGGTGGTGCCAAGCGGCGGGCACCTAAGAACTTTGCCTTAAACTTCGATCCATCTGTCACCCAACAATTGCCAGATGCCCCAGCGGTTGACGCCAGTGCGTTGAACTGGTTGGAACACAAGTATGTTCAATTGCGTGGTGACACGCGTTGGGATCAATTTAACCGTCAAATTAAACTGACCGGTAAGGTGATCGACCGTAAATTGGTTCAGGATCATGACATTCAATTCATGCCTGACAACCAACTCTACCCCGACTTTCCCTTCTTAGTTCAGGTCATGGCCTTAACCAGCTCTTATCTGCGGTTAGCCACGCCTCACTACATCCGGGTCAAGCACAACGACCCGATCAACCAACCTTCAATTCACCAACTCGAGGTTGGGACCCGTTGGCAACAACGGGTAGCCGCCTGGCAGGCGAGTCTGGATCTCATCAAGGATGACGATCTGCACTTTGCCTTCAGTCGTTATACCTTGCTACGGATGCACCGGTTCCTCTATCAAGCCTTGGCTACCAGCTCACCGGTCACGGTGGACGACGTGCCAGCCTTAATGAACGACCTGCACCGTTACCTGAAGGATACGGATGCTGCCGCATATGGCGACGTCTCCCTCCTTAGTCGGCAAATCTTACATCACATCCGGCGTCGCCCAACCTGCCCACAATCCCGAATTAACGGGTTAGTGCGGTTACGGCAGTTGAACCGGGTGCTCCACCATCACGGTCGGGGTCTCACCCGTCTGTCTTACATCTGGTGGTTTACCAAGATGCCGATCAAGCCACGAGTCATCATTTACGAATCCTTCCTGGGACGGAATTTCTCGGATAGCCCTAAAGCCATCTACAACTACATTCAGGAAAACTATCCCGGCAAGTTCAAGCACGTTTGGATCATGAACCCCGACGTCGACGATACCCCTGCCGATCGACCAGACACCATCGTGGTCAAACGGTTTGGCTGGCGCTACATGTACTACCTGGCAACGTCTAAGTACCAGGTCATCAACATGCGTCAACCTCAATGGTTCGTCAAGCGTCCGGGAACTAAATTCCTGTCGACTTGGCATGGAACGCCATTGAAGCACCTGGTCTTCGATATGGATAACGTGGCCAGTGCCAATCCCATGTACAAGGCAATCTTCTTCTCTCAATCCCGTCAATGGGATTACCTGGTCACCGCTAACCAATTCTCCGTCGACGTCTTCGAACACGCCTTCATGTATCCCGAAGGTCAGATGTTGAAGTCAGGTTACCCACGTAACGATATCCTAAGTGCCCCGGACAAAGATGACCGCGCGCGTAAGATTAAGGAACAGTTGGGCATTCCACTCGACAAGAAGATCATTCTCTACGCCCCAACGTGGCGTGACGATGACTACTACGGTGTTGGGGACTACAAGTTCACGTTGAAGCTCGATATCGAACGTCTGAAACGCGAACTTGGTGACGAATACGTGCTGGTCTTACGGACCCACTACTTCATCACGGAACACTTAGACACGACCGGCTTCGGGGACTTCGTTTATAACGAATCCAGCTACGACGATATTGCTGAGCTGTACCTGATTGCCGATGTGCTCATCACTGACTACTCCAGTGTGTTCTTCGATTACGCTATTCTGAGACGGCCAATTCTGTACTTCGTTTACGATTACGAGAAGTATGGCAGTGTCCTGCGTGGCTTCTACCTCGACATGGAAAAGGATCTCCCCGGACCACTGTTGAAGACCAACGACGATGTGTTGTCAGCCCTGCACAACCTGCCTAAGGTTGAACAGGAGTACGCCGGTGCTTACCAACGTTTCAGCGATCGCTTTAACAATTGGGAAGACGGCCACGCTAGCCAACGTGTTGTTGATGCTTTCTTCGACAAGGAAGATTTGAAGTAACCTCTTTTTAAAGTTAAACCGCCAAGCAGTGTAAAAATCACTACTTGGCGGTTTTTGTATTTCAGACTATTCTGAAAGTAAAAAGGCACCCAATTCGTTTTGAATTGGATGCCTACGTTTCATGACCTGTAAAATACAAGCGCTTCTAGCCAGTTGTTTTAATCCAAGGCGGGCTCTCAAAGAGCTGGCACTATGTATTTTAGAATTCACTTACTGGCAATTTTCCTTCTAAACTGACTGATCACTCGTCATCTGTAAAATCGTAAATTATATCGCCATCTTCAGCTGTGTAAAGATGAAGGTTGGTATTCTGCGGATTCAAAAGTTCCACCCGAACATCTTTTAAATTAGTTGGCATCAGTGGCGCCATGGCCGTAGAAATCTTCTTTAGCTTGGTAAGATAGGGCGCCATGTCATCAGCTTCATCATAGCCATTCGTCATATCATAAGCGATATCATAGAGATCCGTATCCTCATCTGCTTCTACCGTTAACACATTATCACTCTTACTATAGCGGACCGTTGTGGAATTGCCCAAATATTTTGAGGTCACGCCATCACCAATATTGGCAATCTCTTGTTCCGTTAAATTGTCCCGCTTATAAGTGTTATAACCGTTATACCCAGCCACACCAATCAGGATGAGGACAATTGCCCCAACCACGACCCAGATGGTTCGAGAATCTCCAGCCGCTTTGGCCACTGTCTGTGCTGCCGTAGTGGCTGGTTGCGTGGCGACCTGCCCGTATTGAGAAGGATTACTACTGTTAGGAGCAGTTGTTCCTGTAGTCGAGGTTCCTGGCTGTTGCGGTGTCTGCGTTGGTGAGCCTGATACACCCGTGTCTCCTGCAGTCTGTCCTGCTGGTGCATTCACGTTAGGTGTAGCTGGCTGTTCCGGCGCATCAGTAGTCGACGCATCTGTTGGCGTTACGAGTTCATCAACACTCGGCGTCACCGGCGATTCAATTGGGGCCACATCTGGCGTAACCGGTGCTGACGCCTGTGAAACTGGCGGCTCTGCATCAGACGTCGACAGTGGTACCTCTGGCTCAACCGGCGGTTCCACTGGGGTGGCTTGTTCCTGCGTCGGGGCCACTGGCGTCGCTTGCGGGGGCACAGGTGCGGCCGAAGATGCTGGTGTCACAGGTTGCGTGAACTCTGGTTGCTTCGCCCCACAATGGGTACAGAACTTTTGTCCAGCTTTTAATTGCTGGCCACAGTTAATACAAAACTTCATTTTCAACACTCCCATTTAAGTTAATTTTCCTTCTCGTAGCTCGCGAATTTCACGTAAACCGGCGTTAATTAACACTAAAACTATCACCCAGGCCACCGCGATCAGGATGCCTGACTTCAATAGACTAGGCAATGGTAAGGGCATGTCCCATAAAGCATGTAAGCTCACGGCCAACGCAAAGAATCGGACGAACCGACCATCTTGAAATGTATTCGCGGCTAATGGGTGATCACCCTTCACCATAACTAAGGCGGCGCCACTAATGGCTCCCCACATGGTGTGGGTTCCCAGCGAATCTATGGCCCGTAACAGTAACACCCATAGGCCATAGTCTTGCGCATAACCGGCCGTTTCAAACGCTGCAAAACCAGCCCCGATTGCCGCGCCAATCAGTAGGCCATTTAAAATGAAATGCGCTTGGGTTCGTTTCACATAGTAGGCGATGATGACCAGCTTCCCCGTCTCCTCAATGATGGCAACCAGAATTGCCGCCACGATCGTCATGTTTTGAATGTTGACGAACTGATAGAGACCCATGCTGGTGAGAACCGAGGCAACCCCACCCACCATAAAAATTTTGGTCACTTTAAAAATACTAATATTACGGAACGTATTAATTTCAAAAAACATAATTAGCAGGGAAAATGGGACGGCCAAGGCACTCATAAAAATTAGCCCGTTATACATCTTTTCCCCATTAAAAATAAATAGGCTTCCCGCTAGAATCGCGATCGTCAACCCAAATACGGCTAATACTCGGGTAAACAACCAGGGCTGAACCGGAGAATCACTGACGGTGGCCAGCGATGGCGTCGTCTTTTCCGTTCCCCCGATGAAAAGCGTTTCGGCTTCGGCCTCTGTATGCGCTTTAAAAACTTGGCTAAACATGCTGCCTAGCTGGATAGGTACCTTACGCCGTTGACCGGTCCAGCTATTGAGTTGGGCTGTCGCTGAATCCAATAGGTTGGGACTTGAACTCACCTTCGCTTTTGCCTGCGCCTGTGGTGCAGCCGAAGGCGCAGGCTGATAGGCTCGTAAGTCACGCCCACAATATGGGCAAAAGTTCAGTCCCAGCCTCACGGGTTGCCCACAATTCGGACAAAAGAAATTAGAATTCATGGCTAACTCCTAACCAAAACGATTGGCTTGTTGGTCAGCTGGCTTGCAGAGTAAGACAAGGAGATAAATACTTCCAAAAACCGGGACAAATGACCAAAGAAAATTGACTCCCGAGAGGTTGCAATCATGCAAACGACGAAACATGCTTGAGTACCCTGGTAATGCGAACAGCAGACTTTCAGCAGTCATAAAAACAACACTACCAACAGCATATGATAAAAAGATAGCAATTACACCAATAATAGAAACTGCCAAGGTAGCCCACCAGTAGTTTGCACGGCTCATACGTCCATCAAATTTGACGTATCCTTTCATATACTCTGAAAACGCCCCAAATAATCCCAAATTACTTTGGTAGTCGATGGCACCATTACCCGCAGCTTGAGGTATAGGTGCTGCCATGGTTGCTTGTTGTTGAAATTGTACCTGAGGTTGAGCTTGTGGCTGTGGTTGAGCCTGCGGTTGTACCTGTGGCTGTGGAGCTGACTGAACTGGTTCACTCGCAGCCGGCGTTGGCGTTGCTCCCTTTACCTGTAAATCAAACCCACAGTTCGGGCAAAAACGAGCTCCCGCCTTAACTGACGTGCCACACTTTGGACAAAAATTCATAATCTTACCTCCATCATTTTGTTTTACTTTTGTGAACGTTAGTAACTGAAGAGATCGTTGTCTTGACTATTCACGTGCCCATCATCTCTTGTAACCGCTATATCAAGGTTATTAAAGGGATAGTAAAACCGCTAATTAACTAGACTTCTGCCAGTTTGAATTCATAAGAGCTAACTTAATTATAAGTATAAGTCTCGTTTTTTACTTTTGCAATCACAATTTGTGCTTCAAAAGCCCAAGATCTCGGGATCCGTTGCTATACTAGTTAGATACAAACGGGGTGAGAACGATGCAGGATTCAACATTTGGCAATGAATTAAGAAAGATCCGTCGTGGCAAAGGTGATTCAGTACGTAAAGTTGCTCTATATGCGGGAATCTCGGCATCGTATTATTCCCAGATTGAAAACAATAAGCGGCAGATCCCCAAGCCCAATACCCTACGCAAGATTGCCAAGGGCTTACGTATTTCGGAAACTCAGATTTTCGAGTTGGCCGATCTGATTCCTGACGACCTTGAAAAAGCCAAGTCCCCCGACAAAAAGCCATCAGGCAGGACCAAGTCCCATAGCCTCAACATGATGGCGAACACCGACAGCCTGCCAACCACCTCTTCCCTACGCATTCCGATCAGCGATACTCACACTGAATTACGCATTCCTGACAACATGAAGGTCTCCAGTAAGCTACCGGTTCGAGACGCGAAGGCAACTGGCCTGGCTTGGCTCAAGGTCACCGATACCAACTTAATGATGCTGGGCATTTTACAAAATGATTTGGTCGTTGTCGACTCGACCGAAGAAGCTTGTCAATTAGCCTCGGAAAATGCCAAGTTGGTTGCCATTAATCTTAAGTCGGGCAAAACCACTATCCGGCGCGTCCTGCCGGTAGCGAATGATCAGGTATTGCTCACCACCGGTTTCCCGTCAGAGAAGTCAGTCTTCCTCTCTCGTGACAAATTCGAAGCCCAGTTGGCTGGTGCCGTTATTAATCTCTATCGTGACGTTCACTAAACTTCATAAATAAATCTACCGTTAATAAAACAGCGTGATCACTTTGTATTTCAGTGATCACGCTGTTTACTTTTTTATTTGGATCAACAAAGTTTAACGCCGATAGTTCTCTTTCAAAAACTCCGGTAACGACTGTGCCGGATGTCCCATGATAGCGGCATAGTCATCGGTCGTAATGTCCAGCAGGCCCATGGACCCACCGGCATACATGGAGGACAACATATGCCCCTCATTGCCTTCATTGTAGATGTTCCCAAACTCAGCGTTAGTCACTGGCGCGTAGCCAATCTTTTCGCCAGAGACCGTCGAGAGCACTTCGGCCAATTCGGGCATGGTGTAGGCCCGGTCTTGTGTCAACGTGTACATAGGACGGGTCCACAAGGCTGGTGTGACGGCAATCTTGGCAAAGGCTGCGGCACTATCAGCCAGGCTGATGAAACTCAACGCCTGATCACCCATTGGGTAAATGACGTTTTGCAGTTCGATTAATTCCGGTAAATAGGGAACCAATGGGTCAGCATACAGCGCATTACGAACGATGGTATAGCTCAGGTCACTTGAGGCCAATCGACGTGGTACGTAACCATAGAAGGCGGACAAATCAAACGGATTGTTGGCCTGATCAGCAATAAAGCCCATGACCACCAAGTGTCCAACCTTGGCTTGAGTCGCGGCCGTAACGACGTGTTCAAACTCGGTCACCCGGCTGAAGCTATCATGACTCTTGCTAGGCACGTAGACCGCAACATCTGCCCCATCCAAGGCTGCCGCTACGGTTGCTGGTTCGGTATAATCCAAAGACTTAATCGTCATGCCCTGGTCAGCGTAGTCCAGGGCCTTACTAGGGGTATGAACGCCCAACGTCAAGTTAGTTGGAGCAACTAATTCAGTTAAATGATCCACAATCTGGCGACCCAAATGGCCGGTGGCTCCCGTAACGACAATTTTCAAATTCAACACGCCTTTCCTTTTTCTGTTACTTTTAAAGTAACATCTTAACCCCACTAAGTCAACTTTCTTATTGAAATCTCATTTTTCTCTCCCTTCAACCTAATGATTGCTTTATAATGGGAGCAGGATGGTTAATCCTAAAACTAGTTTCTTTAAGGAGTGAGTCACGTGGTTGAACAATTAGCGAATAAAGTGGCTATCGTTACCGGGGCGGGGTCTGGTAAAGGCCAAGCCATCGCGGAACTCTTCGCCCACGAGGGGGCCAAGGTCGTTGCCGCAGATAGCAACGCCGAACGACTGGATCAAGTCGTTTCAAAGATTAAGGATGCGGGTGGTGAGGCCGTGGCTGCCGTCGCCGATGTAACGAAGGAAGCCGACGTCGAAGATATGGTTCAGACCGCCGTTAAGCAGTACGGCCATCTTGATATTCTGGTGAACAATGCCGGAATGCTCGATAAGCTCGCTCCCGTTGGCACCCTCACCAACGAGCTTTGGGATCAGGTCATGACGGTCAACACGACCAGCGTGATGATTGCCACTCGAGAAGCCTTGAAACTCTTCACCGAACAAAAACACGGCGTCATCTTAAATATTGCTGCCGTTGAAGGCACTACTGACAACCGGGCCAGTGCCGCGGTCGCCGCTTCGAAACACGCCGTGGTTGGTCTCACAAAGAATACGGCCTACATGTACCAGAACGTGGGTATTCGGACCAACGCCATCGCCCCAGGTGGGGCCGACGCAGACGAGGAAAGCTTGAACATCCCCGTTGCCCCTAATGGTAACGAGATTGCACAGACTGCCCTCTTCCTGTGTTCCGACATCTCCAGTTACGTTAATGGTGTGGTCGTTCCAGTTTAATCGCTTATCTATAAGTAAGGAGTCGTGGCTAGCCACGGCTCCTTCTTTGATCGAATTGAATGACTAGAAATCAACGTTCACAAATATTGACCTATTAATTGCCAGCCAAGCCTAACGCAACGGCTTCAGCAGAAGGTTAATTGATCTTCGCCACCTAAAAACATAGACTAGAAACTAGTACCTCTATGAAAGGAGTCTGGTCTCATGGTTTGGATTACTTTACTGGTCACGGGGTTCCTCGTGGGCCTCTTTGTCCTATCGACCGGCGGTGGTGGCGCAGCGGTCTACCTCGGGTTACTAACCACCGTCTTCCATCTCAGCCCAGCGGTAGCCGCGGCAACATCCTTGTTCACGGCCTTCCCCTCGCTCCTGGTTGGTGCCTATGGTCACTATCGGACTGGTCAAATTCACTTTCGTGTCGGAAATCAAATGCTGCTTGCGGCTATTCCTGCGACCATCGTTGGTGCCTTACTTTCACCGGTCATTCCTCAAAAGCTCTACACTTGGCTCGTGGCGGCTATTCTCTTGCTACTGGGCGTTCAAATTCTCGTTAAAATCCTCATCAAGAGTGCCCAACGACCCGCAAAACATAAGTCGCTTCAGGCCGTTCTTTACGGAATTGTCAGTGGCTTGATGGTCGGGGTTGCCGGCCTATCTGGCGGTGGCCCGATCATCGCCGGGCTCTTGGCACTGGGTCTCGACATGGTCCCGGCCGCCGCAACCTCGGCTTACGTCTTGGTTGGAACGTCCTTCGTCGGTCTACTCTTCCACCTCTCAGCCAACAACATCGACTGGAGCATTGGCATCTGCCTGATGATCGGGGCTGTTCTAGGCGCCATCTGTGCCCCAAGACTCTTAGCCAAGGGTAATCCTCAAAAACTAAACGCCATCATGAAACCACTTATGGCCCTGCTATTAATCGTCATGGGAGTCAAAATGGTTCTCTAAAAGTGGTCAAACAAAGCACCTGTCACCAAGCCACCGGACAAATTCGTTCGGTGGCTTTTTCGTGTTGTAGACACCTGAAGATAACAATGTTATTCACAATTCACACAACCTCGCAAAAAGCGCCCCAGACCAACAGGTCCAGGGCGTTCATTTTAACTTTTAATCATCCATTTCAACCGTACGAGACTGCTGTGGCACGACTTTCACGTCAACCACGAGTATCACCACACTAAGTCCCAGCACATACCAAGGCAGGGTCGTAATGGCCCCATTATGCAGGCAGCTCATACCAAAGGTCATCCCACTCACCAGCAGGTAATACCCCAGGCTGAACCAACCACTGGCACTCCCCATCACGTCTTCGTAACCCACTAGTGCCCGATTCAGAGCATTGGGCAAGACAATATTAAGCCCCAGGAACGTCAAAAAGATACTGACCAGCATCAGTCCAGGATACTCGCCATACGTCGTTAAAACGAACGTCAGGGCGGCTACGACACTAAATAGAAGTCCCCAGCGAGTCAGCTGTTCCGGCGACCACCAGGTCAGTAGACGATTCACCAGAATCGCGCCCAAAAGGCTGGCCCCAGCGAGTACCAGGCCCAGCCAGCCGTACTGAACGGCACTGAAGCCGAAATGATTCACAAAGATAAAGGGGGCCTCGGCATAGTAACTAAACAGGATACCGTTGATACCTCCAATCAGCAGGCCATAGGCCCAAACCACAGGATTGCTAACGAGCCGTTTAATCACCTGAATCTGAGAAGCCGTGGCGACGCGATCATCGGCCGGTTGGGTTTCCGGTAGCCGCCACCAGGCATAACCCCCAACAACAACGGCGAGCGTCACCAATCCGGAAAACACACTCCGAAACCCCCAATAGGTTTGGAGAACGCCCCCGATTAACGGCCCTAAAGCGGGGGCTAACGCCATGGCCGCGCTGGTGCGCGCGAAAACCTTGGCACCAATCACACCACTGAAACTTTCGCGCATGATGGTCTGGGTCACCACAGAACCCGCACTGGCCCCAAATGCTTGGATTAGCCGACTCACCAGTAAGAGTCGGAAGTCACTGCTTAGCAACAAACCAACATTTCCCAATAGGTACACGCCAATCCCAGCCAACATGGCTGGACGCCGGCCCAAGCGATCCGCGAGTTGTCCCCAGACGAGGACCCCCACGGCAAAGGCAACAAAGTAACTACTCATGGTTAACTGCGCCCGATTAGCACTCACTGCAAAGGCTGTTTGCAGAAATGGTAAAACCGGGGTAAAAATGGATTCGCTGATTTGTGGAAAACCAACGAGGGTAATGATCAGTCCCAAGGACGGAACTGATCGACGGACGTTTTTCATTATATTTCTCCTTAAAATTTACTTTGCGGAAAAACGTCCTTGGCCGTCTGCGGGGACACACGCCATTAATACGTTTAAACTCATGGGTTGTCACCCCTTTCTGTTAGATGTCGTTCTACCATACGGGATCAGAGTCTACCTTGTCAAGCTGTGGAGACGACAAAACAGGAACTGCGATCGTTATCGTAGTCCCTGTTTCTCTTTGAATTTCTATTGCCGAAACGTGTGCCTGGAGGGCAGTCGGTTCCGCCCTCCATCACATGCTACTTAATTGTGACGCTGTTGCCGCTTGAAAATCAGGGCACCTAGAACCCCCGTCAGCAAGGCTAACCCCACGACTTGCATCGTCCGGGGACTAGTTTCATCGGTTTGTGGCAATTCGCCAAGGTCTGCGAGAATCCGGTTGCGCATCCCCTCGAGTTCATTCAACAAGGCGGTATCACCGTGGGCCTTGGCCCAAGCAATCGCCGAGTCAATTTCATTCAAAACGGCTTCTTCAGCGGTGCGGGAATCTTCCTCCTCGGCATCGATCATATCATCCCAGATATCCTCAATATCTTCGTCACCATAGTTTGGCCGTTCGTGTTCGAACTCTTCTTCCTCTTCACCATCATCCGTATCCGGTTCCTCAACATTGGGATTTTCGATGTTGGGTTTGTCCGTTCCTGGACGCTCAGGCATTTCAATGCCAATCCCCGGAATCGTCACTGGCTTATCGTAATCATCCGGATCGGGATTCTCATCCTCATCGTTGTGGTCTTGGAGGTCCCACCGGTGGGTTTCGGCGTTAACCACGACCCGCTTGCCAATGATATTACCATCTAAGTTCTGGTTAACCGTAATGTCTGCGGAAGGTGCCAGCACACTCCCTTGGAATGGGGCATCGACGATAAGATTGCCGTTAAACTGTTGGTCGTTAGCCGACCGATCAATGAAGTTCCACAGCAAGTGGTTGTCCCCGAAGTATTCCGTTTCATGGCTATTCCGGTCACTTCCGTCACTGTAAGTAATCTTGATCGGTGAGTTGACGTGGTAGTCCGCTTGACTCCCGGTATCCACGTTAATAATCACCGTGGTCCCCGTCTCTTCTGGTGACAGGCCGACGATCTTCAATGGCGTATTGCCAGCTAAAACATCTGGCGAAAGGTTAATAATGATTTGGTTGTTGGCGTTAGGTGTCATGTCACTCACGTCAATGACCCGGTTGTTCAAATCATCGAAGTCGCCATTGGTATAGCTGGCTTCACTAGCTTTACCACCCAACGATTCATTCAGGGCCTTAAGCTTTGCGAACTCGGCATCGAAATCAATGTAGGTCTGCCCATTCTTATCCTGATACGTTTCGGAAGCCAACAAGTGATCGATGTAAACGCCATTGACCATTGGTCGGTTAGGATTGCTGATATCAACTGTAATTCCCTCACCGAAGACCACTTTGTTTTCTCGCGTGTCCCCTTTAGAAACGAAGGAACTGCCGGCAATATTGCTAAAGTTCTGTATGTAAGAAATATCCTTGTCGAGCAGTTCTTCTATCACGTTGGTTCCGAAGTTTACATTACCGATCAAGTTCCGAACGGCAATGTTTCCGTTGGTGTGAGAATTCAATTCGGCTTCCAATGCGAAGATATGGAACATGGAAGAAACCCCGAGGATATTATCCAAGTTGCCATAGTCATCGTAGACGCTCCCACCATCTTGAACGGCATCGTTATCATAAGCCGAAATAGCTGAGGCGTCGGTATTTCTGGAACGAGCTAACTTAGTTGCAGCCTTGGCAGCGGCAATAGCCGCCTTCAGGTTGGCCTTCTGCTGGTCAGAAAGAATTCCTGACAAGGCCTTGATGCCACTAACTGGAGACTGTGCAGGTGCTTGAACCTTATCAGTCGTCTCCGACTTGTCAGCTGGCTTCTCAATAGCCTGCTCTTTGTCTTGAGTCTTAGTCACATCAGTTTGGCTGTCAGCGGTACTTTCCTTTGTGGCGTCATCTTTCGTGGAACTATCTTTCGAGCCATTATCTTGACTATCACTAGTCTTAGACCCGTCAAGCTCACTCTCACTGTCAGACTGGCCATCCTGCTGAGACTGGCCATCCTTGTCAGAACCTTGCGTATCACCCTGGCTAGACGCCAACTTGTCACTCGTCGCGTCAGCTATTTTACTGGTCTGCTCACTATCATGCCCCGTGGTTGCGGCCTCTGCCGTGACGACGGAGCCCCCACCAATAACCAACATGAGTGCACAGGCAAAGACCCACTTACGACCTGCCTTGTACATCTTAAAATGCGTCCGTTTCGTTTCCATATCGATTAAATCCCTACCTTTCCTAGCAGTATTCACCTTCCATTCTCACCCTGGTACAGTCAGAATTCAATGCTATTTTAAAATTATTTTTGTCCAAAACTAATTAATGGCGTGTTGATTAAGTCGTACAATTATCTTCCTATAAGCTCACTAAAAAGAGGATCACGACCAACGTCGCGATCCTCTAGTATTTTAGTTGCGTTTACGTCTGAAGAACAGTCCTGTGACACTAGTGCCAAGTAATAGGAGTAGTCCCAGTAAAGGTGAAACCGCCTTGTCAGTGGTTTGTGGCAAAGTAGTCTCTGCCTTGGTTGCTTGAACCGGTGCGGCTAATTTAGTTGCCTGACCACCAGTTACTGGTGTCTGACCGGATACCTTGGCTGTGCTCACAACCTTGTCCGCAGTGCCACCTGAGGTCACTGGCAACTTACCGGGTTGGCCCGGCTTGTCGGATTGACCTGGCTTGCCGGGTTTCACCGGCTTTTCTGGTTCGGGGTTAATTGTCGCTCCCCCACCACCAGTCGTGACTTCAGCATACGTGAACGTCACGGTTTGACCGGCTGTGGTATACGTCCCCGTGGCACTGTTATTACCCGTAACCTGATATCCTTCAATTTCCGGTGCCGTAATCGCGTAGCTGTCACCGACTGTCCCGGTTTGAGTTGTCTGGCTAAGAACCTTTCCAGACTGATCAACACTGACTACCGTCACGGTTCCCGTTTCGGTTGGGGTTGGTGTTGGACCAACTGGTTTCTCAACGGCTTTGTAGGTGTAGACCACGTTGATTGGGTCCGTACCATACGTTCCTGTAGCATTAGTCGGTGTGGTGAGGAGCTTATAGCCCTCAATATCAATCGGTGTCGTGGTATAGGCATCCCCCACACTACCTTGTGCTAAGGTCGTGGTGGGACTGAGTTGCTTGCCAGATTCATCCTGGTAGGAGACGGTCACAGCGGCCGCCGTAACTGCCATCGTGTAGGGCTGAATGACCATTAAATCATATGCCCCTTGGTCATAATGGCCAATCATGTAATAGTAATTGTCCATTGGGTAAATCTTGACCCAATCGGCATCCGGATAGACGGTAATCCCGGGTTTTTGTGCCGGAATATTCGTAAAGTTCAAGCCACCATTGCCATCCGAAGTTGCGTCACCGGCTGGGAAGTAAATCCGCCATCCCAGCTTCATTGGGTTACCAGCCACCCATGATGTATGTTCATCGTAATGGGCATCCGTATAGGGGATTAAGTCAATCCTTCCGGTCGGCGTTGATGGACTAATTGCCATATGGTAATCTTCACCCGGTTTCAACGCAATTGGTGGCAAGATCAGCTGTTGATAGGCCGTCGAGTAAATCCATAACTTTTTGAATTTACTGTATGGCGTAAAGTCAATAATTGAATTATAAGCGAGGTCGAGTTCCGTCAGATCTGTTAAGTTTTCCAACGGTGAAATATCTTGAATTCGGTTGAACTGGACATTAACTCCAGTTAGCTTGGTTAAATCCTTAACTGGGCTGAGATCAACAATGTCTCCACGTAGCATTCCTGGATAGCCTTCGTTACCTTCCAAGTCTAAATATGTTAGATTTTTGGCATACTGTAGGCCCTCAAGAGAAAATGCCGTGTGACCATCAATATAGGTGTTCATGCCGTTGGCGACTGGACCGCCATCCGCCTGAATCATTTTCAACAGTAGCATGTCATCTTGCGTAATGTCATCGACACTCTCCCAAGTGCGGTCCTTGTTTTGAGCCTGAAGATCCATCAAAACAATTTTCTGCAACGTCTTATTGGGCATCCAGGTATCAATCGAAGTATCGGCTGGAACCGCAGCCTGTGGCGTTGCAACAACGGGAGTCGCCATCATCCGTGACTGGGGCCGAACTGTCGACTTCGGCGTCGTGGTTTCTTCTACCTTTTCATCGTCTGCCTCACTTGTACCTTTTTCAGGAGCTGGCGTAACCGGTGTCGTTTTTTCTGGTGTCTTGTTGGTTGAATCCGATGTCGCCTTTTTATTAGGGGTCGTCACCTTTTCTGGATTAACCGACTCAGGATCAACACTATCTGGCGTTTGTTTTTCCGTTGTATTCGACTGGACGCCTGATTGTTCATCGACATCGTTATCAGTGACCATCTCCGTCTTATCTGTGGGATCAGTTACCGTTGCCGCGTGGGCACTAGGCGCAACCGCCATGCCCACCCCTAAAGCAATAACAGTAATGCTGGCGTAAACCCAGCGTTTCCCTGCCTTATAACTCTTGTAATGTGTCTTCATTTCCCCGATATGTTTACTCATGATGTCGTCCTCCCTAGTGGACAATCGACTTAAGTTTTGTAATGTTACACATTTTGTTGTTTGGATAAGTTTCTACCTTCATTATACCCGAGAACGCTGTTAAATCAAGAGATCACTAGTTTTTATAAAATAAACAAGGCCTATACGTTTTCATGGAATAATGATCGTTGAAAAGGACGATTATTACCTCGAATTGGTAATAATCGTCCTTTTCAAAAAATTAGTCTCATTACTGCTACTTTCCCAGTTTTATGGGCAGTGTCGTCATCTTTCAAACACCTTAATGCCGGCGGCGACCCCACCAGCCCCAAAGACTGCCCAACAGGAGCACACCACCCAGCCAGGCTGCAATCGTCCGTTGTTCATTGGTCTGTGGCAAGCCAAAAGTGTGGCTTGGCGTTGCGTCATCATAATCACTCCAGCTGGTCGCTGGCCCCACGGAGGACGTACTGCCAATCTGACCGGATTCTTCTCCTGTGACCATATCGCCATCCCCGCCAGAAACCGACTCGGAACCAGCGTTATCTGAACCCGGCTGATTGGGATCCTCGGTATCCGTTGTTTCATCCGGATCAAGGCCCCCGTCCGGATTCTGTGGATCAACTGGATTCACCGGTGGTTGGGGATCCGTCGGTGTCGTGATCGGTGGCGTCACGCCACCATCACCATCCCCACCGGTCGAAATTGGTGCGTAAACATAAGTGATCTCAAGATCAGCTTCGCCATAGGTCCCGGTTGACTGGCCGATAGTCTTGACCAGCTTATAGCCGTCAATCACCAAGGCTTCCGTTTGGTAGGCTTCCCCAGGTAGGCCAGTTAACACAGTGTCTACGTGTAAGTCCTTTCCCGCTTCATCTTGATAGTGAACCGTCACCTTGTGCTTCGTCACCACTGGTTCCGCCTTACGATAACGGTAGATGACCGTCGTTGGCTCTTTACCGTACGTTCCCGTGGCGTTCTTCGGTGTTTCAATCAACTCGTAATTCACGATACTTGCGGGTTCAGTGGTATACGGCTGGCCCACCTCCCCGTCTAAAGTCGTTGGCTCGGCAATCGCCTGGCCCTTTTCATCCTGGTAGAGCACCTCAACCGTCGACTTCACGGCTTGTTTCTTGTAGGTAAACGTCACCGTAATCGGGTCCTTACCAAAGGTTCCTTGGGCATTCTCAGGGCTCTTCACCAGATCATAGCCAGGAATATCGATTGGTTTCGCCGTATAGGTTTCCCCCAGCATCCCCTCCAGCGGTGCCGCATCCGGTGCGACCTCTTGGCCATTTTCATCGTGGTACTGCACCGTAACCGGCGCGGCAACATCTCCCAGCCTGTAAGGTTGCATCAACAAGAAGGCGTAATTGCCATCATCGGTCACATACTGCGCATTGAGATAATACTTATCAGGCAAGGGAATGACGCCCGGGCCAGTAATCCCTGGCTCTTGATCCTTAATCTCTGAAAAGTCGAGACCACCCTCGGCATCTCCGGTCAACTCGCCTCCTTTAGCGTAAAATTGGAACGTTTTATCCTCATCCTCATCTGCGTAATAATGCCAAGCCGTCACATTTTTGGCAACTGGGTTTTGAGCAAACGTGCCATCTTGGAGCTTAATACCAGAATTAATATGAGCCTTCCGGGTCTTTCCATCCACTATAATGGGGTTCCGACGTTCAAGATATTGAAAACGGAACTGGCTCGTCTCGTAACTTATCCCCTTTAACGGCGAGAAGTCTGAAATATGGTTAAAGGTCAGGTCCAACCAGGTCACATTCTTCAGATTGGCTAATGGTGAAATATCCTCAATCTGGTTATTCTGCAAGAGCACCGTTGTGAGCTTGGTCAGCTTGGCCAATGGCGAAATATCTACGAGGTTCCCAAACATTTGCTGCGGGCCATCGCTCATCCCGCCACCACCAAAGTCCACGGTTTCTAAATTTGTCGCGTACTCAATGCCTTCGATTGAATATTCCGATCCATCAGGATTGTAAGTTGATTCGCCATCTTCACCACCCAAGGCTCCCACATAAATCCCCTTGAGGCGCTTCATATCCTCCTTGGTAATATCCGCAACGGAATTCCAAGTTGGCTCGTCATCTGGCACTGGTGATAAGTTTTGAAGCTGATATAAAACGGCCCGTTGTAATCTTTTATTGGGCATCCATTGATCGATGGATTCGCTTTCTTTTTTGCGTTGCCGTGGCTTGTCGGTCTGAACATCTGCCGGGTCACTCGTCTTTTCCACCGAACTATCGTCGCTGGTTGTGTCGGCTTCACCGCTCTCCTCAGTTGTACTATCAGCCGGCTCCTCAGTAGCCGTCGTAACCGTGTCTTCGGCTGATTCGGCCGTGACAGCCTCACTACTTGCCGTCGTAGTGGCAGCTCCAGAAGCCGCGCTCGCACTCTCCTGTTGCACCGTCGTCGCTGACGTCGCCGCATGCCCCACGAGTGGCGTGCCGACCGAACTCCCTAGGCTCGAAAGGATGGCGACGGTCATCAACCACCCCTTACCACGATTAGACGTTAGCTTAAACCCTTCCTTTTCTCCCCAATACATCCTGTTTCCTCCTAAAATTCATTTCATAATAAGCGCATAAATTCAGCGTTTTTATTATGAAAATGATAATTAATCATCACGACTTTCGTGTACGCGCAGTATAGCCTATCTGATCGAAAAAATCTAGTATAAGATAAACAGTTCATAGTATGCTGAACAGGCCTAACCAATTACCTTTTAAGCCGTCACTGGGGGTCGTGATCGGTTCAAAAAAGGACGTGCCCGTTTGAGCGCGTCCTTTTCCAGATTCAATTTAAGCATCTATAAAACTAATTGTGACGGCGTAACCAGCCACCTAATCCCAACGTTGTCAGTAACGTTACCAATCCCAAAACGATTGGTGAAAGTTTCCGCTGTTCATTGGTCTGTGGCAAGCTAACTGCCTGGTGACTCTGGGCTGGTTCACCCGACCGCTGGGTACTTAACGGCGTCACACTGGCCTTCGTTGCCTTAACAGCCGGTGTTGCCTTAGCCGACTTTGCTAGCGTTGCGATCCCTGCCGCTTGTCCATCATCGGACTTAAGCGCTGCCTGCTGCCCTTTCTTCGATGGGGTTACCGGCTTGTCTGACACGACGTGATCACCGTCATTACCGCTATCACCCACAGTATAGGTAAAGGTAACCGTATCACCCGCGGTGGTGTAAGTTCCACTAACACTGGCCTTGCCCTTAAGCTTGTAGCCAGCCAATTGATCAGCTTGTGCAGTGTATCTATCGCCAACGGTTCCCGTCATCGTCCGTTGATGTAAGACCTTCCCTTGCTGATTAACTTCAACAACAGTGACCGTTCCGGTCTGCTGACTCGGTGTGGGATCTACTGGTGTGACCGGTGTGACCGGCGCATCATGGGTAATCTTGAAGGTGATAAAGCCAACGTATCCGCCGAGGTCATTGTCGTAACTCTGATTCATAATCCCCAGCGTGTAACTCCCAGCTGGTGTATCCAGACTAGCAATCAGGTTAAATCCTAATGGATTCGTAGGATCCGCCACCTTAACAAAGTTGGCGGTTGCGCTCGGCTGACCGGCCGCCCAAGTTAAAAAGTCGGCTTTGCTATCAGCGTCATTCAAGTCACCCGAAACAATCCAGGCCCCATTAGAGAAGCCATAGGTGATAAAGCTCTCGTCGGGATCGATCTGGCCAGTCTTCATGTCTTGAATCCCCGCAACCACACCGGTTAAGGGATCAAAGGTTTGATCTGGTCCAACCAAGTTATAAGTCTTGCCGTTTAAGAACTGATACCAACTATAATTATCGCCGGCTTGGCCGTTGTCATTATAGAAGGTGAGTAATCCCGAAGACAGACGGTTATAGTATTCCCGGAAATCCGAGACCTTCAAGTTTTTCAAGTCTGGTAGTGCCCCACTGAAGTCATTATTGGAAATATCCAACTGATCTAACACCGGCCAATCTCCAAAGTTAGGCAACGTTCCCGACAGTTGATTATTCTCCAAGTTGAGACGGTCCAGAACCGGTAGATTCCCCAGATCGGGCAAGGTTCCCGTCAACTGATTATTACTAAAGTTAATAGTCTCTAGCTTTTGATAAGCAGACAAGTCTGGAAAACTTCCTTGGAGGCTATAGTTAAGGCCCAAATTCGTCAGGGCTGTGTTTTGGCTCAAGTGGTCTTTCATAAATTGCGCAGCATCCGTCAAGTGTTGGCTGTCACCAAAGTAAGTAAAGAACCGCAGATTGGGGGCAAAGGAAAAGTCTGGCAGAATGGATGCCGGAATCTGTTGATTCGTTGCCGCAAACGAGGTCAGATTCGTAAAGTATTGTAAGCCCTCAAATGAGGCCACGCCAGTAGCTGCGGGGTAACTAGAGTCCCCAGTATCCAGGATTAAATTATGATCCAGATATGTCGACAAATTGGCATCCGTCACGTTCTCAAAAACGCCCGGGCTCCGTGTCAAATTACCTTCGACCCAAGTCCGTAGACCTGCATCGGGCATCCATTTCGAGGCGTCCTGACCGACAACACTGGGTGTGGTCTCCCGTGGGGTGATCTTTGCCATCCGAGACATCCCCTGAACCGACCCATTGGTAACGACTGGTGTTTCTGGTTCTTGCGGGTGATCCTCTTTTTCAGATGTCGTCGGATCAGTTGTTTTTGTTGGTCCTGGCGTCGTAACTGACGGCTTTTCTGGTTGGTCTTGGTTGACCGGATCAGTGTCGCTCTTGGCCGGAGCAGGCGTTACTGCTGGTTTCGTTCCTAGTGCCACTGTTTCAGCATCTGTCTTCACAGGCACAACGTCATCCGGCGTTGCCGACCGTTCGCCACTCTGCGTCGTTTCGACTGCCGGATCAGCACTCGTAGCCGCGTTAGCAGTATTTGTAGCTCCCATAGCACCCAAACCAAGTGCCGCAACCGTGAGACAAGCGTAAACCCAGCGCTTGCCTGCCTTATAACTCTTGTAGTGTTCCTTGGTTTCACCTAAATTTAATTGACGCATAATCGTGCTCCTCCCTGGAGAACAACCTGTTCGTCACAACCCGTTCTCGCTAAACGTTCAATTACGAACCTTTCTACGGACCGTCAGTCTACTAGTCACGCTGGCAAGTCACTGCCAAGCACCCCTTTTTGTGAGTTCCCTTGGTCTCATAAACTTGAATTACCACAAATTAGTCGAAGTGTGGTAACCCCTTTAACTTCATTGTAGGTCACCCCACAATAAGTTCAAGATAGAATCGTTTATTGGCAGCAACTAATTCGGTGACTAAACATACTAAAATTCGACCTAAAGAAAAAGGACCAGCATGGCTGATCCTTTCGAATTGATACAATTAGTCTTGCTTCCGCCGTAAGGCCAGCCCACCGAGACTGAGAACCGTGCCCAATAAGGCTAATCCCCAGGTAGCTGCCGTCCGGTGTTCATTCGTTTGTGGCAACGTGGTTGCATTAGTCGTCTGCGCAGATGATGCTAACTGTTGTTGATGAGCTTGGGCTACATGACTCGTCCCAAGGCTTTGAACCTTACCAGTCGACTTAGCAGTGACAGTTGCCGCCTGACCACCCTTGTGGGTTGGCGTTTGCTGGTTGTCCGTCTGCTTACCCGGCTTGTCTGGCGTCACAACGACCTTATCGCCATCCCCACCATTAGTAACGGCGGCATAGGTAAAGGTAATCGTTGATCCAGACTGGGTATAGGTTCCGGTAACACTAGCGGGACTGGTCAACTGGTAACCATCTAACTTGTCGGCAGTTGCCGTGTAGGTATCTCCAGCGGTCCCCGTCAAGGTCTTGGTGCTCAAGGTCTTGCCATCTTGATCGACGTTAACGATGGTAATGGTCCCTGTCTGAACGGGATCGACTGGGGTACCTGGATCAACTGGTGTCTCCGGATCAACCGATGCGTCACGTGTAATCTTGAAGGTAATGAAGGCAATGTAGCCTCCGTTATTGTACTTGTCGTTAACCACACCCATGGTGTAAGTTCCAGGCTTAACATCCTTGCTAGCAACTAAGTTAAAGCCAAACGGGTCATCAGTCGTCGCTTGTCTCTGAAACTGGGATGAAACATCCTGTTGACTGCCTAACCAACTGATCAGTTGGTCTGACGTAAAGGTTGGATCTGGTTCACCGTAGTAGACCTTACCGGCACCATAAGCATAGAGGAAGAGACTATCCGTTGGATCGAATTCCCCGGTCTGCGCGTCCTGAATACCTGAGACAACATTCTTAATTGGATCAAAGGTGTTCTTGTCATCCGTCAGATTATAGGTTCCACCAGTCAAAGTCTGGTACCAAGTATTGATAGCTCCTGGCATGTTGTTCAAACCAGAACTGAAGTGATTATACGTGCCATCAAAGTTTCCAATAAAGCCCTTGAAGCTTGGCAAGTCACCGGTCATATTATTGTGGCCGACCCAAACATCACTCAACCGTGGCGTACTCCCATAGACTGGGTTCAACGTGCCACTTAACTGATTGTTTTGAACATAGAGATCTTTCATTTGAGTTCCCGTAACCAGATCGGGTAACTCTCCAGTAAGCTGGTTGTTAGCGACGTCCATAATAACGACGCTCGTTAATCCCTTGAGTGGCGTCAAATCACCAGTCAAATGGTTCAAACTCAGGTCCAACCGATAGAGCTTATCGTAAGCTGAAAGGTCAGGTAAGTTGCCCTTCAATAGATTGTGAACTACCAAGAATTGAAGATTCTGATTACCACTCAGATAGGTATTCATGAAAGTCTGGGCATCAATATCAGCGGGGGCCCCATTGGCATCGCCTTCATAGGCGAATTCAGTCATGTTAGGCGCAAAGTCAAAGTTAATGAATCCATCCTTTGGATAGTAATGTAAGATGACATGGTGCAAGTTAGTGAAATACTGCAGGCCTTCCAGGTTTTGAATCTTGAGGTTGCCCGTGTAGTTATTGTCGTCCAAATCTAGCTGTTCGCCAATGTACTGGTAAAGATCGGAATCCGTCGCTTTAATATAGTGGTTAAACAACAAAGCCGATTTGACCATGTCCCGTAACCCTGCATCTGGCATCCATTCTGAAGCATCCTTGCCTTGAATTTCTGCTGGATCATAGGCCTTTACCGCAGCGGCAGCCGGTACCGCCATTCTACGCATATTCTTTGGCATTTCAGTCTTTTCAGGTGTCGTCACTGGTGCTGGTGTTTCGTCTTTGTCTGGCGTTACCACTGGTGCCGGTGTTTTATCTTTGTCTGGTGTGGGCGCTGGTGTCTTATCCTTATCTGGCGTCGCAACCGGAGTCTCACTATCTGTTACCGTCTTTTCGTTTTCTGTAGTTGTCGTTAATGTGTCACTCTTAGACGTTGCATCTGGATCAACTACCTGTGTTTGCGTGGCTTCAGTTCCTTGAACGTCAGCCGCGTGAGCGGTAACGTCCATCCCCGTTAAGCCCAACCCCATTGCGACAGTTGCAATTCCGGCGAAAACCCACCGCTTGCCTGCCTTGTAACTCTTGTAGTGCACCTTAGTTGTTGTTAGTTCGTTGTTCCGCATGATAAACTTCCTCCTCGCAAAGTTTGACATTGCCCTAGTCTGTCTCACCCAGTCGTTAATCCACGGCTACAAACAGTGTTTGTAGCTTTTATATAATCGGCTCATAGGTTAAATATCAAGCTATGATTACCACAAATTAGTAAATGTGGACAACTACTGTCACTTTTATTGTAACCGCTACCGAAAAAAGTTCAAGGGGGGTTATATCGGAGCATAACTAATAACCCTCTGTTTAACCGCCACCCCCAGCACCGTAAACCCTTTAACTAACCTTTTTTAACCACTTTGTAAAAAACGTCACAATAAAAATTAGCCTTAAAATTAACTCTCACTGAAACTAAAAAACGGTTGGCATTATAGTTCCAACCGTTTAGGAATTAAATTAGTTTTATTGTTCTTTCCGCTTCGTACCGGCTAAGCCTAACAACGACCCTAGTAGGACGACGATGCCCCACAGACCCGCGGACCGGTGTTGTTCACCCGTTTGCGGTAAGGCGGTCTTGGCTGAGTTGGTTGCCGGACGACTGGCTAAGTTGGTCGTGCCACCCTTGATGGGATCCTTACCCGTGACAATCTGATCGCCACTGCCGCCATGATCGGTATCTGGTGTCGCGGTATCACCGTCGTCGCCACCCTCATCGGTGTCCGTCCCTGGCTCATCCGGGTCAATCAGGTCGCCACCACCACCGATATCTAATGGTGCATAGATATAAGTGACCGTGATATCACCCTCACCCAGGGTACCGGAAGCATTCCCTGGCGTTTCAACCAGGGCATACCCCTTAACCGTGACGGGACTCGTGGTATACGTCGTCCCCTGCTTACCCGTGAAGACCTGGTCCGGAGCCACGGTCTTGCCATCCGCCGTTTGATAATGTACGGTGACCGTCACGTCGGCTGCCGGATTAACCACTGGTGGGTCAACCGGATCCGTCTTAGGTTCATAGATGTAGTAGACATCCGTCGTCCCTTCGACGTACTTTCCAGTAGCGTTAGCTGGGGTCTTCGTCAGCGTATAGCCCTCAATTTCAGCTGCGGTCGTCGTGTAGTCATCGCCAATGAAGCCATCGTCAAGAACCACATCTGGTGCTAATTCCTTACCATTTTTATCTTGGTAGTGGGCGGTTACAGTCCCGCCCATATCACCGATGACGTAAGGCTGAATGACCCCGACATCAACGGTGTAACCACCAGGGAACTGTGTCGTGACCGCACCCGTTAAATAGAAGTTCTCGTCGAGCGGGTCAATGTTAAATCCGGGATACTCGGTAATTCCTGGAATCTGATCCTGTATATCAGTGAAGTTCAGGCCACCTGCACCATCGACGGCTGCGGTCCCTCCATTCCAATACAGCTTGTAAACCAAAGAAATCGAATTTCCCGATCCCACAACTCGGTCGGGATAAGCAATCCCATTACGTGCTTCCAGCGGCACAATCTCACCGTTTTCGTTCTTGAATTGGAAAACAAGGTGGGCCTTTCTGGTCTTGGCGTTGATCTTAATTGTTGGTAAGAAGACCACCTGGTTTGTGGCACTGAAGGTGCTAAACTTACGGCCAGCGATTGGCGTGAAGTCGGAGATCGCGTTAAATTGCAACTGGAGTTTCGTGATGTTCGTTAGATTTTCCAGTGGTGAAATATCTTCGATTCGGTTCTGTTGGAGATAGACCGTTTGTAACTTGGTCAGGTTCGCTAGTGGTGAAATGTCGACAATGTCGCCATAATATTTCTGAGACGCATAGTTAAAGTTGGTTCCCATTTCAATCCGAGTTAGGTTAACGGCGTACTGCAGCCCTTCGATGGAGAACGGCTTGCGGTTGTTGTAGGTGTCGATTCCGCCAGATTCATTGGACCCATAGGCCACCAGACTGGTTAACAAGGCCATGTCATCCTTGGTAATATCGGCCACGCTATTCCAAGTCTTGCCTGGGTTTTGCTTTCGTAGTTGTAATAAGACGACCTGCTGGAGCTTCTGATTGGGCATCCATTGATCAATTGTCTCAAGATCCTTAGCCGCAATCTTAGGGGTCGCTACTGGTGCTTGGACGGATCTGGCCAGTCGCTTAACTTGTTTCTCAATTTGCTCTTCAGATTCGTTGTCCTTGATTGGCTCGACCGTAGTCTTGTCGTTGGTAGCCGTCTTTTGCTCGTCGTTGTGAACGGTTACATTTTCAGCAGTTTTGTCTACTTCATTTGGCTCTTCTACCACTTCTTGCTTCGTTTCGTCCGACTGTTCAGCTTGCGCTCCTGGTTCTCGGGTCGCTTCTTGACCCTTTTCGTCGTCTTGATCCTGAGTGGTGTCCGGCTGAGTCACCCCTTCGGCCTCTACCTTGGGTGTCGTCAGCGTAACATCCCCAGTCGTGGTCTTCTCGCTCCCCTGAGTTGTGGTTACGCCACCGTCATCGGTCGTATCGGCGTGGGCAGCCTGTGGTGCCGCAACACCCAGTGCTAACGCTGTCGTCACAATCCCCGCGAAAACCCAGGTCTTCCCTTTCTTGTACATCTTGTAGTGAACGTTTTGATCTTCAGAATGAAACATCATAAGCCCTCCTCAAATGTGCCTCAACTTTATTCAATACCCGCATGAATGATCGGCAGCGTCCCTATTAATTCCAGTTAACTATGTTGCCTGATCACAGCTTCATTATAACGGGTATTATCAAAAAAATCTACCGTATACTTAAAACAGTTCATTAGCATAGCTATTTACTTATAGATTATTATGGGTTAATCGTTAAACCCACTAAATTACCGCCATTAAGGCAATCTGTTAGTTCAGTTTAGTAATCGAGTTTTTAAAATTCAATTTTATATGCCACAATTTCTAGTGTTACAATAATCATATTATGGTTATATTAGTTAACTCTTTAGCCTACAATTTAACAGACTTAAGTAATGCCAATTATTGAGTAATTCATTTTTACGTGTTCCCAAAAAGCATAAAAAAAGAGACGCGGGACAGTTCCCACGTCTCCGAGGCCACGTTAAGTAGCCCGATTATTTCTAATTAATTTAGAAGATATTGCATGCCAGCGGCAAGAATTCCACCGACAATTGGCCCACACATTGGGACCCAGGCATAGTTCCATTCGGCCGCACCCTTATTAGGCACTGGCAGAATGGTATAAGCCAACCGCGGACCCCAGTCACGAGCGGGGTTCAAGGCAAACCCAGTGGTGGTCCCTAGGGCCATCCCGACGGTCATAATCAGCAGTCCCACCATAAATGGTTTCAGCCCCGTCGTGAAGTCTCCTAGGTTCAGGAGAATGAAGACGAAGGCCCAGGTGGCGACAACTTCAGAGATAAAGTTAAAGGCTGGACTCTTAATTGCTGGCCGGGTTGCAAAGATCCCGACCGAATTGCCAGACGCTTCATCTGGTGAGGCTTTGAAGTGTGGGTAAAATTGTAGAATCACGATTGCCGCTCCGACAAAGGCTCCCAAGAATTGCCCTAGCAGGTAAGCCCCAACGTGCGCCCATGGAAAGTACCCGAAGAGGGCAAATCCAATCGTCACGGCCGGATTTAAGTGTCCATCCGACCCGAACATACCGGCCACATAAACCCCCATGGTCACGGCCATCCCCCAGGCTAAACTCACATACGTCCAATTGGATCCCTTGGCATAGGTTTTATTTAAATTGATACTTGCCCCAGTTCCGGCACCCAAGACGATTAGAATCATGGTCCCTAGGAACTCACCCATAAAGCCACTCATAACACGAACACCCACCTTGTTAGTTTTTGTCCTCAAATTTTGAACTATTAACAGTCTACCATAGACGTTCTGGATAGCGGAGGTAAATTTGACACCGCTTTCAAAATGTAAACTTTTCATAATAAATAGCGAAGGCCGTCGTTATTTACATAAAGCGTTTTACTTGGCGATGTATCACGCATTCCCGGCATAATTTCTCACAAAAAAAGTTTCGACCAATTGGCCGAAACTTTTCATTTGACGAGTTTTATGCTGGGGAAACGCCCAGGCTGTTCTTGTTGCCACCGTTTAAAATCTTGAAGAAACTTGCAAGTTCCTTCTTCCGGTATGAGGCTGGCACGAATTCCCGAATAGTTTCCAGGTCGAACCCAGTGGCTAACTTATTCCGATCGACCACGATTGGATTCTTCAGAATCCCAGGATTCTGCTGTAAGAGATCGACTAATTCATTCATTCCCATGTCCTGAACGGACTGTGGCAAGGCCTTGTAAGCCTTGGAACGCGTGGAAATTAAATCGTCGGTGCCTTCTTCAGTTAAGGAAAACATGTAAAGAATCTCTTCACGAGTTAATGGTTGTTTTTTAATATCACGAGCAGTAAAGATGGCGTCGTGGTTCGCAAGCCATTTCATAGCCTTCGTTACCGCGGTAGTTTTTGCATGAAAGTACATTTTGATCATAGAATCGCCCTCCAATTATCTTCTCTTCGATGAGGTACTTGAGTTAGCACTCTTTTAGTTGAGTGCTAATTTATGATTCTCATTGTACACCACAATCCGAAATGATGAAACCCATTACCCCCACAGTCGGCTACCTTTTAACAATTTCTCAAGATCCTCGGCTAACCTAGGCGGGGCAACAACCCTACTATCTCGGGCTTAGGTTAACCTTAGCAAGATAATCCACCCTTTTTGCGCCCGAAAAATGAATTTTTTACGAAGATCCACTATTCCCGGTATTAAACCATTGGTACGGCTTTCATTTTCTTAGCTATCGTTGAAAGGTTGGTCCTGTGGCTGCCGGGAATTTCGCCACGACTAGCACAGCAAGCTAACCATTATTGCCTATTCAGAAACCACGTGTTGGCAATTGGGAATAAAACCAACTTAATCTAATCGCATGGTTTCCCTTGCCTATCAGAATACCATGTTCCTACTGAAAGAGAACTTGATCATAATCAAAAAGCGTGGTGAAACTCAATTTCGTTTTCACCACGCTTCTCAATTTGTCTGTTATTGTAATTCAAAAGCAGCAGCTCTGGTCCACAGGCCATTACTCATTCTATAGAAGGTCGTGACCGAACCACTTGAAGTCTTCCGCTGAACCCGTTCGGTGATGTGCACGACTCGCTGGGCGATATCGGCTGTGGTTCCCCGTTGTTGTGCCAACAGTGGGTCATTGAACGGCCGCGTGTAGACTGGGTAGACTTTGGCAAGCATCGCGTCATGATCGAAGGTTTCCTTGGTAAAGGTATCGAAGGTTAGCGCCCCCTTACGAATCCAATAGGTCTTCGTATTAGCTTTCTTACTGAAACGGATGCGATACCACTTCCCAGTATCAGCTTCCGCTCGCATGTCGATATAAACCCGCTTAGTCTTGATCGACTTCCACTTGAACTTCAAGACGTTCCAGTTTTTGTGGCCCTTGATCACGTTGTAAAGTGTGTAGCTCTTATAGTTTTTACTCAACTGGGCATGTTGCGAAGCGATCCCTTTGAAATAAGTTTCATGCTTGTTGGTCTACTTACGTTTCTTGAGCTTCTGACCAGCATCGTGAACGACTGCCGTTGGCTTAATCGTGTGTTGCGGCTTAACAACCGTCCCCGATTTCTTAGCCTTCTTGATGGTATTCTTGGCCACCGTGTCACCAGTCAGCGCAAAGTTACTCATGAGAAACTGGGCCTGGTCATTTTGCGTTGTAGCCTTATTCCCGGTAATTGTGACCTGCGTCATCGGGTTCGTGACATGGCGACTGTCCAAGTTCACGTAACTATGCATTGGATTAACGTCAGTAAAGGTATTGTTCTTAATGTTGATATTCGTCATTTGATAATCGGGTAACGTGTTTCGCAGATAAATGTAATCGCCCGACCCTAAGGCATGTCGATTGATGAAACGATTCCCGGTAATCCACAGATTGGAAATTCCCTTGAAGTGAATCGTAGCCATGCCACTCCCAGCAGCACTGGTCAGAGGTTTGGGATCGACCACGGTGTTGTTACTGAAACGAACATCGTGGATAATCCCGTCAACGCCCTGATTATAAACGGCATGCTCACCGATCGGATTTGGCGCATAGACCTTCACAGACCCACTGGCCTTCTGGACTGGCAAGAACTGACTATCGGTCACCGTTACCCCATAAGTCGGCAGGTTATCGTACTGGTCACCCGGATTCTGGTAGGACATGGCGCGCAGATTGGAATAATCCACCTGAATAGCTTCCTTATAGTCCCGTGACCCATCGAATCCAGTGAAGACGGACCCCGTCACATTGATATGATGACTCCCATCGAGATCGAGATAGTGACCGGTTGGTGACTCGGCATTATCGAAAACACAGTCGTGAAAATTAACGTTCTGGGCGTGGTGCACACTCTGAACAAAGACACTTTGTCCCTTAACGTGGTCCCCTTGGAAGGTGGCCCGTTGCCAAGTCACATTCCTCAGACCCCCGTCATATCCCGCTTTCGGGCTAGGGTAGACGAAGAATAACCGATGGCCATCGGTTATTCGGAAAACGGCACCCTTATCAAACTTAAACGTTATGTTTGAATGCAGCAAAATTTTCCCGGAATCAAATACATAGGTTCCCTTCGGCACCCGGACCGTTAACGCATCGTGATCCCACTTATCCAACATGGCCTGCATCGCCTCATTATTTGCCGTCCCACCATCGCCAACCATCCCCTGGTTCTTGGCATTAACCGTCGTTGCCGCATGGGCCACAACGGACTGATGCGATGATGTTCCGGGCAGGCAACCCAAACCCAACAGCGTTGTCCCCACAACGACTGCCATAAGTAAACTGAGTCTTCCCCTCAAATTCACAAAAACCCCTCCATTTTAAGTATCCTACTCGCGACCAATTATAACTAAGACGTCATCTGAAATGGATCATCTTAACTAAATTGTTACACGAATATAAGAAACTTACAGTGAAGGGGTTTTACTTTTCAATTGTAAATTAATTTAAGTTTGTTACATTAATTTGGCGATATCGTCGTGCAAATTGTTTAAACGGTCGACAACCTTGCCACGAACGGACGTGTAAACTTTAACACCGTCTGGGGTTAGCTTCAGGTTGTGTTGACGACGGTCAACCGTGGAGGCGATACTTTCAATTAAACCAGCCCGCAACAACCGGGAGATTTGACCGGAGATCATGGATTTAGAAACCCCGATCTGACCGGCAAACTTGGTTGGCGTGAATTCCTCCCGTTGGGTGGTGATGGCATGTAACAGATTAAATTGTTCCAGAGAAATCGTAATGTCCTCCGTTTTAATCGTGGTTACTGGCCGCATGATCTTTTGGAGCTGGGAGAACCATTCCAAGGATTGGTTTAAATCGTTCGTTTGCGTCATTTCTGCTTTCTTCCTTTCCAGTTGAGCTAGCGGTAAGCCGGCGGTAGCGGTTACTATTCTTACCCGCTAACCATTTATTATAGCCCTTATTTTCAGTCTTTATGTTACCGATTCATTAATATTTTATAGCATTACGAATGAAAAAACTAGTGATTCGCAACCTTTTTGTCATATTTCTTCCAGCTTAGAACATTGAAATCCCAAACAGAAGCCCGTATGATTAATGTTAACAAAATCTAAACGAATAAGGAGACCGGTATGACTCGAATTAAACTTATTGCAACAGACGTTGATGGGACCTTTCTCAACTCACAGCGACGCTATAATCAGTCTCGCTTCCATGAACAACTCGATCGGCTTCACGCCGCAGGCATTCACTTTGTCATTGCAAGTGGCAATAGCCTCGGCCACCTTCACGATGTTTTCGCGCCCACTCCGGCAATTAAGACGTTCGTTGCTGAGAATGGGGGGCTCATCACGAGTGGTGATCGCATCCTTTTTGAGGATGCAATTCCCACACCCGTGGTCCACGAGATCGTCCGAACCATTCTCGCTGACGACACGTTACGGCCGCAGGTGCTCCGATTATCTGGGGCCCATGGAACCTACATTAACCGCGCCGATCAGACTAATGATCCAGCCTCACAAGCCTACTTCTTCAACAATATTGTCCTGGTCGATGACCTGACACAAGTCGACGATACCTTCTACAAGGTCAATGGCGAGTGGCCTAACGAGTCGATCCAAGCCTTAGCAGCCAAGATCAACGACCGCTTCCCGACGGAAATTCACGCCACAGCCAGTGGATTTGGGAGTATCGATATCATCCCGCCCCACATGAATAAGGCCATTGGCCTCCACCAGTTGGCGGATTCATGGGGTATCAAGCCGGCTGAGATTGCGGCCTTCGGTGATAACGATAATGACCAAGAAATGCTTGCCCACGTGGGTCTCGGCGTCGCGATGTGCAACGGAACCGACACCGTGAAGCAAGCCGCTGACCTCATCACCAAGACAGATAACGATCACGATGGGGTGCTCGATGTCATCGATGCCATTCTAGCAGACGAAGTTTAAAACTAGCTAAATTATTCAGGGCCTGGGACATTCATCCCGGCCCTTTTTATTTTACCCACTAGTTTCAGTTAGGCGTTAACCCAGAGATGCGTCGCAATTAGCCGCCACATTCGCTTGGTGGCGTGCAACTGACGATGACTGGTGGCCGGAACGTGAACTTCCACGTATCCCACCGGACTGCCACTTACAACACCTCGCAACGGGGTAATCTGACTGACTGGAACCGAGCCATCCGTCAGATGCCCTGAGAGCGTCCCGTAGACGTTAATGATTCGTGCCTGGGGATGAGAGCCATCAAATGATGTTTCGCCGCTCTCAGGCGTCGGTAGGACTCGTCAGGGGCCGAGAGACTGCCTTCATCTACTGGCGCTCCCAGCAGGACTAATCGGTGGAGTGCGGGTAGGCCGGCATGGTGACCATAGCGAACCAGAGCATGCACGGCGGCACTACCACCCCAAGAGTGAGCGACGACGTTGTAAGTCGCGACCCCATAGCGTTGCTTCAGAGCGCGTAGAATCGCCGTCAGCCACTGGACCTGCTGTTGATAGCCCCGAGTGACACTATGGTCGAAGAGGACTTGAATCACCGGATTCTCACCGGCACCGTCCCATTGACCACTGAAGCGTAACTTGCCAGTCCAACTCACCCGAACCGTCAAGACCTTCTGGGCATAACCCGCCCGTGGTAGCCAGCGCAAGAAGCCATTGAAGGTCCAGGCATTGCCCGCCCAACCCGGAATCAGGAGGGTCGGTGTCCGACTGTAGGTGACTTCTTGACGATGGCAACTCAAGGGCTCAGGGGGTACCGTTCGTTGTCCCAGCCAGTGATACCCTAACCAACTACCCCCTAAGATAATCGGAAGCCATTGCCATTTAAGGTTCATGATTACTCCCCCCTTAAACTAATCCATTATGCCAGTTCTTTTGATTGCGTACAAGTTAAAATTGGTGTGCTTAATTATTTTTGTTGGTCGTCATTTCTGCTGGTACCCCTCGTCCAGGTTCACCATCCCCCCTGGCCGCATCCCCGTCAAATCACAGGGTCTGCGTGAACATCGTTTGACAATCAACTAGTCAAACCCATAAAATAGAGAGAAATGAAACCGCTTAATTCAAAAATTCAGAAACGGGGACTTGCTCATGCAGACCGCAACGAAAAATTGGGATACTTATCAAAATCAGGTCGTGACCCGCTATGCCATTATGAACGATCATGGCGTAAAATTAGCCGTTCTCAGTTGGGGGGCGACGCTTCAGACGTTGTCCGTACCCACTGCTAACGGCGAGAAGAACTTGGTGTTATCTTACCACAGGATGACCGATTACCTTGATAATCCGTTTTACGTGGGAATGAGTATTGGCCGGACTGGTGGGAGAATTTCTAACGGAAAGTTTCCGCTCAACGGACACACCTATCAGGTCGACACTAACGAAGGCCATAACACCCTTCACGGTGGCCCACACGGTTTCAACACGGTCAACTGGGATGGTCAACTGGACACCAGTGACCCCCAGGCGCCGAGGATCATTTTCACACATACCTTCAAGAGTTCCGAAGACTCTTTCCCTGGTGATCTCACGGTGCACATCACCTACACCCTGACGAATGAAGACAGCGTGACCCTGACCTACACTGCCACCAGTACGGCGGACACCCTGTTCAATCCTACCCAGCACATCTATTTCAACCTAGGTGACGACCAATTGATCGCAGGTCAAGCCTTGCAGATCAATAGTCAGGAGCGCTTGGAGTTGGACGATGAGAAGCTCCCCACTGGTCGGTATCTCTCGACGGCTGGTACACCATACGACTTCGCAAACGGCCAATACCTGGGAAGCGCCATCCGCGGCCTCCAAACAATTCCAGAACAAGGCATCGATGATGTTTACCACGTCGTCCCAGCCGCCGACCAAACCATTGCGGAACTCAGTGACCCCTTGTCCAAACGTAGCGTCACAATCAAATCCGCTCGAAATGGCCTGGTGGTCTTCACGGCTAACTCATTTAACTCGCAGATGAAGCTCGCCACGGGCCCCGGTCAGCCTTACATGGGATTGGCCTTAGAGCCTCAGAGCCTGCCAGATTCACCCAATCACCCTGAGTTCTGTGACGTCAGTCTGCCAGCTGGTGAGACCCGGACTTATCAGATCACCTACGACCTGGGCTACTAGTTGAGTCGCCATTATTGACGGGGACCCTCCTCCTATGCTAAATTGATAAAACGTAATTATTATCATTTAAGAAAGGAGGACCCTTTATTTATGGCTAAAAAGTCTAAGATTGCTAAGGCAAAGCGGATCGCAGCGACTGTTGCTAAGTACGCGGACCGCCGCGCAGAACTCAAGGCCGCCGGTGACTACGCCGCACTGGCCTTATTGCCACGTGATGCTTCCCCTACTCGGATGCACCACTGTGACCACCTGGATGGCCGTCCCCATGCCTACATGCGTAAGTTCGGGATGTCTCGGTTGAACTTCCGTCAGTTGGCCCACGCTGGTCAGATTCCCGGTGTGAAGAAAGCTAGCTGGTAGTCTCCACTAAAACTTAAAACCTGCACCCACGTCAACCCTGCCCGCGGCTTCGTTTGACGTGGGTTTTTTCGTGACCTAAACTTGAGATAGTTTGATTTACTGGGGTCGTGCCAATCGGCCATCCCCAAATCATGAAGGAGCGTTTAGCATGACAGAAGTTTTATCGGTAATTCGAGAATTTGATATTTTTGGTGGCGGTGATGATGCCCCTTATGGTATCGACACCCCTAAGATCCACGCACAGTTCGTGGGTGTGAGCCCAGCTATCACCTTTGATACCAGTAACCAACCACGTTTGGCTCGGCAAAAAGAACGGCAATTACGAACTCTAGAAGACGACATTCGCCAAGAATTCAGAGACCAATTGAGTCACCAACAAGGTGGCGATTTGTCTGCCAACTTAAACATCTTCGGTAGCCTGATTACCACTTTTAAACAACACTTAGAAGACACGCTACTGGTCAAGGGCCAACTCGAGTTGGAAAGCCTCACCATTAGCGGTGAATGGTTGACGTACTGGCAAGACAAGACGCCATTAGCTCGGCAGAAGACGGCTCAGCAACAGCAGATGCCTAGCGACCTTTAGACTTAGCGGTTGTGATGAATTGGCCGCCTGCAGCTAAGGTTGTGGAGTTAAGGTAACGTAACTGTAGCTAGAGAACTGGGATTGCCAGCGTTGCAATCAGTAGTCATTAATAGTGGTTGATACAATAAATTAGAGAGTAGCGGAGCCTCGTTAATTTTGAGATACTGGGACTTGGCAAATAAAAATGGCGTCATAGAAATTATCCGAATGGATGCTTCTATGATGCCATTTGTTTTGGTTTGAAATTTTTGAATCAAGTTTGGTTAGTCTGTAACAATAGTTTGAATTGTCGACAAATTGCAAACAGTAGCTAGAATCATGATTTTAACTACTTGGGGAGATTGAGACTGCTAAGATCACCGTAATTGCAATTCATAATTCTAGCCTGAGGAGGTCAAGGCGCCAGCCGCGGAGGCAGCCAATCCAAATTTATTTAACAGTCACCGATTTCCCAGCAACGTCGATAGTCAAAGGTTCCCCACTAATCAACTTGAAGTGTGGCCCACTCCCATCGACGCTCACTTCAATTAGCCGATCTCTGAAGACCTGCCGGAATGAGTAGCGTGACCATTTCTTAGGCAGGAATGGTGCAAAGTGTAGCTGTCCATCCCGGACCCGCATGCCCGCAAAACCTTGAACAACCGCGATCCAGCCACCGGTCATGGCCGTGATATGAAGACCATCCTTGGTGTCATTGTTGTAGTTGTCCAGGTCCAACCGGGCCGTCCGCTCGTAAAGTTCGACGGCCTTATCCTCATAGTGTAGATCCGCCGCAAGCACCGCGTGAATCGCGGGTGACAGACTGGACTCATGTACCGTGAGAGGTTCGTAGAAGTCAAAGTTGGCCTTCTTCTGTTCTGGGGTATAGTCGTCAATAAAGTCCCAGATCCCTTGGAGCACGTCTCCTTGCTTGATATAAGGGGACCGCAAGATCTTATCCCAGGACCAGTGTTGATTGATTGGCCGTTGGTCAGCTGGAATGGCACTAACCGGTTGCAGATCCTTGTCGAGGAACCCATCGTGTTGCACGAAAATATTGAGGTCCTTGTCGTACGGCAAATACATCCGATCGATAATATCTTGCCACTGTGTCTTCTCAGCTGGTGTCACCCCGAGTTTTTTAGCAGTCTGCGCGTCGACTTGGCCTAAGATTTCCAGAGTATAACGCAGAGTCCACTGAGCCAACATATTGGTGTCCCAGTTGTTGTCGACGTTATTTTCATACTCATCAGCACCGGTAACCCCATGAATCATATACTGGCCCTTGCGTTGACTGAAGTGAACCCGGTCGGCCCAGAACCGTGAAATTTCGGTCAGTACCTTGGCACCCTCATGCAGAACGTAAGAGGTATCGCCGGTGTAGCGCGTGTAATTGTAAATGGCGAAGGCAATATCACCATTACGATGAATTTCTTCAAAGGTAATTTCCCACTCATTGTGGCATTCGATCCCGTCGAACGTCACCATCGGGAACAAGGCCCCCTTGAGTCCCTGTTGCTGGGCGTTGATGTAGGCCCCATCGAGTTGTTTATACCGATACATTAAGAGATTACGAGTCACTTCTGGATTCGTAATTCCTAGATAAACGGGAACGGCGAAGGCTTCGGTGTCCCAGTAAGTGGCGCCACCATACTTCTCCCCGGTGAACCCTTTGGGACCAATATTCAAGCGAGAATCTTCACCGTAGTAGGTTGAGAACAGTTGGAAGAGGTTGAACCGAATCCCCTGTTGCGACTCATCATCCCCCTGAATCTGAACGTCAGACTTGGTCCAGCGATCGGCCCAAACGGTCTCGTGCATCGCTAGCAACTCATCATAACTCTCCAAAGCCACGTGATCACTCAGTCGGTGCATCGCCGTGGTCAATGCGGCCACATCGGCGTAGTCTCGCGAGGTTACCACGATAACCCGCTTCTCCAATTGGGCCGTTGCGTTAGGCGCAAGTTCACCCGTATAAGCCGCGGCAACTTCTTGTTCGCTTGGTTGCGTAGTCGTGACCGGCTTTAAGGCCGTCACAACACGCATTTCCATCCCCGAAGTAAACTGAGGCGTGCCGAATGGATTGGGTGTCGTTTGAGCCACAACGCTTCCACGATCGGCCTGCTGGTCGGTGGCGAGAATATCCCAGAAGCGCTCATCATAGTTGGCTTCCTCATTCTTGACGTTGCCGTCGATCCCAGGCTTGAGAGTCAGCGTCACCGGTTCAGTTCCCAGGTTCTTAGCCGTCACACGTTGCACGGCCAGTTCGCGTTGACTGACACTCAGAAACCGTTCGAAGGTCAAGCTAACCCGGATTGCCCCACGTTCCACAACAAATGACCGGGTCAATGTTCCGTGCTGCATATCCAAATCCAACATAAAGTTACTGATGCTATCTTGGGCTAAATCCACGGCCTGACCACTAATCTCGACGGGTAGCTTCATGAAGTTGACTGCATTGACCACTTTTCCAAAATACTTGGGGTAACCGTTCTTCCACCACCCAACGCGAGTTTTATCAGGATACCAAACCCCACCGAGGTAGATTCCTTGAAGCGTGTCGCCACTGTAACCTTCCTCAAAGTTGCCTCGCATTCCCATATAGCCATTTCCTAAGCTCGTCATGGATTCTTGTAGTCGCTGATCTTGCGGGTCAAAGGTATGGGTAATGACATGCCATGGTTGGACTTCAAAAATTCGTTTCATTGTCGAACGCTCCTTTTACTAAGTCATTTTAAGTTTAAAATTCATTTCATATCGAGTTTCCTGGTCCGCTAAGCCTTGTAGGTTTCCTTAATCGCCCCGACGGCGAAGGCTCCCGCGGCTAAGATAATCCCGGCCAAGATGAACATGTTGACCTGTACCTTCCCTAAGAGTGGGAATAGGGCGAAGCTGGCCAGTGAAGCCACGATTTGTGGCAAACAGATCGACCCATTGAACAGGCCTAGATAAGTCCCCATGTGGGCCCCAGACAAGGCATTTGTCACCATCGTCAGTGGGTAGGTGTTCATCGCGGCCCAAGCAATCCCAACCAAGACAAAGGAAATGATCAAGACATATTGGTTGTGAATGAAGAAGACCGAGAGAAATCCTAAAGTGCCAAGGCCCAGGCTTCCAGCATATCCGAGTTTGTGATGATCGTTTGGCAACTTAGCTAACACGTAGGACCAAACAACCGCCGCAATGGATTGCACCGCCGCCAACACGCCGTACCAATTCCCAGCGGCTTGATAGCCCGCCGATGCGGCATTGGTCGTGTGCCAAACGTTGTCGGAAATGGCCCCAACTGAGTAGGTCCACAGGTATTGGAAGGCAATCCAGCAGAAGAATTGAACCAAAGTGACGGTCCAAAAGACCCGCGGCGCCGACTTGAGCAACGACCACCAGTTACCCCCGGTCGTGTTGTCTTCCTTGGTAATCCCATGATACTTAGCGTAGGTATCTGGGTCGTATTCTTTGACCCGAAAAATTGTAAAGAGACTGGTAATTACCAGGAGTACCGCCCCTACGTAGAAGGCCACCTTAACCGTAGCGGGCACAACCCCTTTAGCCGCGGTGTTGGCAATCCCCATCATCGCAAAGAGAAAGGGCAGAATAGCCGCCACCACAGCCCCAGTGTTGGATAAGAAGCTCTGAATCCCATAGGCATAACTCTTCTGGTCATCGTTGACCATGTCTCCCACCATCATCTTGAAGGGCTGCATCGCCACGTTGGATGAAAGATCGAGAAAGGCCACCGTGATCGCCCCAAAGAGTAGCGCGGCCATCGAAGCGTACCCGAAACCCAGGCTCCCAGAGTTCGGTAACAGACACATGACGATGAGTGCCACAATGGTTCCGAGTAACAGATAGGGTAACCGCCGACCACCTAATTTAGGTAACCAGGTTCTGTCGGAATAGTACCCCACAATCGGTTGGACGATCAGCCCAGCCAGTGGTGGCAAAATGAAGAACCATCCGAGGCTGTTGGGGTCTGCCCCAATCGTTTGAAAAATCCGACTCATCTGTGAGCTTTGCAGGGTAAACGCGGTTTGCACCCCGAGATACCCCACATTAATCATCCAAATAGTACTTGCTGGTAATGTCGGCAAGCCATTGTTTGCCTGGGCCGTAGCCGCTGTCAACGATTCATCTGCCATAACCTGAACCCTCCTGTAGGATTTTTCTTTACATTTGAAAACTAATCACAATTGAAAAAATAAGTGCTGACATCATTATGGCACCGCTTACAAGTTAATGCAACCGTTTGCGCAAATTTAATTTTTGGCTCGGTTTCTTTTTTTTATTTCCCGTTTAAGTCACCATCTGCGGCGCTCTTTCACTTAACAAGCTGTTTCAATTTCTGTCGCTAAAAAAGGCCAAGACATCCGTCCCAGCCTATCATCTAGCGCTTATTTAATTTCATATGGAATCGTAATCTGACGGGGTGTTGCCGACTCTAGCGGTTGACGATCACTGAAAAGTAAGGTCACCGTGGCGGCCCCCATTTTTTCTGGATAGAGATCAACAGAATGCAGATTAGCATCGGTCAAGCCTATCGGTAAAGAGCGATTAAAACTTACAATTGGAAAATGACTCGCCCCACTGCTTTCTCGAATCAGACGATAAAATTCGATGGCATTAAAGTCATCCGTCGCCATGATCCCATTGATTTCGGGATGACGACTGATGAATGATCGGGCTTGCTCCAGGTCGCCCAGCTTACACGTGAGGGGTTCCACGTTAAATTGGGCGGCCATCCGTTCGTAACCCTCACGCCGCTGCTGCTCGTAAGCCCAGTCGTGGGCGGATTCGACAAAAACGGGATGGGTGACGGCTAACTGGTCTAAGAGATAGGAGGCGCCACCAATCCCGGCCTTCAAATTGTCGTTATCAACAAACAGGTCGGTGGGTTCATCGACTGGCTGGCCAATGGTGACAAACCGCAACTTGTTTTGCCGTAAAAAGTCTGCGATCGGATCGGTGCGATGGGCATAGAGCAGGATGAATCGTTTAATCTTTCCCTGCGTCACCATGGACTTAACGTTGGCCAGCAGCTCGTCTTCCGTCTTACTGATGGCCACGGACAGCACATATTGCCGTTCCATCAGTTCGGTATTGATACCACGCAGCAGATCGATGTAAAACGGGTTCTCAGAAAAAGTGTGGTCGGCTGTTGGAAAGACAACGCCTACCGTATTGGCCTCACCCGCCGTGAGATTTTTGGCATTGTAGTTGGGCCGATAGCCTTCAGCCGCTGCCAACGCCTGGATCCGTTTACGGGTCGCCACGCTGATACGTGGATTATTATTTAATGCCCGGGAGGCCGTGGAGACCGACACGCCCGCCTTAGCGGCAATATCACGGATAGTTAACATCTTCGAAAGCTCCTTATACTGCACTTGCCAATTCGTTCTAATGACTCAGATCTTACCATACAACCGTTGGGATTAAAACTTTCCCCGTGGCCCAACAGCGCAAAAACCGCAGCCACCTCAAATAAGGCAGATGCGGTTCCTAAATTTTATTTGGCAGTTGTTTTGTCATGATGGCCCGCTAATCCTACCGGGTTGACCGGGAGGGTGGCGACAAACTGACTACCTTGCGGTTGGTTACCTTTGACCACAATGTTGCCATGATGTAGGTTAACAATCCAATGCGCAATCGACAAGCCCAGCCCATTACCACCGGTCTGTCGGCTACGAGAACTGTCGACACGATAGAACCTATCGAAGATCCGTTGCCGGTCCGCCCGCTTGACCCCAATGCCTTGGTCAGCCACGACTAACTGCCACTTACGGCCCGTTAACTTCGCAGACAACGTGATTGATCGTCCCTGTGGGGAGTACTTTAAAGCATTGTCGATTAGAATATTCAACAATTGATGCACTAGGGCCTGATCTAACGTGGCCTGAAATGGCGTGACTGGATTCAAGACCAACGTCTTCCCCTGACTGGCGGCAATCTCGACATAGGGTTCCACCGTTTGTCGCATGAATTTGGCCATATCTGTGAGCTCAAAGTTCGTTTGCACGGTATTAGAATCGGACCGTGCTAAGGCCAACAGATCTTGCGTCAACTTCTGCAGGCGCTGACTCTCGCTGTTGGCCACGGCGATACTTTCCGCCTGGTCGATAATTTTATCGTTAGGTCGTGTGAGTAGAAATTCCAATTTATTTTGGATGATGGTTAACGGCGTTCGCAATTCATGCGCCGCGTTTCCTACGAATTCCGTTTGCCGACCCCAGGATCGCAGGATTGGCCGCATCGTCAGGCGAGACATCCAGATACTCATCAGAATTGACAGCAGCCAGAAGACCCCCATCGTGATCAACAGAACTCGCGTGAAATTGGCCATGGCGGCCTTTTGCGGATCAATATTTTCCATAATGAGAAGATACTTGCCCGCTACAGTCGCGTCGGAATTGGATTTCGGAACCTTCACCAGTAACGTCCGGAAACTATACTTGCCATTCACTCGAACCGTATGCAATTCTCCGACTTGGCTACGCTTGAGCGTGATGCGCTTCAACATGTCATACCGTGACCCCAATTGAGCCTGGTTGATGATTTTCCCGTGGTCGCTGTAAATCAGCGTCGTCGTCATAAACGGATGAATCGCGGCCTTCTGCATCTGTCCGGGAGTCATGTCCGGCTGATGCTGCGGTCGTCTTCTCACCGGTGCTCCCGACAAGCGCGACGTTCGCTCAACTCTAAGGGCCTGATCGGTACTGGTCAGCATGGCACGCTTAAACAGAACGAAGACGATGACCCCTAACAAAACAAAGATTACTGTAAACCCGATAAAATTGCTGATAAATAACCGCCACTGTTGTGCACGGTTAACCTTATTGCTCATCAGGGGCCTCCACAATGTAACCGGCATTGCGAATCGTCCGCAGCGAAAGATCACTGCCGGCGTGCTTGAGTTCCTTTCGCAGATTACTCATATAGACCTCAACCACAGAAAGTGAGGTCTCAGAATCAAAGCCCCAGAGCCGATTGAAAATCTGTTCCTTGGTGATAATTGTTCCCGGATTGGCCACGAGATAGGCCAGTAAATCAAATTCACGACCCTTCAACGTCAACGGTTGGCCGTCAAAGGTCGCTAAATGCTTGCTGGTGTTAATCTCCAGTTGTCCTAACGTAATAACATCACTGCTATTCAAATGCCCCGTACGCTTCAATAGTGCCTTCATGCGGGCTAACAGTTCTTCACGGTGAAAGGGTTTGGTCACGTAATCGTCGGCCCCATCATTGAAGCCCCGCAACTTGTCGGCAATCGTATCCTTGGCCGTTAAGATGAGTACCGGCGTCTTGATCCCCTTGTTGCGGATGTGTAGCAGGAGGTCCAGCCCACTTTCGCCAGGCAACATCAGATCCAAAATAATGGCGTCAAACACGCCCTGACTAGCTAAAAATTCACCTTGTTCGCCATCAAATGCGGTGGTCGTCTCACAAATCGGTCTAATTAATTCCACAATGTCCGCGGATAACTCACGTTCGTCCTCCACGACCAATACTTTGGCAGTCGTACTCAACGGGCATTCCTCCTTTGAATTTGTCTTTTTTGTTTTAGATTGTTCACTGGGGGCAATCAGACGCCGTCCTGGGGCTTCCGGCCAGCCTTAGACTTCGCACAATCGGCGAATTTCAAAGTTGACCGTGTGTTAAGTCGCGACAAGACTCAGTCTGACTACCTCCAACTAAATTCGATTTCAAATAACTTCCTCAAAAACACATTGTGCGGGTAGCGGTGCACGGTCAGAAGTGCAGTCCCGTGTCGGTGGTGTTAGGTCGGTGATTCTTCGACCTTACAGCACGGGACGTCTTTAAGACCACGACTTTGGGGCTTAAAGACGAGTTCGAAGACCGCCCTTTGGCTTCGGACGTGCCCCACAGGACGAAGCTTCTGATCGTGCACCGCGTACCCCCCCACAGGGTGGCGTCCGGTGACCGCAGGCAGGCTTTGGCATTAATAACATAGTCTACGTGATAAACGATAACGCAACCTTAAGTTACTCGCCTTACCAAACGCACGGTTAATTCGAATTTTAGCACGTTCCCCCATATAATGCCCGAAAATTGGAGTAGACTTTTATCAGGACAAGGAGCGTGTTATTCTATTAAGGTCAGACATTCTGTCCAATTAACAACGGAGGGGTTTTCATGAAAGAGCATCGTGACACGCTAGCGCAGGCTCGCGTCAGCCGCTGGGTGTATTTGGGGGCATTTTTAATCCCGATGATCATCATCAGTGTCATTTTTTGGCACTTGAAGATCACGCCATTCGGCCATCGGAGCCTATTATTTAGCGACACCGGCGCACAATATGTGCCAATTTTAGAGTACCTGCGATCAACGATTTCACATGGTCAGTTCCATCTATTCTCATTCGCACTGGGCACGGGGAGTAGCCTAGTGCCACTACTGACCTACTACGTTATCAGTCCCTACAACGTGCTCATCTTCCTATTCCCGGCGGCGCAATTACCGACCACCGTGGCTTTAATCATGATTTTAAAAATTAGTACGATCGGTCTCACCATGGCGATCTTCTTACGCCGGGCCTTTCTCAAGAGTGGGTGGTCGTTACTCCTATTCTCGACAGCCTTTAGCCTGTGTGGCTTTGTGGCGATGTACGATTACGACATCATGTGGCTCGACGCCCTCATCATGTTGCCTCTAGTCGCACTAGGCCTGCATCGGATCGTTAGCGTGCACCATTTCGGACTCTATACGTTGAGTCTCACCATCACCATTTTGGCAAACTATTATCTTGGGTACATGACGTGCCTCTTTTCCGTCTTATACTTTGCCTACCTCATCATCGAACACCAACGAACCGTCACTTCCTTCAAGGAAATCTGGCGTGTCCACCGACCAGCGATTCGTCAATTTATTATTGGCTCGTTACTAGCGGGGATGATGGCCATGGTCGTGCTGATTCCGACCGCCATGGGGATGCTCCTGACCGGTAAGGGAAACTTCTTTGTGACCAACTTCCTGCCGACCCCCCTCTTCGGTCCCGAAGTCCTGGCCCAATTCGGTCCCGGCACAACAACCTTCGTTTCTCACCTATATCATGCCCCGAGCCTATTCATGGGAACCTTGATGTTCCTGCTACTCATCGTGTACTTCGTCTCCCCTAAGGTTCAGTCGATTGAAAAACACCGGGCCATGTGGCTCCTGATTACGATGGGCCTCGGACTCTTCTTAACGCTATTCAATACCATCTGGCACATGCTTCAACAGCCAGCTGGCTTTCCATTCCGTAACGTCTATTTCTTCACTTTTCTTGCTCTGATCATCGCCTACCGAGCCTGGCAAACGCACCCTGCCCAAACCATGAACGATCCGCAAAAGGTTCTCGCGCTGGTCTGGGGAGCCGGTTTATTGGTAATTGGTTTCCTATCCGCACGGATCTTCCCACGGATCTGGGCCTTCATGTTACCGAGCTACGATGCCAGCCTCTATCAACAGAGTCAACCAGATTTCCACCTCGTTTGGTGGGCACTGGGACTGTTGTTGCTCAACACCATGCTCTTATTCATTAGTGAGTGGCGTCCCATCCGCATCGGCTTAATGGGCCTTCTGATTTCCTTTGAACTCGGGGGTAATCTTCTGGTGGCCAGTCGTGGCATGGACTTCGGCTCCCAAACCAAATTCGAAAAGTATTTCAAGGCTGACACGACGACGTTGAAACAGTTCAATGCTTCTTCAACCAAAGCCGACTTCTACCGAATCGACTTCCTACATTCTCGCATCGGCCGGGCCTACGATGAGGCTTATAACCACTACAACGATCCCCTATTATTTGATTACGCCGGATTGAGCTCCTATTCCTCCACCTTAGAGGAACCGGCCCGGGTCTTTCAAAATGACCTTGGCTACTTCAGCAGTAACGTCCGTCGAATCAGTGCTCAGGGCAGTACCAGCCTGACCGACACGCTCCTCGGGGTCAAATACCGGGTCAATGTCAATCGAGATCCTGAGGTGACGAAACTCTCGACCTTCGCTGGCATTGGATTTGCCGTCCCACAACAACTCGTCGACCTCCAGCTCAAGGATCAGAATGCCCTGGGCAACCAGCAACGCATTCTCACCGCCTTGGGCGCACCGAATGACACACTGGCACACGCCACTGTTCTCGATGTTTCTAATCGCCGGGCAACGGTCGATGACTTGCGCCGAGTTCCCAAGAAGACCATGATGCCACAACAACGTTATCAACAGACGTTTAAGCTCAAGGTCAACGCGACGGGAACGCTTCACGGCTTTTCACCATCCAATACGCTAATCTACTCAACCTTGCGAATTAACGGTCGGGCAGCCGGTCCCACGGTACGGGCCGATGGTTACCGCTATGTCATGAACCTGGGTTACCATCACAAGGGTGACGTGCTGACGATAAGTTACCTCACACCGGCCCCAGCCGCGGGTTATAGCAATGAATTTATCTCGTTGAACCAGGCCCAATATCAAACGGTCGCCAACCGTCTGAAGCGGCAACAATTTCACCTCTCGAAACAGAGTGGGGTTACCGACTTATCCGGAACCGTTACCGGAAGTTCCAAACGATCTTACCTGTATCTTTCGGTTCCAAACACGCCGGGTTGGCACGCCACCGTCAATGGTCAGGCGGTCAAGATCCAACCGGCCATGCACGCACAATCAATCACCCCAGTCATTAGAAACTATCCGGGGATGATGGCCGTGCCACTCAAACCGGGCCAGAATCACGTGGCCTTCCGTTATACCACGCCTGGCTTAAAGGCGGGGATCATCACGTCAATTATCGGTGCCATCCTGTTTGGCCTCCTGTGGTTTGGGGGCGAATGGCGCCGCGTCGTTCGCCAGCGTCATCAATAAATTTGCTTAGTCAGCGTTCAGTGTTTCTTGCTGGGCGCTGTTTTTGTTTGCCGATCGCCTCCCCCCTACTTAGTACTAACGAAATTTCTGCGGTATTTTTCGCGTGTTTTTAGTGGAAATCGTTTTACCCGATAAATTAGTTAACAGGTAGTGCTAGTTATGCAATAACTGCTCGATAAAACTCAAATTGACTCAAAGGTATGTAAAAAGCCCGCATTTGCGATAGCTTCTAAGCTGACTAAACCAGACAGAAGAACCGCAAATACAAGACCTCTTTAAAGTTAACTCAATTTTAATTCAAGTCATGGTACAAAAATTTATTAATTATCCACAAATATTGTCATATTTTGCCAATGAGTTTAGTGACTGCCATTGAAATCAAAAGGGTAGCCAATCACGTATTGTCAATTCTTATCTGATTCAACTGATACCAAGCATAATGTTGCCCTATCTTAATTCAATTGACCACGAGTAACTCTAGCTTCGCTTAAAAACCAATACTTGGCCGGTGAACCAATCAACCGACTATAAGCAACCGGCATCTGATGTTGTTGTCTTAAGACCTGATTTAAATAGTTACGGACAATCCATGGATCTTCAATATGGCGTACATTCAAATCCAAGACCTGTTGTAAATAGGCCGGTGTTGTTTGCAAATCAGCTGCTGCTTGCGCCAAACTAAGACCGCTTAATTCAAAATTTTCTTGTAATTCGCGCTTAGTTGCCCGTTTTTCCATTGCTGTTAATGACATTTTAGTCGCCCGCCGTTTCTAAATATTGAGTTAATTGGGTTAATAATGCTACCAAGTCATCGAGTTGCTTGGCAGTTAGTCCCTGTTCAAATAAAGTATTCAATTTGTTAAATGTTTGCGCAATCTGTGCCGCTACCTTTGCTCCTTCAACTGTTAAAAATAGGGCTTTTTCGCGGGCATTTTCTTTGACTGGTTGACGCTTTAGCCAGCCGCGCTGACTCAGCCCCGTCAATAAATTAGAAGTACTCGCAGCCTGTCGTCCTAAATAAGTTGCCACCGCTCGCTGGTTTGTTCCAGGATGTGCTTGCACATAATCCAGTACCCGTGCCTGATCTGGGTTAAGTCCTAGTTGTTTCAAGTGATGATTCAAATTTTGTTGTTCAATTTGAGCCAGTTGATAAATTGAATGGACGATTCCGGTTTTATTTTGCACGATCACACCTGCTTTCTTTGTTTAGTTTACCATGAATTGTTTCAATTACAAGTGTTTTAATTAAAACTGTTTTGTCAACGATTTAATGTGAGGTCAAACTGGTTGGTACGCAATGGTTTGCACCACTATAATGTATTCAAACATATTAGAAATGTGATTCATGATAAGGAGAACGATATATGACAAAAACAGTGATCGTAACGGGAGCCAATTCTGGTCTGGGATTTGAAACAACTAAGCAAATTGTAGCAAAAGGTAGCAATTATCAACTCGTCATGGCTTGCCGAAATATGAAAAAAGCTGCTGTAGCCCGTCAGAAAATTTTACAGACGATACCTGATGCCAACATCATTTGTTTGGAGTTAGACACATCTTCGTTGGCAAAAGTGAGAGCATTTGTGGCTGCGTTTAAAAAGCTAAGCATGCCACTCTATGGTCTGGTATGTAATGCTGGCGTTAGCGGCAAAACCGTTCATCAAACGCAAGATGGTTTTAACAATATTTTCGAAACAAACTATCTTGGGCATTTTCTACTTACGCAACTTCTGCTGCCGCTAATGGAGATAAAGGGTCGTATCGTAACTGTCAGCAGTGAACGGCATGATGCACTGCTTAAAGGTGTGGCATGGCCTGGGGCAAATGTACTTGCATATAGTGGCGTGAATTCACAGGTGGATAGTCAAAGTTATCCATTTTCCAAGCTATGCATGATCCTATTTGCATATGCACTAGATCGAAGATTGAGAACTAGCGCCCAACAAATAGCCGTTAATAGTGTTAATCCGGGCCTCATGACTGAAACCGGCTTGGCAAAGAATAAGTCACGCTTCACACCAACATTTCTTTCCCAGTTTGCAGGTATCATTGGTACTGCGAAGGACTCGGGAAAGATGATCACCGATCTCATTACCGCGGATAAATTTGCAACAGGTCCAGTCAGATACTTTGACCGTAGCAGTGATAAGCCTGTACCATCATCAAATCTTTCTTATGATGAACAGGTTCAAGATGAACTTTGGAATTTCAGTATGGAGGCAGTTGGTCTAAAAGGTAATGCGTAAAAGGCGTCAAGGTAACCGTTAATTAGACGTTTGTAACGCGTAGTGCTAGTTCTGTGTTGGTTGCCTCACAAGGGGCTATTCTTCCAGCGCCATCTCAATCCGCTAAACCAGGTTTCTGGAAGCAGTTCACTTGCAGCGTCCCCGCAAAAAAGGTCTAGCAACCAGCCGTTTTGGATGGTTACTAGACCTCATTAGATCTTATTTTTAAAATTCAGAGACTCATTCTAAGCACTTGGTCGCACTTTGGAGACATCTGCTTCGCCCTTACGAACTCGGTTAACGGTAACCCGTAACAAGAATGGCGCGACTAACGTGGCAACGATAATGGCCGCTACGATTGCTGAATAGCGGACGGGTGACATGAGCTTGGCTTGGAACCCAATCTGGGCAATGATTAATGCCATTTCCCCTCGCGAAACCATTCCGGCCCCAACGGCCGCAGAACTGTCCCAGGAATAGCCAGCCAATTTAGCGCCACCACCGGCTCCTAACAACTTGGTTAGGATGGCCACGATGGTCAGAACCACAATGAAACCAATCTGGTGCCCCAAACCATGGAAGTCCATGTTCAGCCCAATGCTGACGAAGAAGACAGGAATGAAGAGGGCATACCCAATCGGTTCAATGTGCCGGTCAACCGTCGATAAGGCCGACGTCTGTGCAATCGCAATCCCTGCGAAGAAGGCCCCAACGACATCGCTTAAACCGACAAGTTCAGCCAAGTAGGCCATCCCAAAACAGAGAATAATGGCCATGAGCGTTTGCCCCATAGGGATCAGTAGTCGTTCCCCAATCTTAGCCATGTAGGGTGCCACCCAACGAACTACAAAGTAAATGGCCGCAAAGTAGATAATCTGTTCTAGTGTGGTGATGAGCAGGTTGCTGGAGGCCCCGCTGCCACCTACGGCAGTCCCAGTCGTCGAGACCAACACACTCAAGATCACCACGGCCAAGACATCGTCGACTACGGCAGCTCCCAGGATAGTGGTTCCCTCTCGGCTACTCATGGCATTCATTTCCTTCAGAACTTCCACAGAAATGGAAACCGACGTGGCCGCGAAGATCACACTGATAAAGAGACTCTCAACCATGCCAAGATTGTAAATCATCCCCACCAAATACGTCCCAATCATTGGGACAATGACCCCTAACAGCGCTACGAAAACACTGGGCTTCAAATAACGCTTCAGGAGCTTTAGGTCACTTTCCAAACCAGCAATGAACATCAGGATAATAACCCCGATCTCCGCATAGCTCTCTAATACGTGGGTTAAGCTGATCCAACCCAGGACTGCGGGTCCGATAATGACCCCCACCAACAACTGACCAATTACCGCCGGAATCCCAATACGCGTACTGTAGTGACCCACCACAGTCGTTGCGAGCAGAATCAGCGTCAAACTCATTAATAAGTTCACGAGTAGCCTCCTTTTCAACAAAAAAAGCGACAACTTCAAAAATGGCCTCCCCAACCCAAGGGAAACACTATTCTTGAAAGCAGTCGCTTCAACCATCTTTTAATTTTATTAGAGACTATTATACCGAAACCAACTGACACAAGCAACCTTACTGCCTCGTCAGGCCAATTATTTAACCGCTTACATAATCTTAACTACCGCATTGCAGGCGACCGTGTTAAAATGGATAATGATTGTGAGGTGACGCGTGTGAAGTGGTTTTTCTCTAACTTGATCGTGGTTGTTTGGGCCGTTATTTTCGGTGAAATCATTGGCTATATTGGGGGTACGCTGGAAAAGATGACGTACGATCCCATGACTGTTGGTGCCATTACAGCCGTTGCAGCATTCGTTGCAGTGAACGGCATCTGGTTCATGAACCGCGAAGGCCGTAAGCAAGCTTCAAGTGCCAAGTAACGTCAGTGTAAACATGATCATCAAACCAGCCTTGGCACTTGCCAGGGTTTTTTATTTTGGATTCAAAACTTCACGCGTGGCGGGTTACTGTGACCAACCCCAACTACACCCATCCACTAGTCTTTCGCAACATCATTATCTGCCCGAATTTGGTTCTTAATGGCATTCATATCCTGATCGAGCTGATGAACCAGTTGTGCCTTGGCCACCAGTTCTTGTCGCAGTTCATCCTGATGGGCGACATTCTTCTTGTAGTTGAGCTCGTGTTCCAACGAGGCCCAGAAGTTCATCGCAATGGTCCGAATCTGAACCTCCACCGTCACCGCTTCGACCCCGGCGTTCAAAAACACCGGTACGGCCAGGATCAGATGCAGGCTTCGATAACCGTTAGCCTTAGGCTTGTTCACGTAATCCTTGCGTTTCAGGATTCGGATGTCCGGTTGTTTTTCCAACCGCCGTTCCATCGCCACGATGTCGTCTTCAAAGCGGACGATAACTCGAATGCCGGCGATGTCGTGCATCTCATCTGGTAACGTATCCAGATTGAAGTCTAGGTGCTTACGCTGGGCCTTTTCTAAAATACTCTCTGGCGACTTAATCCGTGACTGCAGGCTGTCCACTAATGAATGGCCGTGCTGAATCTGATATTCCTGATCCAAATAAGTAATCTTGGTTCGCATCACCCGCACAGCACTCCGATAATTCAACATGAGCTGGCGAAATCGATCAACCGCCGCTAATGAAGTCGGATCGGTTGGAAATGATGTCGGTAAATTCTCGTTTGCCATTTGTAAGTCCTCCTATGCGCGTTGTTGTCGAAAGTGGCGGATTTCTGGGACCAACCACCACAATAAACCGAAGTTCACGAGCAAGGTGATGGCAGTGAAGACAAAGACCCCATTATAGTTAAAAATATTGGCCACGAACCCACCGAAGAGGGAGCCAAACATACTGCCTAATGCCTGAAAGGATTGATTCCAGCTAAAGACGGTCCCGGTCAACGACTGTGGGGAGTTCTTAGTTAGCAGGGTTTGGACGGCCGGGAACAAGGCCCCATCCGAGACCCCGATCATGAATCGCAAAATCCCCAATAACCAAACACTGCTGACGAACCCTTGTGGAAAGTACATTAGAACCGCGAAGATATAGCCAAAGATTAACACACGACTGGTTCCGTGACGGTCGCCGTACTCGCCCAACTTCGGTGCCGCCAACAGCGTTGACAACCCCGGCAAGGCCGCAATAATCCCGGCCACCAAGGTAATTGGTCCCACATTATGCATAAGTTGCTTCACATACAGACTAATAATCGGGGTAATAGAGTTGTTTCCCATTTGAATAATCATCGTTGAAACCAAGAGAACGATGATGAGTCTAGGGTCTCGAACCTGCTTAAGCCAACTCCCCTGTTGTGCCTGTTGTTCTCGACTCACCGGTGTAAAATGTTCATGAACTAACGTTGCACTGAGGAAGAAGACAATAATCAAAAAGATCCCCGTCAGAATAAACGTCCAGCGAATAGAGAAAACCTGAGCGAGGATCCCCCCCAGAACCGGGCCAATCAGATTACCACTGACGTAGCCGGTCGTCAGGATTCCCAACGCGTTGCCGCTCTTTTCACGCGGCGTTTCCGAAGCGATCAAGGCACTGGCATTGGGAATATAGCCGGCAAAGAACCCTTGCAAAAATCGCAATCCGATTAATTGCCAGATATTATTAACAAATCCCATCAGACCAATGACAATGGCCATCCCCAAAGAAGACCGCAATAACATTAATTTACGACCCTTTTGGTCAGCCAGCTTCCCCCACAGTGGCGAAACTAGCGCGATCACGAAGAAAGTCACGGCATACGTGACCCCACTGTACATGGTCAGCTGCCCCTTGGTGAACGTTCCTAAATCATCAACATATAACGATAAAAATGGCATGATTTCACTGAACCCCATGCCAGCTATGAAGGTTCCTAGCCATAAAACGGCTAAATTTCGCCGCCATTGTTTCTTTTTTCGTGTGCCCACGATGTCAATCGCCTCTCTACTTTTTGCTCTCAAAACGCCTTGACATCCAGTTTAGCACACCTTTTTTGATCACGAACTTTTAACCCATTCAAAAAATAAATGAAAAAAATTTACAAAATGACTAGCATTTTTGATCGTTTTGTTACATAATAGAGCCATAGACATGTGACAACATTCACTTACACTTCAGGAGGTAATTACAGATGGCTCATCGTTTAGATGGTAAAGTTGCAATTGTTACGGGTGGTACTTTAGGAATTGGGTTGGCCGTTGCCAACAAGTTCGTTGAAGAAGGCGCCAAGGTTATGATTACCGGTCGTCACGCTGACGTCGGTGAAAAGGCAGCCAAGAGCGTTGGTGGCTCCGATGTTATCCAGTTCTTCCAACATGATGCAACTGACGAAGACGGTTGGGTAAAGTTATTCGATGCTACGGAAAAAGCCTTTGGCCCCGTATCAACTATCGTTAACAACGCCGGTATGGCCGTTAACAAGAGTGTTGAAAACACGACGACTGCCGAATGGAAGCAACAATTGGCCGTTAACTTAGACGGTGTCTTCTTCGGTACCCGTCTTGGTATCCAACGGATGAAGAACAAGAACCTCGGTGCCTCAATCATCAACATGTCTTCAATCGAAGGCTTCGTTGGTGACCCTAACTTGGGTGCTTACAACGCTTCTAAGGGTGCCGTTCGGATCATGTCCAAGTCAGCCGCTATCGACTGTGCTTTGAAGGACTACGACGTTCGTGTTAACACTGTTCACCCAGGTTACATCAAGACCCCATTAGTTGACGATCTTCCAGGTGCCGAAGCTGCTATGTCAGCTCGTACCAAGACGCCAATGGGCCACATCGGTGAACCTAACGATATCGCCTACATCTGTGTTTACCTTGCATCTAACGAATCCAAGTTCGCTACTGGTTCAGAATTCGTTGTTGATGGTGGTTACACCGCTCAATAAACCAATAATTTTAAATTTAAGGACGACCGTTCAATGCGGTCGTCCTTTTTCTTTTGACTTGAAAGATGGCTTCGGCGTTAGATTGACCACTACGGCTACCAGGGACTCCGGCTAGGATCAATGGTTACCAATCACTAGCTGTCTCACGTTTTCCTACTTTCCAATTGGCCCATAACATCATCCCAAGCAGTCCATTCAATCATTCATTTCTGAATCCAGCTAAGCCAATCAGAATAAAGAAAAAGGCGCTGGCAGATTTCTCCGCCAACGCCACAGTTCCCATTTAATCACCATGAACCCCGATAATCAGGGCAAAGAGTAAGATAAACAACACCAAAGTCGTAATCGCCACGTACAGGTGGTCACGCTCCTTATAGAACGCGTAGATGGAGACCACCACCCGTAAAACGGGGGTCAAAATCAGGCAATACGTGCCCAACATCATAATGGCATAGGCCTTAAGATGCCAAGTACCAACTAGGATCGCCCCCATACTCAGTGGCATGGTGCTTCCGGGATAACCAGATTGTCCAGTTACGAGAAAGATGACTAACCCAATCAACATCACAATGGCTGAAACGATGACACCCACTTGGAGAATCCGGCCGATAATTGTTTCGACTTGGGCCATTTCTTTCGCCGTTGCTACTTGTTTTTCCTGCATTAGAAGTGAACCCCCAATCCCTTAAAGAGCATCTGTAATCCGATGTAGAGAATAATCGGAATAAAGACAATTCGAATCCAACGAGCCGGTAGGATCTGCATGATCCGCGACCCAATGACGGCACCGCCGAGAATTCCCAAGGCCATTGGGACCGCAATCCCTGGCAGAATTGAGCCGTTAAAGAAGTACACCGTCGCACTGGCGGCTGCGGTGACCCCCATCATCAGGTTAGATGTTGAGCTAGAAGGCTTCAAAGGCATCTTCATGAACGTATCCATCGCCATCACTTTGAAGGCCCCGGAACCAATTCCCAACAGGCCACTAGCGACACCGGCACCAAACATCACGGTAAATCCGGCTGGGACATTTTCAACTTGGTAATCAACATCTTTCATTTCGGCCTTGTCGTAATAAGTTCCGTTAAGCTTCAGCTTCGTCGCAATCCGGTCGGGTTCGACACGTTGCAGCACCTCTTGCCCTTGTCGCAACTTGCGGTACATGTTCCACCCCGAGAATACCAACAGGCAACCAAACAACAGGTATAGGTACTTGGGATCCAAGACTCCCGTCAACAAGGCCCCGCTAATGGCTCCGGTGGTTGTCGCGATTTCCAGGAACATCGCGACTCGTAAATTCAGCACGTTGTCCCGTAAATAAGCAATTGTCGAGCCAGAACTGGTCGCAATGACAGCGATAATGCTGGCCCCAATGGCATATTTGATATTTAGACCCATTCCCAGGGCCAGGATGGGTGTGATAATCATCCCACCACCGATGCCTAGAATAGACCCGGCGATCCCGGCAAAGATGCCGACCCCCATCATAATTAAGGCTGTTTGGATCATGATCTCTATTTCCTCCTCGTCAATCAATCTACGCCCTTGATTATCAACCTTTATTGACCCCGAGGCAAGCCGGTGTGACGGGCTATAGACGAATTGTAAGAATACTTTTCACAAGGTAAATTGCTGGTACTAAGGAGTTTATAATTGAGTCTATCTTTATTTGTGACTTAATTATTAATCTTATGCTGGCTCGTCTGTTCACGCCTCCCAATCCACAGTCACCCAGGAAACTCGTCACTGCTTGAAATAAAACGGTTACAGTCAAACACGGCATTCCCATACAAAATAAATATGGGAATGCCGTGTAATTTGTATTTCAGATATGGTTAGTAACTGTCAATGAAGCGCTGAACCAACGGACTAGGCTCCCGATTAGCTGGCCAGACCACCTGAAGCGTCGTTCGCCAAGGCCGATAGTTTATCGGATAAATGGCGGTCTGTACCCCACTGATCTGTTCGGCAACGGAGCGCGGAACCAGTGCCACCCCCATCCGCGCGTCCGCCCACTGAACGGCCGTCCGGGCATCGTCACAGGTACAAGCGATGAAGGGAGTCAGATCCTTCTCGGCAAAAGTTGTTTCAAAGATGTGCGTGAAACGCCGGTAAATAATCAAGGGCACCTGAGCCACGTCTTCGACCCGCAGCGTGGTCGCTTGAAAGTGATCGTACTTGTGGGGCACGACCGCCACCATGGCCTCACTGGCCAGTGACTTACTCGCCAGATCTGGGGCACTGAAGGGTGTCCGGACAATTGCCACGTCGATCAGCCGCTTTCGTAGCTGGTCTAAGAGGCCATAGGTGTTGTCCTCCACTAAGCGAATCTGAAGTTTGGGATAGTGGCGCGTCAAAGTTCGTAGCTTGGCATTAGGTGTAGCTCCGATGGATGAAGACACCATCCCCACGGCTAGCGTTCCTGCCAGGCCTTGTCCCAAGGCTTTAACCTGACTATCGGCCTGCGCGCGCAGATCCAATAGCTGTTGCGCGTAATCCTGCAACAGTTGGCCCGCCGGGGTTAACGTCACACCATTGACGGATCGGTTAAACAGGGTGACCCCTAGTTCCGTTTCCAACTGTTTAATCTGGTAACTAAGCGGTGGCTGGGCAATGTGTAACTGCTGAGCCGCTGCGGTAATCTGACCGGTCTGCGCCACCGTCAAAAAATAAGTGAGTTGCCGAAAATTCACCACTATCACATCCGTTTCATTTTACAATCATTATAACAAAGTCTATGGTAGCCCCGTTTCACCAGGATCCGAGTTTGCATTCCGAGACTGTTTAGTCGGTGGCGTGTAACGATCCTTTGCGGGTAAGACTTCTTGCAAGATGTACTGCCGAATGAGCAGAACGATCTGTCGATTCTGCGGCAGGTCCGAGTGAGTCGTATTATCCCCGGTCACCGTGATCTGCGTGTAATGCGCAACTTGATTTTGAAAGACGTACTTGCCTTGATTGACACTATTAGCAGGAACCGTTCCATCGCTCGAATACGTCTCGGAACCCGCAACGGAGTAAACCACTAGCTTCTTTGGTAGGTTTTCCCGGCCATCAATCAGGTCTTTTAGAATCGGCGTCTTCTCAGTCGTACTGTCCGTCTCCATATTGTATGGCGTGGCAATTGTCATGAGTTTGTCGGCCGTGACCGACTTGATTTTGGGCAAGTAATCTTCCATGAAGAGACTCAATGCCAGCCCACCATTGGAGTGTCCCAACGCAGAGAAATGATTAAAACGATAGGTCTTGACTAAATCCTTGAAGGCCAGATTCAACCAGGCCGCCTGTTTTACAATATTTGAATACCCATCCCGATTGTTTTCAAAAGCAATCACGATGAAGGGTTGATTGTCTCCCCGCTTGATACTCCCGGTATAAGATAGCTGACCGTTTTCCAGGACCTTGACCTTAAGAACACTGTGCGGTACCTTAGTTTCTTGCCGCAACTGCGTAATGAGTGTGTCGAATCTGTTCTGACTGGCACTCGACCCTGGCACCATAATAATTGGATTCAACGGGGTCTGATAATCTGATTTATACTGGCTGATCCGCCGGGATAGCCACGCTTGACTAGGCATAAAAACAGCTACAATGACCATCCCTAAGATAAGCCAACGCCACCAACTATGCCGCATGGTCCGCACCCCCTTCCAGGTTCAGTAACCGGACGAATGGGAGATAAATGAGAACCGATAGGACTAGGCAAAGCAGGCTCAAGGCCAGAGCTCGCCAGTCACCCCCTGTGCCTAGAAAGGCGACAAGTGGTCCCGGAGTGGTCCGCGGCACCGGGTAGACGATCGGTGGCACTAATTTCCACGAAATTGCGGTCCACGCTACAGCAATATTGACCGCTGGTGCAAGGACAAACGGAATCAGCAAGATGGGATTGTAGAGCACGGGTAACCCCAACAAGGTTGCCTCGTTAAGGTTCACCAGATTAGGTAACAACGTCTGCCCAGCGACACGCCGATAGCGGGCCTGATGCGACCCGATCCCAATGGCAATGAGAAGTGCCAGTGTCATCCCGGCACCCCCAAAGTTAGCATAGGCGTCCCCTAACGTATGCAGGGTAATGGGATGGGGCGCGCCCCACCCAGAACCGTGTTGCACGGCATACGCAAGGTTTTGTAGCGACGTCACCGAGCTGTTCCCGGCCACATCAATCGGACCGATCAAGCCCAACCACCACAGTCCGTTACTGATAGCGGTCATAGCCAAGATTCGTAACCCGTGGTGCCCAAGATTCGTGTTTAACGCCTGAAAACTCAGGTAAACCAGGGTATTTAAGCCCCCGGTATTTAACCAGCTCAGCGCATACCCGATGCTAACGGTGACCAGGAGAATGAGACTGAGGGGCAAGGCAATTCGTCCAGTCCAAGACAATGGCGTTTGGCGATGTGCCAGCCACCAGCGGCCGAGGCCCTTCATCAGGTGACTCGCTAGCCACCCGACCGCAAGACCAACGACGATCGCTAGAAAGATCCCTTGCGGACCCAGGTTAGCTTCGAGAAATTGTGATGGGCCAGTAGCACTGTTTCGATTAGGATCACCCAACGCAATGTAATTCACGTTCAGTGTCAGAAAAGCTAGCGCACTGGTCATCCCCACCGCTAAAGCGTCGGATTGATAGGTCCGCGCCAAGTAATGCCCCGTGGTAAAGGCCACCATGACCGCCACCAAACCATTAATCACAATGCTAATCGCTTGGATCAGCTGTTGCCACAGATCCACGGCAGGCAACCACTGCTTGACATGATAAATTTGATAAAAAAAACCCGTCTTAGTCAGCCAACCCTGGCCCAAAAAGTCGAGCAAAGCCATGACTAAAATAAACGGATAAGCCACCCGCAAAGCCTCCGTAATGGCGCGCATGGCCCGCCATTGGTTGATTCGTTGGTTAAACCGCCATAATGCCCGCATACTTACTCCCCCTAAAACACGTCGGTCGGGTCGCCGATAACGACGCTCACAACACTTATCGTCAACCGCCGACCAAAATTTCATCGCATGACCAGCAAGGCCCACGCACCGTTCACTTTGTTTTTATTATACGAGCTTCGCACGACAATGGACGTCTCAACACTTAAAAATTTTATTATGTTATGCCTAGTCCATACGAATAAGTTAGACGAAACACTGCTCAAATGGCAACGGCAATGTTATACTGGCCCCGAGACGAACTGATTGTCTGACCAGTTCGTCTGGCATAACCTACCATAACTCAATCTCCACAAAAGAAGCCACCGGGATCTCTCGGTGGCTTCTTCTCGTTTACTAGGCTTTTCATTCCAGAAACCATGACTCGTAACTGAGATTGACCGACTGGGATCAAACCGCCTGGAGACTGGCAAAATACCATTATCAGAACTTAATTTCGCCCCAAGTAATGAAAATCCGGATCGCGGCCTTCCCGGTAACAGGCAAACGATGCCGTCAGTTCATTGTGGAAAGTCACCAAGATCGCCGGTGTTGCCCAGGTAGACGCCGCCCAAAATACGGTGTCGTCCGGTTCACGGTTGTCATTTGGATAGCGGTAATAGCCTAAATTCTCATCCCAAATAGTACCTTGCGTATTCAGCCAGTCCTCGGCCAAACCAGCCTGAACCACCGCCATGACGTCCTGATTATCCCGAATCAGAGCCGCCAATTTATCCCAGTCTAATTGCCAATCGTGTTCCTTCGGGGTCTGTCCCCGTGTGCCTAACGGTGTATGACGCAACGCAATCGGCTTCAGATCAACAAAATCCATCTGACTAACCTCCTCATTTTACTTCATCATACCCCATCCCCGGTTGACACGCAGCGGATGTCGGCCAATTGTAAAAATCGGTAGCGCCCGGACGCTAGCCGAATGACAATTTGGTCCTCATCCACTCCGGCCACTTGACCATCGATCGTCGCGGCTACCTGATTGGCATCCCATACATTTAGCTGGAGATGCACCGGCCGTTTGTGCCGCCAAGCACTGGCCAAGCGACGGCTAACCTCGTCTTGCGCTTGCTGGGGTCGAAGAGCCTCCACCCGTTCGGCCGCATGCATCTTTGCCAATGCACTCGTGTGGTCCGACAGATAGAATCCCCCCCACTTCAACATCCCACGATCGTGATAGTCCCGCTGAAAAAAGTCATTGGCCAAGCGATCGTTATCCACATGATGTAAATGCATGACCTTTCACTTCCTCAGCGGATCCACCGGTGGCTCTCTGGCCAACGGACACGACCAAAATTGACAAAATTAAGCGACAACTGTGTATGTGTCTTCAACGCCCCCACAACTTTTTCCAAGACGGCTAACTCCGTGGTGTGTACGGTGTGCAAGGGAATTGAGCGTTCACGATGATTCTTACGCCGAATATCTAAAAAGAAATTAAAGGCCGACCCGTACTGGTTGTTCACCACGTCAATGCGATATTGACAGTGCCACTGCGCCGTAAATAAAGGATCAAGTCTAGTCGCAATAATCTCTGCCTCTTGATCACAATTAATCAAAACTATTCCCCCCATTGTGGCCACCAACCAGCGACGCCCGCCGCAACATGGTGCCGCCGGGCATCAGACTACTGGCTGGAATGACCGCAGTCTTCCCAAATTTATCACGTAATTCGTCAATGACCCGATCGAACTGATCGTTTTTAATCTGCCGGTCGGGGTCTTGAAACAGATCCAACTGGAGATTTTGACAATGGCTGAGGCGTGAAAGCCCCACGCCAATATTTCGCACCGGCTGGTCCGCCCAGTTTTTCCGAAAGAGACGTAACAGTGTCATAATAATTGTCTGCGCGTTATCGGTAGGTGCGAGCCGACAAGAATGGTCGAACCCGGTTCGCCCGTCGTTCTCCGTATCGGCGCGAGCAAAACCAACGTACAGGCTGACACAACCGGCCTGCTGGCGATGATGCCGCATCCGCGAAGTGACCTGCTGGCCAATCTCTCTAATTACCAACTCAATCTCGGCCTGTACCCGATAGTCACGTGGCAAGACCTGTGAGTTGCTCCAACTCTTCTCCTTAGGTGGTCGCACCTGATGCAGTTGGCTTCGATCAATTCCCCACGCTAAGGCGAAGAGTTGGGCCCCGATCATCCCCATCTCGGATCGCAATTCATAGGGATTCACGTGAGCCAGATCACCCATACTATGAATACCCAGTCGTTCCAGATGAACGGCTGTGCGATGACCAATGCTCCAAACCTTCTCCAGATCCGTAATCGGCCAGATATGTTGGGGAAATGATTCGTAAGTTAGCCGACCAATCAACTCGTGATCGTGTTTAGCCTGCAAGTCCAACGCCAACTTAGCCTGAATCGGATTCTCACCGATACCAACCGTCGTATAGAGTCCTAATTCGTGGCGTACCTTCAGCTGAATACGCCGAGCCACCGCTTCTGGCGTCTTGCCAAATAACCGCCAAGAGTGGGTCATATCTAGAATTGATTCATCAATTGAATAGGGAAACAGATCGTCATCTGCGACAAATTGGCGAAAGATCTTATTGATTTCCAAATTCTTTTGAATGTACAGATTCATTCTGGGAGGAACGACTAAGATCCGTGGATCATCGGGAACTTCGTACTGTCGCGAGACGTTACTGATACCAAACTCCTTCTTGGCCATTGGCGATGCCGCCAATACCAGACCACTCCCCGTGTTGTCCGCTTCCGACATCACAATCAGAACAGATTCCAAGGGATTCAATCCCCGTTCCATGCTCTCAACACTGGCATAGAAAGATTTGTTATCAATCATCAGGAACATGCCATGTGGTTCTTGTTGATAATCCATCGCCATCACCTCCCATCAATGATTGCTTTTATTATACGAACGTTTGTTCGATAGTGCAAGTATATTTTAAAAAAATTCAATCGTGATCTGATCAATTTCAACGTATCTCACACTTTCAACGGGGGCGTCTAAATTAATCTCATCCTGTAAACTAGTTCACCTAACAAACCGCTATCAAGCCACTCACAGTTCAGCCCCTAAATTCTCTGACAACTTAATTAAATTTGTTTCGCTAATCAGGTAGCTTTTACCCCACCAACGTGTTAGAATGTATTTGTGAAGTTAGCCCTAGTCAACTAGCTTCCTCAACTTTAAAAGCAGAAACAGTCTTGCCGCACTTAAAAACGGTTAGACTGTTTCTGTTTTTTGGTTAGAAATTAATTTGTTACAGGACTATTACAGCTAGGCTCATGTGTAACTAAAATCTTATTGTTATCAATCGTTATACATATATGTATTAACCATGTTCGGGTCAATGAACACTTGTCTCACATCATAAAGGGCGGTCGGAAAAATTCCAACCGCCCTTTATTTTATTAAAATAATGATTTAATCAGTAGCAAAAGCTTGGCGCATCTGAGCCACAGCAGCCACCGGATCGGTACTTCGCGTCAGTAGCGTAATCACCGCCGCGCCAGCCGCACCCGTTGCCGCTACTTCAGGCATCGTGTCTACCGTAAGTCCTCCGATTGCCACGACCGGCACGTGGGACTGAGTCACCAATTTTGCTAAGCCGGCCGCCCCAATCACGGGGTCGGCATCGGCCTTGGAGGTCGTCGGAAAGATGGGGCCACTCCCCAGGTAGGCAATCCCCGTCACCTGGTTGGCCGCCGCAACTTCTTCGGCGGTCGAACACGAGAGTCCGACGAACATGTCACGCGGCTTAACCGCATCCAGAACCTGTTGAACCCCGGCGTCACTCTGGCCGACGTGAATGCCATCGGCATGTAACGTCAGAGCTAAGTCAACATCGTCATCAACGATAAAAGGCACACTGGCTGCGCGACACTGCTCACGCAGATCCCGCCCCAAGGCCACCCGTTCCGTTGCCGTTAAGCTACTGGTTCCCTTGTCTCTGAACTGAAAGGCCGTGATTCCCGCCTTAAGCATGGTGGCAAGTACCTCTCGCAGATCTCGTCCGGGCACATCTTGGCTGCCCGCCACAAAGTAAGCGCGTAATAATCCTGGTTCAAACGTTACTGACATCGCTATTCAGCGCCTCCTTGCCGATAAGCCCAGTGATTCAGTGGGCCGTGACCGTTGCCAACCGCAATCGGATGAACAATTGCCGCGGTCACAAATTTCTTGGCGATCCGAATCGCCGTTTCAAAGTCCTGGCCCTTAGCCAGTTCTGCCGTGATACAGGACGACAGTGTATCACCCGTCCCATGGGTCCGCACCGTCGTGACACGCGGTGCTTCCAGCCAAAATGAACGGCCATCCATGAGCAATACGAAGTCACGGGCAACCTCGGATTCACCGTGACCACCTTTGATCACGATATTCTTGGCCCCCAAATCTTGTAAGGCCACTGCGGCGGCTTCCATCGCCGCCTCATCGGTGATCGTCATCCCCGTCAGCCGTTCCGCTTCCGGTAAATTAGGGGTTAAAACGTCTGCTAATGGAATCAGTTCGTCGCGAACCGTCTCCACGGCATCGTCAGCCAACAAGGCCGCGCCACCCTTGGCAATCATAACCGGATCGACTGTTAATGGTCCAAAATCAACTTTTTTCAAATTTTCCACAACGCCGTGAACGTGGCTGGCATCCGCCAGCATCCCCGTCTTGCAAGCCCGAATCTTAAAATCCGCGGCCAGCGACGCAAATTGCTCGTCAATTAGCTTTTGGGGGAGTGCCATGAAGTCCTGAACCCCTAAGGTATTTTGTGCGGTTACGGCAACGATAACGGCGGTCCCAAAAACGTTGCGCTCTTGCATCGTCTTAAGGTCGGCCATCACACCGGCACCGCCACCACTATCCGTCCCCGCAATCGTTAGGGTCTGTGGAAATTCATTTGCCATACTAACTCATCCCTTCTCCAACTGGTACGCCGCGATCGTCTCAATCTCAGCCACCGTTGTCATTTGTAACCCATCCATTAAATGCATGGTAAAGCTGCCGGCCGCCACTTGAGGTTGCCGCTGGACCACTAACTGACCGATGGCCGCGAAGACCATGCAGGCAGTTTGGGCCGCTTCGAAGTAATCCGTAGTCACGGCACAGAAGGCCGCAACGATACTTGATAACATATCACCGGATCCCACGTGAACTTGAAATAACGGGGTGCCATTCGTCACCTTAACCACCCGCTCACCATCGGTAATGATGTCGGTAGGTCCCGAAAGAATCACGACACAGGCTAACTTTTGGGCACAGGCTGTGGCGATGGCAACGAGATCCCCGTCACCCTCACCAGCGTCGATCCCCTTAGCTTGCCAAGCTACCCCAGCTAAGGCCGCAATCTCACCGGCATTCCCCCGAATCACATCGGGGTGGAAATCGGTCAACAGGCCCTCGGCCACCTCGCGCCGATAGGCGATTGCCCCGACGGCTACCGGATCAATCACGAGTGGTTTCTGCTGCTGATTGGCGATCCGACCCACGGTGCGAATCTGTTCGATTTGTCCCTGCGTAAACGCCCCTAAGTTCAGGCAAACGGCCCCGGCTAAGCCAACCATTTCATCGGCCTCGGCGACCTCTTCGGACATAATAGGTGACGCCCCCAAAGCATTCAACCCATTCGCCACGTCCTGAACCGTGACAAAATTCGAGATATTAAACACAATTGGATTCTGTTGACGCAGCGTTTCTAGCAAGGCTAATTTCATAAGTCTTGTTCCCCCTTAGGTCTGATCGGGCCACTCCCTACACCCCGGTTCCTTAAGGATCTAAAAAACGGGTCACCAGCTCACAATGTGGGTGAACCGGTGACCCGTTACGGTATCACGACACATTCCCTTCGCAAGTGTGAACTTGACAGGTTCCAAGGGATCGCGTGCAACACGCATCTCAGCCCAATTAACGGACACCCCTAGTGTTCTGGTTACTTCCAGCATAACAGGAAATACCCAATCGTCAACGCTTCTTAGATTATCGGATGACTTGTTTGGCAGCCATACTAATTAATCCCCACATCCGATCGATCGTCCGATCCGAGAGAAAACGGCGGACCCAGAGGATTTGACTCCCGGCCCCAGCCGAGTACCGTGTCTTGGGCCGCCGTGACAGAGCAGCGCGGTCCACTAATCTGGCAATCACGCGAGGCTCACTGGAGAAACGTTTAATCACTTGCAGAACTCGCCCCGCATCGGCGGCCGCTTCTTGATAAGGACCGTCCGCGGAAGTTGCCTTAAGGTGATTGGTGGCAATATCCGCCCAAGCAGACCGGATCGCCCCGGGTTCGATAACGGCCACGTGGACGCCCTTGGGAGCTAACTCCAGCCGGAGGGTATCTGAGAGTCCCTCTAAGGCGAATTTAGACGCAACGTACCATCCAGCTAGGGGCTGCGCAACTTTGCCGTCTACCGACGTCACATTGATAATCCGGCCGGCATGTTGCTGGCGCATCATCGGTAGCACCGACTGAATCAGCCGAGCCACCCCAAAGAGGTTCACGGCAAACTGATCCTCGGCCTGCTTCAACGGCACGTCTTCAATGGCCCCCATCAGCCCGTACCCAGCGTTATTGACCAGGATGTCAATTCGCCCGGTCTCACTGACAATCCGATTGACCACGGACTCCACACTCTTAGCATCCGTCACGTCCAATGCCAGCGTTGTGATGCCTAGATCATCCAGATCATTCATCCGACTAACTCGCCGGGCCCCGGCATAGACGGTGACCCCATTGCGATGCAGACTTCGAGCGATGGCATTGCCAATCCCCGATGAGGCTCCCGTAACCAGTGCTACTTTTCGTTGTGTCATAAGTTTTACACCCTCCTAATTTGATGGAACCTGTAACTGTTTGCGTTCGTTATAAAAGCCGCGGTAAGCCCAGTAGCAGGCCAAAACCGACCCGATACTGGTGGCCGACATCAGCATAAATGTCACCATGATTTGATACTTGATCGCACGGACTGGGTCAACACCGGCAAAGATTAAGCCAGACATCATCCCCGGTAAACTCACGATTCCCACGGTTTTAGCGGAATCAATCGTCGGCTGCATTCCCGTCTTGATGCTGGCACGAACGATATCTCGGGAAGCATCCTTGAGATCAGCTCCCAATGCCAGTTTTTCCAGCACCGCCTGCCGCTCTTGCTTGAATTGCGCATTGAGATTGCGGTAGCACAGGCCAATCGCCACCATGGAATTCGACGCGATCATGCCAGAAATCGGAATCATCTGCGACGGGATAAACTTGATGGCTCCCGCCAGCATCAGCACCCCTAACGTCACACCCGTACTGATGAGGATCGCGCCAACCGAGATCGGAAGTGCCTTCGGAATGCCACCGCTTCGTTGTTTTGCGTTATAGCCGGCATTAAAAATAATAATGAAAATCAAGATGGCTGTTAGCCAAATGTTGGCAATTCGAAAGACATACTTCAGCAGATACCCCACCACAAAGAGTTGGATGACTGCCCGGACAACCCCGATAATCATATCGCGGTCGATACCTAACTTTTCCTTCCAGCCAATCGCTAGGGCAATCATAACGAGCCCCAACGCAAGTACCAGAGATTGATTGTTCACTGCTAGATTCATGAGGCACCTCCCGGAACTATTTGGCCGTCGACGACGGTCACCAACCGTTTAGCCGCAGTAATTTCAGACTGATCATGGGTAATTGTGAGGATCGTGATCCCATCCTCCTGGTTAAAGTGATCGATTAGAGACCAAACGAAGGCCTTATTTTCAGCGTCCAAACCAGCTGTCACTTCATCTAATATCAACACTTCAGGATAGATCATGACATTGCGTAGCAGGGCTACCCGTTGACGCTGTCCCCCGGAGAGGTCAATCACGGCCTTATCCAGGTCGGCCCCAGCGAGGCCCACATACTCGAGGGCCGTAATCGCGCGTTGTGAGTCGAAAGGCAGTTGCCGAATCTGATAAGGAAAGGCCAAGTTGTCTCTGACCGTCTCCCCAAACAGCGTGGGTTGCTGGAAACTGTAGGAGACTCGCCGGCGATAGGCAATCGGATCATAGCTGTCAATCGGCTGGCCATCGAAGGTCAGCTCCCCACTGGTTCGACTCAAAAGTGACGCGATGATGCGTGCCAAGGTGGACTTCCCACCACCGGACGGTCCAGCAAAGGTGACCCACTCGCCGGCATCAATAGCCAAGCTGATACCCCGTAAAATCTGCTGTTGTCCGACTTGATACCCCACGTTTTCCAAGGTCAATAGACTCACGATTAGCGCCCCTTCCGCATAAAAGTCGTTGCATACCATTATTGTACTCAAATCCCACAGCCTTGCCTATGGAAGCGACTTCAATTTAGGCAAAAATTCACAGGCTCCCGAGACGCCATAAAGTTTGGTATAATGTTCAGGACCGTACTCATTCGGTAGCGTGGCTTTTGGCCACCTTAAGCAGATCAATTCAATGGCGATTTAGCTACACTCAAGACAACTCTATAGGAGAAAATATGGCAAATTACGAGTCACGAAATCATTCTAATCAGTACCACCAAAACAACCGTCGTCCCCGCCAGGAAGAACCTAAGGTGCAGGTCGAGGTTGGCCAACGCTTTCCTTTAACCATCAAGCGCATGGGGATCAACGGGGAAGGGATCGGCTATTACAAACGCATGGCCGTCTTCATTCCTGGCGCCCTGACCGGCGAAGAAGTCGTCGCCGAGGTGACCAGTGTCGCTCAACGGTTCTTGCGTGCTAAGATTCACCGGATTCGTCTAGCCAGTCCTCACCGAGTAGAACCTCGTGACAGCTATGCCGATGAGGTTGGGGGCTTCGAGCTGGAACATCTAGCCTACCCTGAACAATTGAAATTCAAACGAGACATCGTCAGCCAATCACTGGAACGGTATCAACCCGTGGGCTTTAAACACTTCGACCTCCGTCCAACCTTAGGCATGGCCGATCCTTACGGCTACCGTAACAAGGCCCAATTCCAGGTTCGCCGTAACGCCGACGGCCAGATTGAAGCCGGCCTGTACGCCGAACGGAGTCACGATCTGGTGGATCTCCCAACGTGTTCCGTTCAAATGCCGGTCGTTATGACCGTTATGCGGGCCGTTGTGGGCCTGCTGCAGGACTTGGACATGCCAATCTACGATGAAGAACAAGGATCCGGAATCGTGAAGACTCTGGTTGTCCGGGCCGCCGCCAATACCGACGACGTTCAACTGGTCTTCATTACGAATTCTCAGAAGTTACCTCGTAAACGGGAATTGCTCGAACGGATCACTAAGGAACTTCCTCAGGTCACTTCCGTTATGCAAAATGTTAACCCTGGCAAAACTTCTTTAGTCTGGGGTGAGGAAACCAAACATTTAGCCGGTGCCGAAGCGATTACCGAAAAGCTGGACGGCTTGTCCTTCAAGCTCTCTGCTCGGGCCTTCCTGCAACTCAACCCGGCACAAATGGAAGTGCTTTACGCCGAGGCTAAGAAGGCTTTGGATTTACAACCGGGCGAAACGGTCGTCGATGCCTACTCCGGTATCGGAACGATCGGCTTGTCACTGGCTGACGTCGCCGAAGAGGTTCGGGGGATGGATGTCATTCCCGAAGCCGTCGAAGATGCCAACGCTAACGCGGAAGCCAACGGTATTACCAATGCACATTACGAACTGGGAACCGCCGAAGACCTGCTGCCTAAGTGGATCATGACTGGCTTTCATCCGGATGCCATTGTGGTCGATCCTCCCCGCACTGGCCTAGACGACACCCTGATCGACACGATTTTAGCGGTTCGACCAGCGAAGTTGGTCTACGTCTCCTGCAACCCTTCCACGCTGGCCAAGGACTTAGTGGCGTTGGTTCACGATTATCACGTCGACTACATTCAGTCGGTTGATATGATGCCCCAGACCGCCCGTTGTGAAGCCGTCGTGAAACTTACCCGGCGTCAATAGATTAATAGGCAGGTCCCGGTTTTCGTGTTAGACTTTTAACTAACGATAAATTGGCTTTTAATTCTGTAGAAAGTTGGCAAATGACATGCAAGATCCTTTCAAGGGCTTTAACGATGATGATCAAAATAACCAAAATGGTAACGGCCCTCAAGGACTGCCGTTACCGCCGAACTACGCAACCGTCGTTAACCCAGAGACGGGGAACATGCGAATTGCCAAGGTTGGCTTTTCTTGGACCATGTTCTTCTTCCCCCCGTTCCCGACGATCTTTCGGGCCGACTGGTACAACTTGTTATGTATCATGGGAATCGAGCTCGGAAGCGCGATGCTCCTGACCATGGTCCTGACACCTACACAACTCACGCAGTTCATCGCCCTATGGCCAGTTGTTCGGAGTGTCCTGTGGGGGTCTTTGTACAACCTGATGTATTTTAAGCACCTGTTCAGCCGTGGCTTTGTCCCAGCTGACGTGCGGTCTCGCGATCTTCTAGGACGCGCACACTACTGGTCTCAACCTAAAAGTAAAGATTAGCTTTGAAACCCACTGTAACCCAGTGGGTTTTTATTTTGTGCGGTAAGGGATCTAATCCAAGATACTTAACGCACTTTTTTCAAGTTATCCTTAAGGTTTTGACCCTACCTTCCGATTTAGTTGCCTTTTCCAGTGGGATTTGCTAATTTGATACCTAACGACTAACCCTCATAAAAGGAGAGCCATATGCCAACAACTCGATCCGACACCCCGATGAAGCGTTTCTTCAAGGGCGTGATTATTGCATTAGGTTTTATCCTCCCCGGTGTATCCGGTGGGGTTCTCGCCGCCATCCTGGGAATTTATGAACGTCTACTGGGCTTCATGGCCCACTTCCGCCAGAATTTCAAACGCGACTTCTGGTACTTCGTCCCGGTCGGCATCGGCGGGATCGTGGGGATTGCCCTGCTGTCTGCTCCACTAGAGTTCCTCTTAGCTCACGCTCAAGTCGTGGTCCTCTGGGGCTTCGCCGGAGCCATCATTGGTACGTTACCCGCATTGACCCAGACAGCTAGCTCCAAGACACCCCGTGACGGGATCGATCTGATCTGGTTCTTCGACACCCTGATTATCAGTGCCGGCCTACTGTACTTCATGAGCGACCTCTTTGGTCCCCTGCCCGCTAACTTTGGGGGCTTCATGGTGGCTGGTGCCCTGATTGCCTTGGGTGTTTTGGTTCCAGGATTGAGCCCTTCTAACCTGCTACTGATTCTCGGACTCTTCACACCCATGCTGACCGGTTTCAAAAACTTTGATCTACTCGGTGTCTACTTACCGATCGCCATTGGTGGGATTCTCTCGATGGCCCTCTTCTCTAAGGGGATGGACTACTTGATCCACCGTTTTCATTCACGCGTGTACCACTTTATTCTAGGAATCGTGGTCGCCAGCACCGCTCTGATCTTGATTCCTAACAGCCACGCCGCTGAAAGCATCTCTTACGCAGGCGCCACTATTGGCACCTTATTAGCCAGTGCAGCGGCCCTGGTGGCTGGCGTAGTCTTAGGCTACTGGATGAGTCAATTAGAAGCAAAATACAAATAGATCAAAATAAGAGCCGAGGAGAAAATCCCCGACTCTTTTAATTTCCAATTCTATTTAACTGAACCATGTGACAAACAGCTCGTCACACACTTGTTTTAAAGATCCGGTTTAAATGCTCGCGTTGCCGCAACAGCCTGTTGCCAACCCGCATACAACCGGGCCCGACGATCTTCTGCCATATTTGGCGTGAACAAACGACCGGCACTGCGAATTTCCTTAATCTCATCGAGACTCTGCCAGAAACCAACGGCTAGGCCGGCCGCAATGGCCGCCCCCATGGCCGTCGTTTCTTCATCGGCCGCCCGTTGAACCGGGGTTGCCAGGATATCGGCTTGGAATTGCATCAGATAACGGTTCCGGGAGGCCCCACCATCAGCCATCAGTTCCGAGATGTCAATCCCGGTATCCTGCTTCATGGTGTGAAGCACGTCTCGTGTCTGGTAGGCAATCGACTGGAGTGTTGCCTTCACGAAGTCATTCCGGTTGGTTCCCCGGGAGAGACCGAAGACCGCCCCTTTGGCATCGGGATCCCAGTATGGTGCCCCGAGACCGTTAAAGGCTGGTACCACGTAAACTTCATCATTATCCGTGGACGCCATCGCCGCCTGTCGAGACTCTGGCACGTTATTGATAATCTGCATGCTTTCATGTAACCAAGCCAATGCGGTCCCGGCTACCAGGATTGACCCTTCAAGAGCATAGGTAACCTCACCATTCATTTTATAAGCAATCGTCGTTAAGAGATTGTGTTTAGAGGTCTGGGGTTCCTTCCCGGTATTCATCATAACGAAGGCCCCATCCCCGTACGTGTTCTTAACCTTCCCGGGTTCGATAGCCAATTGTCCCAAGAGCGCTGCCGATTGGTCACCAATAATCCCGGCGATCGGCACTTCCACCCCATAGAACTGGAAGTTCTGGGTCACACCGTAGACTTCGGAGCTGGACTTTACCGTTGGCAACATGGCCGCCGGAATGTTGAGCCAGTTCAAAATGTCCGTATCCCACTTTAACTCATGAATGTTAAAGAGCATGGTCCGGCTGGCATTACTGTAATCGGTGACGTGAATCTTCCCACCGGAAAGCTTCCAGGCCAACCAACTGTCAACAGTCCCAAATAACAGATCGCCATTCTCGGCGCGTTCCTGAGCTCCCGGAACATGATCCAAAATCCAACGTACCTTAGTCGCACTGAAATAGGCGTCGACCACGAGGCCGGTCTTGTCCTTAATGGTTTCGGCCTTGCCCGCGGCAACTAAGTCCTTAGCCATCGAGGCTGTTTGTTGACTTTGCCACCCAATGGCGTGATAGATAGGCTCACCGGTAATCTTATCCCAAACGATTGTGGTTTCCCGTTGGCTACTAATCCCAATGGCGTCAATATTTTCCGGATGAATGGACGCGTCGATCAGAGCGCTCGCAATCACCGACAGGACGCTGTTCCAGATCTCATTAGCGTCGGATTCAACCCAACCCGTATGCGGATAATATTGGGGAACTTCCTTGTAGGCCTCAATCACCTTACGGCCGGTGTGATCAAAGATAAGTGCCCGCGTGCTACTGGTCCCTTGGTCAATCGCCAAGAGGTAATTTTCTGGCTGTTTTAATGCCATATGTAATGTCTCCCTCCAACTAAAACACCGCTAAAATCGAAAGCGGTTTCAATTTCAATGCACTAATCATAGCATGTTCCCTGCCAAATCCCGCAAATTTTGCCCAGCCACGCCTAGATTTGGCAGATTCTTAAGCTTTAAACATTAAGATGTTTACCCGCTAAGAAGGATTGTTCGAAGTCTGCTGAGGACTTAATTCGTTTACCAAACTCATCAATCAGCGCATGAAATTCCTGAAAATCTGTGAGGGCAAAATCTAACTGGGGAAGAACTCGCCGCTGAAAAGCCGGATAAGTCTTGGGCATGGTTGCCCCCAACCAGGTAAAGAGTCGCCGAGCATAGGTGTCCACCATAAAAGTCCCATGATCCAGTGTATACATCAAAATGTAATCGGCGGTCTCGTTGCCGATCCCAGTGATGGCCAAAAGATCCTGACGTAGGCTAGCCCCATCACGCTGGCGCAGGGCTGTCAGATTATCGTTAGCGGTTCCCAGCCAATCGGCTAAGGCCAGGATAGCCTCGCTCTTACGATGGTAAAATCCACTGGTTTGAATTAATGGCACCAACGTTTCTGGCGTATACGTCCGTAGCTTAGCCGGCTTAAATTGTGTAGCTGCTTTGATCTTAATCAGTGCTGGTTCCACGTTTCGCCAGTTCGTGTTCTGAACCAGAATCGCTCCCAGCATGATTTCCACCGGTGTCACCGCCCACGGTGTTCCGGGCCGCAACCAAGGTTGGGGGCCCATTTCTTTAGCCATCAACTGATAGAGTTCCATCAGGGTCATGTCCGGATCTCCTTCCCAAATAAAAAGGTCAGCCACCTGAGTGACCGGCCGTTAACTTCTAGTTCTGTGACGCTTAGCTCCGCTTGATGACCAAACGGATATCACCGTCGCCATCAGGATTGATGTCTTCATGATAATCGAAATCAGCGCTCTGGAAGTACTTCTTAATCTCTTCATTGAGTGTTTCGATTGGCCGCACGTCTTTGTCTTGTTTCTTTAATAAAAGCGTGTATTCCTTAGAATCTTCATCGACGTTTTCAAAGCTGTATTCAATCGCTTCGGAATTCAAAATTTCTTGAATCAATTGCCGTTCTGTCATCTTGTTTACCTCGCTTTATTTTATTCCACTTCTCTACTATAAGATTAAACCGCGATTTTGTGAACTATTTCGTCAAGGTTAGGTAACCTAATGATGACAAATAAGTAGCGAAATGGGTATACTGGGCGGTAACTAACTGTCTGAAAGGAAGCGACGCCATGCGCCCACGAATTGCTTTACCCGCCGACACTCTCGACGAGGCTACCAATATCATTAATGAACGAAACGCCGCCTTCGCCCCCCGCCCCGCTGTCGAGGCGATCGTCAAGGCCGGTGGCTTACCCATCATTCTTCCCAGCGTCGATCCTAGTGACGTGGCGGACTATCTGCCGCTGTTCGATGGCGTGGCCTTTCTCGGTGGGTTTGACGTCGATCCGACCTTCTATAACGAAGAGCCACACTTGCGACTGGGTAAGACTTACCGCAAGCGTGACCTCTTTGAAATCGAGCTGTTGCGCCAATCTGTCGCTCAAAATAAAGCGATCCTCGGCATCTGCCGGGGCCTGCAACTGATTAATGTGGGGCTGGGCGGTACCCTCTACCAGGATCTCAGCGAAGACCCAACCGCTAAATTAAAACATAGCCAGGCCGCCATGGGCAACCAACCCAGCCATCACATCACGGTTGATCCCACTAGTATTCTGAGTGATCTGATGGGCGTCCGGCCCTACGTCAACTCCCGGCACCATCAAGCCGTCAAAGACGTGGCTCCCACGCTGACCGCCATTGCCAAGGCCGACGACCAGGTCATCGAGGCCCTAGAGTCCACCACTAGTGACCAGATCGTGGCCGTTCAGTGGCACCCAGAGAATATGTACAAACACCACGAAGAGTCCCGCCAGATTTTCGTGAATTTCATCCAGCGAGCCGCTAAACGGATGCCCAAATTGTAAAATTGCAGTAAAGGGCTTTCACTTCCCCGCAACTTCCACTACACTAGAGAATAGACTGAATGAAGAGCGGGTGAGTTTGTGGCAAAGATGAAGGATTACGGGCAACGAATGCGTTTTTTAGGATTCTCCATTCTGCTAAACTCTGCCGCTAACGCACTGACTATCTCCACTAACCTGGGGAGTGCCGTTTGGACGGGGTCATCGGTCAACCTATCGAACTGGATTCACGTGCCACTGGGAACCACCCTTTTCCTCTATGGGATTGCGGTGACCCTATTAAATCAAATCCTGTTAGGCAAGTTCGACCGGCGACGCTTCATCTCCAACCTGCTGTATATTCTCCCCTTTAGCTACCTAGTCGAGTGGTTCGGGTACTTGTGGAACTGGCTAGGTGTCAATCAGCTCAACCTGACCGGCCGTGTCATTTTCGACATTATCGGCCTCTTCGGGGTGGCCTTCGCCGTATCCATCTACCAACGATGCAATATCATCATGCACCCTAACGACGACCTGGCCTACATTCTACGTTTCAAATACCTGCGAGGATCGGCGGTTCTGGCGCAGTGGGTCAGCTACCTGCCACCGCTGACAATTATCGTCCTGTCCTACTTATTTACTGGGGACCTTCACGCCATCGGCTTCGGAACGGTCTGGGCTCTCGTTACGCAAGGCATTGTCATGGCCTGGGCGGACTTCCACGTCTTCCCCCGGCTGAAACACCACATTGACGTCTAAACTAATTTGATTGAAAAAGCCATCCGGATTTTCCGGATGGCTTTATTAGTCTTAATTTAATTTTCCTGTTAACACGAACTGCTTGATCTCTTTTAGTGTCTGCTTGGTTTCCGGCAGATGCGGCCAGAGAATATAGTCATGAAGCATGGACGCCATGACGTGGGCGGTAAACGGTGTCCCTTCCGCAGCCGAGAGCTTCTGTAAGAGTCGCTCATCGTCGGCCTGCAAGAGTTCATTGGTCCCAAAGTACAACTTGAGTTTTCCTAAGTGATCGAAGTTCCCATAGATTGGGCTAACCAAGGGATCCGTGACAGGATACGCTCCTGCATACTCGTAACCAATGCGTTTCAAGGTTTCCAGAGTTAGGAAGGGATCATGCTTGGCGGCGGCCGTCAGATCGGGATTCATCATACTTAAGTCAGTCCACGGCGAGATTAAAATCGTCCCCACTGGCATTGGATCTTGGCGTAACGCCAGCTGCTGCAGTAGCGTTAACGCCAGTCCACCCCCAGCAGAATCTCCCATTAGGAAGAACTCGTCATCTGGATATTGTGCCAACAAGTAGCTATAAACATTCATGACAAACACCACGGTTTCCTCAACTGTGGCTTCTGGCACCAAGGGATAGTCCACATAGGTTATCCGAACGTTAGCTTGTTCAATTAAAGACACCATCATTTGCCGATGGCTCTTGGTTCCCTGCATTGTATACGCCCCGCCATGAAATAACAGGATGTGTTGTGGCTGGGGCGCCCCGGAACCCGCAGTTAAGAGACGGCCACCGAAGAGGGTCCGCTCCTTGGTTACAATATTAGCCGGAAATTTTTGGGGAACAACGGCTTGGTTGCGCCGGCTAGGCTGTAAAAATGCCTGCTGCATCTGTTGCTTGAGTTGACTATGCTTGGTTTTGAAGAGTAGCCATTTCCCACGCAAACTCACGACTATCACCCTTATCTTTAACCCTTCATTAATTCTCAAAACTCTCTTGTATGCATTGCTAGTACTTGGGAGCGCCTGCGGCCAGCAGACGCCATCCTGTGTCGATGCTGTTAGGCCGGCGACTTATCCGGTCTTACAGCATAGGCCAGTTTTAAGACCCACGCCCCTTGTGGGGCTTGAAGCTGAGCCCGAAGACCGCCCTTTGGCTTCAGGCGTGCCTCATAGGATGACACCCCACGACCGCTGGAGGCGATCCAATTTCTCAGCCCCATTACAGCAAAATTTATCTGAACTCATAGTGTCAGTATACAGCGTTTGGGGTCAAAGTGCCTCCCCCAGAATCAATTACTAGGTAATTTCTTGAAAAACCGGTAGAATAGGACGGGTAACAAACAATATTTGAAAGGGTGGGAACACATGACAAATAATCGAATGCTGGATGTGACCGGAGGGATTAACTTCCGCGAATTGGGAGGGTACCCCACGATTGATGGGCACACCGTTAAATGGCATAAATTAGTTCGAACCGCCGGCTTAGCGGATCTCACCCCCGCTGACCAACAGCACCTCAGTGACTATGGGGTCATTACCGACGTTGATTTTCGTTCCAAGGATGAGCAACGCCAGGCACCCGATAAGGTCCCGGCTGGCGTCACCTATCGTTTCTTGCCAGTCTTTCCAGCCGATGACGAGACCGACGCTTCCGCTAGTCAGGAAGAATTGGCGGCCCGCTTTTCCAAAAACGATCAGGCTGGTCACACACACATGTTAGATGTTTACCGCCAGATGATTACCTTGCAAACTGCCCAAGATGCCTATCACGACTTCTTTGCCACGCTACTGGCAAACGATCACACCGACCAGGCTGTCCTCTTCCACTGTACGGCCGGTAAGGACCGCACCGGGATCGGTGCCTTCTTTGCGATGAGTGCCTTAGGCGTTGATCCTCAGGTCATTCGTCAAGACTACCTGTTAACCAATCGGGCTGTCGCTCCTCGCGTGGACCGTCAGGCTGCCGAGGCCAAGGCCCAAGGCTTAAACGAGACCTTCGTCACGAACATGCGCGCCCTGTACACGGTGCATGCCGACTACTTCGATGCCGCCATGAAGATTATTAACACCCAGTATGGTGGAACGCAAGACTACTTGCACGATGTCCTCAATGTTTCCAACGGAGATATCAAGGATTTGAAGAAACTCTATTTAGACTAAACGAGCGCCAGGCTAACCGCAGTTACGGGTAGTCTGGTTTTTTAACCCCCTCGCCAGAAAGGACCTGATTAGATGAAAAAGAAAACATTGACTTGGGCACTTCCCCTAGTCGGATTGGCCGCAACCTCTTTAGTCGCCAGTGAACGCCTGTTTAATTTTGCCTTCAAACGGGTCAATTACGTTCCCGAAACCTCCGCCGACAAGCAAAAGTACGCGGATGCCTACTACGCCTACGTCGACTGGTTTAAGCAGGTTAAGAAGGAAAAGTGGTATCTCCACGAACACGATCCTAAAAATAGAATGGTGGCCGAATACATCCCCGCGGAAACGCCGAGCCACAAGACCGTTATCATCTCCCACGGCTATAAGGGAAATGGAGAAACCATGGCGAACTTCGCTCAGATGTACCACCAGCTAGGCTTTAATGTCCTCTTACCCGACGACCGCGGTCACGGGGAGAGTGCCGGTAAGTACATCAGTTTCGGCTGGCTCGACCGCTTGGATTATCTCCAATGGATTCAACAGGTCATCGACCGTGCCAACACCAACGTTAAGATTCTCCTCTTCGGCGTCAGCATGGGTGGGGCCACAATGGAGATGCTCTCCGGTGAAAGCCTGCCATCTCAGGTCAAGGCGATTATCGCCGACTGCGGCTACTCCAGCATTGAAGCGGAATTGACCTACCTGCTCAAACGCCAATTTCATTTACAAAAGTATCCGCTCGAGCCCCTGGTCAGCACGATCTCTAAGCGCCGGCTCGGCTACTACCTCGGCGACGTCACGGCTACCGAACAGCTGAAGAAGAACAAGCGCCCGATTCTCTTTATCCACGGAGAAAAGGACGTCTATGTGCCGGTAGGCATGGCCTATGAGAACTACGCCGCCACCCACGCGCCCAAGCAACTCTGGATCGTCCGCAACGCCTCGCATGCCGAGAGCTTCTGGATCAACCCAAGTCGCTACCGCGCCCACGTGACGGAGTTCTTAAAGACCTACTTTGACGACCCCGTCGAAGAAAATTCACAGGTTTAGACTTCCTTTAACAAATGATCAAAAAGTCATCACAGTCTGCCCCCTTTTCTCGTCACAAAGTCCGGGTATAGTTATCATCATAGTAATTAGCCAAGAGCTGTTACTAGTCAAATTCTATATCCAATCCCTTACAGATTCTCTTCCCCAAAGAGAATCCGATCATTGGTTAGGTTCCCTCAAGCCTAGCCACTCCTCTAACTGAGTGTCACTCCCCCTAAGTGACCTCACTCCTCAATAAAAACCGCCACATCCTTCTTTTCGGAAGGTGTGGCGGTTTTTGCGTGGGTCGGGTGGTATACTTAACTTATCAGTCGAGTAAATCGTTATTAGACGAAACTAATTAACGGTCCTCCGCGTTGGATGAGCCGAGATAAGAGGCGTTCCCCATGAATAAGTTAAAAGCCACCACTCTCACCCTAATCGCCATCTTGGGATTTGGTATCATCGCACCAGCCATCCCCGCTATTAACCACCCCGTCACGGCGCAGGCAGCCACCAAGGTCGTGACCGTCAAAATCAAACACTGGGCCAATGCCGATGTTGAAGTCGGCATGGCGGCCTGGCTATATGCCACCTTCAGCAATAAGGTAGCGAAAGCCATTATTGTCAAGGCAGACGTGGCTTACAACAATACCTACGCCAAGACCAAGTCACCGCGAGCGGCCCTGATTGCCATGATGGCCACCGTCAAGCGCTACACCGGCGTAAAATTTAAAATTATCCGCAACGACTATGTCAACGGTTCAAACGCTATCGACCGGTCGAAGTCCAAAGCGGCCTTGAAGAATGCCGCCACCGCGGCGCAAGTCTCGGCTGCGGTGTCCCCCGAGGTCAATCAAGCGGTCAAAGCCTTCAAAGTAAAACAAGCCGCCTATGCTTACAAGGTTTCTAAGCTGACCTCGACGAAAACCAAGTCCAATCAGGCAGTGAAGGTCACAGGGACCGTTGCCATTCACAATCACGCCAATGCCAAGAAACATCACGCCAAATGGGCACGGATTACCACTTATAAAGGTTACAAGTTCGCTCGCTTAAATCAACGTGGGACCTTTAAAGCCACAATCAAAGCTCCTAAGGCCAAGAAAACCTGGGCACGGGCTGGCTACTATACGAAGAAAACGAAACATGGCAAGGTCATCAAAAAGAACGGCAAGATCGTTTATATCTTCCATTTACTCTCAGGTCAGAAGAAGGTCACGGTTCAAGCCTATGAAGGGTAAACAAAAAACGAACTCCTAAGGGGTTCGTTTTTTGTTTACCCTTCGTAATCTCGGACTTAGTCTAAACCCAGTCGTTTAAAAATCAAATCAATTCGGCGCAAGTGATAATGGTAGTCAAAGGCATCGGCAATCTGGTCCGGTGTCAGCCGAGCGGTAATGGTCGCGTTGGCCTCAACCAGTGGTCGGAACTGAACTTGTTGGTCCCAAGCCTGAGCGGTTAAGGGCTGAACCAAGTCGTAAGCTGCCTCGCGACTCAAACCGGATTCAATCAACTTTAATAACAGTCGTTGACTATAGATCAGACCATAGGTCCGGTTCATGTTGGCCAGCATCGTCTCTGGGAAAACGTCCAGATTGGTCAAAATACGATTGATCCGGTGCAACATGTAGTCCAATAACGTCGTGCTTTCTGGTAAAATCATCCGTTCGGCAGAAGAATGCGAGATGTCCCGTTCATGCCACAGACTGACATCTTCATAGGCCGTCACCATAGTGCCCCGCAGGACCCGGGCTAGCCCCGTCACATTTTCAGAACCGATCGGATTCCGTTTGTGAGGCATCGCTGATGAGCCCTTTTGGCCGGGATTGAAATGTTCCTCAACTTCATGGATCTCCGAACGTTGGAGACCCCGAATCTCCGTCGCAATGTTCTCCACACTCGTGCCAATCAGAGCCAGGGTGGCCACGTAATCGGCGTGGAGATCCCGTGGGAGCACCTGACTAGCGATTGGCTGTGGTGTCAAGCCTAGCTGATCACACACAAAAGCCTCAACCTCTGGTGGCACGTTGGCAAACGTCCCCACGGCCCCACTAATCTTACCGGTCTCGACACCGGCGGCTACCCGGTCAAAGCGGTCTAGATTACGTTGCATCTCCGCATAGAAACGGGCAACTTTCAAACCAAAAGTCGTCGGTTCGGCTTGAACCCCGTGAGTCCGGCCAATCATGACCGTATCCTTATACTGGCGCGCCAGGTTACCCAATGTTTCAATCAGCGTCATCAAGCTCTGCCGAATTTGCACATTAGCCTGCTTTAACCGCACGCCTTGGGCTGTATCCACGACATCGGTACTCGTAACCCCAAAGTGAATCCACTTACGTTCAGCCCCGAGTGACTCGGAGACGTTGCGGGTGAAGGCAACCATATCATGGTGGGTCACGGCTTCAATTTCAGCGATCCGATCGACATCAAACGTCGCGTGTTCCCGAATCTTCTGGGCGTCGGCGACTGGCACCTCACCGACCTGAGCCCAGGCTTCATCAATGGCAACTTCAACGGCCAACCAGGACTGATACTGATTCTCTAATGACCAAATTTGACCCATTTCCGGGCGGGTATAACGTTCTAACATGCGCTTCCTCCTATATCAGAAAAGAATTAAAAGACGAACATTTATTTTATAGTTAGCGAATTACTCCGCTAGCTATCATATCATAGTTCGTCCCAATTTAGCCACCTTTTAGCTATTATTTAAGGGGATAATTCGTTTCCTAACTGAATATTCAGAACTTTCATCACTATTTATTTAAAAATAGTTCGCATTTCACTTGATTTTTAAATCCGAACTTGATACACTGAATCTTGCTGGGCGTTCGGCTCAGTAAAATAAAGCGATGAGGTGTTGTTATGTCATCAACAGTAGTAGTTGGTAGTCAATGGGGCGATGAAGGTAAAGGAAAGATCACGGATTTTCTGAGTGAGAAGGCTGATGTCATTGCTCGCTACCAGGGTGGTGACAACGCCGGTCATACCATCGTCTTTAATGGTCAGACCTTCAAGTTACGCTTGATTCCTTCAGGGATATTTTACGCGGATAAGCTGAGCGTCATTGGTAACGGGGTTGTCGTCAATCCGAAGTCTCTGATTGAAGAGCTGACGTACCTCCATGAAAATGGCGTCTCGACCGATAATTTACGGATTTCCGATCGAGCCCATGTGATTCTGCCTTACCACATCTTGTTAGACCAGGCCCAAGAAAAGGCCAAGGAAAACAAGATTGGCACCACAAATAAAGGAATCGGCCCAGCTTACATGGATAAGGCCGAACGAATTGGAATTCGTATCGCGGATTTATTGGATCACGACATTTTCGCCGATAAATTACGCCAAAACTTAATTGAAAAAAATAACGTCTTAACAAAACTCTATGACGTCGCACCACTCGACTTTGACGACGTCTTCAACGAGTACTATGCCTTAGGCCAACAAATTAAGAGTCATGTTACCGACACATCCGTGGTCGTCAATGATGCCATCGATGCCGGGAAGAATGTTCTGTTTGAAGGGGCCCAAGGAGTCATGTTAGATATTGACCACGGGACTTACCCCTTCGTGACGTCTTCGAACCCCGTTGCCGGTGGGGTTACCATCGGTGCCGGTGTTGGTCCAACTAAGATTGACCACGTCGTTGGTGTCTGCAAGGCCTATACGTCTCGGGTCGGTGACGGCCCATTCCCAACCGAATTATTCGATGAAATTGGGGACACCATCAGAGAAACCGGCCATGAATATGGAACCGTCACGAAACGTCCACGGCGAATCGGTTGGTTCGACAGTGTGGTTCTTCGTCACGCCAAGCGCGTCTCTGGATTGACTACGCTATCTCTCAATTGTCTCGATGTTCTGACCGGTCTCAAGACCGTCAAGATCTGCAAGGCCTACAACCTAAATGAGGAAACCATCTACCACTACCCCGCAAGTTTGACGGCCCTCGACGCTTGCGAACCGATCTATGAAGAACTTCCCGGCTGGACCGAAGACATTACGCAATGCAAGGCCGTTGAAGAATTACCAGTTAACGCACAAAATTACGTGAAGCGCCTGGCCGAACTCGTTGGCGTCGACATTGCCACCCTGTCCGTTGGCCCTGATCGTGAACAAACCAACGTGCTCCAGCCCATCTGGAACGCCTAACCTTATCAAGGAGTGATTGCCATGCACCCAACCGAAGTATTTGACTACGAAGATATTCAACTCGTTCCCAACAAATGTGTCATTGACAGCCGTTCCGAAGCCGATACCAGTATTGAGTTTGGGCCTCACCGGTTCAAGATTCCGGTCGTACCTGCTAACATGGAAACGGTCATTAACGAACCCTTAGCCGTTTGGCTCGCCCAAAACGATTATTTCTATGTGATGCATCGCTTCCAGCCAGAAGAACGGCGCGGATTCATTGCCCGGATGCATGCCAAATCACTCTTTGCGTCCATCAGTGTCGGCGTTAAGCCTGATGAACAAGCCTTCATCGATGAACTGGCGGAAGCCGACCTGGTTCCCGAATACATCACCATCGACATTGCCCACGGTCACAGTGACTCCGTGATTCGAATGATCAAGAAGATCAAGACAACTATGCCTACGACCTTCCTGATCGCTGGTAATGTGGGGACGCCGGAAGCCGTACGTGAACTAGAGAATGCCGGTGCGGACGCCACTAAGGTTGGGATTGGTCCTGGTAAAGCCTGCATCACGAAGCTCAAGACTGGTTTTGGGACTGGAGGCTGGCAACTGGCAGCCTTACGTCTCTGTGCCAAGGCTGCCCGTAAACCAATCATCGCCGATGGCGGGATTCGCTACAACGGGGACATTGCCAAATCCGTGCGCTTCGGTGCCAGCATGGTGATGATTGGTTCCATGCTCGCCGGCCACGAACAGTCCCCTGGTAGTCTCCTAACGATCGACGGCCGGACCTTCAAGCAATACTGGGGATCCGCTTCCGAGAAGCAAAAAGGGGCCTACCGTAACGTTGAGGGAAAGCAGATGCTGGTGCCTTTCCGTGGCGACATTGCCAATACCTTAAATGCCATGCACGAAGACCTGCAGTCTTCCATCTCTTACGCCGGTGGGCGTAACCTGCTCGACATCCAAACGGTGGACTACGTCATCGTCAAGAGCTCCATCATGAATGGTGACAGCTATTAAACCTTGATTTAACGAAAGTCCCACGAAGACCATTGTGTACTAGTCCCTGTCAAGTTGACAGATGAAATACTATAATTTTAGCGTCTTTACTCAAGCGGCTTCACCACGGTAT